>CAJOIQ010000004.1:0-115606 GCA_905234795.1 uncultured Bacteroidales bacterium | reverse complement strand
CGTCGCCGCCAAGGCCGCCGAGGTCAATATGCCTTCCGTGACCGAGCGTTGGCCGGGCGGTATGCTTACCAACTTCCCCACCATTCGCAAGGCCGTCAAGAAAATGAATACCATCGACAAGATGAAGGAAGATGGCACCTTCGAGAAACTCGCCAAGCGTGAGCGCCTCCAGGTGGAACGCCAGCGGGCCAAGCTGGAGAAGAACCTCGGTTCCATCCGCGACATGAGCCGCCTGCCCAGCGCCCTCTTCGTGGTCGACGTTCAGAAAGAGGCCAACGCCGTGAAGGAAGCCGCCCGTCTGAATATCCCGGTTATCGCTATGGTTGACACATGTTGCGATCCTACCCCGATTGATTATGTGATTCCGGCGAACGACGACGCTACGAAGTCCATCGAGCTCATCATGGATGTGATGTGCCAGGCCATCAACGAGGGTCTGGAAGAGCGCAAGCTTGAGAAGGAGAAGGAAGCTCCCGAGGAGGCTGTTGAGGCTCCCGCCGAGGCCGAGGCTCCCGTCAAGAAGCTCCGCGCCCGCCGCACCCCCAAGGCCGAAGCCGCTCCCGCCGAGGAAGCTCCCAAGGCCGAAGAGACTCCCGCCGCAGAGTAATTAACCGTTTAAAAGCAAGTAAAGATTATGGCTATTGCATTAGCAGACATCAAGAAACTGCGCGACATGACCAGCGCTGGCATGATGGATTGCAAGAAGGCCCTGGAAGAGGCCGAAGGCGATTTCAAGCGTGCTGTTGAAATCCTCCGCGAGAAGGGTAAATCCACCCTTGCCAAGCGCGGTGACAACGAGACCACCCAGGGTGCCGTCCTCAGCCGTATCAACGGTGGTAAGGCCATCCTCGTGTGCCTGGGTTGCGAAACCGACTTCGTTGCCGCTACCCCCGACTTCAAGAAGCTCGCCGGCGAAATTGCCGACGCCGCCATCGCCGCTTTCCCCGCCGACCTCGAGGCCCTGAAAGCCGTGAAACTTGCAAGCGGTTACTCTCTGGAAGAAGACATCACCAACCAGGCCGGTAAGACCGGTGAGAAGCACGTTCTTGCTTTCTACGGCGCTCTCGAGGCTCCCTTTGTGAGCGAATATGTGCACTTCAACGGCAAGCTGGGCGCTATTGTGGCTTTCAACAAGCAGGTTTCTGCCGAGATTGCCCGCGGTATCGCCATGCAGGTGGCTTCCATGAACCCTGTGGCCGTGGATCCCGCTTCCGTTCCCGCCGAGGTGATCGAGTCCGAAAAGACCGTGGCCATCCAGAAGACCAAGGACGAGCAAGTCCAGAAGGCTGTTGACAACGCCCTCAAGAAGGCCGGTATCAACCCCGCCCACGTGGACAGCGAAGACCACATTGAATCCAACACCGCCAAGGGCTGGCTCACTCCCGAGCAGGCTCAGCAGGCCCGTGAGATCATCGCCAAGGTGGGTGAGGAAACCCTCGCTTCCCTTGCCGGTAAAGAGCAGATGATCAACGGTATCGTGAACGGCCGTATCCAGAAGTTCCTGAAGGAGAACACCCTCATGGAGCAGGAATACCAGCTGAGCGACGACAAGGCCACCGTGGCTGCCGCCCTCAAGGCCGTTGACGCCGAGGCTAAGGTTCTTGCCTTCAAGCGCTTCTCCCTGGCCGACTAATTCGTCGACTGGTAAAAATGAACGGCAGTCCATCCGGGCTGCCGTTTTTTTTGTACCTTTGTTCTGTTATGACGCTTTTCCTTACCGGCAGTCCCACCCGCTTCGGGGAGCCTTCTTTCACGGAGGACAACGGCTTTCTGGCCGAGGTCAAGGCCGCCCTGGCCGCCGTGACCGGACCGGACCGTCTGCCCCGCGTGCTGCTGGTGAGTGCCGCACCGGACGACAAAGGATTCACGTCTTTTGTGAAAAAAGGGATGACAAAATGCATCCATTCCTCAGGCATCCGCACCGCGGAGATTGTGATGCTGGATAGGACGAATGCCGCCCAGGCGCCGGAGCTGGTGAAAAAGGCCGACTGGGTAATCCTGTGCGGCGGCCACGTGCCCACGCAGAACAAGTTCATCCACGAAATCGGCCTGAAAGGACTGCTGGAAGACTATAAGGGCGTGGTCATAGGCTGCAGCGCCGGCAGCATGAACTGTGCCGACGAAGTCTATTCCCATCCGGAACTCCCTGGAGAGGCCGTGGACCCTCATTACCAACGCTGGCTCAAAGGCCTGGGCCTTACGCACATCCAGCTGATTCCCCACTTCGAGCAAGTGCGCTATGCCACCCTTGACGGGCTCCGGATGTTCGAAGACATCGTTTACCCCGACAGTTGGGGGCATCGCTTTTACACCTTCCGGGACGGAGGGTACGTTATCCAGAAAGAAGGCAAGCCGGCCGAGCTGCGCGGCGAAGCCTTTGAAATCACCCGCGGCGCCATGCACCGCATTTCCGAAGAGAACAAATCCTACAGCTTTATGAACTTAGTCTTTATTTCTCCCCATTTCCCCCACACCTACTGGCATTTCTGCGCCGGCGCCAAAGCCAATGGCGTCAATGTGCTGGGTATCGCCGACACCGATTACTGGAACCTGCCGCTGGAGCTCCGCAGCAGTCTGTCCGACTATTATCAGGTTCACAACCTGGAAAACTACGACGAAGTGTATCGGGCCGTGGCCTGGTTTGCCCACAAGTGGGGCAAGATTGACTGGATAGAGTCCAACAACGAGTACTGGCTGGAACAGGATGCCCGCCTGCGCACGGACTTCAATGTGACCACCGGAATTAAGAACGACCATATTGCCGCCATCAAGAACAAGAGCGAGATGAAAAAGTACTACGCCCTGGGCGGCATTCCCACGGCGCGGCAAATCAAGGGCAGCGAAGGCGAGGCCAAGGTTAAGGCGTTTGCCAAGAAGACCGGCTATCCCATCATCGCCAAACCCGACAACGGCGTGGGCGCCAGCGGCACCACCAAGATGTGCAGCGAAGCCGACCTCCACCAGTGGTTCCAGGAGCATCCCGACAACTTCGGCCTGTATGTGATTGAGGAATTCATCACCGGCCTCCTGGTGAGCTACGACGCCATCTACAACACAAAGGGAGAGCCCATCTTCGAGAACAACAGCGTGTTCCCCACGCCCGTGATGGACATTGTTCACGGCAACCTGGAATCCTGCTACTGGATTAACCAGACCGTCCCCGCCAAGCTGGCTGCCATCGGCCGCCGCACCGTGAAGGCCTTCGGCATTACGGGCCGATTCGTCCATCTGGAGTTCTTCCAGCTGGACCGCGACCGCGAAGGGCTGGGCAAGAAGGGCGACTATGTGGGCCTGGAAGTGAACATGCGCCCGCCGGGAGGCTTCACCCCCGATATGATGAACTTCGCCCACAGCACCGACGTCTTCCAGATCTGGGCCGATATGGTGGCCTTTGACGAGCGCCGCAAACCGGAGGGTGAGCCGTACTACTGCGCCTATGTGGGCCGGCGGGATTCCCGCAGCTACAAGCACAGCCACCAGGAGGTGCTGGAGCGCTACGGCAGCGTCATGTGTATGAGCGAGCGTATGCCGGAGGCCCTGGCCGATGCCCTGGGAGACCAGGTGTACATCGTACGCTTCAAGGAGAAAAAGGACATCGACGTGTTCTTTAAGTTCCTCACGGAGTAAACTAAAAAATGACTATCTTTGCAGCTGAAATAATGATAATGACCTTTATGAAAAAAAGCTATTCGCACCCTTATCTTGGCACTGGCCGTGGTATTCCTGGCCGGTTCCTGCACCAAATCCACAGCGGTCAACACCATTGTCATTTCCGGCGAATGGGAGCTGGTGCACGTTCTGATTTATGACGCCAACAATTATTCTAAGGTAGTTAAGACCATTCGCCCCAGCGACCAAGGTCTGCGCACCTACTATAACTTTATCAGCGGTGGCCAACTGGAATACCGGGAGATTGACACCAGAAGTAATATTGAGGTGAATTTCAGTCGTGGTTCCTGGTCCGTTGACCAAAACACCCTTATCATAAAACTTACCGGCGCTCCTTTGGAATACCACATCGATACCGCCAACCTTACAGACCTCATCCTCTTTCGGGATTACGATCTGCTCGAGGCAAAGGTTCACGAAGTAACTACCCTCAAGAAGTACTAGTTTTCAAGCCTACAGACCTGTCATATTTGAGATAAACTCCTCCGGACTCATAATCTGGAGGTTTTTATGTTTACCCTGATAAGTCTCCCGAAGCTTTTTATCCGATGTAACAAATACGTCACAATTACAGTCAATGGCCCTGTAGACCAGGCTGTCATCTTCAAAATCACCGGTATAGTTCCGGCAGGCAAAACGGATATCGAAAGAATTAAGCTGTTCTATGTTGATATAGTCACAGCATTTGTTGACCATATCAAAAAACACTTTTTGAAGACCGGCTTTTTGTGCTAAATAGGATGAATCCACAATGCTTTGGGTTGTGAGTACGGCTTCTATCTTGCGGTCCCAGACGGCTTGGAAAATCATTTGAGAGGAAGATGAGGAGGGTCTTCCTTTCTGCAGGACGTCCATCAGAACGTTGGTATCCAAAAACGCCTTAATCCTCATGACTGCACTCCTCCCAAATATGCGCCAGACGAGGGTCGGCCTCCAACTCTTCCTTTGTGGGTTTCCAATCGGCCGGGATGCATGCAAAATTCAGGATTTCCTCCGACACTTTGTAATCCGGAGGCAGCACAGGCCATTCCGGTTCCACGGCGCGTTCCAGCGTTTTCTCCACAAAGGCATTGAAAGACAGATGTGCCGCTTTGGCCTGACGTTTGGCCCGGGCCATCAGTTCCGGCCTTAACCGGATAAGGGCGCTTTCTCTTACAGTCTCCATTATGATATCATTTTCTGCAAAGATATATCATTTTTGCAGAAAAACAAAAAAGAGGCTGACCCAAAAGTCAGATTGACTTAGTTCACTCTCTTTTTTTGTACCCTTGCCACGTTGACGCGAAATCGCCATTGTACGCCTTCTACACGTCAACGTGGCTGCGTTTTCCGGCAAAATGACCGATTTCGTTCCCGCGTTGACAAAGAATCGGCCATCTGTGCATTCTACACGTCAACGCGGCAAATAAGCAACGCATTGAGGGCATCTTAATACAAAAAAACGGCAGCCCGGATGGACCGGTTTTTTGTTATTCCCCGCGCCGGTAGTCGGAAGGAACCAGGCCGGTATTGGCCTTGAAGAACTTGTTAAAGACGCTTGCGCTGGGGAAATTCAGTTTGTAGGCAATCTCCTTGATGCTTTCGTCCGAGTAACGGAGCAGGTTCTTGGCTTCCAGGATGACGAAGTCGTCAATCCATTCGGGGCCGCTGCGGCCGCTGGCTTCCTTCACAATCTTGGAAAGATACTTGGGCGTGAGGCAAAGTTTATCGGCATAAAACTGCATGCCGCGTTCCCGGCTGTGGTATTCGGTGACCAGTTTCATGAAACGGTCGTAGGTGAGGGCCGCCCGGGCACTGCTGCCGGGGTTCGGCTCTCCCTTTTGCGTAAGCTGACCGGTCCAGATGTCTTCTGTCATGTAGCTCAGGGATGACAGGAGACCGCCGATGATGGCCTTTTTGTTGGAAAGGGAAGACCCTACAACTTGCTTGGCCAGCAGGAAATAGGATTCGGCCAGGGCCAGCTGTTCCTGGTTGAGGGCGATGCAGGGGTTCTCCAGCATCTGGACGCTGTCCTGAAACACTTTGTTGAAATCTACTTGCAACCCGGAGATAAACTGCCGGGACAGCACTACGTATACCAGCTCAATCTGGGCCAGCCTGTCCTGGTGGGGCTGGCCCACCCGGATGATATTGCCCGGAACGGTTAACAGCAGGGAACCTTCATGCACCTCATAGGTTTTGAGATTGAAATCTATGTGGAAGTGCCCTTTCTTCAGGAAAAACAGGATATACCCGTCGAAGCGGATGGGATAGCGCAGCATGTCCAGGATCCGGTTGTTGGAGAGCGCGCTGGTTCCCTGGGCTTCTCCAAGGATAAAGTCGTTTCCCAGGGCGGTAATATCAATGCCTTCCGCGGTGAGTTTGAGGACCTTCTCTATACTGATGTTTTGAGGTTCCATTTGTAATTTGGTCTAATTCAGTTATCTGGTCACAAATATAAGCTATTCGAATGAAAATTGCAAATATTTCCTAACATTCTACCAAAATACAATTATTAGGAAACATTTGATATTTTTTAGGGGTTATTTTGGCTGTAATTTTGCAATCGAAATACCAAAAGATAATTTCAAATACTTCTTATATATGAAAAAGACACTCATTTGGGCCGCGTTGCTGCTGACTACCGTTCAGCTGAATGCCCAGACTACACTCACCCTGGAGGATTGCCGGGACATGGCCGTGCAGAATTCCAAGGAACTGGACCAGGCCAGGATTGACCGGGAGATGGCGGGGTATGACAAAAAGATAGCCCTGGCCAACTATTTCCCCAACATCAGCGCCACGGGCGCGTACATGTATAATAATAGGGATATCGCCCTCATCAGCGACTCCCAGTCCCAGCTCCTGCGCAACGCCGGCACGCTTGTGCAGGGACAGCTTGACGCTGCGGCGGGGAACGCCGTTACCCAGCTGGGAACGGCCATGAACCAGAAGATGACCCAGCTCATGACGGCCATCCAGACCAATCCGGCCCTGGCCGCCGAATACATGGGCAGCCCCATGTGGCAGACCGTCCTTCAGATGCTGCAGGGTATGGATCCCTCCTCCCTTGCCGGCCTGGTGCCTAACATCGCGGACCCCATCAACGCCATCGGCGCCGACATCGACAAAACCCTGCATCCGGACCTGCACAATGTGTGGGTGGGCGCCATTACCGTGGAACAGCCGCTGTTCGCGGGTGGCAAGATCGTCTACTCCAACCAGATGGCCTCCCTTGCGGAAAACCTGGCCGATGCCAAGTATGATATGAAGTATGCCGATGTCCTTCTGGACGTGGACCAGGCCTACTGGCAGATTGTCTCCATCGCCGCCAAGAAGAAACTGGCCCAATCGTACAGCGAGCTTCTTCATCAGATGCAGGCCGACGTGCAGCACGCCATCCAGGCCGGTGTGGCCACCGAATCCGATGCCCTTCAGGTCCAGGTCAAGGCCAATGAGGCCGACATGCTCTATACCAAGTCCTCCAATGGCCTGGAACTGGCCAAGATGCTGCTTTGCAAGCGTATCGGCCTTCCCCTGGACACGGAAATCGTGCTGGCCGATGAAGACCTGGACGTGATTCCCATCCCGGCCCGGACAGAGGAGAAATCCCTGGAAGACATCTATGCTTCCCGTCCCGAGACCCGCAGCCTGTCCCTGGCCAAGGAAATTTATGACCGCAAGGCCAAGGTGGTGCGTGCCGACATGCTCCCCACCGTGGCACTGGTGGGCAACTACCTCATCTCCAATCCCAATGCCTATAACGGCATTCAGAACACCTGGCAGGGCGGCATGTTCAGCGTGGGCGTCATGGTACGCGTACCCATTTGCCACGGCGGTGAAAACATGTACAAATACCGCAAGGCCAAAGCCGAAGCGCGGCAGTATACCGACCAATATGACGATGCCACCGGACTCATCGACCTGCAGGTGGCCCAGCAGCGCAAGCTGTGCGGCGAAGCCCTGGAGAAACTGACCATGGCCGAGAACAACCTGGCCAGTGCCGAGGAGAACCTTCGCAAAGCCAGCGTGGGCTATGAGGCCGGTGTCATTGAAACCAATACCGTCCTGGGTGCCCAAACCGCCTGGCTGAGCGCCCACAGCGAATACATCGACGCCGGCATCGAACTCCAGATGGCCGCCGCCTCCCTCCAGAAAGCCGAGGGTAATTACAACGCAGAAATTAAATAAGAAATACCATGGAAAAGAAAAACTACAGTCTCCTTACCGGAGTCATCGCACTTGTTGCTGTAATCCTTATCGTATCAGTAGTGGGATACATCGTTTCCCGTCCCAGGCAGACCGTCATCCAGGGCGAGGCCGAAGCCACGGAATACCGTGTTTCGGGTAAGGTTCCCGGCCGTATCGAAGAGTTCCGCGCAGTAGAGGGACAGCAGGTGAGCAAAGGGGATACCCTGGTCCTGATCGATTCCCCGGAAATCCGGTCCAAGATTGCCGAAGCATCGGCCGCACGTGCCGCCGCACTTGCACAGAAGGAAAAAGCCTACAACGGTGCCCGTCAGGAGCAGATCACCGGAGCTTACGAGATGTGGCAGAAAGCCCTGGTGGGCGAAGAAGTGATGCGCAAATCCTACGAACGCATGGTGAAGCTGCACGATGAAAAAGTTGTCTCCGACCAGAAATTTGACGAGGTAAAGGCCCAGTACGACGCCGCTTCCGCCACGGCCAGGGCTGCCAAAAGTCAATATGATATGGCTGTAAAAGGCGCACGTCAGGAAGACAAGGACGCAGCCGTGGCCCTGGTGGAGCGTGCCAATGCCGCCGTGGAGCTGGTGAATTCCTACAAGTCGGAAATCACCCTGACTTCTCCGGCCGACGGCATCATCGCCGCCCGTTATCCCAAGGTGGGTGAACTGGTAGGGCAGGGCTCGCCCATCATGACCATCCAGGATTTGGACGATGTCTGGTTCACTTTCAATATCCGGGAAGACCGCCTGGAAGGCATGCAGTCCGGCGACAAACTCCAGCTCACCGTCCCTGCCCTCAAAAACGCCCCCGTGACGGCAACCGTATACTACATCGCCGTCCGCGAGTCTTATGCCACCTGGCGTGCGACCAAGGAAATCGGCGAATTCGACACCCGCACCTTCGAAGTGCGCGCACGGCCGGATGCTCCCGTACAGGGTCTCCGTCCCGGCATGAGTGTCATTCTTATGAAAAAGGATAAATAATGAAACGGATTCTCGATATCGTCAGACGCGAACTGCATCTCTGGACAAAGAGGCCCATCTATCTGGTGGGCTCTTTGGGAGTGATGCTGGCCACGGCTCTGTTCTTTCTCACTTTCTTCGGGAAAGGCTTGCCGGATAATATCCCCATCGGCGTAGTGGACAAGGACAACTCTTCCACCTCCAGGAACTTTGTCCAGCAGCTGGATGCAACCCAGCTGGGCAGGGTGGTCTCCTTCGGGAGTGTGGCCGAAGCCCGGCGGCAGATGGAAACAGGCCGCATATCGGCCTATGTGATTATCCCGGAGCGGTTTGACGAGGATGTACAGGCGTTCCGCTGCCCCAAGATAGGGGTATACGTGAATGCGATGAACCCTGTCATCGGAGGAGCGCTCTCGTACAAAGACATCCTCTTTATGGTGAACCTCACCAACGGTGCCGTACAGCGGGAGGTCCTGCGGACAAAGGGAGTGGCCGAGAATGAGATCATGGCCAGGATCCAGCCCATGGTCATCGATGCCCACAACATCGGCAACGCCCCCACCAGCTATGCCTATTACCTGTGCAATATGATCCTGACCGGCGTGCTGGCCATGAGCATCATGCTGGTGGTGTCCTACGCCCTGGCCTCCGAGCTGAAGTACGGAACGTCGCGGGAACTGATGGCACTGGGCGGGAATTCCGCTTCCCTGGCCGTTTTCGCCAAGCTTATTCCTTATACGCTGCTGTTTACGGCGCTGGGGACCATCCTGCAGCTGGTGCTGTTCGGCCCCCTGCATTATCCGCTCAAGGGTTCCATCTGGGCCATGATCCTTGCCATGCTGCTGCTGGTGCTTGCCTATGAAGCCATTGCCGTATTCGTGGTGTCCATGGTGCCCACCCTGCGCCTGTCGGTGTGCATCAGCGCCCTGTACAGCGTGCTGGGCTTCTCCTTCGCCGGCTTCACCCTGCCCATCAGCAGCCTGCCGGTAGCCCTGCAGGGCATGTCCTGGCTGTATCCGCTGCGTTTCTATTACAAGATTTACGTGCAGGAAGCCATCTTCGGTGTGGGGTTCTCCGGCTGGTGGATATCGGCCGTCGCCCTCCTGGTATTCCTGCTCATCCCCCTTCTGGGAATCAAGCGCCTTGAAGGTGCCTACATTAACCAGAATTATCCGCGCAATTAACTATGGCAAACAAGACAACATATCTGGGACAATGGATTCGCGAGACCTTCAACATCTTTGTGGAAGAGCTCAGGATGGTGGTTCGCGACAACGGCGTCATGCTCATCTTCTGTTTCGCAGGTCTGGTATATCCGCTGCTCTATAACTGGATTTACGGTTATGGCGTGGTGGACGAGATGCCCGTGGCCGTGGTGGACAATTCCCAGGGAAGCTACAGCCGCCGGTATATCCGCGAGGTGGACGCCACGCGTGAGGTGGCCATTGCGTATGACTGCGTCTCCATGGCCGAGGCCCGGGAACTGATGGAACAGCAGAAGGTGCACGGCATCATCTACATCCCGGCCGATTTTGACCGGAAACTCAATCTGATGGAACAGGCAACGGTTTCCACCTATGCCGACATGTCCACTTTCCTCTACTACAAGAATATGACCGTGGCCACCAACAAGGTGATGCTGGACGAGGTACACGCCATCCAGGCCGAGCGTTATGCCGCGGCGGGATACACCGGGCAGGATGCCACCCAGCTCATTGAGCCGGTGCAGTACGACGAATACCTGCAGTACAACCCGGCCATCTCCTTCACCATGTTCTTCGTGTACATGGCCATGATGATGATCCTGCAGCAGGTGATGTTCTACGGCAGTTCCACCCTGGCCGGAACGCTCCGGGAAGAAGGCCGCAGCTTTACGCAACACGCCACAAGCGGAGGGATGGGCCGCATCGTGATGGGCCGAGGATTCGCCTACTACCTCATTTTCATCGTACTGGGCGTCTATGGGACGCTGCTGGTACCCACGCTCTTCCATCTTCCCGTTCACTGTGACTGGACGGCCATGCTGGTGCTGCTACTCTTCTACGTGGCCGATATCATCTTTTTCTCCTTCACCTGGTCCAGCGCCATCACCAAACGCGAGACCGTGCTGGTGTTGCTGCTCTTCGTAACCCCGATTGCGGTGTTCCTTACCGGTTTCACCTGGCCGGAGTCCCAGTTCCCGTACCTATGGAAGGTGCTGTCCTACGTGTTCCCGTCCACCTTCGGCTGCCGGGCCTACATGACCCTGAGCATGAGCGGCAGCCTGGATGCCATCGCACCCGAAATCAGGGCGTTGACCATCCAGACCGGCGTGTATTTCCTGCTGGCGTCGCTTGCGGCACGCATTGAGAATCGAATTCATTTGGCAATAGCCAAATAAATGGCTATCTTTGTGAATACAGAAAACACGTAAAGTATGGCTCAAGCTTTGGGGCACATAGCGCAGGTCGTGGGACCGGTTGTAGATGTGCATTTTAACATATCGGCCCGTAATGCCGAGACCGAACTTCCCCGCATCAACGATGCATTGAAAGTAGTCCGCCCGGATGGCAGGACAGTGGTGCTGGAAGTTCAGCAGCACATAGGTGAGGATACCGTGCGCTGCGTGGCCATGGATTCCACCGACGGCCTCAGCCGCGGTCTGGAAGTGGAAAACACCTTCCGGCCGGTTTCCATGCCAGTGGGCACCCAAATCCGTGGCCGCGTGATGAACGTGACCGGGGACGCCATCGACGGCATGGCCCAGATGGACCGGGAGAATTCCCTGCCCATCCACCGGGACCCTCCCAAGTTCGAGGACCTTACCACCAGCCAGGACGTTCTGTTCACCGGCATCAAGGTGATCGACCTGCTCGAGCCTTATCTGAAGGGCGGTAAGATTGGCCTGTTCGGCGGCGCAGGCGTGGGCAAGACCGTGCTCATCAAGGAACTCATCAACAACATCGCCAAGGCTCACAACGGTTTCTCTGTATTCGCCGGCGTGGGAGAACGCACCCGTGAAGGTAACGACCTCCTGCGGGAAATGATAGAATCCAACGTCATCCGTTACGGAGACGCGTTCAATAAAGCCATGGAGGAGGGTAAATGGGACCTCTCCCTGGTGGACCCCAAAGAGCTGGAAAAGAGCCAGGTGTCCATGGTCTTCGGCCAGATGAACGAACCCCCGGGAGCCCGCGCCAGCGTGGCCCTGAGCGGCCTCACCTTGGCCGAGAGCTTCCGTGACAGCGACACTGGCGCCGGCCCGCGTGACATCCTCTTCTTCATCGACAACATCTTCCGTTTCACCCAGGCGGGTTCCGAGGTAAGCGCCCTGCTGGGCCGTATGCCTTCGGCCGTGGGTTACCAGCCCACCCTGGCCACCGAAATGGGTAAGATGCAGGAGCGCATCACCTCCACCAAGAACGGCTCCATCACCTCCGTGCAGGCTGTGTATGTGCCGGCCGATGACCTTACGGACCCCGCTCCGGCCACCACCTTCTCCCACCTGGACGCCACCACGGTGCTCAGCCGTAAGATTACGGCCCTGGGTATCTACCCGGCCGTGGATCCGCTGGAATCCACTTCCCGCATCCTGGACCCCAATATCGTGGGCCTGGAGCACTACAACACCGCCCAGCGCGTTAAACAGATTCTCCAGCGCAACCAGGAACTGCAGGACATCATCGCCATCCTGGGTATGGACGAACTCTCCGACGAAGACAAGACCACCGTCAACCGCGCCCGCCGCGTGCAGCGTTTCCTGTCCCAGCCGTTCTTTGTGGCCGAGCAGTTCACGGGCGTGAAGGGCGTGATGGTCTCCATCGAGGATACCATCCGCGGGTTCAACATGATTCTGGACGGAGAAGTGGACTACCTCCCCGAACAAGCCTTCCTGAACGTGGGCACCATCGAGGATGCCATCGCCAAGGGTGAGGCCATTCTGGCTGCCGCCAAATGAGTATAAAACTCCATATTCTCAGTCCGGAAGGGACTTTGGTGAAAAGGACGGCGGAGTTAGTTACCCTGCCGGGCCTCAAAGCGCCGTTCACCGTGCTCCAGGACCATGCCGCCCTGGTCACCGCCCTGGTGGCCGGCAACATCCGCTATGTGGCCGATGGCAAGGAGGAGTTTTTCCCCATCCGCGAAGGCTTCGCCGAAGTCCGTGATAACACCGTTACCGTCTGCGTGGAAGTATGATCCTCTCCCTCCTCATATCGCTGATGATGTTCTTTTCAGACGGAGGGACTGTTGTCTCCGGCGGAACATCGGCCCTATTTTCAGTGACGTCGGAGACAATAGTTCCTCCGTCCTGCGGGGCATCCCCCTCCGTCGCAGAAATGATGGCCGATGCTCTGGAGGGGGATTCGGCCCCTTCGGACGGAGGATCCTTCGACATGGACGAGTACCTTTACGGCCATGTGATGGATGCGTATGACTGGCACATCACTACGGTGAACGGGAAGCACATCAGTGTTCCGCTGCCGGTGATTGTGCGCAGCAAGGAGACGGGATGGCACGTGTTTTCGTCGGCCAGACTGGCCCACGGGCATGAATATGAGGGATTTTATATTTTGCACGACACCGAGTCCCACAAGGACAAAGTGATGGAGCACACGGCCCAGGGAGACGTGCGCCCGCTGGACATTTCCATCACCAAGAACGTGGCAGGCCTCATGTTCAACAGCCTGGTGCTGGTGCTGCTGGTGCTGCTGGGCGTAAGGTGGTACCGCAAGCACGATGCCCGTGAGGAAGCCCCCGGCGGGTTCAGCGGCCTGCTGGAGATGCTGGTGATGATGGTAGAAGACGACATCATCAAACCTTGTATCGGCCGGGATTATAAACGGTATTCGCCGTACCTGCTCACCGCCTTTTTCTTCATCTTTGTGAACAACCTGCTGGGCATTGTCCCGTTCTTCCCGGGCGGGGCCAACATCACCGGCAACATTGCCGTCACCTTCGCCCTGGCGCTGTTCACGTTCCTGGCGGTGAACCTGTTTGGCAACAAACACTACTACAAAGATATCTTCTGGCCGGAGGTCCCGCTGTTCCTCAAGGCTATTCCGCTGATGCCGCTCATAGAGATCATCGGCCTGTTCACCAAGCCCTTCTCCCTCATGGTGAGGCTTTTTGCCAACATCCTGGCGGGTCACATGATGATCCTGGGCGTGGTGTCGGTGGTGTTCCTTACCGCCGAGCTGGGTGCCGCCATGAACGGCGGGCTCAGCGCCATCGCCGTCCTGTTCGGCGTGTTTATGGATATCCTGGAGCTGCTGGTAGCATTCCTCCAGGCCTATATATTTACCATGCTTTCCAGCGTGTTCATCGGCCTCAGCCGGCAGCACCCGGAAGAAGAAAATGCCCAGAAATAACTTTTAAACTATAGTATTATGATTTTGTCCACTATGCTCCTTCAGGCTGCCACCACTGCAGCCCTCGGAAAGGCCGGTGCCGCCCTGGGTGCCGGTATCGCCGCCATCGCCGCCGCTTTCGGTATCGGCAACATCGGTAAAGCCGCCCTCGAAGCCGGCGCCCGTCAGCCGGAGAAAGCCGACCACTACCGCCTCACCGCCATCATCATCGGTGCCCTGGTGGAAGGCGCCTGCCTGTTTGCCATTCTGGTTTGTCTTATCGGCAAGTAAGCTATGTCGCTCATTACGCCAGATTTCGGGCTGTTGTTCTGGATGACGCTGATCTTCGGCATCGTCTTCTTCATCCTGGCCAAATTCGGCTTCCCGGTGCTCACGGACATGGTCCGCAAGCGCCAGGAAAGGATAGAGAATTCCATCCGGGACGCCCGCGAAATTGAGGCGCGCATGGCAAGCTGGAAGCAGGATCAGGAGAAAATGCTGGAGGATGTGCGCCGGGAACAGAGCGCCATCCTTCGGGAAGCCACCGAGACCAAGGCCAGGATTGTGGCCGATGCCAAGGCGCAAGCCAGGGCCGAGGCCGACAAACTGCTCTCCGAGGCCAAGTTGCAGATAGCGGCCGAGAAAGAGAGCGCCCTCCGCGAAGTGCGGAAGGAAGTGGCCCTCCTGAGTGTCCAGGTGGCCGAAAAAGTGCTCCGCCACGAGCTTCAGGACGACGACAGTCAAAAGGCTTTCATCGATCAGCTGGTCGATGAAGCCGACCAGGCACAACTCCGCTCATGAACCGCAGCATCGTCATATCCCGCTATGCCACCGCGCTGGTAAAGTATGTCCGTGAAACCGGGCAGGGGGAAGTCGTGTGTGCCCAGGCCGAAACCCTGGTACATGCCCTTCACTCCGTTCCGGAGCTTCGCCGCATGATTCAGGCCGCCCCCGACGCCGTTCCCGCCCGGGAGAAGATCAAACTCCTGAAGGGCGCTCTGGGGAACAGCATGTCCCGGGAGATGGACCGTTTCCTCTCCCTTCTTGGCGGCAAAGGCCGCCTGGAACTGGTAGAGGAAATCCTGAGGGACTTCGTGGACCTGTACCGCCGCAGTGTGGGCATCCGCAAGGCGCGCCTGGTAACGGCCACCGCGCCGTCGGAGCGCATGCTCCAGCGGCTGAAAGACCTGGTGAAGGAAAAGACGGGAGACGATGCATTTATTGAAGTGGAGGTGGATCCCTCCATCATCGGCGGTTTTGTCTTTGACATAGACGACTACCTGATGGATGCCAGCGTAAAGTATCAGCTGGACAGGATCCGACAACAGTTTATTGAAAAAAACAGAAGAATTATCTGACGATGGCAACTTCTTTAAAACCCTCGGAAGTAAGCGATATCCTGCTGGGACAACTCCAGGACATGAAAAACGATCTCCAGTTCGAGGAAATCGGCAAGGTCCTGCAGGTGAGTGACGGCGTTGTGCGCCTCTATGGTCTGGACCATGCCGAAGCCGGAGAACTGCTGGATTGCGGCAATGGTGTCATGGGCGTGGTGATGAACCTGGAGGAGGATAACGTGGGCGCCGTGCTCATGGGCCCCACGGATCATTTGAAGGAAGGCATGGTGGTGCGCCGGACGGGACGTATCGCCTCGATCGGCGTATGTGACCAGTTGCTGGGCCGCGTGATTGACCCGCTGGGCAATCCGCTGGACGGCCTGGGAGAGATTGACGGAGAAAAAGTGGACATGCCGCTGGAGCGCAAGGCGCCCGGCGTCATCTTCCGCCAGCCGGTTTCCGAGCCCCTGCAAACGGGCCTCAAGGCCATCGATGCCATGATTCCCATCGGCCGCGGTCAGCGTGAGCTCATCATCGGAGACCGCCAGACGGGAAAGACGGCCATCGCCATCGACACCATTATCAACCAGCGCAAGGAGTACGAGGCCGGGAAGCCCGTCATCTGCATTTATGTAGCCATCGGCCAAAAGGGTTCCACCGTGGCTTCCATCGTGAAGACGCTGCGGGAGCACGGTGCCATGGACTATACCGTGGTGGTGGCGGCTACGGCGGCCGATCCCGCCGCGCTGCAGTACTACGCTCCCTTTGCCGGAGCGGCTATCGGCGAATATTTCCGAGACACCGGACGGCACGCCCTGGTGGTGTACGACGACCTCTCCAAGCAGGCCGTGGCCTACCGCGAGGTGTCCCTCATCCTGCGCCGTCCTTCCGGCCGTGAGGCCTATCCCGGAGATATTTTCTACCTGCACAGCCGTCTGCTGGAGCGCGCCGCGCGCATCATCGACCAGCAGGAGGTGGCTGCGGCCATGAATGACCTGCCCGCTGCGCTCAAGGACAAGGTTCGCGGAGGAGGATCACTTACCGCCCTGCCCATCATCGAGACCCAGGCCGGTGACGTATCGGCCTACATTCCTACCAATGTGATTTCCATCACCGACGGCCAGATTTACCTGGAGCAGGCCCTGTTCAACCAGGGTGTGCGTCCCGCCATTAATGTGGGTATTTCCGTGTCCCGTGTGGGTGGCAGCGCCCAGGTGAAGTCCATGAAGAAAGTGGCCGGAACGCTCAAGATCGACCAGGCCCAGTGGACCGAACTGGAAGCATTTTCCAAGTTCTCCTCCGATATGGACAAGGTCACCGAAATGGCCCTGGACAAAGGCCGCAAGAACAATCAGCTGCTCATCCAGCCGCAGTATTCGCCCATGCCCGTGGGAGAACAGGTGGCCATCCTCTACTGCGGTACGCACGCCCTCATGCGGGACATCGCCATCGACCAGGTGCGTCCCTTCCAGGACGCTTTCCTGGACCGTCTGCGTGCCGACCATGCCGCCGATGTCCTGGCTCCCCTGAGCCAGGGCAAACTCACCCCGGAAATCGAAAAGGTATTGACCGATACCGCCGCCTCGGTCGTTCTTTCCCTGAAGTAGAATGCCCACGCTGAAGGAAATAAAGGGACGGATCAATTCCGTAAAGAGCACGCTGAAGATCACGGCGGCCATGAAGCTGGTGTCCAGCGCCAAGCTGCGCAAGGCGCAGAAGGCCACGGAAGCCATGCGGCCCTACGAAGCCCAGCTCCAGCGGATGCTTGCTCTCATTAGCGTACGGAAGGGCGACGCATTTGCCGTCGCATCGGCCCAAAATTCAGCGGCGGGAAATGCGTCCCCTTCCGACGCACCGGAAAAAGCGTCCCCTTCCCTTCCGACAGCCATCGTGGCCGTGGCGTCCAATTCCTCGCTGTGCGGCGGCTTCAATGCCAATGTGATTGCCGAAGTGCGCCGTGTGCGGCAAGCGGGCGACGTGGTGTATTCCGTGGGCCGCAAGATGGCCGATGCCATGCGCAAGGACGGATTCCCGTCTCCGCAGGACTTCACCGCCCTGGCCGACCACCCTTCCTACGGCCCCGCATCGGCCCTGGTGGACCGCCTGCAAAAGGACCTGGATGAAGGCCGCATCGGCCGCGTGGTGCTGGTTTATACCCACTTTGTCTCCACCGCCAAGCAGGTGCCGACGGTAGAAGAACTGATAACGGCGTACGGAAAGGATGCTTTTTCCGTCGCTAAAATGATGGCCGATGCTCCGGAAAAAACTCCTTCCGAGGACCTCATCATCGAACCGTCCAAGGAGGAACTGCTGGAAGTCCTGGAACCCAAGGTGATCAAGCTCAAGCTGTACGCCGCCCTGCTGGACAGCGCTGCGGCCGAGCACGCGGCCCGTACCGTGGCCATGCAAACCGCCACCGACAATGGCGAGAACCTGCTTCAGGAACTCACCCTTCAGTACAACAAGGGCCGTCAGCAAAAGATTACCTCCGAGATTCTGGACCTGGCCGGCGGCCAGATGCAGGATTAAAGAAATTCCCCGCTCGCGAATTTCACAATTGGCGGCAGGGGTTTTATGTTAAGGTATCAATATTTATGTCTGATACCCCATTATTCCAATACCGTGCCAAAACTGGCAAACGCACCGGAATTCTTATCTAATTTTCTTTTTTTTGTTGGTTTTTGCATTCCACTCGCCGTAAATCTCACTTACGTTGCCGGCGGTGATAAAGCCGTGGATGTCATTCTCTTTGATGTAATTCATGAGATTGGCAAACTCATCCTGGGTGAGCAGGGCCTGGATTTCTGTGTTCTGATGACCATTGTAGCCGCCGGTCACGTTGTACAGGGAGCAGCCGCGCTGCAAGTCCTCAATGATGTATTTGCGTATTTCTTCGTGGCGTGATGAGATGATGCACACGCGTTTGCGTCGGTTCATGCCGGCCGTGAAGTAATCCAGCGTGAGGCCATTGATCCAGGTGCCGATGAGGCCGATGACCACCAGCCGGAAGGGGTTGATGGCAAAGGCCGTGCAGCAGATGATGGCACCGGCCACGGTGACGGCCGCACCGATATCCACGTGCATGTATTTGTTGATGATCTTGGCCAGGATGTCCAGACCGCCCGTGGAGGCGTTGATATGGAAGAGGATGGTCTGGGACGCGCTCAGGATGAGTACGAAGCAAAGGAGGTCGAACCAAGGGTCGTTCATCAGGGAGGTCTGGCCGGGTTCCAGCAGGGATTCTATCGGCAGGATCTTTTCCCACATATCCACCAGCGGGCCCAGGATAAGGGCGGTGTACACGGTTTTGGCGCCGAACTCCTTGCCAATCAATACCCAGGCAAGGATGAGCAGGATGGCGTTGATGATGACAATCACCTGGGAGACCTTGATGCCGATGCCGGCGGCGGCGAACAGGTTACCGATCACGATGGACAGACCGGTGATGGAACCCACTACCAGTTTGGACGGCATCAGGAAATAATATACGGCGGCGGCAGCCACGGTCATGCCCACCGTCATGATAATGAGCTCTTTCCAGAACTTCCAGGTCTTCAGAATTTGAAGAATGTCTTTCATTGTAGTTAGTTTTAGCGTGTAAAGGTAATGCTTTTTCACCAATCCTGAATAAAAAATACTTAACTTTGTATCTTATCATGGTAAAGGCAATCGTATTTGATATCGGAGGAGTTCTCATCGGCCTTAATCTGGGCCGGTGCATTCATGCGTTCCAGGAAATCCTGGGTTTCTACCGCATTACGGAGCTGCTGGATCCCTATCATCAGAAAGGGATTTACGGAGATATGGAGGCCGGTATCCTGAGTGCCGACGACTTCCGCAGCCAGGTACTCAAGGACTCCCGTCCGGGGTGCAAGCCTTCCGATGTAGACCGCTGCATGGGTGCCCTGCTGTGCCCCATGACAGAGGATACCGTGAACACCGTTAAGGAACTGGGCGCGCGCTACCCGCTGTACCTGCTTTCCAACAACAATCCCATTGCCATGGCCCTGATCAATGAGGAATTCCGGCGCAATGGCATTGAGCCCGAAGCCTTCTTCACGGACCAGTTCATTTCCAGCGAGATGAAGCTGCTCAAGCCCTCCCGGGAAATCTATGACGAATCCGTGCGCCGTATCGGCCTGCCTGCCGGGGAGATCCTCTTTATTGACGACAACGATACCAATGTACAGGCGGCCCGTGAGGCCGGTCTGCAGGCGCGCCTGTACGTGCCCGGCTCCAGGCTGTCTACCCTTTTAGCCGACTGCTAGCCCATGTCCCTGTACACCTTCTTCCGCATCAGCAAACCCCGTGCAGAGAAAGTTCCTGCGGCCGGGGTGGAAGGGACGTACAAGCGGCTGCGCAGCCGCACGTTCTGGGGCGTGACGGTGGCCTATACCCTTTATTATGTGTGCCGCATGACGCTGGGTGTGGTGAAGCAGCCGCTCATCGACGGCGGCGTGCTCACGGCCGGCCAGCTGGGTATCATCGGCTCCGCGTTTTATTTTGTATACGCGGTAGGGAAGTTTCTCAACGGGTTTGTGGCCGATTACTGCAACATCCGCCGGTTCATGGCGGTGGGCATCGGCATATCGGCCCTGATGAACTTGATCCTGGGTCTGATGGGCTTGCTGAACGGCCCGCTGGGCTTCGGCTCGGTGACGCTTTTTGTGCTCTTCGCGGTGCTGTGGGGCGTGAACGGCTGGATGCAGTCCATGGGGTCTCCGCCCGGTACCATCAGCCTTTCCCGCTGGTTCCCGCTCACGCAGCGCGGTACCCGATACAGCATCTTCAGTTCCACGCCGCCGCTGGGGAAGGCCGTCTCCATGATCATGACGGGCTTCATTGTGGCTGCAGCCGGTTGGCAGTGGGGATTTCTGGCGGCTGCGGTGGCGGGGTTCATCGGCCTGGCGGTTTCGCTGGTTTTTATCTCCGACACCCCCGAAAGCGAGGGCCTTCCGTCCGTGCAGGAACTCTCCGGAGAAGAGGTGAAGCCGATGGACCAAAAACCTACCCGGGAGTTGCAGAAATGGGTTTTCCGGCATCCGGGCATCTGGGTGATTGCTATTTCCACGGCGTTTTTATACATTACCCAGCACGCGGTGAGCGACTGGGGCGTGCTGTTCCTTCAGAAACAGAAGGCGTTCTCCCTGGAACGGGCCACGCAGGTGATCGGCCTGGCCGAAGTCTTCGGAGTGGCCGGTAATCTGGCTGCCGGCTGGCTGAGCGATGTTCTGTTCCGTGGCAACCGCGTACGGCCTGTGGTTCTGGCCGGACTGATGGCCGTGGTTTCCCTGGCGGGCTTTCTGTTCCTGGGTGGCGGCTTCGGCCTCAATATGGTGTTTGTAGCCGTGTTCAGCTGCTCGTTCTCCGTGGTGTTCTGCATCGTGGCCGGGCTCATGGCCCTGGACTTCGTGCCGCGCAAGGCCACCGGCGCCGCCTTGGGCATCGTGGGTATCTCCAGCTATGCCGCCGCCGGATTGCAGTCCGTGGCCAGCGGTCTGCTCATTGACGGTTTTGCCGCCGACGGTCTGTACAACTTCACCCCCGTCTCCATCTTCTGGATTGCCGCCTGCTTCCTGGCCTTCTCCCTGCCGGTCATCGGCTGGAAGTACCTTCGCCGCTAATAACCAACAAAAATAATATCACCATGAAAAACTATATCCAAGCCAACAAGGAACGCTTTTTCGAGGAGTTGTTTTCCCTGCTGCGCATTCCTTCCATCAGCGCCAAACCGGAGCATAAACAGGATATGTATGCCTGCGCCGGGCGGCTGGTGGAGCTGCTCAAGGAGGCGGGTGCCGACAAAGCCGATGTCTACGAGACCGCCGGCCATCCCGTGGTCTTCGGCAGCAAGGACATGGGGGCCGACAAGACCGTGCTGGTGTACGGCCACTACGACGTTCAGCCGCCGGAGCCGCTGGAGAAGTGGCGCACCAATCCCTTCGAGCCCGTCATCGGCCCGGATCCCGCTACCGGAGAGGAAGCCATCTGGGCCCGCGGCGCCAACGACGACAAAGGTCAGCTGTTCATGCACCTGAAGGCCTTCGAATTCTTGCTGCGCAAAGGGCTTTTGAAGCACAACGTGAAGTTTATCTTCGAGGGAGAGGAAGAGATTGGCAGCCCCTCGCTTCCCGCCTGGGTGAAAGAGCACAAGGACCTGCTCAAGGCCGATGTCATCCTGGTCTCCGACACCACCATGATCAGCGAGAAAGTACCGTCCATCAACTGCGGCATGCGCGGCCTGGCCTATCTTGAGGTGAAGGTGACCGGCCCCAACAAGGACCTGCACTCCGGCCATTACGGCGGCGCCGTGGCCAATCCCATCAACGAGCTCTGTGCCCTCATCGCGTCCCTGCACGATGCCGACGGCCGCGTCACCATCCCCGGCTTCTACGACGACGTGGTGGAACTTTCGGCCGAAGACCGGGCCCTGTTGAACAAGGCCCCCTTCGACATGGAGGAATACAAGAAGTTCCTGGATATCAATGAAGTAAAGGGTGAAAAGGGATATACTACCCTGGAGCGTACGGCCATCCGGCCTTGCCTGGACGTGTGCGGTATCTGGGGCGGCTACACGGGTGTGGGCGCCAAGACGGTGCTGCCTTCCGTGGCCTGCGCCAAGGTGTCCATGCGCCTGGTGCCCTGGCAGACATCGGCCAGGATTACCCAGCTGTTCCTGGAGCATCTCAAGCGCATTGCCCCGCCGTACATCAAGGTGGAGGTCACTCCCTGCGAGGGCGGTGACGGTTTCCTCATCCCCATCAGCTCCCCGGCCTACCAGGCTGCATCCCGCGCCATGACCCAGGTTTACGGCATCGAGCCCGTTCCGGCCCGCGGCGGCGGTTCCATCGCCATCCTGGCCGACATGCAGAAGATCCTGGGCATCGACCCGCTCCTGATGGGCTTCGGCCTGGAGCGCGACACCATCCATTCCCCCAACGAGAGCTACCTCCTGCGCCAGCTCTTCGCCGGCATGGAAAGCCTGGCTCTGTTCTATCAATTTTACGAATAGGCCGTAACTGGCTCTGTTTTAAGCACTTAGTTTTCTCTCTTGATCCCCGGCGGTGTCAAGAGAGAAACTTAATTTATTGGTAATCAGGCCGTTATGGTGTGAGCACGGAGGGTGAGGTACAACGCCCGGACGGCCAGATGGGCGAAGTAGGCGCCCATCAGGATGTGGATGGCGGTTTCGGGGGTGGCCGACGGGCCGGCGATGGCTTTGCCGATGAACCAGACGGCGAAAAAGCCCACGGCGCATAGGAGGGTGCTGTTGCGAAGGTCCCGGGAGGCGGTGGCGCCGATGAAGATGCCGTCCCAGGTGAAGGCCGGGCAGCCGATGAGGGGCATCAGCAGCAACCAGGGCAGGAATTCCCGGCCGGCGTCCACCACGGCGGGGTCGGCGGTCATCAGGCGGAAAGCCGGAACACCGCCCAGACCATATAGCAGCATAAACACGCCGGCCAGGCCGAAACTCCAGGCAAAGGTGCCGCGGATGGTAGAGCGCAGGCCATCGGCCGACCGCTCGCCGATGAATCGGCCCGTAAGAGCCTCTCCGGCATAGGCAAAGCCATCGGTGAAGTAGCTGAAGATCATGAGCAACTTCATGAGGATGGTACTCACCGCCAGCATCATATCCTCATACCGGGCGCTGATGACGGTAAAGCCGATGTACACCGCTATCATTCCTACACTTCGCAGGAACAGGTCCCGGTTGAGGGTAAAGAAGCTGGTGGCGTAATCTGTTGATTCATAGTCACTTAACTTTTTCTCTTGACACCATTTGGGATCAAGAGAAAAACTTAACATGCTATGAATGAATGAGTTATGTAAGGGCGAAAAACCATACCGGCGGTGGGCGGCCAGGAGGCAGTAGGCGAAGCCGGTCCACTGGGCGATGACGGTGCCCAGGGCCACGCCGGCGAAGCCCAGGGGCGTTCCAAAGCCCAGGCCGATGGACAGCAGGATGTTGAGGGCGTTTACCAGGAGGTCGGCGGTCATGGGCCGGACGGAATCCTGCAGGCCGATGAACCAGCCCTTGAATGCAAACAGGGACAACGTGGCCGGAGCGGCCCAAATACGGATGTAGAAGTACTGCGAGGCAAGAGCCTGCACCTGGGGTGAACAATCCACCACCAGGAACGCCAGCCATACCACCGCCCACTGCAGGGCGATGAGGCCCACGCCGGACAGCAGCGCAATGCGCAGCGCCCGCCGCAGGATGCCGCCCAGCTCCCCGTGCACGGAAAAGGCAGTTTTGGTGCACGGAGCCATGAGCCGGCCAAAGGCTTGGGCAGTGAGGCCACCGGTGCCTACCCGCAGGAAACCGAAGTTCCAGTACAGGAGGTCGAAGAGCATGGTGCCGATGGCGATGCCGCCGATGAGCGCGGCGGAATCCGTGCCGGGCAGATGTCCCACCACGGCAATGTCCACCATTCCCACCAGGGGAACGGTGATATTGGCCAGAATGCTGGGAACGGCCAGACGCAGTATTTCCCGGTTCAGTTTCAACGGAACTTCTTATCCTCTTCCAGCATGCCCAGATAGGAATTGTAGCGTTCGGCCGAAATGAGACCGGCGTCTACGGCGGCCTTTACGGCGCAGCCGGGTTCGTGGGTATGCGTGCAGGGTGTGAATCGGCAACCGGCCGCGGCGCGGAGCATCTCGGGGAAGTAGCGGGCAATCTCCTCCTTCTCCACATCCACCAGCCCGAAGCCGCGGATGCCGGGGGAGTCAATCACATAACCGCCGCTGGCCAGGGGATACATCTCATAGAGGGAAGTGGTGTGCTTGCCTTGCAGGTGGGCCGATGAAATGGCGCCGATTTTGGGATCCAGGGAAGGGTCCAGCGCCTTGATGAGGGACGATTTCCCCACGCCGGATTCTCCGGAAAACAGGTTCACGCAGCCCTTGCAGGCCTCCCGGATATCGGCAATGCCTTCTCCTGTGCGGACGGAAGTCTCTATTACCGGATACCCGGCGCCCTCATAGATGGAACGGAAATGCGCAATTTCTTCGGCGGCCATCTCCCGGTACATATCCGTCTTGGACAGAACGATGGTGGCGGGGATGCCGTACAGATTGCAGGTGACCAGGATGCGGTCCAGGAAGGGGAGTTTTACCTCCGGGAAAAAGAGGGAAACCACAATGTAGGCCCTGTCCACGTTGGCGGCGATGATGTGTGCCTGACGGGACAGGTTGGTGCTGCGGCGAATCACGTAATTGCGGCGGGGGAGGATCTCTGTGATGACGGCCGGGGATTCCGGGTCATATCTCACCACGTCTCCCACGGCTACGGGGTTGGTGATGGAGCTGCCTTTGAGCCGAACCTTTCCCCGCAGCACGGCGGGAAAAACCTCCCACTGCGGAAGGGCCGACAGCAAGTAGTGGCTGCCGGCATTTTTGACTACGGTGGCGGTGGGATTGTCCATTCGTCGCAAAAACTAGTCTGTTCGTGCTACAAAGATAGCGTAATGTTTTGTAAATCCTTTGCAGTTCCGTAAATTTGTTAACCCTCCTGCAAGGAGGTTTAACCACACAGACCAACACACATACTATGACCACAAATATCCAACTGCAGTACCACACCGAGTGGGGCGAGAGCATTCAGCTCCGTCTGGGCAAGCGCCGCATCCCCATGGAATATTCCTATGGCGGGCTGTGGCAGATCATGCTCACCGGCCGGGACATCCACGACGGAGACACGTTCACCTTCGAGATTGTCCGTGACGGCAAGGTAATCAAAAGAGAATGGCGCCAGCACCATTACAAAACCCCGTCGGCCGGAAAGAATATCATCGTGCGTTCCCGCTGGATGGAGAAGCCGTCCAATTCGGCCTTCTATTCTTCGGCCTTCAGCGACGTCATTTTCCGCCGGCCCAGCGGTGCCTCCTTCCGCCATCCCAATCCCGAGGTTGGCGCCCGCGGCAATGTGAGTATCCAGGTGGCCGCCCCCGAGGTTCGCAGCCATGAGTCCCTGGCCATCGTGGGCTGCGGGGACAAACTGGGCAAGTGGAACCGCGTCCACGTGATGAGCGACCACATTTTCCCCTGGTGGTTCATCACCATGGAAGTCCAGGAACCCATCGAGTACAAATTTGTGATTGTCGATACCAAGACCAAGGCCATCCGCTGCTGGGAAGAAGGACCCAACCATTTCTTTGGAGAGGTTCCGCCCAAGGACACGCAGGTGATGATTGCCGACCTTCAGCCCAAGTTCCCCACGGAACCCTGGAGAGGCGCCGGCGTGGCCGTTCCGGTGTTCTCCCTCAAGACGGAAGAAAGCTTTGGCGTGGGAGAATTCAACGATATCAAACGCCTGGTGGACTGGGCGGTGAAGGCCGGTCAAAACGTGATCCAGCTGCTGCCCATCAACGACACCACCATGACCCATACCTGGCAGGACTCTTACCCCTACAATGCGGTGAGTTCCTTCGCCCTGCATCCGCAGTTCATCCATCTGCCCGCCGCCGGCGTGCGTCAGGATGCCGCCTACAAAGCCAAGAAGGCCGAACTGGAGGCGCTCCCTGCCATCGACTACGAAGCCGTGAACGGCACCAAACTGGCCTTGCTGCGCAAGCTCTACGCCAGTACCAAGGGCCAGCAGGTGATGGCCTCCCCGGAATACAAGGCTTTTGCCGATGCCAACAAGGACTGGCTGCTCCCTTACGCCGTGTTCAGCGTGTTAAGGGACCAGCATAACAGCCCCGAATTCGAGAAATGGGGCAAGATGGCCACCTACACCGCCAAGAAAGCGGCCGCCTTTGCCGATGAACATCCCGCCGAGGTAGGCTTCTACTGCTACATGCAGTTCCTGCTGGACCAGCAGCTGCGGGAAGCCGTGGATTATGCCCATCTGCACGGCGTGGCCCTCAAGGGAGACCTTCCCATCGGCGTATCCCGCGTGAGCGTGGACGCCTGGCAGCACCCGGAACTCTTCCACATGGACAGCCAGGCCGGCGCCCCGCCGGATGCCTTTGCCGCCGACGGCCAGAACTGGGGCTTCCCCACCTATAACTGGGAAAAGATGGCCGAGGACAATTATGCCTGGTGGCGCGCCCGCATGGGCAAGATGGCGCAGTACTTCGACGCCTTCCGCATTGACCATATCCTGGGCTTCTTCCGCATTTGGGAAATCCCTTCCCAGTACAAGAGCGGCCTGATGGGCCACTTCAACCCCGCCCTCCCTTATGCCGAGGGTGAACTCCGCGCCCAGGGCTTCAACCCCGGTGCAGGAGAGGGGACCGACGTCCTGTTTGTGGAGGATCCCCGCCAGAAAGGCTACTGGCATCCGCGCATTTCCGGTAACCTTACGCAGCAGTACAACCAGTTGCCGCAGGATATGAAGGAACGCTACAACCGCCTGTCCGAGGAATTCTTCTGGCGCCGCCACAACGACTTCTGGCGGGACTGCGCCATGAAGAAACTCCCTGCCCTGCTGCGTTCCACGGGCATGCTGGCCTGCGGAGAAGACCTGGGCATGATTCCCGCCTGCGTCCCTTCCGTGATGGAGGAACTGAACATCCTTTCCCTGGAAATCCAGCGCATGCCCAAGGATCCCAAGGATGCTTTCGGATATCCGGACCGCTACCCTTACTGGTGTGTATGCGCCACGGGTACGCACGACACCTCGCCCCTGCGCGCGTGGTGGGAGGAAGACCGTGCCCTCACCCAGCGCTACTTCAACCAGGTACTGGGCTGCGAGGGAGACGCCCCTTATTTCTGCGAGCCCTGGGTGGCCGACCTCATTGTGGCCCAACACATGAAGTCCCCCGCCATGCTTTCCATCCTGCCCTTGCAGGACTGGCTGGCCACCGACGGAGAGGTGCGTTACAACGGCAATCCGGCCGATGAACGCATCAACATTCCGGCCATTCCCCGTCACTATTGGCGTTACCGCATGCACTGCACGCTGGAAAGTCTCATCGGCAACGATAAACTCAACAGTCACCTGCGCATGCTGGTGGAGGCGTCGGCCCGCAACCGGTAAAGCATGGACAACGACTGGAAAGCACGCCTGGGGGTGGTCTATTCCACCAATCCGGACTTCAAGTATGAAACCTCGCAGGAGGAAGAGGCAACTACCCTTCCTCCCGCGAAACAACGCCTCATTGTGGGCATTGACCGGCGCAACCGCAGCGGCAAGCAGGTCACCCTTATTACCGGTTTTGTGGGAACGGCCGATGACCTGAAGGAGCTGGGCCGTGTGCTAAAAACCAAACTGGGCGTGGGCGGCAGCGCAAAAGACGGAGAAATCACCATCCAGGGAGATTTCCGGGATAAAGTGGTATCTATTTTGCAGGGCTTGGGCTACAACGCCAAAAGAGGAAATTAATGCTGCTGCAAGCACTTTTCAAGTCCGGCCGATTGCTGCTGGAAGATACTCCCGTAACGGACGCCACCGAGACCGTGGCGGGGATGCCCGTGCTGTTTGTAGTCCTGGCCGTAGCCTTTGTACTGGCGGCCATCCTGTTCCTGCCGCGTTTCCTTAGTCTGGCTCCGCTGCTTTTTGACAGCCTGTTCCGTGCCAGGGGAAGCGTTTCGCTGGAAAGCAGCGTCCGCGCCAGCAACGACCGCCGTCTGGTGGCCGCCGTGCTGCTGCTTCCCGCAGCCCTCATCACTTACCATCACCGGCTGTACGACGCCGCTTTCCTGCGGGACTTGAGCGAAGGATGGAGGTTGCTGGCGGTACTGGGCGTTATCTGGGCCTATGCCATGGTGCGCCTGCTCATCTACCTCATCCTGAAACCGCGTCGTAACAACGAATTCTTTGTCCTGGCGCGCCGCACTTCCTATACCTATTTTATTCTGATGATGGTTGTGGTGCTGGTGAGCGTGGGCATTTTGTCACTTTTCCGTTCCCCGGACGCCGTCATTCGTCAGGTCCTCTACACCGAATTCATTCTTTTCTATTTCAGTTTTTTGCTCCGAAGAGCGCATATTTTAGGATTATCTTGCAATCCTTTGAGAACTTTTTTGTACCTTTGCGCGCTCGAAATTTTACCTACCGCTGCTTTGGTAGTTTCGGCCATTTTACTGTAGAGAAGAGAAGAAAGAAAAATGAGCATCCAAAAGATTTTGGTTTCCCAAAGCGCCCCGCGCGTTTTAACTCAATATGAGCAGGTTACGGAGAAGTTTGGCGCCCAGTTCCAGTTCACTCCCTTTTTCAGGATAGAACCGCTCACCTCCCGTGAATTCCGTGCCCAGCGCATCAATTTCCTGGACTATACGGCCATCGTTTTTTCTTCCCGCCACGTTATCGACGCCTTTTTCTCCCTGGCCGAGGAACTGCGGGTAAAAATTCCCGAAACCATGAAGTACTTCTGCACCACGGAAGCCGTGGCCATGTACCTGCAGAAGCACATCGTGTACCGTAAGCGCAAGATTTTCTACGGTAACGGCACCCCGGAAAGCGTGATCAACCTCATCGGCCCCAAGCACAAGGGAGAGAAATTCCTCATCACCATGACGGAAGGCTCTTCCGTGGACGCCCTCGCCTCCCTTTTCCGGGAGCGCAAGCTGGAGTTCTCTACCGGTGTGTTTGTGAAGCCCGTGAGCAATGACCTCAAGGAGCTGGACATCAAGGCCTTCGATATGATTGTTTTCTACAATCCGGCCGATGTCAAGTCCCTCCAGGAGAATTTCCCGGACTTCCAGCAGGGCTCTGTCAAAATGGTCTCCTACGGCCGTTCCATCGTACGCGCCATGGAGGACGCCGGCCTGCGCATCGACGTAAAGGCCCCCTCTCCGGAAGCCCCGTCCGTGGCCAGCGCCATTCAGCTGTATCTGGAAAGCATTCAGTAAATCATGGCCGATGAAACCCTTCCCAAGAGCGAACGTCTGTGCGGCGCCACTGCCGTGGCAGACCTCTTCGAGCATGGGAAAGGCGTAACGCAAGGCTGTTTCCGCTGCAAATATCTGCTCAGGGCCGACGAAGAACCCTGCCGCATGGTGGTCTCCGTCCCCAAACGCAGTTTCAAACGCGCTGTCAAGCGCAACCTCCTCAAGCGCCGCATCCGCGAGAGCTACCGCAAGCAGAAATCCCTGCTGGGTACCGGCGTGGACGTGCTGTTCATCTACTCTCTTAAGGAAGTCCTTCCTTACGAGGCCATTTATGCCGACATGACCGCCGCCCTCACCGCCATCGCCCATGAACGCAACGCTTAAAAAGATCCTGATATTTCCGGCGGTGGTGCTCATCAAGTTCTACCAGCTGTGCATCAGCCCCTTTACGCCGCCGTCCTGCCGGTTCACCCCCACCTGCTCCCAGTATGCCCTGGAAGCCTTCCGCAAGTACGGCCCCTTCAAAGGGATGTACCTGAGCGTTAAAAGAATCCTCCGCTGCCACCCCTGGGGCGGTTCCGGATATGATCCCGTACCGTAATGCCTAAGAAAGAGAAAATACAGGAGATGTTCGACGGGATTGCCCCGTCCTATGACCGACTCAACCACATCATGTCCCTGAATGTGGACAAGCTGTGGCGACGGTTTGCACTCAAGGAGATTGTGGATGGGACGCCGCAGCAAATCCTGGACGTGGCATGCGGAACGGGGGACAGCACCATCTCCATCGCCAAAGCGGCGGGCTCCGGTTCCCGTGTAACGGGCGTGGATATATCTGAGGGTATGATGGCGCTGGTGATGGAAAAAGCCGCCCACGAGGGCGTGCACGACCGCATCCGCCTCAAGGTGGCCGATGGCGAAAACCTGCCCTTCCAGGAAGGCGTTTTCCACCGGGTAACCTGCGCCTTCGGCATCAGGAATTTCGAGCACAAGGAAAAAGGTCTGGAAGAGTTCCTGCGGGTGCTCAAGCCCGGCGGCAAAGTGGTCATCCTGGAACTGTCCGTTCCTCAAAACAAGACCATCCGGTGGTTCTACGACCTCTATTTCATGCACATCCTTCCATGGATTGGCGGTATGGTCTCCGGCAACAAAGAGGCCTACAAGTACCTTCCCGCTTCGGTGCACGCTTTTCCGTCTCCTATGCAGTTCTGCCGCATGATGGACCAGGCCGGTTTCCGCCGCGTCCGCCACAAATCCTTCACCCTGGGCATGTGCCGCATGTATGTCGGGGAAAAAAAGTATATTTGTACAATTTAGAAATCTAAACCTTAAATATAATGACCAACCAAGAGTACTTCCACAGCATGCTCCCCAAGGAGGAGTTCGAGCGCATCCCCTATCTCCCTACCATGGGGCAGTTTGTAGACTGGTTCACCAAGGAGTTTGCCGATATGCCGGCCCTGTCCGATACCGTGAACACCATCACCTATAAGGAGCTGGGTGAGCGGGTGGCACGCCGCCGCGCTTTCATCAACGGCCTGGGTCTGCCCAAGGGCGCCCACATCGCCATCTGGGACCGCAACAGCCAGGATGCCATCGAGCTGTTCCTGGCCGTCACCAGCGCCGGCTATGTAGCCATGAACTTCCCGGCCCAGCTGCCGGAGATGGCCGTCATCGGCTCCTGCATGAAATTTGACATCGCCGCCATCTTTGTGCGTGAGGAGTTCATGCCCCTTACCGCCAAACTGCAGGGCGTGAAAGTGCTCCCGGCTGCCAGCATGGCCGATACTCAGGCTCCCGTGGCCGAAATTGACCCCGAAAGCCCCGCCGCCATCTTCTTCACCGGCGGTACCACCGGCCAGCCCAAGGGCGCCGTCCTCAGCCACCGTGCCCTGATGCGCGGTAACTACAACGCCATCTTCAAGCCCGGCAAGGTCATCGGCGTGCACCGCTATATCGCCATCCTGCCCCTGAGCCACGTGTTCGGCCTCATCGCCGGCACCATGGGCTGCTTCTATACCGGCAACCTCATCTACACCTGCGAGGACATGAAGGCCACCATCGGCAAACTGCCCATGCTGAAGCCCACCGTCCTGGTGATTGTTCCCGGCATCTGCGACATCCTCAGCGGTCTGGTAAAAATGTACGGTCCCCAGTTCCTGGGCGGTAACCTGCGCATGATCATTTCCGGCGCCGCCAACGTGCCGCCGCGCCTGGTGGACATCTTCACCAAGCTGGGTGTGGAGTTCTGCTTCGGCTACGGCCTCACCGAGACCGCCAACCTCACTTCGGCCAACGCCGACGCCGTGCGCAAGCCCACTTCCATCGGCCGCATTTATCCCGGCCAGGAGACCAAGCTGGTGGATGGCGAACTGTGGGTCAAGGGAGACAACGTGTTCTCCGGCTACTACAAGGATCCCGTCCGCACCGCCGAGGCCCTCACGGAAGACGGCTGGCTGCGCACCGGAGACCTGTGCCGCTTTGACGACGAAGGCTTCCTGTACATCACCGGACGCATCAAGAACCTCATCGTACTCTCCAACGGAGAGAATGTGAGCCCCGAATCCCTGGAAGAGCCCTTCTATGCCGATCCTTGCGTGCGTGACGCCATGGTGAAGGAGGACGAACTCAATGGCAACCAGGTGATTGCCGTAGAAATCCTGCCCTTCATGCCTGCCTTCGACGGCAAGCCCTGGGAAGAGGTGGAGGCCTATATGAACGCGCTGGTCAAGAAGATCAACGCCACCCTGCCCACCACGCACCAGATTGTGAAAGTAACTGTGCGCACGGAAGATTTCAAGCGCACCGGCAGCATGAAAGTAGCCCGCGTATGACAAAGGAAGAAGTATTCGACGGTCTCAAAGAGATCATCGGCGTCATCCGTCCCAACACGGACCTGACCAACGTGGGATTCCAGACCGAACTCGTCCGGGAACTGGGCATTGACTCACTGACCATGCTGCTGCTCTCGCTGGCGGCCGAGGAAAAGTTCCAGATGCATTTTCCCGACGGCGCACCCGCTCCCGTTACGGTGGGGGAGGTTTGCGAGGCGGTTATTAAGGCTAAGGCCTAGATTTCCTTAACAAAGGAGCGACGCCGCTGATAAGCCTGCGGATTGTAGTCTCCGAACAAGGTCTGCACCTTGTGATTGTCTTCCAACTGGGGGTTGAGCAGCAGCTGCTTAATCCCCAGTTTGATATAGTTCTCATGCAGATACTTGAACATGAGCAGGGCTGCACCCTTGGCCTGGTATTCCGGCAGGACGCCGATGAGAAGACCCTCGGCAATGTGGTTCTTTTTGGGGTTCAGTTGCGGGAGGATGTGCATCCAGCCGAAGGGGAAGATACGGCCCTTGGCCTTGCGCACGCCGGCGCTGATGTGCGGCATGGTCACCGTGAACGCCACCAGCTGGTCCTTGTCATTCACCACAAAGGCCACCATGTCCTTGTTCAGCACGGGTACATACTGCTTCACATAGCCGTCTATCTGTTCCTCGGACAGCTTGCTGTATTCGTACAGACCGGCGAAGGCGTCGTTGAGCACATGGAACATTTCGCGTCCGCGGCGGGCCATCTGCTTTAAGGTTTTGGCCCGGTACAGATGCACGCCGTAGCGTTTTTCCACCAGGTCGGCATACTGCATCATGGGCGGAAGGGTATCGGAAAACTCGATGACGCGCTGGGTCCAGTCGGCGTCTTTGGTGAAGCCCATCTTCTCCAGATACTCCCCGTAGTAGGGATAGTTGTAGATGACGGTGAAGGGGCTTTCCTTCTCGAATCCTTCTACCAGCAGGCCTTCGCGGTCCATGTCGGTGAAGCCCAGGGGACCTTTCACCTTGGTGGCGCCACGCTCTTTGCCCCATGCGACAACCGTGTCAATCAGGGCCTTGGCCACCTCGAAGTCTTCCACAAAATCTATCCAGCCGAAGCGGACGATCTCCTCATTCCACTTCTTGTTGGCATTGTGGTTGATGATGGCGGCCACGCGTCCCACCACCTTTTTTCCACGGAGGGCCAGGTATAACTCCCGCTCACAGAAAGCCAGGGAGGGATTGTCGGCACCCAGGGACTTGTATTCGTCGTCCTCGAAGGCGGGCACCCATTTATCACAGTTTTTATAGAGGTCCAGCGGGAAATTGATAAACTGCCGCAGCATGCTTTTTCCCTGTACGGGAACAATGGTAAGTTTTTCCATCAGGTCGGTTTTAGTTACGCAAATATACTATTTTTCCCCGACAAAAGAGGAGGAATTCTAGAGACATCCTAAAACGGAACGAGGGTTTTACTAATGGATCCTGACTCATGCCTCAATAGTATTATGCTTTAATTCCCGACGTCGCGAGAAAAAACCAAGAACAAAGAAGAATAAAAAGAAGAAACTAAGAATAGGAATAAGAGGTATGATTAAAGGTTCTAACAAATAACTACACATTCCTTTTGCGTCATTTAATACTCGATGTTTGTAACCACGGTTAACCAATTCTGAGAAATCCGGTGTTTCCTCAAGTTCTTTAATACGGTTTTGTATAAAACCGTCCTCTTGTCCGGCAGTCGGATTGACAACCCTGAAATAGCTAACGGCATCTTCCCCTTTCATCTGACATTTTACAAAAAGAGTATCAGAATTATAGTAAACTGTAGAGATGTCAATAGGCTTATTGTTATCCTGTCGGTTAAATCGCTTGATGTAATCCTTATTGTCCTCTAGTTCTTGACAATATAAACCAAACGGGAAAGAGGTGACAGTAATATGTATCGGACCAGGATAACTCTCCTTTAAACCATCAAAAGGGAAACGATTTCGAGCTACGGGGTAGCCCCAAACGAGTAAAATAGGTAAAATAAGACAAAGCGACGCATTAATAACGGCTATTACTGTAAAAGCTTTTTTCATTTATGACTGACAATATAATCATTTCGACCAACGTGGGAATGCCAATGGTTTATAGTATACCCGAGTTTTAGGGACATAATCATAAGGACGTCCTCCCAATTCAAGATTTGGCCCTTTAAAATCTGCTTGAAATCTTTTAAATGGGAGATTCATTTTCTCAATGAAATAGGCAGGATCCGGGAAACTATCATTTAAAAAAATACTATATGTAATAACCCTTGAATTTTTTTGTTGTTCAACCTTAAAAGAATAACTGGTTCTCCCAATATGAAAAGTATAGTCAGTCATGTCTATTGCGCCATGACCTTTTTCTTCATTTAGGATATTGGGATGTAATTTAATAATAAGCGAAATCGCTTCCTCCGTGCTTTTATTGCCAATGTTAACAGGAAGTCCAGTATTATCATAATAATGAAGAATTGCCTCAAAAGTGTTATTTATTGTAATACCAGTTGCGCTTGGCTCTATCCACAGATTGTTGCTTTGAATATAATAACCATCAGAAAAACCCGATGAAACAAAAAGAGAATTACGTTCAATTATCCCAAATACATCAGAGAGAGATATCCCGAGAAAATCAGAAAGAGTAAAAACAGTATCACCCTCTTCCCAAAACAAATCTCCTTGAGGAGACCAAATCCAAAACCCGAACGAATCCACTACATTCACCGGATTCGCGGCGCAATATACACACGGGCCGATGGGAAAGTACTTTTCTGCCATTGGATCCTGGCTCAGGCAGGTAGCCGAACGGGGATTGTAGAGGCGTGCGCCGAAGTCCAGATACTTGTCTGAGCCCGTTGCCGTGGCACTTAACGGAGTGCCGGCAATCTCCTTGCCGCCGAAACGGTACCGCTTGTCCGGCGTGTCAGAACTGGAGCTGGATGACCAACTGCGGGAAACGGTTCCGTAAGGATAGTAGTCATAGCGTTGGCGCACAGTCCCGGCCCCATCCTTGACGGTACGGACACTCCCCAGATGGTCATTCACATAGTAGAGGACTTTGTCGTTTCCCGCTCCTGGAAGCAGCCGTCCGCCTTCCCATCCGGCACTTTCAATGCCGAATCCTCGGCCGGTTCGCGTACTGGCCAGCTCAACTATTATTTTAGGGTCCACCTGTCCTTTTGTTTAGAAATAAAATGAACAGAATCTTTGTAATGAGTAAAAGCTAGTGAATCCATCGGCCCCATTAGAGTAGAGCACTGTTGATTCCTATCTCTTTCATAATTAAAAACCGGTTTATCTGTTTTATCTATATGTCATGTTCCATTTTTGTACCATTAATGCTCCCGTATTCAAACCGGAGAGTCCCATCTTGTTTAATTGTATATTCGCAATAACTCTCCCAAGAATTAATAATCTCTCCTTGTAATGTGTAGGAAGACTTCTCTAACAACCTTTTTTTCTTTTTGCTGACTCTTATTGGAGCGTTTATTATGTAGTGTCGACAATCCGGTGTCGCAAATACTTCAACAAAGGAATTGGTTTTTGTAAAGAACGCGCATACTTTCTTTGCCGCTGTGTCAGCAATATAAATACCTCCCCACATGGGATAAGAATTCAAACATACTTTATCTTCTCCATTATATCTGTACAATGTGATTGCTGTTAGGTGAACATTGTTAAAATCATTATGTGAAGTGTCTATTTTTTCCAAATAATCACTCACGACAGACTGAATGACATCGGAAAAAAATAATCTAGGATAGTGGCACTTCCCGTTTGTACATCCTATTGTAAGTATAAACAGAGAAACAAATAGGAGAAGTGTTATTTTTTTGTGTGCCATAGTTTAATCTTGCTCTTTGCCGTGATAGTATAAATATGCTTGCTATAAGGGAAATAAACGTAGTTTGACATCGCTGGATTACGGAGGACGTTTTGGTAATCTCCAATCATACTTTCTCTTTCACTTGAATAAGGTAAAGGGTGACTGTGAATTCTAAAGATGGGTTCGTCAGAGTAGAAAACATTCTTTTGTTTCTCAAGGGCGGTTTTCAGAGGTCGCTCTCTAAAGGATGAGGAATTGTGTTCTGTCCCTAAAACACTGTATCCATTTGCCCCCTCAATAACAATCCATTCCACGTCAGTATTATCGGCCAAGAAAAAAAACACGTCCATCAGTTGATTTGCAGAGCCATCTGTTACTGTGAAATGAAGAGTTTCATTCATCGTTGTGTCCTCTCCCCATCGAGTCGGGTATGTGTATGGAACCATTCCTCCCATTATAGATTGGTCTTCAACAATCATGACGGATCCATTTGGAGCGAATAATCGATCAAATTCATCATTTGTATATGAGACTTGCCAATTCCCATGAACATCAAAATAATAATCATTCATTCCTGACATATCAGCTCTCGTTATCGGAGAATTATGACAATACACATACGGGCCGATGGGATAGTACTTTTCTGCCAGCGGATCCTGGCTCAGCCAGGTAGCCGAACGGGGATTGTACAGGCGTGCGCCGAAGTCCAGATACTTGTCTGAGCCCGTTGCCGTGGCACTTAACGGAGTTCCAGCAATCTCTTTGCCGCCGAAACGGTACCGCTTGTCCGGCGTGTCAGAACTGGAGCTGGATGACCAGCTGCGGGAGACCATCCCGTAAGGATAGTAGTCGTACCGTTGGCGCACAGTCCCGGCCCCATCTTTAACAGTACGGACACTTCCCAGGTGGTCATTCACGTAGTAGATGACCTTGTCGTTTCCCGCTCCGGGAAGCAGCCGTCCGCCTTCCCATCCGGCGCTTTCAATGCCGAATCCCCCGCTTGCTACCTTGAACACAATGTCCCCCAGGAAGATACGCAACTGGCTTCCATCTTGTGTGCTGGCGAGAGTTCCATCGGCAAGATAATTTCTCTGGGTAGAACTTGTCCCCGAAGTCAGCGTTCTGGGCTGGTCTATGACGTTCCAAGCGATGGACACCCCGTTCAGCGGGTCACTGGTCACGTTGCCGTTGGGGTCATAGGTCCATCCTACACGTTTGGGGCCGTCGTAGGAAAAGCAGAGGCTATCAACGAGCGCTGGTTGTGGTCCGTCCCCATATCGCTTGAGTGTGAGCAGGTTGCCACTTTCATCATAGGTGATATCCTGCTCCGTGCGAATGTTAGTTATAGACGAACCATAAACATGCCGTATACTGCCCGTGAGCCTTCCGGCTTTGTCGTAGGAGAAGCCCAGAATCTCAGGATAACTGGAATCACGCTGCTCCATCCACTCGGTAATCAGCCCGGCTTTGCCTGGCAAAGGATCCGTGTCGGAGATGATAACGGACGCATAGTTAAGGTTTTCTTTCCATGAGGGGCTGATTGAGGAGGAAAGCCAGCCCTGAAGGGTGTATGAGTATTGGGTGGTTTCCGAGGTTGATCCGCGGCTGACGCTTACTACCCGCTGGAGGTCATCATAGGTATAGTACAATGTGCCTTGCGGTCCACTGTTCAATTGTGCCGTCACCTGTGAGAGACGCAGGCGGGTGTCATATGTGTATGTGCGGTCCAGGACAGCAGCACTAGAACCACTTCCCGGTGCCATTCTTTGCCGTTGTTGTAGGAGATTACCTGCATGACCGTATTTGAAAGATGTGCGGCTGATACCGCCAAGGACATTCGTTTCGGCCTGCTGGATAATATTCCCCTTGGCATCATAATGGAAGGTACGCAGTGCCTTTGTGGATGTGTTGGATGCCGTGAGTTCCGCTGGCGCAACGCCAGCAGGCAAGAGCGTGATGCGTTCCGCCGTCTTCAACCCCCGGGTACGGGTGTCGGCCGAAGAGGCATAGCCGTTCTCTGCGCTGAACGAAGGAAAACCGCTGGCAGGATAGGTGTCATAATTATACTCCACCAAGGTAATGGGCGTGTTTTCATCGTATTGGTACTCCTCTTTGACTGGACGGTTGAACTTGTCGTAAGTGGTGAGGAACTTTTCAAAAATGACACCTCCCGATAAAAAACGCTTTCTGAGCGTCGGCATATCGGCATCATTATACGTAATATATTCCGGCAGCCGGCCCGGAAGCTTGCGCATCGTTACACGGTCAAGATTATCATATACATAAGTGTAACAATTGCCGGCGGAAAAGTTTGTAGTTGATGTGGTCAGTTTGGCTGCTTCGGCAGGCGGAACCACGCACACAACACGGCCCCACACATCTCGAATATAGTACGTATAGGCATAGTTGCCGGAATCGTCCAGTTTGACCCTCTCCAGATAAGGAGTCTCAAATTCATCATAGAAAGCCTCGGAATGGGATCCATCGGGGCCATTGGTAACCGTCGCTTTAAATCGGGACATCAGATAGGTGCCCTGCACGGAGATAGACTGGTTCGAAGGACTGAACGACAGTTTTAAAATCAGACCAGGCGGAGAGCTGACAAGATTCGTTGTGGTAGTCTCGGAAAACCCGGGAAGGGAAGAGGCTGTAACCCGGTTCCTCCGGGAAACTTCATAGGTGTTCTCCTTGTATGCCTTAACTCCGCTACCATAGTAGTTCTGCTGGGCGGTTAGGGCGTCGCTGCGAAATACCCCCTGAATAGCATCCAAGGCCGGATAAGGAAGGTACTCCCTTGCATCCTCGTGGTCCAGGAAGTCGGGTTCAAAAGGAGTCACAAGGTCTTTGCCTGTTGTGGAGGCTCCTACGGCAATTTGCTGTAAGGTGCGCCCTAATCCATCAAAATAGGAGACATCCCAATAATATGAAGTCTCTGTTGTATAGTTCCTTGATTCAAACCTGTTTGGGCTGCCGCTTCCGCCGTTGGTAAAACCGTAAGTGAATTCCTGTAATTTGTTGCCATTCTCATCTTTGACCAAAGACAGGCGGCCTCCATAATCGTAGTTATACTGGAGCTTCCGGCCGGATGGGTCTTCTTCGGTTTTCAATCCGAATGGAAGGGTATAGGTATGGAGAGTGGTCAATACCGTGTCTAATTGCTCCCTTAGAGATCTTCGGAGGAGTATCATGTCTAAAGACGTCGGACCAGACGGAGATGAGTTCGCAATCCCGTCCATTCTGGCTTGTGAGAATTCATTCAACGTGGTGCGGATGTGGGAGAATCCCATTCCGGCTACTTCTGCAACAGGGAAGCGGTGATTGTAGCTCCAGGCGTACGTTTTGACGGGTTGGCCGGCTGCTTGGATCTCCAAAGGTTTTCCCGCTTCGTCGTACAGGGAGTAATTGACATCACGGTTTACATGTGAGCCATTTCGGTAAACCTCTATCTTTTGGGGCTTGAGAAGGGTAGTATTCGAAACTCCATCTGTCCAGGACGCCACGGGGACCTGCCCCCAGGTTACATATCGGCCCGCCTTGTTCGTGGGACTTGCCCCGATAATGATTTCCTCGCCGACAGGTTGACGATACTTCAGACCGACCAGGCTTCCCGCCCAACCATATCCGGAGAGGTTGGCCAGTTCGTCCGGATAAATGATATTACGGATGTAGGTGCGGGTAGAATCATTGTCATACACTTGTATTTCCTGGCGGGGAGACTGTAAGGCTCCCATAGCCGGGACATGTGTGGAATTGGAATAGTATGTGTTGCCGCTATAAAAAGAAGTGCGGCCGCCGGGAGCAAAATCATAGTGGTATGTGGTCTTGACGGACTTTACGGTATTGTCATCCAGATACTCTTTGTCAATCCGTTCCTTTAGGCGCCGGTAGTAGATCTTACGGTCTACCTGCTGTTGGTCCACGTCGGAAAGGCAATGGACGGTGGTGTTCTCATAACCGTTGGTGTTGGGAGAGGTTTTTAATGTGAGGGAAAGACCTTCCTGAAGATACACATAGTCCGATTCATAGTTAAAATCCGTATGAGAAACCTTTATATATTGGCCTGTGGACGTTCTTTTATACTGAATGACCTTCGTCGGGTTACATAGCTGGGGCCGATTCTGGTTTTGGATGTGGTAACCCAGCGGAGTGGTGGGATTGGACTGCGTCCCATTCCTTGGGATATATGTGGGAACACGCTGATGGAAGTGATTCCCTAAGTTTGTCGTCAGGGAATCGTCGTGACTGTCGGACGGTGTCCAAACCGTACCACCCCCTCCTGTGCTCTGGGCGCCCAAACCGCTATACTCCCACGCCGTACGGGCAATCGATGATGAGCCACCGTCCGAGACATCCTCAATCACTTGCTGGTAAAAGATGCGGGCACTCTCCAAAGGCATTCCGGGAAGGTTGGACTGGTCGTTATAGACGATGGTCCCTATACGAACTGGACTCTGAGAGCCATACCAATACCCCCTTTCATTACCGCTCGGGCACGTATTAATCTCTGATGTGCTGATGTAAGCCCCCATCTGAAAGGCGTAAATGGGGATGGTTATCCCTGGATTGGCATAACTGAAGTCCCTGCGCCGTACGAGTTGCTCCGTTCCCGTGGACAAGTCATAGGTCGATATCCTGGATATCCGCTGGCCAATTTTGATGGAATTGGGAAACAGGTTGCTTTGTCCGTTGGTCGCAATCTCATTGGGAGCATAATAGTAATCTGTACGACTGCCTGAGGCCGTGGTGATGCTTTTCAGGGACAGCTTGGTTATATTGGCAAAGATATAGTTCCTGTTTGCAACGGAGAAAGGAACGGTGGACTCATCATTAAAAGGCCGGAGAAATGACCTTGAGTAACCACCGAGTCCATTGTAATACCCAAACAGGTCGATGCTGTTTTCACTCATACTTGTATTGGGGGTGTCGTACTCCATACTCCATCGCTCTATCAGGGAGCCGTTGCTCCCTTTCTTTTTCACGGATGCAAGAAGCAGGCGGTAGTCTCCCGTAGTATCCCTGTCAAAGGTCCAGTTTAAAAGCCCATTCTGTCCTCCCTCGTTAAGGGTAATAGAGGATAGAAATGAAGGATAGGACCTGTGGCTATCGCTGAGAAGCGGAGCATTGGGCTGAGAGTAGTTTGTGTACTTAAAGGAAACAGAACCGCCGTTGTAGGTAATAGTTTCCACCACGTATGGATGCCAAGTGTGAGTGGTGGTAAAAGACCATTCCCTGGTTGTAAACTGAGGAGTGGGATCGATGCCACCACTCAGGTTTGTCAACCAAACTCCATTACCCATATACTTGTAAGGGAAAGAGACAGAGCGGTAGTAGGAATGACTCACGTGGATGAATTCGGGTATTTGTTTATAGGATATTGTGATGACATCCTTTCCGTCCATGGAGCGAATCTCTGTCAGATACCAGGCCGTGATAAGGTTGTAGTAATTGCCCGTGGTTCCAGCCTGGGGAGCATTCGGGTCATTACTTCCCATATACCGGGATGACGTTTCGTATAGGGTGAACTTATATTGGGTACCGGCTTTATCCGTAAAAGTGTAACCGTTAGAGTACTCAATTTCCAGTTCCGTTGGCTCCAGGGGAACAATCCCCGTGAATGGCAGATTATAAAACGTCCCGGAATGACCACAAAAGTTATAGCTGTACAAGTCGTAAGCTGAATCCCGGCCAGAGGAATTCGCCTGAATGGCAAGCCACTCGGCATCACTTTCCAAGAGCGTTTCCGAAGGAATAGTGTCTCCATCATCCACCTTCCCAATAATGCTTCTAGTGATAACCCCTCCCGCCTGCAGAGACCATCCAAGTCCCACAATGCCCGATATTTCCTCCGGCTTGATTCCGCTGCTGTCATAGCTGAGTGAGATGGGGAGTTCAAGCGAGCGGCCTTTAATCGTATAGATGGGGATGCCAATCTGGGCGAGTCCATAGGCGTTGGATACCGGCGTGTCGGAATACCTGGTCATCTTCGCCGCCTCCGGAGAAGCTCCCATCATATTATCCTGCCACGAGACGTAATTGAACTGGTTAGGCCCGCCAAAAGGGTTCACATCACGTAGCATCTCCCCAATCTTTGCCGTATCCAAGGGCTGTTTATCCTGGTCCTGGGCGAAGGACAAACTGGAAACCAGACAGATAAGAATACTGGTAAGGAGGATGGAAACGTGCTTATTCATGGCAAGATCGTGGTTAATAGCGGCCTTTACAAAAATAAGAAAAAAAACCAACTAATACTATTTTTCCCCGACATCGCCGAAAAATGATTATCTTTGTAACCTTATGGACAAGAAGACATTTAACAAGTGGAACTGGATAGTGGCCCTGGCCGTACTGGTCATTTCTTCGGCCACCTATCTTTCTACGATAGAGCCCACCGCGTCGTTCTGGGACTGTGGGGAATTCATTGCGTCGTCGTACAAACTGGAAGTGGGACACCCTCCGGGAAACCCGGTGTTCCAGCTCATCGCCCGCTTCTTCACCATTCCCTTTGATGCCGCGCACGCCGCCGTGGCCGTCAACGCCATGAACGCCCTCCTGAGCGCCCTCACCATCTTTTTCCTGTATTTTACCATCGTCTTCTTCGCTAAGAGGCTGGTTGGCGCTGGCGGGGCGGCAAATATTCGGCCCGCAAGCGCGATTGCGGTACTGGCATCAGGCGCTATCGGCGCTTTGGCGTACTGCTTCTCCGACACTTTCTGGTTCAGTGCGGTGGAGGGCGAAGTGTATGCCATGAGCTCGCTGTTTACGGCGCTGGTGTTCTGGGCCATGTGCCGGTGGTATGATACGGCCGACGAGCCGCATGCAAACCGGTGGATTGTGCTCATCGCGTTCCTCATGGGCCTGAGTATCGGCGTGCACCTGCTCAACCTCCTTACCATTCCGGCGTTCGTGTTCATGTACTACTACCGCATGAACGAGGACAGAAAGCTGGGCTTCTGGCAGCTGGCGGGCATCTTTGCCATCGGCGTGGTCATCGAATTCCTGCTGGTGTATCTGTTTATCCCGTACCTGCCCAAGCTGGCGGCCTTCTTCGACCGCATCTTTGTGAACGGATTCGGCCTGCCGTACAATTCCGGCGCCGTCTTCTTCCTGGTGGGATTGCTGGCCCTGTGCTTCTGGCTGCTGTTCAAGACGCTCAGGAGCGGCAAGGTGTTCTGGAACACCGTCATCCTGTGCGTGACCACGCTGGTGATCGGCTTCTCCCTCTTCTCCATCGTTATCATCCGTTCCAGCGTGAAAACGCCCACCAACGAGTATCAGCCCGATAATCCTTATACGCTGGTGCGTTACCTCAGCCGTGAGCAGTACGGCTCCACGCCGCTGCTGTACGGCCAGTACTTCGACGCCCCCTATGACCTGAAGCAGGACAAGTACTGGGCGCCGCTGGACGGCAAGTACATCCGTGCCGAGGCCCCTGCCGACGCCGAGTATCGGCCCGAAGGGAAGATGCTGTTCCCGCGCATGTGGTCCGGGGCCGATTCCCGCTACATCGACTTTTACGAGCAGTACACCAAGGGCAAGGGCACGCGGATTCGCGGAAGCCAGCACCGCAAGCCCACCTTCGGGGCCAACATGCTGTATTTCTTCGACTATCAGGTAAACTGGATGTACTGGCGTTATTTCATGTGGAACTTCGTGGGACGCCAGAACGACATCCATTCCCCGCTGCCGGGCAACGTGTTCTACGGCAACTGGGAAAGCGGAATCGGCTTCCTGGACGCCATCCGCCTGGGGGACCAGAGCGACGCTCCCGATACCCTGGCCGGCAACAAGGGCAAGAACCATTACTTCTTCCTGCCGCTGCTGCTGGGTCTGCTGGGACTCATTTTCCAGTTCGACAAGGACAAGCGCGGGTCCTGGCTGGTGTTCCTGATGTTCTTCATGACGGGCATCGCCATCGTGATGTACCTGAACCAGCCGCCGTACCAGGTGCGTGAGCGGGATTACGCCTATGCGGGTTCCTTCTATATGTTTGCCATCTGGATCGGCCTGGGTGTGATGGCGCTGTACCAGTGGATAGCCGATGCCGCCAAGGGCAAGGTTCCGGAGAAAGCGCTGGCCACCGGCATCGGGATCCTGTGCCTGGGTGTTCCGGCCCTGATGGCCGCCCAGAACTGGGACGACCACGACCGCTCCCACCGCTACACCGCCCCGGAGATGGCCTACAATTATCTGAATTCCGTGGGACAGAACGGCATGCTGGTCACCCATGGAGATAACGACACCTTCCCGCTGTGGTATGCCCAGGAAATTGATGGCGTACGCACCGATGTGCGTGTGGTGAATACCTCGCTGCTGGGCACCGACTGGTACATCGACCAGATGAAATGGGCCAGCAACGAGAGTGCTCCGCTGCCGCTTACCGTGCCTGCACGGCAGTATCTGTACGGCACCAACGAGTTCATCTACATTGCCTATGACGACGGTTCTCCCATGATGCTGTCCGACGTTATGGACGTATTCAAGGATCCCAAGATGAAGGTTTCCCTGGACAACGGCCAGAAACTGGATTTCATCTGCGCCCGCAACGTGGTGATTCCGGTGAACAAGGAGAACTGCCTTAAGTACGGTATTGTTCCCCAGAAGTTTGCCGACCAGATTCCGGACTCCATCATGCTGTCCATGTCCAAGGACAAGAACTACATCACCAAGCCGGAGCTCTTTATGCTGGACCTGCTGTCCAACTATCAGTGGGACCGCCCGCTGAGCCTGCTCAACATGGGCGGAGACCTGAACATCGGCATCAAGGACTACCTGATGTACGACGGCTTCTCCTACCGCTTCACCCCCATCAAGAACAAGGTTTCCTCTACCGATGCCGGGCTGGTGGATGCCCTGGAACTGTACGGCAAGATGAAGAACACTTACAAGTGGGACGCCCTCAGGCGCACGGACTACTTTGTGGACTACCAGAACCTGTACACCTTCCTGGGCGTGCTGTCCCAGCGCCAGCTGTTCCTCACCGTATCCAACGCCCTCATCGACGCCGGTGAGGACGACAAGGCCGTGGAGATGCTGGACATGTGCCAGGAGGTGTTCCCGGAGCAGAACTTCCCGCTGGAAAGCATTCCCATCGGCTTCAGCGGCAACGACTACATGGTGGCCCAGATGGTCGAGAACTACTATTTTCTGGGAGAGGCCCAGAAGGCTTCGGCCCTGGCCTCCCGCATGGGTGAGGAGCTCCTGAAGACCGTGGGCTTCTACCTGGAGTGGGGCCGTCTGGGAGATGCCGAATTCGAAACCGCCAGCCGCGTGCTCCTGTACATTGCCGACGTGTGCAAGCAGTACGGAGACATCGACCTGGGCAACGCCATGGTGGATGCCCTGGAGGATATCCTCCACGCCGCCACCGGCAGCGCCTATTCCCTGGAGCGGGAAGACAGCCTGAAGGTACAATAAAAAAACGTCCGTGAATTACACGGACGTTTTTTGTGAACAGGCGAAGGGCTTAGTCCTGGATGGCAGCGATGCCGGGGAGGATTTTGCCTTCGATGGCTTCCAGCATGGCGCCGCCGCCGGTGGAGACGTAGCTCACTTTGTCGGCGAAGCCCATCTGGGTGACGGCAGCCACGGAGTCACCGCCGCCCACCAGGGTGTAGGCGCCGGCCTTGGTGGCATCGGCCAGGTCCTGGGCAATCTGGAGGGTACCCTTGGCAAAGTTGGGCAGCTCGAAAACGCCCACGGGGCCGTTCCAGAGGACGGTCTTGGAGGCCAGGATGATCTTGCGCCAGTTCTCCAGGCTCTCGGGTGCTGCGTCCATGCCTTCCCATTCGTCGGGAATCTGGTCAATAGGGAAGATCTGGCGGGGAGTGTCGTTGTCGAAGCCCTGGCCGCACACGGTGGCTACGCTCAGGGACAGGTTAACGCCCTTCTCCTTGGCTTCCTTCATGATCTCCAGTGCATCGGGAATGAGTTCGTCCTCGTGCAGGGAGTTGCCGATGTGACCGCCTTTTGCCTTGATGAAGGTATAACCCATACCGCCGCCGATGATGAGATTGTCTTGAGCACAGCCAGCTTGGAGCTCACCTTGGAGCCGCCGATGATGGCCGTGAGGGGACGCTGGGCGTTCTTGAGCACGTTGTCGATGGCCTTGATTTCACCTTCCATCAGGTAACCGAACATTTTGTCGTTGGGGAAGTACTCGGCGATGAGGGCGGTGGAGCCGTGGGCGCGGTGGGCGGTGCCGAAAGCGTCGTTGATGTAGCAGTCGGCATAGCTGGCGAGAGTCTTCACAAACTCCTTCTGGGAGGCCTTGACGGCAGCCTTGGCGGCCTTCTTTTCTTCGTCGGTGGCATCCTCGGCCAGTCCGCGGGGTTTGCCTTCTTCCTCGGCGTAGTAACGCAGGTTTTCCAGCAGGAGAACCTCACCGGGCTTCAGGGCATCGGCCTGGGCCTTGGCTTTCTGGCAGTCGTCGGCAAACTGGACGGGAACGCCCAGGCATTCGCTCACGCGGCCCACGATGTGCTTGAGGCTGAACTTGGGATCCACTTTCTTGGGACGGCCCAGATGGCTCATGATGATGAGGGAACCTCCTTCGGAGAGCACCTTCTTGAGGGTGGGCATGGCACGGCGGATGCGGGTGTCGTCGGTGATTTCGAAGTTCTCATTGAGCGGAACGTTGAAGTCTACGCGCACGATGGCCTTCTTGCCTGCGAAATTGTACTTGTCAATAAACTGTTGCATAATGTGTATGTGTTGTAGATATAATTCTCTAGCCTACAAATTTACTTATCTTTAAGGAATATTCAAAGATTTATCGGTGCACAGGGCCAGAAGATAGGGCCTCAGGTCCTCCCAGGCGTAGTACGGGGCCGGGGCCGATGTCTCCAGTGCCGGAATCAGGACTTCCTGCTCATTGTACAGGAATTTAACCAGCACATTTCCTTTGGCGTTTTTGTAGAAACCCATCTGCAGGTTGGAGCCCATGCACAGGTATTTCCACATGTACCAGCCGTTTTTCCAGGCCTCCCCCGTGGGGAAGGAACGGGCGATGGGATCCAGGCCGATGAGGCAGGCCAGGGGCATGATGGCGCTGTCGTGGCCGAAGCGGAGGTCGGCCACCCGGTCTCCCTCAGAGATAGCCTGGTCGGCCCGCGTTACGATATCCTCCAGCAGCCATTTGGCCTCCCAGCGTACGTAGGCGCCGCCTTCCCGGGAATTGGCCATGCCGATGTAATAGTTCTCATTGAAGAACTGGCTGAGGCCGATAAGGTCTTCGGAGGGAATATGGCCGAAAACGTCCACGGGGCCGGCTTCCACCAGGAGGTCCTGGGCATCGGCCGCAATGTAGAAGAGGTGCTGGGCGAAGCGGGGGCCTTTGATGGCCGAAGCATCCTTGAAAAAGGTGCCCGTCAGGCGGTCCGTGTTCACCAGCGCAAGGAAGAGGGAATCCATGATATGGCTCCGCATCTCAGTCAGCTCTTCTCCTACTTCATAGTATTCATGCATGATAATCTCCTGGGTGGGCTCTCCGGTGATGAAGTCCATTTCCAGGGCGGGAGCCTGGCTCCACAGCGCGCCGGTGAAATTGGCCATGCTCACCAGACAGCGGCGAACCATGCTGGACTGGCAGTGTACTTTTCCGCCTTTGGAAAACACCGGTTTGAAGCGCTTGTACATGCGTTTGGCTATGCCCTGATGCTCCTGGCCTCCGCGGTAGGTGAGTTCTCCGTCCATGCCCACGGTGGGCTGGTACAGTTTGGCCACGTCCTGGAACAGGGCTTCGCCTTCCGGGGTGAGGTTGTCGGCCTGGGCGGCTTCGTTCAGGATACGGTAGGCCTCGGTTCCGCCACTGCCGATCTGGCGGCGGGAACCGTGTCGGCCATAATGGCTCACATAGAAGGGCTTGTAGCCGCAGGGAGCGGGCGTCTGGGGGCCTTCCACGCCTTCATAGCAGTGGAACAGGCCGGCGGCGCGGTCCAGGTTGCCTTCCATGTCGGCCACGTAATCGGGGTTGTGGGGCAGGGCGGGTGCCACAAAGGGGGCTGTGCGGCAGCAGGCCAGGCACAGGAGTAAAAACAGGGGGATAAGGATTCTCTTCACGGGTGTCCACTTTTAAAACGAGGCAATTTACAAAAAGATTCTTAACTTTGTGCAAACAAATGCACCATGGCTGTCGAATTTCCCGCTTCATATTGGAAAGATTACGAACTTCTGGACTCCGGAAACGGAGAGAAACTGGAAAGGTTCGGTAAATATGTCCTGCGCCGTCCGGAGCCCAAGGCCCTTTGGACCCCGTCTCTGCCGGAGGCCGAATGGAAACGCCTGCTGCACGTGACCTTCCAGCCCGGGGCGGGCTTCGGCAAGGCCGGCAAGGAGGACAGCGGCACCTGGAACAAATCCAGGAAGATGGAGGACCAGTGGGGGATTGCCTATAATGGGGAACAGGACCCGGAAACCCATGCGGCCAGCGATTTGCACATTTCCCTGCGCCTGGGCCTCACGTCTTTCAAGCACGTGGGCGTTTTTCCCGAGCAAGCGCCCAACTGGGAGTTCATTTACCGGGAAACCAGCCGCCTCTCACGCATCCACAAGGCTAATGGCCTGCCTGCACCCAAGGTGCTTAACCTGTTTGCCTATACCGGAGCCGCTTCCCTGGCCGCCAAGTGCGCCGGGGCCGATGTCACCCATCTGGATTCCGTGCGCCAGGTGGTTACCTGGGCCCGCGAAAACATGGAACGCAGCGGCCTGGACGGCATCCGCTGGGTGGTGGAAGATGCCTTGAAATTTGCCAAACGGGAAGCCAAGCGTGGCAACAAATACGACGGCATCATCCTGGATCCGCCGGCCTATGGCCACGGCCCCGACGGAGAAAAATGGAAGCTGGACGAACTCCTCTTCGGCCTGCTGCAAAATGTGGCCGATATCCTTTCTCCCCGCGACGCCTTCATGGTCCTGAACCTTTATTCCAACGGCTACAGCGCCGCCCTGGGAGAAACGGTTGTGCGTGAAGCTTTCCGGGGTCAGTTCAAGGAAATGACCTCCGGGGAACTGGCCTTCAACGACTCTTTTGGCAAAGTGCTGCCGCTGTCCATCTACGTTCGCCTGAAACGATAAAGTTTGTATCTTTGTACCATGGAATTATTGGTCGTACACTGGAATATTGACCCCGCCATCCTGCATATCGGCGGGTTTGAACTCAGGTGGTATTCGCTGCTGTTCGTGAGCGGATTCATCCTGGGCTGGTATATCATGAAGAGCTTCTTCAAGAGAGAGGGCATCAAGGAGAGTCTCCTGGATCCTATGCTGTATATGCTCCTCATCTGCACCATCGTGGGTGCCCGCCTGGGTCACTGCATCTTCTATCAGCCGGACTACTACTTTGGCAGCTGGGCCGGTTTTTGGGAGATTTTCATGCCCTGGAAAGGCGGCCTGGCCAGCCATGGCGGTACCATCGCGCTCATTATCGGCATCTGGTGGTATGCCCATAAATACGGTAAAAAGAACGACTTCGACTTTGTCTGGGTCATCGACCATCTGGTGATTCCCGTGGCCTTTGCCGCATGTTTCATCCGTCTGGGAAACCTCTTTAATTCAGAGATATACGGCGGTCCCACCACCCTGCCCTGGGGCTTTGTCTTCGAGCGCAACGGAGAAACGGTTCCGGCCCATCCCACCCAATTGTACGAGGCCGGCACCTACCTGCTGCTGGGCATTTTGCTGATGTTCCTGTATTGGAAAAAACTGGACAAGCTGTACCGGGGCACCTTTGTGGGCATCTTCATGATTGTGTGCTTCGGCAGCCGCTTTCTCATCGAATTCGTCAAGAACGACCAAGTGGATTTCGAGGCCGATATGGCCCTGAACATGGGACAGCTCCTGAGTATTCCCTTTATCCTCCTGGGTATCGGCTTTCTGGTCTATGCTTTTGTGAAAAAGCAGCCCGCGCGGGCCGTCCATCCTTCGGCCACCCCCAAGCCCAAGGAGTCCACTCACTTCGCCCGCCCTACTGGACGATGATTCTCCTCGCGCGCTGGCGCGATTCTTGCAGCAAATGACCAGCTTATTTAGTTGGTTATATGACATTGAAAAAAGTATTGATAGCGCTCATGTTGCTGGTTCCTTCGGCGGCATGGGCGCAGTTTATGGGGGAGGAGCGTCCGGCAACGGACAGCACCATTGTGCTCAGCCTGGACGACGCCCTCAAGATAGCCCTTTCGGAGAATACGTCCGTGAAGGTGGCCGATATGGAAATCCAGCGCATGAAGTATGCGCAGAAGGGCTCCTACGGCCAGCTTTTCCCGCAGATCAACGCCACCGGGGCCTATAATTACGCCATCAAGAAACAGAAGGTGTACTTCGGATCGGACTCCGACGACAGCAGCAGCGGATCATCCTCCAGCGGAGGTATGGCTGCCATGTACGCCTCCATGCTGGAGCCCATCATGTACTACATCCAGCAGCTGTATACGGTGACCGGAACGCCCTTCGTCCCTTATGTGGCTCCCACCACTCCCGGCAGCGGCGGGTCTTCCTCTTCCGGGGACGGCGCCATTGAGATGGGCCGAACCCATCAGGTGACCCTGGGCCTGAGCGCCAGCATGCCGGTGGTGAACTTCCAGCTGTGGCAGAGCCTGCGCATTACCGGAGACCAGGTGGAACTGGCTGTGGAGCAGGCCCGCGAATCCCGTCTGGGTACCGTGGCCAGCGTGAAGCAGGCCTATTTTGCCGTGCTCATGGCCAAAGCCTCCTACGACGTATACAACGCCGTGTACGAGAATGCGGTGCAGAACTACAAGCTCACGGAAACCCGTTACAAGGCCGCCAGAGCTTCGGAACTGGAAATGGCCCGGGCCCAGAGCTCCCTGGCCGCCGCCATCCCCAACCTGTATAATGCCGAGAACGCCATTTACCTTTCCCTGTGGCAGCTGAAGGCCGTGATGGGTGTGGACCTGGACCGCGCCGTGGATGTGCAGGGCACGCTGGAAGACTATGCCCAGCACATGTTCTATGACCTGAACGAAGGGGAAGAAGCCTCCCTGGACCGCAACTCCCAGCTGCGCCAGCTGGCCTCCCAGGCCGAGATGCTGGCCAAACAGATCCGTATGCAGCAGTATGCATACCTCCCGTCCCTGTCCATGCAAATCTCCTACAACTATTATACACAGAGCGACAAGTTCAACCTGAGCCAGTGGAAATGGCTGCCCTCCAGCACCCTGGTGTTCAGCCTGAGCATCCCCATCTTCTCCGGCGGCCAGCGCTACCATGCCATCAAGCAAACCCGTGTGCAGGCCGATGAACTGGCCCTCCAGCGGGAGAATGCCGAGCGCCAGCTGCGAATTGGCATCCGTCAGAGCCTTTCCACCATGGACACGTCCATGAAAACCTACGACGCCGCCAAGGAAGCCCTCAAGAGCGCCGAGAAAGCCTATGACATTGCCTCCAAGAGCTATCAGGTGGGCAAGAGCACGCTTACAGACCTCAACAATACGGAGCTCACCCTTACCCAAACCCGTTTGCAGGTGGCGCAGGCCGTATACAATTTTGTAGTGGCCAAGGCCGGCCTGGAACAGACCCTGGGCTACGATTTCACCGAAGAAAAATAAACGATATATGAGAATCCAATCCTTCTTCATCGCCGCACTGGCCCTCGCTGCCGTATCCTGCGGCAGCAACAACTCCAACAACGGCCCTGCCGCACCCGCAGCCACAACGCCCAATGTGGAAGTTACCCAGGCTGTAGCCCGCGACGTTCCCCAGGAAAGCACCTACGCCTCCACCATCCAGGCCTATGCCGTGAACAACATCATGCCCCAGCAGGGCAGCCGCATCCGCAAGATCAACGTGGAGGTGGGAGACTATGTGCAGAAAGGCCAGGTACTGGCCGAGATGGACCGCATGCAGCTGGCCCAGCTGGAACTCCAGATCCAGAACGACGAACTGGAGTACGAACGCCTCAAGAGCCTGTACAAGGAAGGCGGCGTGTCCCAGAGTGACTTCGAGACTGCCGAACTGGGTTACAAGGTGCGCAAGACCAATTATGAGAATATCAAGGAAAACACCATCCTGCGCAGCCCTATCAGCGGTTTTATCACCGCCCGCAACTTTGACAGCGGAGACATGTTCTCCATGAGCGCCCCGCTCTTCGTGGTGCAACAGGTGGTTCCCGTGAAGCTGCTGGTGGGTATCAGCGAGAGCGAATACACCAAGGTGAAGAAGGGGGACAAAGTGACCCTCACCGTGGATGCCCTCCCCGGCCGCAGCTTTGCCGGTAAGATCGAGCGCCTGTATCCCACCGTGGATGCAGCCACCCACACTTTCAAAGTGGAAGTGAACGTGCCCAACACGGACAAAGTCCTCCGTCCCGGCATGTATGCCCGCGTGACGGTGAACTTCGGCAGCCAGCACAATGTGGTGCTGCCGGACCAGGCCGTGGTGCGCATGGAAGGCACCGGCCAGCGCTTCGTCTATGTCCTCAACACCGACGAAACCGTGAGCTTCGTCCCCGTGACGCTGGGCCGTCATATCGGCAGCGAATATGAAATCACCGGGGGCCTTGCCGAAGGTGCCCAGGTGGTGCTCAAGGGCCAGTCCACTCTCAAGGACGGCATAAAAGTGAACGTACTTAAGTAATCAGCGGCCATGAGCATCTACAGAACAGCCGTCAAAAAACCCGTCACCACGGCCCTGGTGTTCCTGGCGTTTGCCATCCTGGGCGTTTTCGCCCTGGTGCAGCTGCCGGTGGACAACTACCCCGACATGGAATCCAACACCATCATGGTGATGAGCTCCTATCCCGGGGCATCGGCCGAAGACGTGGAGACCAACCTTACCAAGCTGCTGGAGAACTCCCTCAACTCCGTGGCCAACCTCAAGAACGTGAGCTCCTCCTCCCGTGAGAACGTGTCCATGCTCACGCTGGAATTCCAGTACGGTATCGACATCGAGGTGGCAACCAACGACGTCCGTGACAAGCTGGACATGATCAAGTCCTCCCTGCCCGACGGCGCCTCCAATCCCACCATCTTCAAGTTCAGCGCCGACGACATGCCCATCATGATCCTGGCCTGCACCGCCGACCAAAGCGTATCGGCCCTGAACAAAATCCTGGACGACCGCGTGGCCACGCCGCTGGCCCGCGTTTCCGGTGTGGGTACGGTGTCGGTGACCGGCGCTCCCAACCGTGAAATCAAGGTGTACTGCGACCCCGCCAAGCTGGAAGCCTACGGCCTCAGCATCAGCTCCCTTTCCAGCATTATTGCCGCCGAGAACCGCAATGTGCCTTCCGGCAGCATCGACATCGGCTCCAGCACCTATTCCCTGCGCATCAAGAAGGAATTCGAGGATCCGCAGGAACTGCTGGACATCGTTGTGGGCAACCGCAACGGTTCGGCCGTCTATCTGCGGGATGTGGCCCGCGTGGAGGACGGCCTGGAGGAAAAATCCCAGGAGTCCTACACCAACGGTACCCGCGGCGCCCAGATCATTATCCAGAAGCAGTCCGGCTACAATACGGTGAACGTCATCAAGCAGGTGAAGAAAACCCTGGCCACGCTGGAACACAACCTGCCCTCGGATATCAAGATCACCACGGTGGTGGACTCTTCCCGCAACATCCTCAACACCATCCGCTCCCTGCTGGAGACCATCCTCATCACCTTCCTGGTGGTGATGCTGGTGGTGTTCCTTTTCCTGGGCCGATGGAAGGGTACCTTCATTGTGGTGCTGTCCATCCCCATGGCCCTGCTGGCCTCCCTCATGTACCTGTACTTTACGGGTAACACCCTGAACATCATCTCCATGAGCGCCCTGGCCATTGCCGTGGGTATGGTGGTGGACGACGCCATCGTGGTGCTGGAGAACGTGACCTCCCATATCGAAAGGGGAGAGAAGCCCAAGGAGGCCGCCGTACACGGAACGGCCGAGGTAGGTATCTCCGTCATAGCCTCCACGCTCACCATGCTGTGCGTGTTCCTGCCGCTCACCATGATCAACGGCATGACCGGTATCATGTTCAAGCAGCTGGGCTGGATTGTGTCCATCATCATGATTGTGTCCACCACGGCAGCCCTTACGCTAGTGCCCATGATGTGCTCGCAGCTGCTGGGCCGCGGTGGTTCCTCTTCCCGCTTCCATGAGATTCTGTTCAAGCCCGTGAACGCATTCCTGGACGGCCTGTCGGCCGGATACAGCCGCATGATTGCCTGGTGCATGCGGCACAAGAAGCTCATCCTGCTGGCTGCGCTGGTCATCTTTGCGGCGGTGCTGGGCATCTATGGTCCCAAGATGAAGACGGAGTTCTTCCCCACGCAGGACCAGGGCCGTGTGACGGTATCGGCCGAACTTCCCATCGGCACGGCGCAGGACGTCACGCGAGAAGTGGCGGCGGCCATCTATGCCCAAATCCGGCAGGATGTGCCCGAAATCAAGGTGCTCAGCTACAACTTCGGCCAGGCCGATGCCAACAACACCTTCGCCAACATGCGTTCCAACGGCACCTACATCATCTCCTACAATATCAACGTGCACACGGCCACGGAGCGTAAGGCGCTGCAGGCCGAAAAGGGCATTCCCTTCCGCACAACGTCGGAGATTGCCGATGTGGTGCGTGCCGACCTCCGCATGTTCCCGGAACTGAAGAAGTTCAACGTGACGGAAGGCGGCATGGGTATGGGCGGCGCTTCCCGCGTGGTCCTGGAAATCTATGGCTACGACTTCGAGGAAACCGAGCGGGCCGCCAAGATGTACCGGGAACAGATGCTGGAGAGCGGCAAGTTCACCCAGGTAATGCTGGGCCGAGACGACTATACGCCCGAATATGAAGTGGACTTCGACCGTGAGAAACTGGCCCTCAACGGGCTCACTTCCACCACCGCCGCCGCGGCCGTTTCCGCCGCCATGAGCGGTTCCGTGGGCTCTTTCTTCCGGGAAGACGGTGACGAGTACAACATCCGCGTGCGCTATGCCCCGGAGTTCCGCCAGAGCATGGACGACATCGAGAACATCGTGGTGTACAATGCCGCCGGGCAGGGCATCAAAGTGCGAGACCTGGGCCGCATTGTGGAATCCAAGGTTCCGCCCACCATCCAGCGCAAGAACCGTGAGCGTTACATATCGGCCACAGGTATGGTTAAACGGGGTACCGCTTTGTCGGAGGCCGTTGAGGTCATCGAAGAGATGATGGCGGCCGAACCTCTCCCCGCCGAGCTTTCCTACGCCATCGCCGGTGACTACGAGGAACAGCAGGAGATGTTCGGTTCCCTGCTGCTGCTGGTGGCGCTCATCGTGATCCTGGTGTACATGGTGATGGCCTCCCAGTTCGAGAGTTTGATGGGCCCGTTCGTCATCATGTTCTCCATCCCGTTTGCCTTCACGGGCATTGCCCTGGGCAACCTGGTGAACAACATGGCCATCGGCATGATGGGCATGGTGGGTATTATCATCCTGCTGGGTATTGTGGTGAAAAACGGTATCGTGCTCATCGACTATACCATCCTGTTGCAGGAACGCGGCTACAGCGTGCGTGACGCCTCCGTGGTGGCTGCCAAGAGCCGTCTGCGTCCTATCCTCATGACCACCCTCACCACCGTGCTGGGCATGCTGCCCATGGCCCTGGGTCAGGGCGAAGGCTCCGAGATGTGGCGCGGCCTGGGTATCACCGTTGCCTGGGGTTTGTCTATCTCCACTTTGATTACCCTGGTGCTCATTCCGGTTCTTTATTGCGGATTTACGGAGCACCGGCAGAAACGCAAGGCTCGCGCGCAAAAATAGTCTGAGGGGGCGCTGCCCCCTTAAAAACCCCTGCGGCCTCTGGCCGGGCGCTCTGCAGAGCGCCTTGGAAAAGACAAAGAAACAAAAGATGAAAGCAATATTCGTAGCATATAACCAGGCTTACAATCAGGAGATTGTAGAGCTGCTGGCGGGTTTTGGACAGCGCGGGTATACCGTGTGGGAACAGGTGGGCGGCCGCGGCACCGTGGACGGCGAGCCCCACCTGGGCAACCACGCCTGGCCCACCCAGAACCACGCCCTTTTCACCGCCCTGGAAGACGCCCTTGTCCCCAAGGTGATGGACGCCCTCCGCGCCACCGACGCCGCCAACAAGGACCTCGGCCTCCGCGCCTACGTCCTCCCCGTTGAGGATGCGCTGTAAGGGTTGCTAGGGCAGCGGGAAGAGAGACTCCCACCGGGGGGACTCCATTCCGCTTCGCTCCATTCCGGCCCCTCCCACCGTTTCCTTCGTCCCCTTTGGGAACTTGTCTCCGGCGGGCCCCTCCCCCTGCCCTCGTCCGGGGGTGGACAAGCCCCCCGGCGGGAGTCTCTCTCCCCTCTGGAGGCAACATTTTATTATGGCCGCGTTGACATCCAGAACGCGTAGAACGGCGATTCCGTGTCAACGCGGCTGCGTTTTTCCCAAAAAGGGCCGATTTCATTGCCACGTTGACAAAAAATCGGCCTCTGGTGCATTCTGCGTGTCAACGCGGCTAACGGTTACCTTTGGCGCGGTTGTGGGTTTTGCAAAGCATCTGGCAATTGCCGATGTCCGTCGCGCCGCCCCTGCTCCACGCGGTGACGTGGTCGGCGTCCATATCCTTCAAGTCCCAGATTTTGGTGTGATTGGCATCGTGGCCGATGGCGCATAGCGGGCAGTTGGATTCGCCCTTCTCCCTGGCAGCGGCCGTCTGCTGGGCATAAACAGCCTTTTTGGTGGGCTCATCAAACACGCGGACGTTGAGCAGTTTCGTGTTCTGGCAGCCGTCCAGTATGTATTCGTAGATGCCCCTCTTCTCTTTCACGTAGAAGCTCTCGTACAGTTCCCGGACCTTTTCGGCCACGGCGGCCGGATCATAGGCCGATTTATGGAAGCGCTCGTAGAGCTCACCCCACTTGAGCCCGCACATTTCCTTCTCCGGCGTGATGTCAAAAACGGAGGTAATCCAGTCGATGACGGAAGTGAAATAGGCCTTGAGTTCGGTGATGTCATCGTCGTACCGATGGGCCGCCATATACTCTTCCACATTTCCCTTGCTTACCCAGTCCAGCGCGGCGGCCAGATAGTCCTGCCGCTTAGCGGTACCGGGAATGAAGCAGTTCCACTTGTTGATGTTGGTGTTGTTGGAGTTGGAGAACTCCTCTTTGGCCTTGGTTACAAACGGCCCGGAATATACGGCATTCAGCGTCTCCTGATTGTTGAGCGGAATGCCGACAATGTTGATGGTGCGGAACCAGTCCTTGATTTCCTTCTCCGTGCCTTCACAGACATAGATGAGCAGTTTGGTGTTCAGGAACTTCTCCTGCTCGTCTTTATTGAAGGCAGTGAAGTACCAGGGCTTGCCATCGGCATCAATCCAGGCGAATTTCTCGGTGATGAAACGGCCCAGCGAGGTGATGCGCTGCTGGCCGTCGAGGACCTCATAACGGTCTTCTCCTACCTTGGAGAAATAGATGAGGCCCAGCGGATAGCCGTTCCGCACGGACTGGATGACATCTACCTCCTTCTTGCCGCCGTTCTCGGCATAAAGGTAATGGCGCTGGAATTCGGGCTGAATGGTCAGCCGCCCGGACAGGCCGTACAGCCCCTTGCCTTCGTATTCGTTGTACTGGAATCCTTTGCAAATGTCGCCGATGCTCCAGTCGGTTACAAGTCGTGCTATCATATCTTTGTCTTTTTGGGCTGACAGACAGAGGCTTCGGGCCGGTACGTCCCTGCGGGACTATCCCTCCCATTCGTCATTGCCGGCTTCGACCGGCAATCTCCTCTGGGCCCCTCCCGTTCACGAAGCCACGGGCGGCTACGCCGTCCGAAGCCTCTGTCTATTCAGCCTGGTCATTATGTTTTTTGCGAATAAGAATTCGAGTGTATAATTGAATATACATTTCGTTCCCAACCATATAGTACACCTGGTTAGCAGGAGGATTATTTATCTTTAGTACAGGACCGTCGTTTAGCTTTGTTACCCTTTGTTTTGTTCCGTCTTTATTGATCTGAATCTGCTCCGGGTAAATCTTGGAGGCCAATTTAAACTTAGTTTTTGTAATACCAACGATTTCGAATTGATCCGGACAGTACTTATCCAAATAAGTGATTGGAACACCCATAACCCCTTCGTAGTCGGAAGGAATGGCATCTGAATACGGGACCTCAAGAGCATCGTAATTGTCATATGTTCGATATCCACTTTCTTTAAGATCCTTGTGCTTCCCATATCGTATGTTGTCTTTCATGCTCATCAGTATCATCGGCTGATGACGTCGACCATGATCTATGTTTGTAAACCATGTTACACCCGAAACTCGTATCATTCCTTTTTTATGGTTCCCAGCAACAGCATGATCTTCATAAGGGCTTATAAAATGCCCGGCACCACCGGCGAATCCCATTCCCAACCACATCTTGTTGAACTGAATCAGGGGAAAGATTTCATTGTACCCAATACTTCCTTGATGCCCTATGATAAGAAACTGTTTATTTGAATTAATTATCCACGCAACGAACTCTCTGAATAACGAGAACGGAGGATTGGTAACGATGATATCGGCCTGGTCGCGGAGGGCGCACACTTCCGGACTGCGGAAGTCACCATCACCCTCCAAGTAATGCCACTCGAGGTCATCGATGTCGATGCGGCCATTCTGGTTGGTGTCCCGGGTAAGTTCGAAGATTTTGCCCTTGATGCGGGTCTTGTCCATGTCGAACAAGGGACTCTCTGTCTCAAAAAGGGTGGGCTCGTAGTCCTTGTACTTCTTGCTCTCAACGGCGTAAGAAGTGCTGATGAGCCGTTTCAAACCCAGGCGTTCGAAGTTCTGGGCAAAGAATCGGGTGAAATTGCTCCATTCCGGGTCGTCGCACGGCAAAAGCACCGTCTTGTCACGGAAGGTGTCCGGGTTGTACTCCAGGTATGCATTGACTTCTTTTTGGATATCGGCATACTGGGTGTAGAACTCGTCGTTCTTGGCAGCCTTAGCGGCGCCAAGATTCGAATTGTTGGCCATAAGCTGCGCTCTTACGGCACTTGCGACTTATCCTTGACTCAGGCGCTCCAGGGCACGAAAAAGGCATGGACTTTTCTAATCCATGCCCGCGGCCCTGAGAAAGCCTAGTCAACAGATAAGTCCAGTCCACGCCAAGGCGCAGACATTCGCTGACTCATCCGGGTTGACAGGTGAAATTTCTCAGGTTTCGGGCAACCGAATAAATAGCAAATGCTAAATTACATATGTCTTGTATCCACCGGGGATACACTACAAATATACGAATTATTCTAGAATCGTAGCTTGGCAACCTGCAAAACAGATATTTTTCAGCCGAATAATCGGCTAAAACTTAAAAAAATGCACCTCAATCCGTCAAAACGTAAATTCTTTTAGCCGATGGCAAAACAGTCCTTGGTTTTGTATCCACTTTGCCTTATGTTTGTTCCATGAAGGAATCGTATCATATCTGTTTCACATCCCATCAGGAGGTGATGTTTCGGGACGAGGAAGACCACAACATGATGTTGAATCTGATGGCGCTACGGGCATTTGCTTCTGATACGGAAATCCTCGTGGATGCGGAAATGTCCACTCACGTACACCAGAATGTGTTTACGAGTACGCCGTTGGCGTTTGCCGCAGCGCTCAGGATGTCCTACACCAAATACTTCAATCACAAATATGACCGGAAGGGCCGTTTCGGAGAAAAATACACTTATCTGTTGAAAGTGGAGGGCTTCTATCACCAGATGGTTTTGCAGAACTACATTCTCCGGAACGGGCTTCATCACGGTGCGGCGGCAACGGCGCTGGGCTATAAGTATTGCACGGCGCGAGACCTCTTTGCCGAGGATATCGGCCTGTCGTCAGAAACAGCGGCGTCATTGTCCCGGCAGGAGATTGCCTCTTATCTACCCCGACATTCGGAGTTCCCGGACCAGTACCAGATGAATGCCGAGGGCGTTTTCCTCCGCAGCAGTTTTATGGAGATTCGCCGGGCCGAGCAATACTATGCCTCACCCCGCAACTACCTGTACCAGATGAACCGACTCACAGACGAGAGTTGGTCGCGCGATCAGGAACAAGACCGGACGGGAGCCCCCATCACACTGGAGATGGTAGAAAATGCCGATGAAAAGTCAATCGCTCAGATGCTGAAGAACGAGAATGGGCGTCAGTTTAGCCGCTCCCGTTTGCAGGATCTGGATGTCTGCCACTTAATCGACCACGACCTTCTCCCCAGATATGGAGCGACGTCCGTCTACCAACTCACTGACACCCAGAAACAGCGCCTGGCCCAACAGCTGCAATACGATTTCCACCTCCCCGATGCCCAGATTCGGCGTTGCCTGGTAATACTGTAATGCCGCGTCGACAAAAAATCGGCCCCTGGTGCATTCTGCGTGTCAACGCGGCTGGGGCGAAGGCATCCGGAGTTGGGAGCCGGGGTGGTCGAAGCGGATGTAGGTATAGCCGCAGGCGGTAAGAAGATCGACGATGGCGTCCATCGCGCCGTCGTAGGCTTTTTGCAGAAGGCCGGCGTCATCGGCCTCCATGAGCAGTCTGCGCCGGGCTGATTCCTGGAGCCTGGAGAACTGTCGCTGGGTCCATCGGCCCGATTCGGCAAACACTTCGAAGTCGGAGGGGTTGAGGATGATGTCCAGATACTGCGGATAAGGCAGCCGGACGACGACGGTATCTCCCGCAACGCGGATATTGTGGTCATCCATCCGCCGGAGGTCGATTCCTGCACGGACGGTTCCGCGGGCGATGATGACCAGATGGTCGTCCAGGTCCTTCCCCAGCTTCTCCTTTGCCAGAGAACCCAGCTGGGAAGAAGACAGGGCGTTTTCTTTGGTGTCGGAAATGATGATTTCGTCGTAGAAACAGGCGGTGGTCAGTTCTCCCAGAGCCCGTATCCGGGTAGCGATGACGGGCGTGTCGTCAATGGAAAGGCCGCGTTCCGTCCTGTGCCGGGAACGGATCAAGAAGAGGCCGGCCAGCATCAGGATGGACAGAAAAAATATTATTGTTTTTTTCATGGCACCTCCCTATCTAAACTCCACCTCCACGGTAGTGAAACCCATGGCTCCGAAGGCCGATTCAAAAAACTTCCGGGCGTTCTCCTCGGCTTTTTGGAGAATGCCCAGGGAAGGGACGCTGTTGCGGATTTGCCGTTCCCCCTGCTTGAGAAGGTCGTTTCGCTCCTGGATGGAAAATGATGAGCGGAAGAGGGTCACCTGATCGTACTCTTCCCGAATCTCGGAGGGGGGAATGTCCAGCGAAAGAAGGGTGGCGTGAGGGAGGGTGACGGTCACTTTCCTGGCCAGGCGGTCCGTGACGATGTCATCGGCACTGAAGGAAGAAAGGTCGATGCCGGCCTTGAGATAAGCCGTGCAGGTGAAAAGGATTTTGCGGTCCCCAATCTTGTACCATTCGCCCTGGTCATCGGCCTTGATGATCTTCCGCACCCGGCATTCCACGGTACCCAGCTGCTTCATCAAGGAGATAGACTCGATTCCCTGCCGTAGAGCTTCCTTTCCGCGCAGGCTGGAGCAACCCGGCAATAGGAAAAGGCAGAAAAGGACAACAAGGGGCGTGTGGAGGGCGCGCTTCATTTCTTTGTCGGCCGGAGCATGGGCGCCGCCGGCCCAGATGACACCAGCCAGGATGGCCGCACAGCCGATGCCTGCCAGCAGGGTCATCCGCTCTCCCAGAAGCACTGTGGCCGTAAGAAGGGTGAAGACCGGGTTCAGGTACACGTAATTGGTGGAAGTGACGTTCCCCAGCTTTTCCATTACCAGGTTCCAAAAGATGAAGCACACCAGGGAAGCGATGAGTCCCAGGAAGAGGAGGTTGGTCCACACGGCCGTCTGGCCCAGGATGGCGGGAGTAAAGGAATCCCGGTAGCCGCCGATGAAAGGCAAAATGGTGAAGAGCCCGTAGAAAAATACTTTCCTGGTTGCCGTTACAGTTCCATAATCCTTGGTCATCTGGGCCATAAACAGACTGTAGGCAGCCCAGCAGAGGGCGGCGCCGATGGCAAGCAGGTCCCCTTTAGCAGATAGCTGCAGCCTGGCTCCGTCAAAAACCACGATGGCCATTCCTCCGAGTGCCAGCAACGTCCCCCCTATGAGGGGCCATCCCAGGCGGATGTTCTCCAGGCCATCGGCGAAACGTCCTTTCCACAACCGCTTGAAAATCAAGGTGAAAATGGCCGTAAAAAGCGGCGCAGAACAAACCAGGAAAGCCACATTACACGCCTGTGTATAGGCCAGGGCGGTGTTCTCCGTGAGGAAATAGAAGGACCCGCCGGTCACCCCCAGAATCAGGAAAACGAGTTCGTCTTTCCAACCGTACCAGAGTTGAGCCTTCTGCCTTGTGAGGCCAATATACAGCCAGATTCCTGCGTAGGCCAGGATAAAACGGACCAGAAATATGGCCACCGGGTGCATTCCTGCCCCAATGAGCACCTTCGTGGAGACAAAGGTCACACCCCACACTGCCACAACCGCCAGTGCAAGAAGGTGATATCGAAAGCGTCTCTCGTCCATAACTTAAGAGCAAAGGTACCCAAAAGCCCCGAGAATTCAAACAGGCCCCCGTGTTCTTCCCCAGCCGCGTTGACACGCAGAATGCACCAGAGGCCGATTTTTTGTCAACGCGGCAACAGAATCGGCCTTTTTTGGGAAAAACGCGGCCGCGTTGACACGGAATCGCCGTTCTATGCGTTCTGGTTGTCAACGCGGTCATAATACACCCAATATGTGAAAGGGTTCCCTATGGCAATATCAAGGGAGGCGGCGGGGAATAGTACACTTTTGGAAAAAATGCTTATATTTGCAAAGATATAGAACGTATTAGACTATGGCAAAAGTTGCAACCAATACCAATTTCAACGAGCTTCTCCAGAGCGAGAAGCTGGTTATTGTGGATTTCTGGGCCACGTGGTGCGGTCCGTGCCGCATGCTTTCTCCCATCCTGGACGAGGTAGAAGAGGAAATGGCGGGTAAGATGGAGGTGGTGAAGGTGAATGTGGACGATGCCGACGAAGTGGCCGCCCAGTTCCGAATCATGAGTATCCCCACCCTGCTGTTCTTCAAGGGCGGCCAGGTGGTGGACAAGACCGTGGGTGCCATGCCCAAGGCCGACCTTGTCGCAAGAATTAACGCTAACTTATAAAATAAACCCGTTATGAAAAAACTCCTTACCGTTATCGCCGTGGCCCTGATGTCCGTGACGCTGGCCCACGCTCAGTTTGGTATCGTTGCCGGTTACAACTCTTCTTCCACCAAGATCAAGGATGCAGCCGCCGACTTCAAGACCGCCAGCCTGTGGCATGCCGGTGTGGCCTATAAGATTAACATCGGATCCCTGGCCATTCAGCCTTCCCTTACCTATGCCATGAAGGGTACTTCCATTGACAATGTCCAGTATAAGACCGGTTATCTGGAGGCTTCCGTGGGTGCGCAGGTGGGTCTCGACCTCCTGGTGGCCCGTCCTTTCGTGGTGCTGGAACCCTTCTTGGGATATCAGCTTTATGGCAATAACGACGATATCAAGAACATCGCCAACAAGCTGGAATATGGCTTCGGTATCGGTATCGGCGCCGATGTCCTCAAGCACCTGCAGCTCCGTATCGAATGGTACAAGAACCTGGGTCATCTGGCCGGAACGAACATCACTGAGGCTGTGGACCAGACGAAGGCCGCCATCCTGCAGAAGAGCAACTACCAGGGTGTCAAGATTACTGCCGGTTTCTTCTTTTAATGGATAGAAAAGTAGCCATTTTTTGCGCTGCAAGCGTAAAAATTGATGAAAAATACAACGATGCAGCGCGTGAAGTAGTTCGCGCGCTGCATGCTTTAAATTATACCATCGTCTCCGGCGGAGGAAAGGTGGGCACCATGGGTGCCATCACCTCGGAATCCGTAAAACTGGGAGGACGGCATGTCGCTGTGCTTCCGGAATTTATGCGGGGGCTGGAAAACCCGGGGATCAAAGAAGTCATCTGGACGCACACCATGGCCGACCGCAAGGAAAAGATGCGGGAAGGCGCCTGCGCCGCCATCGCCCTGCCGGGAGGAATCGGCACGGTGGACGAGTTCATTGAAACCCACACCCTGAAAAAACTGCACAAGTGGGACGGAGAACTCTTCGCCCTTAACCTGGACGGGTACTGGGACCCTTACATCGCGCTGCTGGACCATTTTGTGGAGACCGGCGCCATGGAGGCCGTGGACCGGGACCTGGTGCACTTCCCCCGTACCGTGCAAGAACTGATAGCCTGTTTCAAGTAATGGAAGAGATCGTCGCCTATCTCCAGCCGGGAATGGAACGCGTGAACGCCTATATCAACATGGCGCTCCTCAGTGACATCCCTCTTCTGGATGCCACCAACCGTTCCCTGCGGGAACATCCGGGCAAGATGATGCGCCCCATGCTGTCCCTGCTGGTGGCGGGTGCCGCCGGTGAGGCCACGCGTCCGCCGGAGGATGCCTACCGTCATGCCGCCGCCACGGAACTGTTGCACAATGCCACGCTCCTGCACGACGACGTGGTGGACGGCGCTACGGAGCGCCGGGGCATGCCCACGGTGGCATCTCTGATGGGCGGTTCTACGGCTGTGCTCATCGGCGATTACTGGCTGGAAAAGTGTCTGCAGCTCATTCTGGGCGCCCGGCGGGAGACCGAGCGCGTGCTCCGTCTGTTCGCCCAGACCATCGGCCACCTCACAGAAGGGGAACTTCTCCAGATGCAGAAAGCCACGACGGCCGATACCACCCAGGCCGACTACCTGCGCATCATCTACGGCAAAACCGCTTCGCTCTTCGAGAGCGCGGCGTTGTCGGCCTCCATTTCGGTGGGCGCCCCGGAGGCCGTGGAACGGGCCATGGGAGACTTCGCCTACCAGGTGGGCCTGGCTTTCCAGATGAAGGACGATATCTTTGATTATGAGGATGTTGCCGATCTTGGTAAGCCGGTGGGCATTGACCTGAAGGAACAGAAGATTACCCAGCCGCTGCTGTGCGCCCTGGAGGCTGTGGGGCCCGAAGAAGGAGCCCGCATCCGCGCCCTGGTTAGGGACATTCCGGACCATCCGGAGTATGTGGACGAAATCCGTGCGTTTGTGAAGGCGCAGGACGGAATCCAAAAAGCGGCTCTGGTGATGGACTCGTACGTGGATAAGGCCATTTCCTGCCTGGATATCCTTCCGGATTCCAAAGAAAAGTGTTATCTTGCAAAACTTGCCCGATACGTAGGCAAAAGAAATAAGTAAATGAGAGTTTATGGCAATGAGGAAATTGTGAAGGCGCTCCACCAGATGGTGGAAAGCGGCCACATTCCCCATGCCATGCTGTTTCACCAGGACGACGGCGGGGGAGCATTTCCTCTGGTCATCAATTTCCTGGAGGAACTCTACGGCGGGAATCCGCGCGTAGCCAGACTCATCCACCCCGACATCCACTTCGTTTTCCCCGTGGCGGGTGCCGACAAACCCGTTTCCCTGCAGTATATCGGCCCTTTCCGGGAACTGCTGCAGGACAATCCCTATTTTTTTGAGAATGAGCTGTATGCGGCCATCGGCATAGAAGGCAAGCAAAGCAACATTTCCGTGAACGAGGCCCGCAGCATCCTGGAGCGGCTGTCGCTGACTGCGGTGGAGGGCGGCTGGCGCACGGTGGTGATGTACCTGCCGGAAAAGATGAACGCGCAGGCCGCAAACGCCCTCCTCAAAATGGTGGAGGAACCGCCGCAGCAAACGCTGTTTCTCCTCATAACCCAGGCCCCGGAGAAAGTGCTGGTGACCATATCGTCCCGCTGCCTGCAGTTGCGGGTGCAGCCGCTGAGTCCGGAGGCCGATGCCGAGGTCCACGCCCGGGAAGCCGCCGGCTCCGTGATGCTGACAGACCTGTTTCACGACCTCCTGGACGCCATCGTGGCCCGGGACCTGCTCAAGGCGCTGGAGACCGGAGAGGCCGTGGCCGACCTGAAAGTGCGGGAGCAGCAGAAGTCCTTCTGCAAACTGGCCTCCGAGGATCTCAGGCGCATTTTCATGCTGCAGAAAATGCAGCAGCTGGCCCAGCTTCCCGCCGGGACAGAAGAATACTATCGGCCCATGGCACAACGCCTTCGGCCCACTTTTCCCCGGCTGGGCATGGAAGCCCTGGACCGGTCCCTGCTCCTGATTGAGCGCAACGTGAACCAGAAAATCCTTTTCACCACCCTGGTGAATCAATTATATACCATACAGAATCCATGACCGATTATTCTAACGAGACCATTCAGTTCGACTGCTTCCGCGGCTGTTCCATCGCCACGGACGAAAAAACCGGTGAGCAGGACATCCGCTACCGGCAGGGCTGTTGCAAGCTGGAGGTATACGATACGCTCAAGGGCATTGCCCAGGAGCAGTTCAACGACTATTACGAGGTCCGTTTCAAAAATACCCGAAAGGGCATTTACATTAATGGCAGCGGCCAGAGCATCAAGACCGGTGACCTGGTGGTGGTGGAAGCCGCCACGGGCCACGACCTGGGCATTGTGACGCTGGAAGGCCCCGTGGTAGGCCGGCAGATGAAATGCAAAGGGGTGGATCCTTCGCAGCAGGAACTCAAGAAAATTTACCGCAAGGCCCGTCCCTTCGACATCCAGCGCTGGCAGGAAGCCATCGCCCGGGAGCAGGAAACCATGATCCGTGCCCGTGTGCTGGCCAATAACCTGGGCCTGGAGATGAAGATTGGGGACGTGGAGTTCCAGGGAGACGGCACCAAGGCCATCTTCTACTATATTGCCGATGGCCGCGTGGACTTCCGCCAACTCATCAAGGACTTTGCCGAGGAATTCCACATCCGCGTGGAGATGAAGCAGATCGGCGCACGCCAGGAAGCCGGCCTCATCGGCGGCCTGGGCGTGTGCGGGCGCGAACTGTGCTGCGCCAACTACATCACGGAGTTCAAGTCCATCACCACATCGGCCGCCCGTACGCAGGACCTTTCCCTGAATCCCCAGAAACTGGCCGGCCAGTGCGGCAAGCTCAAGTGCTGCCTCAATTACGAGGTTGAGGCCTATCTTGACGCCCATTCCCGCATCCCGCGGGTGAACGAACCCCTGGAACTGGAGGATGGCCAGGCCTGGCTGGTGAAGACGGACATCCTGGCCGAGACCCTGTATTTCTCCTACGAGAAAGGCTCCCTGGCCCAGGTCTTCCCCCTGTCGGCCGATGAAGTGCGTGAGATCCAGGCCATGAACCGCCGTGGAGAAAAGCCCGCCACCCTGCGTCAGGAGGACCTTTCGGCCCCCGAATTCATCACCGCCGTGGGAGACGACGCCATCAACCGCTTCGACCCCGAAAAGAAGAAGCGCCGCCGCAAAAACCGCAACCGCAACAAGAAAGGAGCTCCCAAAGAGTCTTAGTTGTCATTCTGAACGAAGTGAAGAATCTCCTGCCATTATTCACCCTGCTCCTGGCCTTTGCCTGCAGCCAGCCCCGTTCCACGGAATCTTTCATCCGGGGAGAGGGACCGTACGAGTTCACGGTGGACATGACGGACAGCACGTCGGCATACAGCTTCGACCTTTTTACCCGGATCGACGCCACGGAATTCCCCGCCCGCTTGCCCCTGAACGTGAAATGGCTGGCCCCCGAGGGTTCCTCCTTCACGGAAATCGTCTACCTCCCCGTGGAGCGTGGATCGGCCTTCTTCTCCCAGGAATCGTACGCCCCCTACCGGGTCGATGTGGTGCCCGCCGTGCCGGGAATCTGGACGGTCACCGTCACCGTTCCCAACCCGCCGGAAGGTCTTCGCGGCATGGGGCTGGTGGTGCGACGCTCTCCGCTTAATGTTCAAACGGCTGATAATCAATAGGTTGGTTTTTTCTCTTGATGCCAAACGGGATCAAGAGAAAAAGTTAAGTTTCTGATAGATAGCTAGTTATGGGCCACGGAAAACTGAAAAAATTCGCCGAGAACGAGACGTTCCGCTGCCTGCTGCAGCCCGATGCGTCGGCCATCCTGAACAAGGAGCCCGGAAGCAAAGAACTGCGCCTGAACGACCACGCCATCAAGGGCCGATGGGGGCAGGAGATGTTCGGCAACGACCATCCCATCGTCCTGGAACTGGGTTGCGGCAAGGGGGACTACACCATCGCCCTGGCGGTCAGACATCCGGAAATCAATTACATCGGCGTGGACATCAAGGGCGCCCGCCTGTGGAAAGGGGCCAAATATGCCACCGAAAACGCCCTGCCCAACGTGGCCTTCCTGCGCACCCGCATCGAGTTCATCGACGCCTTCTTCGGCCCCGGCGAAGTGGCCGAAATCTGGCTCACTTTCTCCGACCCCCAACTCCGCGGCAGCGAGAATGCCCGCCTCTCCTCACCCCTCTTCCTGGAGCGCTACCGGCACTTCCTCCGTTCCGGCGGCATCATCCACCTCAAAACCGACTCCCGCTATCTCTACGAATACACCCGGGCCGTCGTGAAGGTCAATGATTTGGAAGTTTTGGCCTTCGGCACAGATATCTATGCCGATGGAGTGCGGTGCGTGGGCTATCAGGCGCCAGCAGGCGCCCGGCCGTACCCGGGACTTTGCGCGAGCAAAGTCATAGAGGGAGAAAAGGCCGCGGGGGATAATAGGGGGCAGCGCCCCCTCAAATTGGCCGAGGGTGGCCACGGATTTGGGTGTGTGCATTCCGACGGCGATGAGGTGACCGCGGTGCAGACGTTTTATGAGAAGATGTTCCTGGAGATGGGATTGCCCATTACGTATATGGCGTTCTGCATAGACCACGAGGGGCCGTACCGGTTCCCGGGGGAGGCGTTTGACCATGAAAAATGGCTGGAGGCCGAAGGGCCCCGCCGCTCTTTTTCCCACCAACCCGCCAAGCGCTAATCACGCATCGGCTCTAACTCATTAAAAATCAACCATTTATCTTTTTCTCTTGATCCCAAATAGAGTCAAGAGAAAAACATAAGTTATTGTAAACCACCACGTTAGCCAAGGTGCGCAAAATTCGATTTTTTTTCCTATATTTGTGACACTATGGCTAAACTGATTTTTACAATGGGCGAAGTAGCGCAGGAGCTGGGGGAGAACACCTCGGCCATACGTTACTGGAGCAATTACTTCGAGCAGTTCGTGAAACCGCAGCGCAATGCCAAGGGGAACCGTCTGTACCACCCCGAGGACATTGAGACCCTTAAGCAGATCCAGTACCTGGTGAAGAACCAGGGGCTCACGCTGGAGGGGGCCCGGCAGCGCATGACGGAGGACCGGCGCAGTGTGGAGAAACGCGTGAAGGCGCTGGACATGCTCAAGGAGATCCGGGCCGATCTTATGCAGGTGAAAAAAGCACTCTAACATGAAAGTCGGGGACATTACCGCGGTGCTGGAGGCTTTCGCCCCGCTCCGCATCCAGGAGAGCTGGGACAACAGCGGCCTCATCATCGGCAGCCCGGAGGACGAAGTCCACGGCGTGCTGGTGGGATTCGACTGCACCCCGGCCCTCATTGAAGAAGCCGTGGAGAAGGGCTGCGACATGGTGGTCACCCACCATCCGCTCATCTTCAAGGGCATCCGCCGTATCGACAGCAAGGACCCCGTGGGGGCTGCCATCATGCAGGCCATCCGCAAGGGGGTGGCGGTGTATGCCGCCCATACTACGGCCGATAAAGTGATTGCCGGCGTGAGCGGAGCCATGGCCCGCCGGCTGCAGCTGAAGAATGTGACCATCATGGTACCGGAGGAAGACGGAACCATCGGACTGGGATGCCTGGGAGAACTGCCCCGGCCCATGACCGGAACGGAGGCCCTGCGGTATGTGCAGGAGAAATTCGGCCTCAAGGTAATCAAGAGTTCCAAGCCGCTGGAAAAAACCATCACCAAGGTGGCCCTGCTGGGGGGAAGCGGTCAGGGAGAAATCCCTCAGGCACAGGCCAAAGGCGCTCAGTTATACATCACCGCCGACATTTCCTACCACAACTTCTTTACCCCGGAAGGCTTTATGGTCATGGATGTGGGCCATTTTGAGAGCGAAGTGGAGATTGTGGACATTTTCCTTGAGGAAATCCGGAAAAAATTCCCTACCTTTGCAAGCTACAAAAGTAGCGCGCTGGACAGGAGCAATCCGGTCCACTATTTTGTGATGTAAAGATAAATCGATTTATAATATGGCAAGTACCAAAAAAACCACCGCTGCCAAAGTGCAGGCCCCTATCGACAACCGTGAAACTTTCGTCTCCCTCCAGAAGAGTTTCGCCGATTCCGACATGCCGGTAGAGGAAAAGCTCAAGACCCTGTACCAGCTGCAGGCTGCGGATTCCGAAATTGACAAGATCATCCAGCTGCGCGGTGAGCTTCCCGCCGAGGTAGCCGCCCTGGAAGAAGAGATCGCCGGCCTCAAGGAACGTAGCGCTTCCATCAGCGCCGTCATCGACCAGCTCAACCGCAATATTGCCGATGCCAAGCTGGCTATCGCCGAGCACGAAAGCATCATCGAGAAATACCAGCGCCAGCTGGAGACCATCTCCAATTCCCGTGAGTACGATTCCCTGAACAAGGAAATCGAGAACCAGGAGCTGCTGCGCCAGATCGGCGAGAAGACCATCAACGACACCCGCTATGAGATTGGTGCCAAGAAGGCCGAACTGGACGAGCTCAAGGACCGTCTGAACATCCGTCAGGAGGACCTGGCCGCCAAGAAGCAGGAACTGGAGACCATCGTGGAAGAGACTGCCAAGGAAGAGGCCGTGCTGCGTGCACGCCGTGAGGAGTGCGCCGCCAAGATCGACGCCCGTACCATGAGCGCCTATGAGCGCATCCGCGCCAGCGTGAACAACCACCTGGCCGTGGTGGGCATCTACAACGGAGATTCCTGCGGAGGCTGCTTCAACACCATCACTCCCCAGCGCCGCGTGGAGATTGCTTCCAACAAGAAGCTCATCATCTGCGAGCATTGCGGCCGCATCATCATCAACCCGGACTTTGCAGATTAACCGTCTGCCGTAGTATTCTATGCCGGAGCCCAGAGGAAAGAAAGCACAGGAACCGCAGAACCTGGAAGCCCTGATGGGGAACAAACCCCCTCAGGCGCTGGACGTGGAAGCGGCCATCCTGGGCGCCATGCTGGTAGAGCCCGCCACCATCGACGAATCCATGGAGGAGCTCACGGCCAACTGCTTCTATGACCAGCACCACCGCCTCATCTTCGAGGCCATGAGCGAGCTGGTGAACGAGCACGTTTCCATAGACCTGGTCACGGTGAGCGAGAAACTCCGGTCCAAGGGCAATCTGGAGATTATCGGCGGCCCCGTGGTGCTGGCTAACCTGTCCCAGAACATCGGCGCTGCGGCCCACATCGAGTACTACATCAAAATCCTCAAGCAGAAAACCATCCAGCGGGACCTCATCACCGCCTCCTATGAGATTCTGAAACAGTCCTTCGACGAGTCCACCAACGTGGACGACCTCATCGACAACGCGCAATCCAAGGTGTTTGCCGCCATTCAGAACAATGTGAAGCGGGATGTGCAGGACATCGGCTCCATCATCAATTCCGTGCTGGACAATCTGCAGGAGCTGCAGGGCATCACCGGTCCTTCCGGCGTACCTTCCGGCTATCCTTCCATCGACCGTGTCACCCAGGGGTGGCAAAAGAGCGACCTTATTATCCTGGCCGCCCGTCCGTCCGTGGGTAAGACAGCTTTTGCGCTGAATATTGCGCGCAACGCCGCCGTCGACGCCAATATGCCGGTTGCGGTATTCTCCCTGGAAATGAGCGCCGACCAACTGGGCAAGCGTCTCATCACCACCGAGAGCGGCCTTTCCGGAGAAAAGATCAAGGGCGGCGTCAAGCTGGAACAGTACGAATGGGTCCAGCTGGAGGATACCCTCAAGCGTCTGGCCAAGGCTCCGCTGTACATAGACGACACCCCGGGTATTCCCATCATGGAATTCCGTACCAAGGCCAAGCGTCTGGTCAAGCAGAAAGGCGTCCGCCTCATTGTGGTGGACTACCTTCAGCTGATGCAGGGCCCCGTGGAATTAAGAGGCCTGCGTGAACAGGAAGTGGCCGCCATCTCCCGTACCCTCAAGGCTACGGCCAAGGAGCTGAACATTCCCATCATCGCCCTTTCCCAGCTGTCCCGTAACGCGGTCCAGCGTACGGGCGGTACCGGCAAGCCCCAGCTGAGCGACCTCCGTGAATCCGGCTCCATCGAGCAGGATGCCGACATGGTCATTTTCATCCATCGCCCGGACTTTGTGGGCATGAGTGACAACCCCGAAGATAAAGAAAAAGCATATATTGTTATCGCAAAACACCGCAATGGCGAGGTTTGTGATATAGAGATGAAGTACAAGGCTTCCCAGGTGAAGTTTGTGGAACCGGACCAGAGCCTGGACGTGTATGCACGCCAGGGACCGGTGGCCAGCGCTGCCAATGAACCCGGCGCGGCCGGCACAGACTACAACTTCGACAGCCAAAACGACTTCTAGTATGCGAAAGTTTTTGTTGACTGCCTGCACCGCGATGCTTTCCCTGGCACTTTCCGCCCAGGGACTTCCCCTGCTTGAAGATAATGTTTTTCAGGACGGAGAAAAGATTTCCATGACGGTCATGTTCAAGTGGGGAGCCATCAATACCGAGGTGGCTCAGGCTTCCCTCACACTGGAGGAGGAAGAGGATTGCTATCATGCTGTCCTGGCCGCCAGGACGGCTCCCTTCTTCGATGTCTTTTACAAAATCCGGGAAAACTTCCAGAGCCGCTTCAGCCTGGACGAATTGCGGCCGATGGAGGCCATCCGGGACACCTACGAGAGCGGGTACACCGCCACCAACCATTTCATCTATGACTGGGAGGCCGGGATTATCCGGGCCGAGGTATCCTACAGAGGCGCGGCGCCGGAGTACATGGAAATCCCGCTGAACAGCCTTTCCCTGGACATGGTCACCCTCATCTATTACTTGAGGAATCTGGACTGGGGGAGTGCTCAGGAGGGCCAGGTGTGCAATGTTCCCTTCGCCATCGATGACGCGGTGTTCAACGTGGATGCCACCTATCAGGGCACGGAAATCATCAAAGTCCGCAGGTTGGGCCGGTTCCGCGCCATGCACCTCTCCTGCTCGGTGGTGGCCGGCGTCCTCTTCGAGGGAGACCAGCGCTTGCAGGTATGGCTTTCCGACGACAACAACCATCTGCCCATGGCCGTGATGGTGCCCTTGAAGGTGGGTAACGTCTGGGCCTGGTTCAAAGGCGCCGAAAACCTCAAATACAATTTAGACGCCCGCCTGTAATGAGCCAGAGTGTATCACATAAAGGAAAAGTAATCAAGATGACCCCGCAGACAACTACGGTGGCCATTTTGCAACATGGTGCGTGCAGCGAATGCCATGCGGCGGGGTTGTGCGGTATGGCCGATATCGCCGAGAAAGCGGTGGAGGTGGCCACGGACCCTTATGCCGGCTACGGCGTGGGAGACCAGGTAGAGGTGCTGCTCAAGGCCTCCATGGGCATGAAAGCCGTGTGGCTGGCCTACTTCATTCCGCTGCTCATCCTGCTGGCCGTGATTCTGGGGCTCATCGCCCTGGGCGTGGCCGAAGTTCCCTCGGCCCTGGCGGGCCTCGGGGCCATCGGCCTGTACTACCTGGGCCTGTACCTGCTGCGGGACAAACTGAAAAAGGAATATATATTTACAATCAAATAAACTATGACGAGTACTATTATCTGGACTGTTGCGGTAATCACCGTCCTGGGCCTGGTGCTGGCGCTTGTCCTTTACCTTGTGGCGCAAAAGTTCAAGGTGGAGGAGGATCCGCGCATCGACGAGGTAGAGAAGGTGATGCCCGGCGCCAACTGCGGCGGCTGCGGATTCGCAGGCTGCCGTGCCTTTGCCGAGGCTGCCGTGAAGGCCCCCAACCTGGACAAGAACTATTGTCCGGTGGGCGGCAACGACACCATGGCCAAGGTGGCGGCCATCCTGGGGTACGAGGTGAAAGCCAAGGCTCCCATGGTGGCCGTCGTCCGTTGTAACGGCACCTGCGAGGCCCGTCCCCGCGTGAACGATTACGACGGCTTTGCCTCCTGTGTGGTGAAATCCACCCTGTACACCGGCGACACCGGCTGTGCCTTCGGCTGCCTGGGTTGCGGAGACTGCGTATCGGCCTGCCAGTTCGGCGCTCTTTCCATGGATCCCGCTACCGGCCTTCCGGTGGTGGACCAGGATAAGTGCACCGCCTGCGGCTCCTGCGTGAAAGCCTGTCCCAAGCTCATCATCGAGCTGCGTCCCAAAGGCCCCCGCGGCATGCGTGAATTCGTGTCCTGCGTGAACAAGGACAAGGGTCCTGTGGCCAAGAAAGCCTGCACCAATGCCTGCATCGGCTGCGGCATCTGCGCCAAGACCTGCACCCACGATGCCATCACCGTTGAAAACAACATCGCCTACATCGATCCCGCCAAGTGCAAGCTTTGCCGAGAGTGCGAGGCCATGTGTCCTACCGGCGCCATCCATGGCATAGGTTTCCCCAAACCCCTGGACAAAGACGCTATTAAAGAGCGCATAAAAATCCGTCAGCAAAAAGCAAAAGAAGCGGCCGCTTTGGCAACAGATGCTTCTGCCGTCGCTAATAAAAAGGCCGATGCTCCGGCAGAAGCATCTGTCGCCGACGCTGCGGCTAAAGTGAAGGAGGACAAGAAAGATGAGTAAGCCGACATTTTCCATAGGCGGTGTTCATCCGCACGACAGCAAGATTTCCAGGGAGTGCGCCATTCAGCCGCTGCCCATTGCCCCTGTCGTTTACATTTCCCTGGCCCAGCACATCGGCGCCCCCGCCGTGCCCTGCGTGGCCGTGGGAGACAAAGTGAAGGTGGGTCAGGTGATTGCCGAGCCCGGCGGGTTCGTGAGCGCCTTCATCCATTCCTCCGTTTCCGGTACGGTCAAGTCCATCGGCCCCCGGGCCGATCTGGCCGGCCGCATGTCCACGCACATCGAGATTGCCGTGGAAGGAGACGAGTGGCTGGAAGGGATTGATACCTCCGACACCCTTATCACTACGCTGCCCGAAGACAACAAGGCCACCATCGAGAAAATCCGTCTGGGTGGCGTTGTGGGCCTGGGGGGCGCCACTTTCCCCACGCACGTGAAGCTGAGCCCGCCTCCGGGCTCCAAGTGCGAGCGCGTGATCATCAACGGCTGCGAATGCGAGCCTTACCTTACCTCCGACTTCCGCACCCTGCTGGAGAAGGGAGAACAGGTGGTGGTGGGCGCCGCCATCCTCAAGAAAGTGATGGGTGACGTTCCCTGCACCATCGCCATCGAGGAAAACAAGCCCGAGGCCATCGCCCACATCAAGGACGTGATTGCCAAACTGGGCTATGAAGGCATCGAAGTGATGTCCATGAAGATGCGTTATCCGCAGGGCGGTGAAAAGCAGCTCATTGACGCTGTGATGCACCGTCAGGTGGGTTCCGGCGCCCTGCCCATCAGCGTGGGTGCCGTGGTGCAGAACGTGGCTACCGCCCTGGCCGTGTACGACGCCGTACAGAAGAACAAACCCATTGTGGACAATTCCGTCACCGTGACGGGTGAGTGCTTCCCCCATCAGGCCAACCTGCTGGTGCGCGTGGGTACGCCCCTGCGTTATATTGTGGATTATCTGGGAGGTGTGCCGGCCGATGCCGCCAAGATCATCAGCGGCGGTCCCATGATGGGCCGCGCCGTGGCCAACCTGGATGCCGCCACCGTGAAGGGAACGGGCGCCCTGCTCTTCCTCACCGAGGCCCAGACCCGCCGTGCTCCCGAAACCAACTGTATCCGCTGCGGCAAATGTGCCGATGCCTGCCCCATGGGCCTGGAGCCCTTCCTGCTGGTGCGGCTCTCCCGCGCCGGGGACGTCGAAGCCCTGGAGGCCAATGCCGCCCAGGACTGCATCGAGTGCGGCTGCTGCCTGTATTCCTGCCCCGCCCATATTCCGCTGCTGGACAGCATCCGCATCGGCAAGGGCTCTGTGTTAGGTGCCATCCGCGCACGCGCAGCCGCCGCCAAGGCCGCTGCCGAAGCCGCTAAAAAGTAAAGGACCATGAGCAATATGATAGTATCTCCTAATCCCCACATCCATTCCAAGGACTCCACCAAGTCCCTGATGCGGGATGTGGTCATTGCGCTGGTGCCGGCCGTCATCTGCTCCGTTGTTTTCTACGGATGGCAGGAACTGCTGGTGCTGGGCGTGAGTGTGGCCTCCTGCGTGCTGCTGGAATGGGCCATCACCAAATATATGTTAAAGAAGCCCTCTACCGTGGGAGACCTTTCCGCCGTCATCACCGGTATCCTGCTGGCCCTCAACCTGCCGTACACCACGCCCTGGTGGGTGGTATTCATCGGCGCCGTGGTGGCCATCGGCGTTGCCAAGATGACCTTCGGAGGCATCGGCCAGAACATCTGGAATCCCGCCCTGGTGGGCCGTGTGTTCCTGCTGGTTTCCTTCCCTACCTACATGACCAGCTGGAGCCAGCCTCAGGGCCTTTTCGGCGTGGATGCCATTTCCGGTCCCACGCCCCTGGGCACCATCCAGGAAGGCCTGATGCAGGGCTCCACCGTACAGGAACTCACCGCTTCCTTTAATTATAAGGACCTGCTGTTCGCCAATCTGGGCGGCAGTGCCGGTGAGGTTTGCGCCCTGGCGCTGCTGGCCGGCTTCGTGTATCTGTGCTGCCGCCGGGTCATCAAGCCTTGGATCACTCTGAGCATCTTTGCCACCGTGGCCCTCACGTCCCTTATCTTCTGGGGAATCGACCCATCCCGCTTCACCGATCCTCTGTTCAACCTCCTCACCGGCGGTCTCATTCTGGGTGCCTGCTTCATGGCTACCGACTATGTGACCAGCCCGATGTCCCTGTGGGGCGGAGTAGTCTTCGGCGTTGGCATCGGCTTCCTCACCATGATGATCCGTTACTTCGGCTCTTACCCGGAAGGTGTGAGCTTCGCCATTTTGATTATGAACTCTGTGGTACCGCTGCTTAACATGTGGTTCAAACAGAAAAAATTCGGGAGGAAATAAGGTATGGCTGCAAAATCCAATTTGACCAATATGGTTCTGGTGCTGGGCCTCACCTGCCTGCTGTGCTCGGCTGTGCTGGGCGGAGCCTACGTCCTCACCAAGGAACCCATCGCCGCCGCTGCGGCCGAAAAGACCAACGCTGCCATCGCCATGGTACTGCCGCATTTCACCGATGTGGAGTATAATGCCGAGGGCAAGTACTACAAGGCCACCGACGGAGAAAACCTGGTGGGCTATGCCATTGAAACCACCACCGTGGGCTTCGGCGGCCCCCTGTCCCTCATCGTGGGCGTCACTCCCGACGGTGTGGTGTACAACACTTCCGTGCTCTCGCATGCCGAGACTCCCGGTCTGGGCGCCAAGTGCACCACCGATTCCAAATTCATGGACCAGTGGCGGGGATTCAACCCTTCCATTAAGAAGCTTTCCGTGAAGAAGGACGGCGGTGACGTAGACGCCATCACGGCTTCCACCATCACCTCCCGTGCCTATACCCTGGCCGTGGAGAATGCGTTGAAGACATTCGCAACCCTTAATGAAGGAGGATGCTGCCATGAGTAAGTTCAAACTGATCACCGACGGTCTGGTCAAGAACAACCCGACCTTTGTACTTCTGCTGGGCATGTGCCCCACGCTGGCCACTACCACCAGCGCCATCAACGGCCTGTCCATGGGTCTTGCCACCCTCTTTGTGCTGGTCCTGTCCAACATGGCCATTTCGGCCATCGCCCCTGTGGTGCCGGACAAAGTGCATATCCCGGTCTATATTGTGGTCATCGCCACCTTCGTGACACTGCTACAGCTGCTCATGCAGGCGTTCACCCCGGCCATGTACGAGACCCTGGGCCTGTTCATCCCGCTCATCGTGGTGAACTGCATCGTCCTGGGCCGTGCCGAGGCCTTTGCCAACAAGCATGGTGTAGGGGAGAGCGCACTGGATGGTCTGGGCGTGGGCCTGGGCTTCACCTGCTCGCTCACCGTGCTGGGCCTGGTGCGTGAGGTCCTTGGTTCCGGCAGCGCCTTCGGCTTCAACTTCATTGGCGGAAACGACGGCATGCTGGCCTTCGTCATGGCTCCCGGTGCTTTCCTGTGCCTGGGTTACCTGATGGTCCTGTTCAACAAATTCGTTAAAAAGAGCTAGGCTATGGAGTACTTTCTGATTATTATTTCGGCCATATTCGTCAACAATATTGTCCTGGCGCAGTTCCTGGGTATCTGCCCCTTCCTGGGCGTGTCCAACAAACTGTCCACCGCCACAGGCATGTCCATGGCCGTTTGCTTTGTGATTACCCTGGCCACGCTGGTCACCTACCTCATTAACCAGTACCTGCTGGTACCCCTGGGCATCACGTTCCTGCAGACCATCGCCTTCATCCTGGTGATTGCCGCCCTGGTGCAGATGGTAGAGATTGTGCTCAAGAAGGTTTCCCCGTCCCTGTATCAGGCCCTGGGTATCTTCCTGCCCCTCATCACTACCAACTGTGCCGTGCTGGGTGTTGCCATCAACGTGGTTACCAAGGAGTTCTCCTTTGTGCCCGGCGGCATGCTCAACCTGGGTCAGGCCCTGGTGTACGCTTTCGCCACCTCCCTGGGTTACGGCCTGGCCATGGTCATCTTCGCCGGTATCCGTGAACACCTGGCCCTGAACAATGTCCCCAAGGCCTTCAAAGGCGTGCCCATCGCCATCATCAGCGTGGGTATCCTGGCCCTGGCCTTCATGGGCTTCAGCGGAATGGTGAAATAGCGTTTTCTTGCGCTTGCGGGTTTTTACCAGTGCTGCGCAAGTTGCTCACTGTTAGTACTTTATAGAAATCCTCCTGGGTAAAACCGCCCAGGAGGATTTCTATAATATATTCAGTGTCAATTACATCCAACTCACGGGTGTCACACCCTACTGGATAAAGCTGGCGAAGTAGCCGGCAAAGAAGACGTTGGTGACCAGGTAGCCGATGATGGTGGAGACGATCACGCTGATGAGACCCGGCATCATGAAGCTGTGGTTCAGCAGGTACTTACCGATGACCGTGGTACCGGAACGGTCGAAGTTTACCGTGGCGATATCGGACGGGTAGTTGGGGATGAAGAAGTAGCCATACACGCTGGGAAGCACACCCAGGAGCACGGGACCCGCAATGCCCAGTTCATAGGCCAGGGGCAGCATAGCTACCACCACGGCGCCCTGTGAATTGATGAGTACGGAAACCAGGAAGAACACAAAAGCGATGCTCCAGGGATAGTTGGTGACAAGATCGGACAGCATCACTTTCATCTGGTCCATGTAGTTGCCGAAGTAAGTATCGGCCAGCCAGGCGATGCCGTAGATGGCCACCACGGCCACCATGCCGCTCTGCCATACGGCGCCGGCCACGGCTTTCTTGGGCTGGGCCTTGCAGAACATGATGTTGGCGGCAGCTGCCATGAGCATGATGATCTGGATGCAGATGTTCATCTTGGGCAGGTTGATGGCCTTGGCCAGGGTGCTGCCGTCGGCCGTATGAATCATCTGGCAGAAAGCGAAAGCCACAATCACCAGCAGGGAACCCAGGAAGATGAATACGGAGGCCTTGGCTTCTTTGGTAATGACCCGGTCCAGCGTGGTGGCGGTGTTGCCGTACATATACTGGTACAGCTCGGGATCGGCCTTGCGGGCCAGGAAGGCGGGATCCTTGTCCAGATCTTTGCCTCTCTTGTAGGAGGCGGCCGCGGCGCACATCAGGCCGATGACGCAGGCGGGAATGGTCACCATGAGCACCTGGGGGATGCTAACCATATAGCCATTGGCATTGGAGATGGTCACAAAGGCCACTACGGCCGCAGCGATGGGGCTGCAGGTGATACCCACCTGGGAGGCCACGGAAGCCACGCCGCAGGGGCGCTCCGGCCGGATATTCTTTTTGAGGGCGATGTCGCATATGATGGGCATGATGGTGTATACCACGTGACCGGTTCCCACCAGCACGGTGAGGAAGAAGGTCACCAGCGGGCCCAGGAAGGTGATGTGTTCCGGATGCTTGCGCAGCATCTTTTCGGCTATCTGGATCATCCAGTCCATACCGCCGCTGGCCTGCAGGGTGCCGGCACAGGTGACGGCTGCGATGATGATGTAGATGACGTCGGTGGGGGGCGTGCCGGGCTTGAGGCCGAAGCCGAAGACCAGGATGGCCAGGCCGATGCCGCTGATGGCGCCCAACGCCAGGGAACCGTAACGGGAACCCACATACAGTGCTGCCAATACGATGAGCAGCTCGATAATCATGGTGAAGGTCATAGCGATAGTGTTAGTACAGCAAAGTTAACGAAAATCCGTTATTTTACAAGAATTGTTGTACCTTTGCGGCCATGAAAACGAACTTGAAACGGACACTCATCGCCCTGATTCCCCTGGGGGTGCTGGTGTTTCTGCTTGCCCTGGACATTTCCATCTTTGGGGCCGATTCCATTCTGGGCGCATCCCAGGTGGCGCTGCTGGTGGCGGCGGGCCTGGCCGTATGGCTGGGCATGTGGCTGTACAAGATTCCCTGGAGCCAGTTTGAGAAAGAGATCACCGGAAACGTGGGCAACGTGGCTACGGCCATCCTTATCCTGCTGCTCATCGGCGCCATTTCCGGCACCTGGACCATGAGCGGCGTGGTGCCTTCCTTTATTTATTATGGGATAGGAATCATCAGTCCAAAGGTCTTTTTGCTCACCGCCTGTGTGCTGTGTGCGGTGGTGAGTGTGATGACAGGATCCTCCTGGACCACCATCGCTACGGTGGGCGTTGCGCTGCTGGGCATCGGCCGGGCCGAAGGTTTTTCCGACGCCATGACGGCCGGCGCCATCATCTCCGGCGCTTATTTCGGAGACAAAATCTCTCCGTTGTCGGATACCACCGTACTGGCATCTTCCGTGAACAAGGTGGGGCTCTTCGACCACATCCACTATATGTATTTCACCACCATCCCGTCGTTCCTGATAACCCTGCTGGTGTTTACCGTCCTGGGGTTCACGCACGGAACGGCGCCGGATGTGCCGATGGAGGTGTACACCACCACGCTGGCCACGCAGTTCCACATCACCCCCTGGCTGATGCTGGTGCCGGTCATTACGCTGGTGCTCATCTGGAAGCGGTTGCCGGCCATCATCGTGCTGGCCGTCTCCGTCCTCACCGCAGCGGCGGCAGCCCTTATCTTCCAGCCGGACATCGTGCGTTCCATCGGGCAGGGCGTGGCGCAGGGGTCATCGGCCCGGATTTTCTTTGCCGGCATTGTGGAAACCATCTATAATTCCGTGAATCTGGAGACGGGCGTGCCGGAAGTGAACCAGCTGGTGGCCACCCGCGGCATGCTGGGCATGCTCAATACCATTTACCTGATTCTGTGCGCCATGTGCTTTGGCGCTGCCATGCAGGCCTCCGGCATGATAGCCGATCTGTCCCGCATCCTGCAGCCTTTCACGCGCACCCGCGCCGGTCTGGTGAGCTCCACGGTGGTTACCGGTACGGCCCTCAACGGCATTGTGTCGGACCAGTACCTGTCCATCATCCTCACCTCCAATATTTATCGGAACACGTATGAAAAGGATGGCTACGAGGCCCGGCTGCTTTCCCGCAGCGTGGAAGATTCGGCCACGGTCACATCGCCCCTGTTCCCCTGGTCCAGTTGCGGCATGACCCAGGCCACCATCCTGAGCGTGCCCACCCTGGTTTACGCTCCTTTCTGTCTGTTCTGCATCCTGTCTCCGCTGATGTCCATCCTGGTGGGCGTCATCGGCTGGAAAGTCGTGAGACGTAGTCGGTAAAGACGTCCCGCACTACGTCGTCCCAGTTGAGGTACAGGTCCTTCCTGGCCGCTGCCGAAACGCGTCGGTAGCCGGGTTCATCGGCCATGATATCCAGGATCATGCGGGCATAATTGTCCTCTCCGGGGGCCGATATATAGCCGTTGACGCCTGCGGTGACAGTGGCCGATGTCCTGGCGCCCTCCAGAAAGACGGTGGGCGTGCCCTGGCAGGCGGCCTCTATCTGAACCAGCGAGTTGGCGTCGTAGAGGGAGGGGAAAAGGAAGAGCTTGGCCCGGGAGTACAGATTCTCCAGCATTTCCCTGCCGGAGACCAGGCCGCACATCACCACTTCCTGCTCCAAACCTTGCTCCCGCACCAGGGCGGCCAGTTTATCCTCGTCCTGCCCCTGCCCCACAAATAGCATGCGGAAGTTCTTGAGTCCCATGGACTTGGCCTTGGCCAGGGCCCGGACCGTGAAGTCGATGTTCTTGATGAAATTGATGCGGCCCACAAAGAGGAATACCGTTGCATCGGCGGGGATGCCGTAGGCCTCGTTCACCTTTTGGGCGGCTTCTTCCGGGTTGGCCACAGGCCGATGGTCGGTGGCGTTGAGCCTCACCTTGCAGGGGGCAGTAAGACCATACTCATTCACATACAGGTCTTTGATTCCACCATTCACGGCCCAGCACTCGTCACAGGCGTTGAAGACGCGCATGATACTGTCCATGGCTATCTCCAGGGCCGGTTTGAATTTGAGGGGTTTCTGGAAATCCTGCTTGTACTGGGAATGCAGCGTGGCCACCACCGGCAGTTTATGGATTTTGGCAAAGAGCACGCCGGCCAGTCCCACCGCAAAGGGGGAATGGATATGGACCAGGTCTATCCCGCTTTTGATGAGCTTGGCTTCGAAACGCGGGTCCAGGGCCGGGGTGGGGATGTCGTAGTCGTAGTGGATGAGCGGCAGGGAACGGCAGCGCACCACCTTGTAGGGCAGGGCAGCGTCCTCGGCCTTGTGGCTGCCGCGGGTGGCCGGGCAGAAAACAATTACTTCACAGTAGTTTACCAGCCGGCGGGCATAATTGTCCACCACCTTGATGACCCCGTCCACCATGGGGTACCACGTATCGATGAAAAGACCTACTTTCAAAGCTGTTTGTATTTTGCTTCAAATTTACGTAATTTTGGCCGAAGAGCCACATGAATCCCAAATTTCTGCTCATATCGGACCCCCGCACCCCGCTCATCGGCACTTTTGTCTATGGGATGGTGGGCCAGCATAAGGAACTGGTCCGGGGATATGTGAAAACCCACGGCGGCGGTTGGTACGATAAAGATGACCGGCGCAAGGTGATGACCCTCTACGGCAGCAGCGGAGACTACGGAGAACCCGACTTCCGCTTCCTGGATCGCATTCCCTCCGAGCTCCGGGGCTATACATTCATCTATTCCCCCCTCTGGGGCGGCCCCGAGCAGGAACTGGATCTCTCTGACGTGGAGTGGATATAAAAAAGAGACCGTGTGGTCTCTTTCGTGATTCCGTCGGGATTTTGACAAATCCCCGACCCTGCCACGGGCCATCAACGAAAATGGAGACCTTACGTCTCCATTTTTCGTGATTCCGTCGGGATTCGAACCCGAGACCCACAGCTTAGAAGGCTGTTGCTCTATCCAGCTGAGCTACGGAACCATCCTCAATGGGAGTGCAAAGATAGTGAAAAATCCGCAAATAGCACAATTCCTTATCTCTTACTCAAAGACAGCAGCAGCTGGAGCTCCTGGTTCACGGCCTGGGAGAAGGTGAGGGCGCCGTCCTCGCGGGCCGGGAAGTCGTCGGTGAGAATGCCGTCTTCGTAGTCGATGGAGAGACTCTTGATGCCCACGGAAACCATGCGGGAGAGGTCTTCCAGCGTAGGGTATACGTACACGAAGTTCACGTCGTCGCGGGTTTGCAGCAGGCCGATGACGGAGTCGTCGTTCAAGGTAAATTTGACAGCGGCGTCATAGGGAACATGGTACTGATTCTCCGTGCCGATGACAAAAGCCAGGTCCAGGTCCTCCTGATTGTTGTTCTTGTAATACAGGTGGGACATGAGGATGTTGTAGTCGAAGCTGGCTCCGCGCGCCACCATGGGATTGCTGGTGGTGAGGACGCTGTTGAGGTTCTCTGTATAACCGGACAGGCTGGAGGTGAGGTCAATGGTGACATCGGCCGCCTTGAGGATGGCCTGACAGTGACGCTTGAGAAGGTCTCCCAGCTCATTGTTGCCGAAGGTGGCCTGCATATAGTCGTCGGGGTTCCAGCCGGTGATGATATCCAGGCTCTTGATGCCGCCCACCATCTTTTCCATATCGGCCGATTCCACGGCATACTTGAAGCGGTTCAGGAAAAGGCCGTTGTCCAGCCGGCGTTTGGTGGCGGAATCGGCCCCTATCTGTTCCAGTCGCAGGAGTTTGCCGTTACTGAGGGTGACGGCCATTTTAACGCCCTTGGGGACCACCACGCTGGTTTTCTGGAGCATGTTCATATACAGCAGATACAGGGTGGAACCGTCGGCAAAGCCGGCCAGCTCCACTCTCACCTGGGTGGGGACGCCGTCCAGCTGAACTTCTTCGTATTCGGTGGAAATATGGGTGATGCCTTCCTCGCGGTAGTTGGTGCGGATGGTCTGGGCCTGAAGGGAAAGGGCCAAGCCTGCAGCCACGATGGCCAATAGGGTTTTCTTCATCTGATTTTCGTTTTCCAGAGTGCAAAAATACGAAAAAATACTTACTTTTGTTGATAAATAATCTTTTCGCACATGAGAAGCATTTTTCGTACCATTCTTGTTCTTGCATCGCTGTTGGTGCTCTTTTCCTGTAGAAAGCTGTTGGATCCCCTGTATATTTCTATCCCCAACACCAACTGGTCTTTGGAACAGGCCGATCAACGTGCGTTTGTACATTTCGACACCAATGGAAGAGCCACCATTTTGCAGCGTAGCAGCAGCAATGGCGCCGTTCAGTTTCTCAACGGAACTTTCTCGGTTAAGGGCCATGCTGTGGATGTCCTGACGGACGAGGGCAGTTCCCATCGTTTTACCCGTACTTTCTCGCACCTGAAGAACAGCAGCAACAAGAATTTTTCCTCTTTCGGGTCTAAGGATTACGACAACCTTATCAATACGGTGTGGGTAAGCATTAAGCAGGATGTGTTCAGGCTGCTTTATTTCAAGGCCGATGGCAAGGTAATGCAGGCGCGCTTTGATAATGTGACCCATCAGGAGGGCGTTCCTTATGGCTGGTTTGTAGAGGAGACTGCCTATTCTCACACCGGCAGCAACGTTTCCATGGGGACGGAAAGCGGAATCCTGTTTCCGGAGGTGATGCTGGTTGAGGATACCTGGTTCATGCATTTCCCGGTAAACGAAGATTCGGGCAGTTCGGCTTTGAACGGCAGTATCTGGACCTACGAGACCGGCGGTTATCCGGGGCTCATCCTGTTTGATACCAACAGCTGCTTCACGCGAGTCTTGTTGTCCAGCCGCACAATTTGCCAGATATCCCAGGGAACCTATACCCCAAGCGGCGCCCATGTAACCATGACAGTGGACGGGAAAACCGAGGATTGCATCATTGCCGACGACCAATTCACGTTCTTGGAGAAAACATTCCGCCTTTTTGAGTAATATGTATCAGTTCATTCAGTCCGGTGATCATTATATCCTGAGCCTGGACAACCATGTGAGCCTGATGGAGGCCCTCACCCGTTTCTGCACAGAGCAGCACATCCTTTCCGGAGTAATCGGTGGCCTGGGCGCCATCAATGAGGCCACCTTCCGTTTTCTGGACCCTGCCACCAGGAAGTATGTGGACAAGACGTTTGCCGAACAGATGGAAATCACCAATCTCACCGGCAACATCTCCCAAAAAGACGGGAACCCCTACCTGCATGTACATATAACAGCATCCAGGAGGGACTACACCTGCGTGGGCGGTCATCTCCTGGATGCAAAAATCAATGGCGCCTGCGAACTCACGGTGGACGCTTGTCCGTCCTTACACCCCGGCCGCAGGGCCGACGAAGAAACCGGTCTTAATCTGTATCGGTTTTAGCAAACATCTCCTTCACCTTGGGCAGGTAACTCTTGCCCAGGACAATGCCGCAGCCCAGAATACCTCCTAAGAAGGTCCAGACGATGAGCGTCTTGGCCCGGCTGTTGGACGACTTGCGGGGAACGGTTACAGGCTGGATGATGGTGAGCATGGGCGTATCCCGCTTTACCTGCATCTTGGCCTGTTCCAGTTGTTTGGCCATTTCCGAGTAAATGGCGTTGGCAACGTTGTACTTGTTTTGGAGACGCTCCCGTTCAATCTGGGAACGGGTGGTGGTCATGTTCTGGGAACGGTCCCGGATGGTGGCCAGGGCGGTCTGGTAGGATTCGGCCTCGGCTTTGATTTCATTGTAGCGGGCCTGGATGTATTGCAGGTTGTCCTGCGCTTTCTCTGTGCGGAAACGGGTGATTTCCTCCTGCAGCAGCTGTTGTGCCTTAAGGGCCAGTTCGGCGGTTTGCAGGGGTTCGGACCCCACTACCGTAAGGGTAAGGTAACCTTCCTTCTTGTCCACCGCCAGGTTTACGTTCTGGGCGATGGCCTTCATGATTTTTTCCTCGTCCTTGGTGAGCAGCAGCGGCCTGGGCGTAGTGTTTTCGCCTTCCCCTCCTTCAATGACCGGATCCGGTTTCTCCTTGCGCAGGGCGTCCATGATGACAAACGGCAGGCCGATGGTATACTTGAGCACTGTTCCCATTATTGTGGGTTTGGTGTACTCTTTGGCGTAGGTGAACATGCAAACGGCGGTGTCGGCCTTTTCATAGTGCAGCGGCGTATACATGAGCTCCTTGCGGAAGGGGACGCTGCTCACAATCTGGGGATAAACCAGCGGGGAGAGGTCGGATCCGGTATTGGCCATGTCCAGGTTAAGACCGGCGAGGGCGGCCAGGCTTCCCAGTGAGGAACTGCGGGACGATCCCATCTGCGGAACCATGGTGCTGGAAACCGTATACGTGCGCTTCATGGTAAGGGCGGCCACCAAACCCAGCGCAATGAAGACGGCGGTGACGATGATGATGGTTTTTCGGCCATCCCACAGTTGTTTTATGAGGCCGATGATGTCGATGCCCTCCTCTTCTTCCTGCACGGGAGGCTGGACGTAGGTCTTGTTCTCTTCCATAATTAGTTAAGTCTTTCGATGAGCAGGATCATGGAAACCACGGAGGTGAGGGCGCTCAGGGAACTGGCGGCAATCTGCTCCCACTTGACGGGTTCCTTCGGCTCGGCGGCCTTCTCCTGACGCTTGGTATCCATGGCCAGGGTGATGGTGGAACCGGGCTCTACCTTGGGATAGATGCGGAAGAACAGGAAGTGCTTGGTGCTGTTGCTCTGGTTGTTGGGCAGGGTAACGGTGACCGAATTTTTGTCGGCAAATTTCTGGAAGCCGCCGGCGTAATTCCGGATGTACCAGGCAGCATTCTTGCCGCCACGGTAGGTGATGGTCTTCTGGGTAGAGGCGAAATCCTCGGGAACGTACTGGGCCATACGGGTACCGGTTTCACGGATGGTAACCGTGTTCTCCATACGGACGATGTTGATGACGTCGCCTTCCATCAGGATAGGGTCGTCCTTCGTCTTGCGGGTGCTCTTGTTGGCCTCGGTCAGGTTGACGCCGATAGAACCGCGGCCGTTATAGGTACGGAAGAGGGTGGCGTAAGGGGAGGCATCGTCCATGATGCCGCCGGCCATCTTGATCACTTCGGACAACTGGGTGCGGCTGTCTTCCAGCACATAGGTGCCGGGATAACGTACACGGCCGTTGATTTCAACGCTGCGGCCCATGGCGAAGTTGGGCATCTGACGCACGACCACGTGGTCATATGGCATCAGGCTGAAGGGCTGGGTGGGGTTGTAGTTCTCGTCTACCTGAAGGTTGATGAGGTCAAAGGTGGCTTCCTTGGGATTGTCCAGGTTAAGGCGGAACACTTCCACGCGGTCGAGAGCTGCACCCACTTCAAAACCGCCGGCCATGGTGATGAGGTCGTGGACGCTGAGGGAAGAATCGAAGGTGGTACCGAAAGGATTCTTCACGGCGCCGCTGATGTGCACCTCACCCATATTGGTGTAGGAGCTGTTGTCATACACTCGCAGCTGGTCGCCGGCCTGCAGCATCACGTTGTCGGCGTCTTCCAGGTTGACGGGGATGTACTCCATCTTGGCGTCGTTGGTGAGGTCCTTGCGGAAGATGTAGGCCACGGGATAGACGTTCATATACGGGCCGCCGGCCAGTTCGATGGCCTGACTTACGCTAATACGGTCGTTGGCGCGGAACGGGCGGGTGAAGGGCTTGCGCACCTGACCGCTCACCACCAGGGTGTCAATGTCGCGGAAGCTGTCCAGGGAAAGGACGGTCACGGAGTCGCGGGCCTGGAGGATGAAGTCCGGGTTGCCCTTCTGGCCGGGGAACGGAACGGTGTAAACTTCCATGGTTTCGTCCTTGGCGGTACGCTGCACCAGCAGGTAGTCGGTGCGGGCGGTGTGGCGCGGCTTGGCATTGTCCAGCAGGGCAATGAGGCTGCGGTTCTTCTCCAGGTTGAAGCTGCCGGGATAGTAAACGTCACCGGCAATGTGGACGTGGTTCTCCAGTTCGCGGTCGCTCGTCTTGATGCGGACGATATCGCCGCCCTGCAGGGCAACCTTCTGGGCACCAGAGAGGATCTTGTTCAGGTCGAAGTCCAGCAGTTCTTTCTCGCCGTTGTTGTAACGCTCGATATTGACATAGTTGGAATAGGCGTTGTAGGTGAGGCCGCCGGCATACTTGATGAGGTCTGCGACACCTTCACCTTCCACCATCTCATAACGCATGGGACGGTTCACGGCACCTTCGATGGTCACGACCTTGTCGGCCACGGGAACGAAGAGGACGTCGTTGTTCTGGAGGTCGAACAGGTCTCCGCTGGCAGCGCCGGTCATGAACTTGTACAGGTCCAGACGGGCGGTCTTGCCGCCGCGGGAGCGCTGGATGTTACGCACGGAACCAATCTCGGAGGGACCGCCGGCGGCAGCCAGGGCGTTGAAGGCCGTGTTGAGGGCGCTGAGGGTGAAGCCACCCTGGACGCCCACTTCCCCGTAGATGCTCACCATGACGGTACGGGCAGTGGTGATGGTGACGGCAATCTGGTCCTGGCGGAAGGAATAGTGCTGGGCCAGTTTGCTCTTGATGACCTGACGGGCCTGGGCCAGGGTTAGGCCTTTCAGGAAAATCTTGGTGGAACCGTTGGGCTGGATGGAGCCGTCCGGGGAAATGCGCTGGTGGATTTCCGTCTGGGAGGAACCGAAGATGGAAATATGAACTTCATCGCCTTCTCCCAGCACATAGGTGTCGGGAGCCTGGGCACCGTCCGTGGTGCGGTAGATATCCAGGGCGTTGCCGGCGAACAGGGAGTGTCCGTAAATCTCGTTGGGATCGATTTCGGCTGCCTGTTTCTTCTTGGCCTCGTTCTCTGCTTCAGCTTCCTGCTCGCTGGGAGTAGTGGTGGGCTGAGGCATATAGACGATGCGGACGGAATCGGCGGCAGCACCGGTGGTGGCGCCGGCTTTTTCTTTCTGCATCTGGTCCAGGATAGCCAGGACACGGCCCTGGTAGGAGGCGTACTCGGAAGGGGAAATGGCATCGACATCAATGCCGTTTTCCAGCAGACGAGCTCTTACGGCGCCTTCTTCCAGGCCTCGTTTTTCAAGTTCTTCGCGGGCCATGGACAGCATGGAGGCAGACTGTGCAAACGCCACTGCGGTGAGCAGGATGCACAGGAAAGTCATGACGATTTTCTTCATATGATCGGTCTTTATAATTATCTCGCGTATATATGAGTTTACAAATATACTAATAATTTTCTGGATTGTCCGGATTTATTAAATCGACCACTTCGGCTTTCTGCTCCTGGGCCAGCCTCAACAGGCGGGTATAACGGATGGGGTCCCCCCAGCTGTAGCCAAAGAGTACGGTATATCCCTGCCGGTACAATTCCTTTTCCCGGGCCTGCTCCAGCACCGGGTCCGGTTCTCTGAGCAGCACCGCCACCAGTCGCGTTTCTGTGTGTGCCAGGGGCTTGTTCTTGTCCACGGGCAGGTAACCCAGGCGCCGGGCCACTTCCAGGATGCGCTCCCGGGTGGCTTCTCCCACCCGGTATTTGGGCTTTCCGTCGGCCTCCAGGCGATTGTTCAACACAAAGGAGACCAGTGCGACGCTTACCCCGGCTTCCCGGGCTATGTCTTTGAGCGTTACCGTATTATTTCTCGTATTTATCCAGGGCGGCGGCCATCAGTTCCCGGCCCTTTTCACAAATCTCTTCGGCGTGGGAATAGCCGTACACGCCGTGGTAGGAGTCGAAGGGGAGGTCCACCAGGATATCGGGCCTGGCGAGCTCGATCCCCATGCGGGCGATAGTGCAGTTCATGATGCCGAAGCTGCGCTGCAGGATGGAGGCGTAGTTGTCGTCGGCCCCCACGGGAAGGCGGCTCTCCCGGCCGTCGGCGTTGAGGCGGAAGGTCTGGAGGTCGTTCTGGATGCGGTCCAGCAGGGACATCTCGTCCCGTCCCTCGGCCAGGGCGGCACGGCTGTCCAGGAAGCCCTGGATCTCGGCCGCGTCAAACTGGTTCACGTTGAAACCCACCAGGATGTCTCCCGGTGTGCGCTCTACGCGGTTCAGGGGGAAGGTATTCACCATGCCGCCGTCCACCAGGGTGCGGCCTTTCCACTTGACGGGCCGGAACATGGACGGGATGGAGATGGAGGCGCGGATGGCCTCGAACAGGGGGCCTTCCCGGAACACCACTTCCTCTCCGGTATACAGGTCGGTAGCGACGGCGGCGAAAGGGATGGGAAGGTCCTCGATATTCACCTCGGGCACGCGCTCCTTGATGGCGTTCATCACTTTCTCTCCCTTCACCAGGTAGTTCTTGCTGAGGGAGAAGTCCATCAGGGACACCACCTTGAGCGTGTCCAGGCCGAAGAGCCATTCCTTGAACTGCCGGAGGCCGCCGGCGGCGAAGATGCCGCCCACCAGTGAACCGGCGCTGGTGCCCGCCACCGAGGTGATTTCATACCCCCGGCGCTGAAGTTCTTCTATGGCACCGATGAAGGCAAAGCCACGGGGCCCGCCGCTGGCCAGGGCCAATGCTACTTTTTTCATAAGGACAGATGGTTGGCTTTTTCTCCTTTGATGCCGGGGATGAGCAGGAAGCTGTAGGAATAGGCTTGGTCGGCCCACAGGCAGCGTTCGGCCTCGGGACGGTTGCCCCAGCTGTCGTAGCCGCCCACGCCGGTCATCTTATAGTCTATGCTAACCTGGCTGTAACCCAGTTCCTGAATGTCGCTGATATGGGTCTGGGGCTTCTCCAGTTCGGGTCCGTCGGCCTTGACGCCCTTGCCCACCACGTTGAATTCGAAGGGCTGGTTGCTGATGACGGTGACGCCGTCCACCTCCAGCCAGTTTACGTCGGTATGGTGACCGGTTTCCTGCGGACGCACATAGGGATAGTATTCGGCCCGGGCCGATGAACTCCAGATGCGCTTGAAGGTGCCGCTGCTGCGGTCCCAGTAGTTCTCCACGGGCCCGCGGCCGAAATAGCGGAAAGCGTCTCCCGCCACGTGGAAGCGGAAGCCGAGGCGGGGGATGAAGACCCGTTGCCAGGGGTTCTTGGAACCCGCTTCGGCCTGGGTGGCCACATCTATCTTAAGACTGCCGTCGGGATACACGGTGTAGGTTTCACTGGCGCGGACACCCTTGCCCACCAGGCGGATGACTACTGTCTCACCCTCCTTCTTTACATCTACGGAAGAGGGTCCCGCAGGGGAGTAGTAGGCCAGGGACTTCTGGGGCTCCATGCTGCCGTAGTCGTTGTCTACGGGGCTGCGCCAGAAGTTGGGTTTGAGGCCGAAGCCGGGATCCACCACATCGGCGCCGTTGGCCTTCCAGCTCTTCACATAACCGCCAATCTTGTCAAAGACCAGTTCGGCGTTGTCGCCGCGAACCACAATCTGGGTGTCTCCCACGGTGTAGCCCACGCTGCCCTTGAAATGACGTTCCTTTTGGGCCGACGTGTCCTTGATGAGGACTTCGTCGCAGGCTACCACGCTGCCGTCGCTGTCCAGCACCTCGAAGAAGATGCGGTATTCGCCCGCCTTCTTCATGCCGGGAAGCCTCAGAGAGAACTGTTCGGCCGTCTGGGGAGCGGTATCGAAGCGCTTCTTATGGGTGAACCACCAGAAGGGACGCTTGCCGTCCCGTTCCACCCACCACTTCACCTTGTACTGGCCCAGGGTGGTGAAATAATGGCGGTTGAATACTTCAAAAACGCCATTAGGGGCATCTACTGCGGTGATGCTCACGTTCTGGTACAGGTGCTTGACTTCATAGAAGGCGGGGTGCGGGTCCCGGTCCGGATTCACAATGCCGTTGCAGCAGAAGTTTCCGTCGCTGGGCATGTTTTCCCCGTAGTCTCCGCCATAGGTCCACACGCGGTCTTTATCGGCCAGGCCTTGGTCCACCCAGTCCCAGATGAAACCGCCCTGCAGATGCTTGTGGGCATAGAACTGGTCCCACATCAGGTCCATGGAGCCGTTGGAATTGCCCATGGCGTGGGTGTATTCGCACAGGACAACGGGACGGGCCGAATAGGTCTCTCCCATTTTCTTGAGCCAACGGGTATCGGGGTACATGGGATTGATGAAGTCCGTGTTGAACTCGTACTCGGCACGCTCGTAGATGACCGGGCGGTTCTGGCCGTCCTTCTCCAGGGCTTTGAGGGCCTTGTAGGTCTGGTAGAAGTTGACGCCGTTGCCGGCCTCGTTGCCCAGGGACAGGATGGTGACGCAGGGGTAATTGGCCGTGCGGCGGTACATGTTCAGGGTGCGGTCCATGTGCTTGGCCAGCCACTCGGGCTTGTTGCCCAGGGTATGCTTGAGGTCATAGCCCATGCCGTGGGTCTCGATATTGGCTTCGTCGTATACATAGAAGCCCAGGGAGTCGCACAGTTCGTAGAACTCACGTCCCTGCGGATAATGGCTTGTGCGGATGGCGTTGATGTTGGCCTTTTTCATGAGCAGGAGGTCCTCCAGCAGGTTTTCCCGGGTCACATAATGGCCGGTGTAGGGATTGTGCTCGTGGATGTTCACGCCTTTGAATTTCACGGGCTGGCCGTTCACAAAGAAGGCATGCACCGGACGGCCGTCGGCATCGGGCGTTTCTTTCACTTCCAGCCTTCTGAATCCCACATGGAAGCGGGTGTACTCCCCGTTCACGTTGAGCAGCAGGGTATACAGCTCCGGGGTCTCGGCACTCCAGAGACGTGCGCCGGGGATGCTGTCGGTCACGGTGGCCATCTTCCCGTTGAAGTCGAAGACGGCATCGGCCACGGTGGTCCCGTCCTTGTCAATGAGTTCGTAGGAAACGGTTGTAGGGGCCGATGAGTGCATCTTGAGTTTGAAAACACCCGTCTTGAGGTCCGGGGTGAGCGTGGAAACCACGTTGAAGTCGAAGCCCGTATCCTTAACCTCGCTGGAGAGATAGACGTCCCTTTCCTGCCCGGAAAGCCGCCAGAAGTCCTGGTCCTCCACATAGGATGCGGCGGTGTAGCGGTAGATGCGCAGCACAAGGTGGTTCTCCCCGTCCTTCACCAGATCTGTGATGCGGTACCGGGCCAGGTTCTTGGAATCCTCGCTGTAGCCCACTTCCTGCCCGTTTACATAGACATAGGTACCGCTCTTGGTGCCGCACAGGTTCAGGAACACCTCGCGCCCTTTCCAGGAAGCGGGGACGGTGAATGTGCGGTGATACAGGCCGGAAGGAATGGCCTCCGGCAACTGGGGAGGCTGCGGATTCACCGGCATGAAGTCGTACTGGATGTTGGTGTAGATGGGGATACCGTAACCCTGCACTTCCCAGTTGCCGGGCACTTTGATCTTGTCCCACTGGCCGATGACCGGTTTCCCTTCCATCACGCCCGGGACCGCCTCCATCACGCGGTGGTCGTCAAAGTATTTGAAATCCCATACTCCGTTGAGGCTCCTGTAGTTTTCACTCTGGCGGAATCCCTTCTGAAGGGCATCGTTTCTATTGGCAAAATAGATGACCTCCGTGCGCTGTGTCTGGGCATTTACGGATGTGGTCTGGATATCCTGCCAGTAAGGCAACGCGGCGGTGACAAGGAGAAGACAAAGTTTAATCATATGGGTCAGGTAGTACTATTCAACCCATAAAGATAATCATTTTTCATGACATAATCACTCCCGCCCGCAACTTATCTGGCACGCTTGGGGCACTTTTCATGCCCGTTCACTTTGGGTGGCGCAGGCTCTGCCTCTGATTGGCGCAGGTTCCAAAAGAGGGCTGGTGCCTGCGCCGCATATCGGCCTTATGTGCATTCTGTTGGTGCAGGCTTCGATGCTATTTCGAAGCCTGCACCATTTGTGACGGGAGCCTGCACCATTTGTGACGGGAGCGTCCAGGCAATCGCTTTTGTTCCGGCTTTTTTTGTAACTTTGTGCCTGAAATCAAATTGCATAGCATGTCCCGCCGAAAAAACAGTCCCAACAGAAAAAACCATAAGCAGAAACGCGTAATCCCCGAGTACGAGGGGAAGGCCCTCATGTCCCGCGAGGGTTTTATTTTTGTGCGTGTAGAGGGGCAGGAAGACGATATTTACGTAAAGGCCTCCAAAACGCGCGGCGCCCTGAACGGGGACATCGTGCGGGTGGTCGTCACGCAGGAAAAGGACGGACAGGCCAAACGCCGCAGCGGAGAAGTCATTGCCATTGTACAGCGTTCCGACAAACCTTTCGTGGGCATCCTGCACATCGTGGGCAAGCAGGCCTGGGTGCTCATGAGCTCCAAGACCATGCCCTATGACATTGCCGTTCCCGTACCGGAAGGCGGAGAGCGCGGCATGAAAGTGGCCGCCGTGGTGGACGGCTGGGAGCGCGGAGCCGCAGGCCCCTACGGCCATGTGGTGGACGTACTGGGCATGCCCGGAGAGAACGAGACCGAGATGCACGCCATCCTGGCCGAATTCGGCCTTCCGTACCGCTTCGAGAAAAACGTGGAGAATGCGGCCGATGCCATTCCGGACACCATCACCGACGAAGACCGGGCACATCGGCGGGATTTCCGGAACACCCTCACCTTCACCATCGACCCCACCGACGCCAAGGACTATGACGACGCCCTCAGCTTCAAGAAACTGGAAAACGGCAACTACGAGGTAGGTGTCCATATTGCCGATGTCACCTGGTACGTGCGTCCCGACACCGCCGTGGACCGGGAAGCCCAGGCTCGCGGCACTTCCGTATACCTGGTGGACCGCACGGTGCCCATGCTGCCGGAGAAACTGTCCAACAAACTGTGCTCCCTGCGCCCGCACGAGGAAAAGCTCACCTTCTCAGCCGTCTTTGAGATTACGCCCCAGGCCAAGGTCATCAACCCCTGGTTCGGCCGCACCCATATCATCTCCGACTACCGCTTTGACTACGAGGGCGCCCAGGCCATCATCGAGGCGGGCGACAAAGCCATGGAACAGGAATTCGGCGCCGGAACCGAGTGCGGGATTGTGCCGGCCGATGTAAAGGAAGCCATCCTCACCCTCAACGACCTGGCCCTGAAACTGCGCGCCAAGCGTTTCAAGGCCGGCGCCGTGAACTTCGACCGTCCCGAAATGAAAGTGGACGTGGACGAAAACGGCAAGCCCGTCGGCGTGCATCAGAAGTTCTCCAAGGAAGCCAACTGGCTCATCGAGGAATTTATGCTGCTGGCCAACCGCAATGTGGCCGAGTTCGTGGCCACCGGCGGCAAGATGGGCGGCAAGGCCCTGGCCAAGGCCAAGACCTTTGTGTACCGCGTGCACGACGAGCCCAATATGGAAAAACTGAGCGGTCTGCGGGACTTCGCCGGCCACTTCGGCTATAAAATGGGATCCATGGAAGGGAGCCGGGAGATTGCCAGGAGCCTTAACGCGCTCATGGAGCAGGCCGGAGACAAACCGGAGCTGGCCGCCATCCAAATCCTGGCGCTGCGCTCCATGGCCAAGGCCTGTTATTCCGTGGACAACATCGGCCACTACGGCCTGGCCTTCAATTTCTATACGCACTTCACCTCCCCCATCCGCCGGTATCCCGACATGATGGTGCACCGCCTGCTGTACCGCTACCTAAAGGGCGGGGAAAGCGCCAATGCCGACTACTATGCCCTGCAGTGCAAACACGCCTCCGAACGGGAAGTTGTGGCCGCCGAGGCCGAACGGGAAAGCATCAAATACAAGCTGGTGGAATTCATGCAGGACAAAGTGGGACAGGAGTTCGACGGTCATGTGTCCGGCGTGACGGAATGGGGCATTTACGTAGAGATTGAGCCCACCAAGATCGAGGGCATGATTCCTTACCGCACCATCCGCAGCGACTTTTTCATCTACGACGAAGAACACTACCGCGCCGTGGGCCGCCGTACCCACCGTTCCATCCGCCTGGGAGACCCCTTGCGTATCCGCGTGAAAGCCACCTCCCTGGAGCAGAAACTGCTGGACTACGAACTGGTGGAAGACATGCCCGAGGCCTCTTCTTCCGAGGACTTTGACAGCCCCGAGGCCGACATGGAACGCGCCATGGCCCGGCACGAACGCAGGCCGCGCCGCAAGAAAGGCAAATAGCCTATATCAGCGAAACCAGTAAATAAAGGAAATGGGCGATGATGCCGGCGCAGAGGCCTGCGATGGTGTGGGCGCCCAGGGCCTTGGAAATGACTTTGCGGTATCCCAGGCTGTCCAGCATGGCGGTGTGGGTGGAAAGGTATCCGCTCCAGCACATGCCGATGGCGGTGAAAACGGCTATGGCGTTACCGTCCAGGATGCCGGCGGCGTTGAAGGTGGGCAGCAGGCCCAGTGCGGCACCCACAGCACCCAGGGCCGTCATGGGGAAGGCGATGAGTTCCATGCTGTTGAAGCCGAAGAGCCACTCGAACACCCAGTGGATTTTCTCGGCCAGCCAGGGCAGGATGGGAACGCCCTGGGAGGAAGATCCGTTATAGACGCCCGCGGTACCGGTGCCGAAGGTAATCATGATGACGGCGGTGGTGATGATGAGCACGCCGGGAATAATCTGCAGACCCAGTTCCACACCGTTCTTGCCGCCGTCCAGGATGGCGTTGAGGAAACGCATGAAGATGCCGTCCTTCTTCTTGACGGCATTGTCCTCCGGGATTTCCTCCTGTATGGTATCGGCCACGGGCTGGTCCAGCTCCGGATACTCCTTGAGGCAGCTGCGCTGCATCAGGCGGGTGCTGATGACGGAACCGCAGATGGCGCCCGCCAGGCCGACGAGGGCACCGGTCACCTGGCCGTAGCCGATCATGGTGATGATGACCACGAAGCCCATGCCGAAGGCGGTGCCGAAGTTGGTGAGGGAAATGAGCTGGTATTTCTTGAAATAGGAACTGAATTTCTTGTCCTTAGACAGGGAAATGATGGCGGGGTTGTCACTGAGGAAGGTCATCACGCCACCCAGGGCCGCCACGCCGGGCAGGTTGTACAGGGGCTTCATGAGGGGCCGGAGCACTTTTTCCAGCAGGGTAACTACGCCGAATTCGGACATCAGCTTGCTCAGCGCACCGGTGAGCACGGTGATGCCCATCAGATAGAACACGGTATTGAGCAGGAGGTCGTGAGCCGTGTTCATAACGGTCTTGATCATATTGCCGCCACCCATCCTGCTGCCCAGCAGGGTGAATACAACAATGAGAAGGGCCAGAAATACAAGGGCCTCAATAGTGGAACGGCGGGGTTTGGTGAGTTTCATTACGTTTGTGTGGATTTAGCACACAAATGTACGAAATTATCGGTACAATTCCCGTAAAACCGCCAATGATTTTACCTGAATCCTGGAATCGGTGTGATAGGACAGGTACTGGAGCAGTTCTTCGCACAGGGCGTTGCGCGTGGCGCCGTTCAGGGGCAGCAGCATACAGTCGGCAAAACTGCCGGTCACCATGGCCTTCATGGGCTCCAGATGCTCCCCGGCGAAGGGGGCGATGTTGTCAAAGCTGGGACGGAAACCCAGGGCGCCGGACAATTCCAGCAGGAACCGCACCGGGTAGTTGGCGTAGTCGGCCTCCAGCGCATTGAGTGTGAGGATGCTGCTCACGCACCAGTCGTACAGGCCGTCTTCGTTCACGCCTTCCCGGATGGTGCGGAACAGGACTTCGGCCAGGAACAGCGTCATGGTGTTTTTCTGGAGGTTCTCCCGGATGCCCGGCAGGGCGTCTTTGAGAACGATGCCCTTCAGGCTCCACAGCTCGCTCTTGCTGTTTTCCACCACGTCGGCCTCCAGGATGTTCAGGGGAAGAAAGAGGGCCGTGCCGGTCTTCCGTGCGCTGCGCACCAGAAAGCCCCGCCGGCCCCACTCACGCGACAAGGTATGTACCACCAGGGCGTTTTCGCCCACCTTGGTGGTTCCCAGCACTATGAGTTCAATGTTGTCCATTCAGGAATTCCGCCATGGCCCTGAGGGCTTTCCCGCGGTGGGAAATGGCGTTTTTGACGCTGTCGCCCAGCTGGGCATTGGTTTGGGTGTATCCCTGGGGAATGAAGATAGGGTCGTAGCCGAATCCGCCTTTTCCGGCGCGTTTTGTGCCGATGGTCCCTTCCATCACGCCGTCGAAGAAGTGGTGCTCACCGTTAAGGATGAGGGTGACGGAAGTGCGGAAGCGGGCCGTGCGCTGCGCTTTGGCGGTGGAAAGGCCGTTGGTGCGGGCCATGGCGGCCTCTTTTTCCCGGCGTGCCATCTCGCTCAGGAGTTTGTCGATGTTGGCGTCGGCATTGCGCTGCGGACCGGCATAACGCGCGGTCTCTACGCCGGGTGCGCCGCCCAGGATGTCCACTTCCAGGCCGGAATCGTCGGCGAAGCAGTTCATTCCCGTCTTCTTATAGATATAGTCGGCCTTCTGCATGGAGTTGGCCCTGAGAGTGTTGCCGGTTTCGGGGAGATCCTCTGTGATCCCAAGCTCAGCGGGGGTAACGAGCTCAAAACCCTCGCCCAAAATCTCAGCAGCTTCCCGGATTTTCCCGGGATTGCCCGTTGCAAATACGATCTTCATAACGAATCAAATACTAACTAACCGGGCGCAAAGGTACGAAAAATTTTATTAATAAAAAAATTTAATAACTAAACCGTGCGGCTGATGAGGCTGTGGGCGAAGTTTTCCAGCACCTGCATTCCATCCCCTCCCATGCGGGCGTCGGTGCCTTTGAAGATGGCGCGGGTAGTGAGGTGCTTGATGTCTTTACGGGCGGCTTCGGGAATGCCCAGGGTGTCGTAGATGGCCTTTACACGGGCAATCTTGGCGGCTTTTTCCTCCGGCGTATTGGCGGGGGTGGCCAGCGCCTCTTCCAGGCCTTCGGCACCCAGTTCCATGGCTTTTACGGTGAGCCAGGACTTTTTGCCGTTGAGGATGTCTCCGCCGATGGGTTTGCCGAACACTTTCTCGTCACCGTAGGCGTCCAGGTAGTCGTCGGCCACCTGGAAAGCCAGGCCCAGGTAATAGCCGTATTCGTACATGCAGTCCTGGCTCCACTGGTCGGCTCCGCCAATGAGGGCGCCCAACTGGGCGGCGCAGGCCAGGAGCACGCCGGTTTTGAGGCCGATCATCTGCATGTATTCCTGCATGGAGACGCTCTGGCGTTTTTCGAAGTCCATGTCCATCTGCTGGCCGTCGCAAACCTCGCTGGCCGTTTTGGAGAACAGGTCGAGTACCTGCGGGAGCAAGGCGGCCGGTGCCTGGGAAATACGCCGGTAGGAGTCTATGAACATGACGTCTCCGCTCAGGATGGCCGTGTCCTCGTTCCATTTTTTCCAAACGGTGTCGTGACCCCTGCGCAGGGGACTGCGGTCCATGATGTCGTCGTGGATGAGGGTAAACGTGTGGAAGACCTCCAGAGCGGCGGCCGGTTCCAGGATCTCCGGCTTGAGCTCGTCGGCAAAGATGCCATAGGTGGTAAGGCACAGCCGCGGCCGTATCCGCTTGCCGCCGATGGCAATCATGTACCGGAGAGGGTCGTACAGGCCCTCGGGGGATTTCTGGAATTGGATATTGTCAAACAGGTCCCTGATGGCCTGGTCAATCACTTTGTCCTCAATCATGGCGTGGAAGATTAGTTTACAAAGATAATCCTTTTTGCCGATTATGTCAATGGCGCAGGTCTCGCCTTTGAATGGTGCAGGTCCCACCCCCCGCCGGCAACCGGTTACGCGATTTTGACGTTTTTCGCGTTGTAGGTTGCATTCCGTGACAGAAGAGACATCTCTTCTGCTTATAGGTCTTAGTAGCTGATAGCGGGCACCTCCAGCGCCTTGTGCAGCTGTTCGTCCACGCGGAGACGCACCTCCACGCCCGCTTCCTGGAAGTAATACCGCACCACAATCTCTTCCTCGATGAAGGGGATGATTTCATCCTTCTTCAGGCGCAGGAAGGTCTCCTTATCCATCTCCAGGGACTTCTGCAGGGCTTCCAGTTCGCTGCCCATGGCCTCCGTGAGACCGTCTTCCTCCAGGTTCTTCTTCATCTCATCGAAGAGGGCCCGGGCCGATGAACGGTAGTCGAACTTTTTGTCGGCGGCGAAGGCGATGAAGTCGTCGTAGTCGGCAAAGTGGAAATCGGCCACGGGAGGGATGGAAGCGTGATTCTTCACATAATGGAGCGCATATTCCTCCAGCACGCCGCTGTACACCAGGGAATAGGTGAGGCGGGAGTACTTGTGTGCCTTGACCTCAAAGTCCGGGGTGATGCCGCCACCGTCTTTCACCGTGCGGCCGTGTGCCGTAGTGAAGCTGTGGGTGAGGGAATCCGGAATCTGCCCCACGCTGCCGTCCTCCTTGCGGTTGGAGTAGTCGATGGCCTGGACGCATCGGCCCGAAGGTGTGTAATATTTGGCGGTGGTCACCTTGAGCTGGCCGTTGTAGGGCAACGGGCGGATGCTCTGCACCAGGCCCTTGCCGTAGGTACGGGTGCCCGCGATGGTGGCACGGTCGTAGTCCTGCAGGGCGCCGGAGACAATCTCGCTGGCCGATGCGCTGCCGCCGTCCACCAGCACCAGGATGGGGATTTGGGTGTCGATGGGATCTGTGGTGGTCTTATAGGTGGCATCGGCACCGTTGCCGCGGCCTTTGGCCGTCACCACTACCGAGCCCTTGGGAACAAAGAGCGAGACAATGTTTACGGCCTCCTGCATTACGCCGCCGCCGTTGCCGCGCAAATCCAGCACCAGGCGTTGCATGCCCTGGTTTTTGAGCCGATAGTAAGCGTCCCGGATGCCCTGGCCCACGCCGTCGGTAAACTTGTCCAGCAGGATATAGCCGTCCTTGCTGTTAAGCATACCCACATAGGAAATGGAAGGCAGCACGATGCGTTCCCGCACCACGGACACCTCTATGGTTTCACCGGCCTTCCATTTTTCCCCGGCACGCAGTTTCTTCACACGGAACACCACGGTGGTTCCGGGCTTTCCCCGCATGCGGTCGCTGCTTTCCTGGCTGGTGAGGCCGTGGGTGGTGACGCCGTCGATGGTCTCAATCTCGTCCCCGCAGCGCAGCCCCGCCTTGGCGGCAGGGGAATTGGCGTAAGGTTCGTTGATGATGACGTTGCCGTTCACGTCGGGCTTGTAAATGATGGCGCCGATGCCTCCGTAGGTATTGGACATCATCATCTGGAAGTTCTCCTGCTCTTCCTCCGGCACATATACAGTATAGGGATCCAGGGCTTCCAGCATGGCGTCGATGCCCTCCCGTTCGATGCGGCCCACTTCCAGGGAATCCACATAGGAACGGTTCAATTCTTTCAAAATGGCATTCTGTACCTCCACCCACTTGCCCAGGGAGAAGTTCTTGGACTGCGCCGCGGCGCTCAAAGTGACCGCCAGGGCGGCCAGCACAACAAAGATTCGTTTCATAACTGGGACAAAGGTACAAAAAATGTGCTACCTTTGCGCCATGAACCGGAAAGAACTGGAAATCATGGCGCCGGCGGGAAACTTCGGCTGCCTGCTGGCCGCCATACAGGGCGGGGCGGACTCCGTGTACTTCGGCATCGGCCATTTGAACATGCGTTCCCATTCGGCCAACAATTTCACGCGGGAGGACCTTCCGGAAATCCTGCGCATCTGCCGCGCGTACGGCGTAAAGGCCTATATGACCCTGAACATCACGCTTTATGGGGAGGAACTCCAGGAGGCCCGCGAGACGCTGGACGCCGCCAAGGCCGCCGGGGTGGACGCCATCATCGCCTCCGACATGGCCTGCATCCTGTACTGCCGCCAGATTGGCCTGGAGGTCCATATTTCCACCCAGCTGAGCATTTCCAACCTGGAGGCCCTCAAGTTCTACGCCCAGTGGGCCGATGTAGTGGTCCTGGCCCGGGAACTCACGCTGGAACAGGTGAAGGCCATTCATGAAGGCATCATCCGGGAGCAGGTCAAAGGTCCGTCCGGGAACCTGGTGCGCATAGAGATGTTCGCCCACGGGGCCTTCTGCATGGCTGTTTCCGGCAAATGCTACCTGTCCTTGTCGGCCTATGGCGAAAGCGCCAACCGGGGCAACTGCCTGCAGGCCTGCCGCCGCGGCTACCTGCTCACGGACTACGAGACCGGCGACGCCATCCATGTGGACAACAAATACCTGATGTCCCCCAAGGACCTGTGCACCATCGAGTTCCTGGACAAGTTTGTGGAAGCCGGCGTCAAAGTGTTCAAGATTGAAGGCCGTGCCCGCAGCGCCGACTATGTAAAAGTGACCGCCGAATGCTACCGGAAGGCGGCCGATGCCGTGGCCGACGGCACTTTCACCCCGTCACTAGGCGCCAGCTATAAGTCTGCGCTGTCCACCGTGTTTAACCGCGGCTTCTGGAACGGATACTATCTGGGAGAGAAAATGGGCGAATGGAGCGCGAAATACGGCAGTAGCGCCACCCGCACCAAAGTATATGTAGGGCCGGTGACCAACTGGTTCGCCAAACTGAACGTGGTGGAAATCCAGGTGGATGCCACGGACCTTCATAAGGGAGACAGGCTGCTTTTCATCGGCCACAAGACCGGCATGCTGGAAGTGACGGCCGACGACCTGCGCGTGGATTACGAACCTGCCGACGTGGCCCCCCAGGGCATCCGCTGCTCGGTGGCCATTCCGCCGGAATCCATGCCCCAAGACAAGACGGAATCCGGCGAGAGCATCCACCCCCGCCGGAACGACAAAGTCTATATCTGGAAAGGCAATTAAGTTACAGCACCAGCGCGCCGCCGCGGTAGAATTCTACCAGGCGGGTCTGGTACAGGTATTCATAGGTGGCCTGTACGGCGTCGGACTGGGCTTTGACCAGGCGGTTGCGGCTCTCGTTGAATTCCGTAAAGGTGGCTTTCCCGTTCTCGTATTTGGCCTGCGTGAGGACAAAGGCGTCCTGGGCGGCGCTGGCGGCGGTGTTGGAGGCTTCCCACTTGGCGCGGGCCGCCACGGCACTGTTCCAGGCCTGCTGAATCTCTTTATACAACGTTTGCTGGGTGCGGCGCAGCTGCAGCTGCTGGCTGGTCTGCTGCAGCTTGGCGGTGCGCACCTGGTTGCGGGTGCTGAACTTGTTGAAGATGGGGATGTTCAGGGACAGGCCCACATACTGGCTGAAGTTGTTGCTCAGCTGGTTCCAGAAGCTCTGCGTGGCAAAGGAGGAGTAGTAATTGGTGCCCATGCCGGCGCTCAGGGACAGGGAAGGGTAGTAAGCCGCCTTGGTGATCTGGAGCTGTTTGGCACTGCCTTCCAGCCGCAGCTGTTCCGCACGGATTTCCGGACGGACGCCCAGGGCTTCGGCATAGATGTCGTCGGGATGGCCGATGTACAGCTCTTCCATCTCCACCTTGGGTCGTAAGACAGAGAACTGTTCCCAGGAAGGGAGCTCCAGCAGCTGGGCCAGGGTGAGCAGGGACGTGCGCACGTTGTTCCGGGCCTGGATCAGGGTTACCTGACTCTGAGCCAGGGAGGCTTTCTGCTGGGATACCTCGGCGGCGCTGGCCTTGCCGGTGCCGAAGAGGCCTTCCAGCCGCTCCACTTGCAGGGAGTCGATGGCCAGCTGTTCCCGGGCCACATCGGCTATTTCATAATTGTAAAGGATCTGGACATAGGCCTGAGCTACCTGTACGCGGATGTCGTTACGGGCTTTCTCCAGGTCTTCGGTGGCCGCTTCCAGGTTCAGTTTGGCCAGTTGCATGCGCCGGGGCGTGGCCAGGCCGTCGAAGAGGTTCATGCTGGCACCCAGGTTGAAGCCGGTGCTGGCCGAGTTACCGCTCTCATAGGTATTGTTTCCGCCGATACCGCGGCCGAAGCTCCAGTTCTCGCTCACGGAACCATTCACCGAGGGCAGCCAGGCCATGTCGGCCGTATTCTTGTCAATTTCCCTGCCTTGTACGGTCACTTCCTGGGCAGCTACCGTGAGGTTGTGCTCCAGGGCCCACTGGGTGCACTCCTGCAGGGACCAGGGATGAGAGAGGTCCGGAAGGGAATCGGTGGGCTGGGCCATAAAGGCCAGGGCAATGAGCAGTGCTTTCATCGCTTACTTGGATTTAATGATTTCGGTGCCGCGGACGGTTTCACCCGGGGTGAGGCCGTTCCTGATTTCGATGTTAACGCCGTCGGACAGGCCGGTCTCCACGGGGCGTTTGTCCCAGCCGTCGGCGGCTTTGATGTATACGAAGGTGCTGTCGCCTTCCCACTGGATGGCACTCTCGGCCAGGGTGAGGACGTTGTCGGCCTGGTCCAGCACAATCTCGGCATTGGCGCTGTAGCCGCTGCGGATGGTGATGCCGGCGGGCACTTTGACGGAAGCCTTGATTTCAAAGAGGTTGGTGCCGTTGGATTCGGTAGCCTTGGGGGAGATGTACTCCAGGGCGGCGTCCAGGTGCACGTCCTGCAGGGCGCCCACGCTGATGCGTACGGGCAGGCCCACGTGCAGGTGGCCCACCTCGGTCTCGTCGATGTTGCCGTCGAAGATAAGGTCGTCCATATTGGCTACGGTGGCGATGGTGGTGCCGTCGTTGAAGGTGTTGGACATGGTGACGGAGTTACCCACCTTCACCGGAATGTCCAGGATGAGGCCGGAGATGGTGGAACGCACCAGCGTGGTACTTCCGCTCTTGTTGGAGGAGGATACGCCGTCACGCACGATTTCCAGGGTTTCCTGGGCGATGGAACGCTCTTCCTGAGCCTGCTGCAGCGCCTGGCTCACCTTTTCGAATTCCTCGGCGCTCACCAGATTTTTGTCGAAGAGCTCTTTCTCCCGGTTGTAGTTGGTCTGGGCCTGCTTCAGGTTCACATCGGCCAGGCGCACGCGGCTCTGGGCCGACGACAGCTGGCTCATATCGGGAATCACCTTGAGCTTGGCGATGACCTCGTTCTGCTGCACGGTCTCGCCGGCTTTTTTGTACAGCTCGGCCACGATACCGTTGATTTGCGGCTTCACGTTCACCTCGTCGCGCGGCTGGATCTTGCCGGTGACCACGGTGCTCTTGGAGATGCTGCCCATCTCCGGCACGACTTCCTGGTACTGGGTTTCCTTGGGCTTGGACCGCTGGAACAGGTAGGCGAAGGTGCCGATGAAAATGGCCGCCACCAGCACTACCAACATAATTTTACCAAACTTTTTCATATCTATAACTGTTTATTATTCGTCTCTCATGGCATCTACGGGCTTGATCTGCATGGCGCGGGAGGCGGGCATCAGGCCGGCCACTACTCCCAGCACGGTGAGCAGGGATGCTGCCAGCACAGCCGTGCCGAAGGGAACCTGGAAGGCGGCTTTGAGGATGCCGTCCTCCGTCATGAGCATTTCTACGCCGGAGAGGATGAGCACGCTGAACACGATGCCCAGCATACCCGCCACCAGCGTGAGCACGATGCTCTCGGAAATGATCTGGCTCAGAATTTGGCTGGGAGTGGCGCCGATGGCCCGGCGGATGCCGATCTCCGTGGTGCGTTCCTTCACGCTCACCATCATGATGTTGGACACGCCTATCACGCCGGCCAGCAGGGTTCCCAGGCCGATGAGCCACACCAGGAAGTTGATGCCCCGGAACAGGTTGTCTATAATGCCGAAGATGAGTTGGGTGTTCAGCAGGAACAGGGCCTGTTCATCTGTGGGATCGAAGAGGTGCTCCCGGGCCAGGATTTCCCGCACGCGGGGCGTGAGGTCGCTCATGGTATACCCCGGTTTGGCGGTGAAGCACAGCATCTGGATGGTGTTGCCCAGGTTATAGGCTTTCCTGGCCTGGTTGATGGGAATGGTAACGGTGTCAGACGCGCTGCCATTGATGCTGATGCTGTTGCTGGCGTTCCAGTTCACGCCCACTACGGTGTAGTAGCTGCCGTCTATGCGGATGCGCTTGCCGCAGGGGTCTCCACCTTCGGGGAACAGATTGGTGTACACGCGTTTGCCAATTACGCACACCTTCCGTTCCTGTGCGTTGTCGCTGTCGTTGAGCCAGCGGCCATATTTCATTTTGGGCGTTTCGATATTGGCGTAATCGGGGCTGTTTCCTTTGACCACGGCGTCGGCGTAGGAATAGTCGTCACGGGTGACGCTCTTGCCCCAGAGGCTCACGGTGGGTGTGACGGTTTCCAGTTCCGGCATCAGGTTCTTGAGCCGGTCCACGTCGGAATAGGTCATATCCCAGTATCGGCCCTTCTTGAAACCTTTAAACGGTTTGGAAGTATTGCTGGAGAAGGCGATGCAGGTGTTCTGTGCAAAGCCGTCCAATTCCCGGTTCAGGAGGTCTTTCAGACCCTGGCTGCCGCCGGTGAGGAGCATGAGCATGAAGACGCCCCAGAACACGCCGAAGCCCGTGAGGAAGCTGCGGCTTCTGTTCCGCAGGATGCTGTCCAGGATTTCCCGGAAAGTATCGGTATCAAACCACTTTTTCATTCGGCTCTCAGGGCTTCAATGGGTTTCACTTTGGCGGCTTTCCAGGCGGGGACAGCCCCGGCCAGGGTACCGGCGATAATGAGCAGGAGGGTGGCTTCCAGGGCTACGTCCAGTCCTACGGTGGGATTCACCAGCATATGGATCTCGTCCATACCGATGTCCACGCCATTTTGCGCCACGGTCTTGTCCATGATCTGGCAGGCAATCATACCCAGAAGCATGCCCACATAGCCGAAGACGGCGGTGATGCAGATGCTCTCGGAAATGATGAGCTTGAGGATGGCGCCGGGACGGGCGCCGATGGCCTTGCGGATGCCGAACTCATGCGTACGTTCCTTCACGGTGATGAGCATGATGTTGGACACGCCCACAATGCCGCTCACCAAGGTAAGGAGGCCCAGGATCCACAGGGCGATGTTCAGGATAGAGGACGCCTTGTTCATCTGCAGGTTGTCCGTATAGCCGTTGCTGTACCAGATTCCCCTGCTGTCGTCCGGGGCAATGTCGTGCAAGCGCTTGAGGGCGCCGATGTATTCGTCTTCGAAGGCTTTGTTGTCCTCCAGGGTCTTGAGTCCGTTGACGTTGAAGGTGATGCTGGAAATCTTGTCGGAGCTGTCGTAGATACCTTTATAAGTGGTGTAGGGGATGTTGACGGCACGGCGGAAATTCCCTTCGTCGGTATGGTACACACCCACTACCTGGAAGGCTATTTTTCCGGCACTGATCCATTGCCCGATGATGCTTTCTGTTTTGTCGGGCATCAGCTCTTTGGCCTGGGCCAGGGAAATGACAATCACCTTCTTTCTGTCATTGAGGTCGTTGCGGTTGAGGAAACGGCCATAGGCCATCTTGATTTTGTTCTGGTCCTTGTACTCCGGCATCACGCCCGAGATCCAGCCGTTCACGGTGCGTCCGTTCAAGGCCAGCTGGGCCGATGTGGAGGTAGTGGTGGTGGTCACATTCTCAATGACGCCCTGCCACTCGTCTCCTTCCGTGTATTCCACATCCTTCTGGTCCAGTTGGATGCGGCGGTTTTCCTTATAGCCCTTGTAGGGCTTGGCCGTGCGCCAGCCTTCCACCTCGATGGTCTGGGAAACGAACTCCTGGATGTTGCCGGAGAAAGAGTTCATCAGACCGTTGCCGGCTCCCAGCAGCGCAATGAGCAGGAAAATGCCCCAGCTCACTGCAAAGCCGGTAAGGGCCGTGCGCAGTTTGTTGTTGCGCAGGGAACTGGCTATTTCGTGGATGATTTCTATTCTCATTACTTCATCAGGGGCCCGCCCCAGGCGTCATGGTGGGCGTTTTCTTCGATTTGTCCGATGACGCCGTCCTTGATGTGGATAATCTTGTTGGTCTCGTTGGCCACGCCGCTCTCGTGGGTGACCACGATGATGGTGATGCCCTCTTCCTGGTTCAGCTTTTTGAGGAGCTGCATCACTTCCACACTGGTCTTGGAGTCCAGGGCGCCGGTGGGTTCATCGGCCAGGATGATCTGCGGATGGGTGATGAGGGCGCGGGCGATGGCTACGCGTTGCTTCTGGCCGCCGGACATCTCGTTGGGGAAGTGGGAGGCCCACTGGGTGAGTCCCAGTTTTTCCAGATATTCCATGGCCTTGGCGTGGCGCTCGCGGCGGGGGACACCTTGATAATATAAAGGCAGTTCCACGTTCTCTACGGCCGTCTTGAAGCCGATGAGGTTGAAACTCTGGAAAATGAAGCCGATCATACGGTTGCGGTAATCGGCCGCCTGTTTCTCGCTCAGGTCCTTGATGAGCGTGCCATTCAGGGTGTACGTGCCGGTGTCGTAGTTGTCCAGGATGCCCAGGATGTTGAGCAGGGTGGATTTTCCGGAACCGGAGGCTCCCATGATGGACACGAACTCTCCCTGCTCGATGCTCAGGTCAATGCCCTTGAGCACGTGCAGCGGCTGCCCGTTGTCGTATGTTTTATTGATGTCTTTCAGTTCGATAAGCGCCATATTGTCCGCTGTATTAGTATCCTATTACACTGCAAAGATAAAATGGATTTTTGAATCCACCAAATCTTTTTTGCAAAAAACTAGCCGCGTTCCCCTCTTTTTCCTCTACTTTTCCTCTCTCTCCGTCCTTAACTTGTGCGTTTTTGCCGCTTTTCGCCCCTGTTCAGGACACGGCTGTACTCATCAGGGGCGCTTTTGCCATTTTTTGCCCCTGTTGAGGAACAGGCCCCGTTGGGGATTTAAAATTATTTAAGTAATTTAGCGGTCCCAAAGGAAACTAAGACATTATATACTATGGCAGATTCTGTAAAGAAAACCCTCCGCGATTCGGCCGCAATGCGCTGGACAGCCCTGTTGCTGCTGGCCCTGGCCATGTTCTGTTCCTACATTTTCATGGACATCCTGTCTCCCATCAAGGACCTGATGCAGGAGACCCGCGGCTGGGATTCCACCGCCTTCGGTACCATGCAGGGCTCCGAGGTGTTCCTCAACGTGTTTGTGTTCTTCCTCATCTTCGCCGGTATCATCCTGGACAAGATGGGGGTCCGGTTCACCGCAGTCCTGTCGGCCGGTGTCATGCTGGCTGGCGCCCTTATCAAGTGGTTCGCCGTGAGCGAATCCTTCATGGGCAGCGGCCTGGAAGCCTGGTTCAACAACAACCTTAATTATATTCCGCTCTTTGACGAGTTGGGCGTTTCCCCGTTCTACCGGGGTATGCCCGCATCGGCCAAATTCGCCGCCTGCGGTTTCATGATCTTCGGCTGCGGCTGTGAGATGGCCGGCATTACGGTGAGCCGCGGAATCGTGAAGTGGTTCAAGGGCCGCGAGATGGCGCTGGCCATGGGTTCCGAGATGGCCCTGGCCCGCCTGGGCGTTGCCACCTGCATGATCTTCAGCCCCTTCTTCGCCAAGTTGGGCGGCAGCGTGGACGTGTCCCGCAGCGTGGCCTTCGGCGTGGTGCTCCTGTGCATCGCCCTCATGATGACCATCGTGTACTTCTTCATGGATAAGAAACTGGACAGCCAGACCGGTGAGGCCGAAGAAAAGGACGATCCGTTTAAGGTGTCCGACATCGGCAAAATCCTCTCCGACGGCGGTTTCTGGATTGTGGCTCTGCTGTGCGTGCTTTATTACAGCGCCATCTTCCCGTTCCAGAAGTATGCGGTGAACATGCTGCAGTGCAACCTTACCCTCACGGAGCCTGCTGCCGATTCCTATTGGGCCAGCTCCAGCGTCACCATCGTCCAGTATGTCATCATGCTGGTGGTGGCCGCCGCCGGCTTTGCCAGCAACTTCCAGAAGGTAAAGAGCCGCCAGTACCTGTTCCTGGGCATTTCCATCGCAGCCCTCATCGGCTATTGCTTCATGGGTTACATGCGTCAGAGCGCCGAATCCATCTTTGCCGTGTTCCCGCTGCTGGCCGTGCTCATCACCCCCATTCTGGGCAACTATCTGGACCGCAAGGGTAAAGGTGCCTCCATGCTGGTGCTGGGCGCCATCCTGCTCATTGCCTGCCACCTCACCTTCGCCTTCGTGCTGCCCGCCTTCAAGGGTAATAACATTGGCGGCGTCATCGTGGCCTATACCACCATCCTGGTGCTGGGCGCCAGCTTCTCCCTGGTTCCCGCCGCCCTGTGGCCGTCCGTTCCCAAGCTGGTCGATGCCAAAGTGATCGGCAGCGCCTACGCCCTCATCTTCTGGATTCAGAACATCGGCCTGTGGCTGTTCCCCCTGCTCATCGGCAAGGTACTGGACAAGACCAACCCCGGCGTGACGGATCCCACCCAGTTCAACTACACCGCTCCGCTGGTCATGCTGGCCTGCCTGGGTGTAGCCGCCCTCGTCCTGGGCCTGGTGCTCAAGGTGGTGGACCGCAAGAAAAACCTGGGTCTGGAACTGCCTAACATCCAGGACTAAATGACGGCTCCGGCTCAGAAATTCTACAGGTCAGCGGCTTGGATAGCGCTGGCCTGTTTGGTAGTGCCGATGTTCGCATCGTACTACTTCGACGACATGTTCTCCAGCATCTCGTACCTGTTTGAGGATCCTTCCCTCACGGCGCTGGGCTGGGATTCGGCGGGCTACGGCCTGTATGCCAGCGGCTATAGCGTGCTGTGCGTCTTCGGTGGACTGGTGATAGGCGGCATCCTGCTGGATAAGTGGGGCGTTCGTGTGAGCGGAACCCTCTTCGTGACCATGATGGCCGCCGGTGCCGGAATGGTCCTGTGGGCCCTGCTGAGCGGCTCGTCGGCGTCCCTCACCCTGGCCTATGTGGGCGTGATGCTCTTCGGCCTGGGCAGTGAGATTGCCGGAACAGCCGTTACCCGCAGCATCGCCAAATGGTTCCGCGGCGGGCCGATGGCCCTGGCCATGGGCCTCCAGCTGGCCATCGCCCGTCTGGGCACGGCCTTCGCCCTGGTACTCTCTCCCAAGCTGGTGCAGCAGATCCCCGGTCACGTATATTCCCTGGCCGAAACCGCCCGTCCCGCCATGGTGGGCATGAGCCTCATGGCCCTGGGGCTCATCCTCTGGGCCCTCTTCGTGGCCCTGGATGCCCGCGCCGACCGTGCTGACCGTTCCTCCGGCTCAGAGGCTTCGGACGGCGTAGCCGCCCGTGGCTCCGTGAACGGGAGGGGCCCAGACTTGTCTGGGAGGGATAGCTCCGAAGGAGCGTACCGGCCCGAAGCCTCTGAGCCGGAGGAAACGGAGACCTTCCGTTTCAAGGATGTGCTGGGAGTGCTGGGAAATAAGAATTTCTGGCTGCTGGGATTGTTGTGCGTGCTGTTTTACAGCAGCATCATCGCTTTTAAGAAATTTGCGGGGGCCATTTTGATACCCCGTTTTGATATCCCGGCCGAAACGGCTGGTTGGATGGTTTCCATGCTGCCGTTTTCCACGGTGATTTTTGCCCCGCTGTTCGGCATGCTGGTGGACAAAGCCGGCAAGGGCACACGCTGGATGGTGATTGGCGCCGTACTGGCTCTGATTGCCCATCTGCTGCTGGCATTCGCTCCTGCGGGCGTGCCTTTCTGGGGTTACCTGGCCATGGTGTTCCTGGGCTTCGGCTATTCGCTGGTTCCGGCTGCCTTGTGGCCGTCGGTTCCCAAGATTGTTCCCGACAAAGTGCTGGGAACCACCTTTGCCCTTATCTACTGGGTGCAGAACCTGGGCCTGCTGTCCTTCAAATGGGTGGCTGGCGTAATCCTGGGCAAGAGTAGCCATGGCCCCGTTTCCGTAGAACTGATGTTTGTGGGACTTTGTATCGCCGCCGTGGCGGTAGCATTCCTGTTCCGCCAAACATCGGCCCGCCATCCCGAACTCAAACTTGACCAGCCCAACCGATGATTATCCTTGTCACAGGTGCCAGCAGCGGCATCGGCTACGAAACCGCCACCCTTCTGGCGAAGAAGGGACATAAGGTTTATGGCGCAGCGCGGCGTGTGGAACGCATGGAACCGCTGCGCGCTTTTGGCGTCATCCCCGTTTCATTGGACGTTACTTCCGACGAATCCATGACGGCGTGCGTGGATGGTATCCTTGCTGCCGAAGGCCGCCTGGACGTCCTTGTGAACAATGCTGGCTATGGTTATTTCGGAGCCATCGAGAATGTGCCGTTGGACGAGGCCCGGCGGCAACTGGAAGTAAATGTCTTCGGCCTGGCCCGCCTTACCCAGCTGGTGCTGCCGTCCATGCGGGAGCACGGCTTCGGCCGTATTGTGAACGTGGGCTCGGTCGTTGGCCGTGTGGTATTGCCCTTCGGCGGCTGGTACCATGTGTCCAAATACTCCGTGGAAGCGCTCAGCGATGCCATGCGCATCGAGCTGAAGCCTTTCGGCATAGACGTGGTGCTCATCGAACCCGGCGGCGTGGATACCGAATGGGGACACATTGCCGCCGATCACCTGGAAGCCTCGTGCAAGGGAACGCCCTATGCAGCACCGGCCCAGAAAGAAGCCCGTCTGATGCACCTGGCCTATTCCGGCCATTACCTGGCGCAACCCTCCTGCGTTTCCCACGCCATCGGCAAGGCTGTCGGCGCCCGCCATCCCCGCCACCGCTATCATCCCGGCAGCGGCTCCTACTTCCTGCTTTGGCTCCATGCCCTTCTTCCCACCCGCTGGTGGGACGCCCTCATGCGCCGATCTGTCGGCCTTCGCCGCCTTTAAACTCTTGCCCCCGCTCCTGAACAGGGGCAAAAACGGGCAAAAGCGCCCTAGTTGAGGATGGCCGGGAGAAGGAAAGAAAAAAATGCTTACCTTTGTACACTTATGTACGAATTGCTGAACACCATCAACGGCCCCGAGGACCTGAAGGGCCTGACCACGCAGCAGCTCAGGCAGCTGTGCGCCGAAATCAGGCAGTATATGGTGGAGTGCTGCGCGGTGAATCCCGGTCACCTGGGCTCCAGCCTGGGGGCGGTGGATCTGATTGTAGCGCTTCATTTCGTATTCAACACTCCTCAGGACAAACTGGTGTTCGACGTGGGCCATCAGGCCTATGCCCATAAGATTCTTACGGGCCGGCGGGAAGCCTTCAAGGACAACCGCAAGGCTGGAGGTATCAGCGGGTTCCCCAAGAGGGCCGAGAGTCCTTACGACGCCTTCGGCGCGGGGCATTCCTCCACCTCCATATCGGCCGCCCTGGGTTTTGCCGAGGCTGCGCGCCTGCAGGGAAGCCATGACAAGGCCATCGCCGTCATCGGGGACGGCGCCCTCACCGGCGGCCTGGCCTGGGAAGGCCTGAACAACGCGGGCTCCTCCAAGGCCGATATCCTCATCGTCCTCAACGACAACAACATTTCTATAGATCCCAATCGCGGCGGACTGCACGACTATCTCCTCAAGGTGACCACGCACCCCTTCTACAATCGCCTGAAGAACAAGGTGTGGAACTCCATGGGAGAAGGAAAGACCCGCGACTGGGTGCAGCGGAAGGTCATTGATACCAAGTCCAACCTGGTGCGCTCCAGCGGTGGCGCCATCTTTGAGGCGCTGGGATTCCGCTATTTCGGCCCCATCGACGGCAACGACATCGAGCAGCTCACGGCAACCCTCCAGCGTCTGAAAAACCTGCGCGGGCCGCGCATCCTGCACATCCATACCCGCAAAGGCTGCGGCTATGCCCCCGCCGAGGCCAATCCCACCGTGTGGCACGCCCCCGGCCGCTTCAATCCGGAAACCGGAGAGCGGGTAAAGGTGATGTATCCGGCCGACCGTTACCAGGATGTCTTCGGGCAGGTTCTCACGGAACTGGCCGGGCAGGACCCCAAGGTGGTGGGTATCACGCCCGCCATGGCATCGGGCTGCGGCATGACGCAGTTCGCCGCCGCCTTCCCGGGCCGTTTCTTTGACGTGGGTATCGAGGAAGGCCATGCGGTTACCTTTGCCGCCGGCCTGGCCGCTGCGGGAATGAAACCCTTCTGCAACATCTATTCTTCCTTCTCACAGCGCGCCTACGACAATATTATCCACGACGTTGCCCTGCAGGGCCTGCCGGTGGTGTTCTGCTTCGACCGCGCCGGCCTGGTGGGGGAGGACGGGGCCACCCATCACGGCTGCTTCGACCTGGCCGCCTACCGCAGCATCCCCGGCGTCACCGTTGCGGCTCCCCGTAATGAGACGGAGTTGAAACAGCTGATGTATACCGGCCTTTCCCTGCAAGACGGTCCCATGATTGTGCGTTACCCGCGCGGCATAGGTGAAGGCACCCCCTGGCGGGAAGCTCCGTACAAGGAGATCCCCCTGGGCAAGGGAGAAAAGCTGCTGGCGGGAAAGAAAGTGGCGGTGCTGGGAATCGGCCCGGTGGTCAACCGCGCACTGGCAGCCGCAAGGGCTTGCCTGGCCGATGAAGGCGTGGCCCCTTCCGTCTACGACATGCGTTTCCTCAAGCCGATGGACCAGGATATCCTGCAGGAGGCAGGGGAGTGCAAGGCCATCATTACCGTGGAGGACGGCTCCCTGAAGGGCGGTCTCTTCGGAGCGGTGAGCGAATTCTTCGCCGGCCGGGAGCACGCTCCTATTATTAAAGGTATAGGCATTCCCGATCATTTCATCGGGCAGGACACCCAGAAAGCGCAGTGGGCCTCCTGTGGCCTGGATGAGGAGTCGCTTCAGGATCTTATCACAGACATGTTGAAAAATCTGTGAAAAAGTTTTGTGGATTCAAAAAAAGTTCCTACCTTTGCAGTCCTTTCGTGAGCGCCGATATAGCTCAGTTGGCCAGAGCACGTGATTTGTAATCTCGGGGTCGTGGGTTCGAATCCCTCTATCGGCTCAAAGGAGCTTTGAAAATACTGATAAGCAACACATTGGGAGGTTCGCATAGTGGCAATTGCGGCGGACTGTAAATCCGCTCCCTCAGGGTTCGGTGGTTCGAGTCCACCACCTCCCACCAAAAAACTGCGGAAGTAGCTCAGTTGGTAGAGCATCAGCCTTCCAAGCTGAGGGTCGCGAGTTCGAACCTCGTTTTCCGCTCAAATACATTAAGCCGGTGTAGCTCAGGGGTAGAGCGCATCCTTGGTAAGGATGAGGTCATGAGTTCAATTCCCATCACCGGCTCTTTTTTTGGGTTTTAGCCCTTTTGAAAGCAACAATTGTTTAAACAATAATAAAAACTATGGCAAAGAAACATTCCAGAGAACCAAACCGCATGTCAACATCGGTACTATCGGCCACGTTGACCACGGTAAGACCACCCTCACCGCCGCCATCACCAAGGTGCTTGCCGAGCGCGTCGCCGGTAACGCCGACAAGGTGAAGTCCTTCGACCAGATCGACAACGCTCCCGAAGAGAAAGAGCGCGGTATCACCATCAACACCGCTCACGTGGAGTACGAGACCGCTTCTCGTCACTACGCTCACGTGGACTGCCCTGGCCACGCCGACTATGTGAAGAACATGGTTACCGGTGCTGCCCAGATGGACGGTGCTATCCTTGT
>CAJOIQ010000003.1 GCA_905234795.1 uncultured Bacteroidales bacterium | reverse complement strand
GCCACCCGCCACCAACTCTATCAAGAATCGAAAAAAACTTCCTGGTGCAAAAGTAAGAGTTACATTTTTTTTCTTTATATTTGTAAATCGGCAATAAGACTATTAACGCTATATCATGAAGAAAATCCTCCTCCTCTCCGCCGCCGCATTGGCCCTGGTGGGCTGCCAGAGCGGTGCCCCCCAGCTGGGCAAAGCATCCCTTAAGAAAGTCCTCAAAGCCATGACGCTGGAGGAAAAAGCGCACTTTGTGATTGGTATGGGTATGGCCGGCAGCGACGGCAGCACCGCCGTCGTGGGCGCCACGGAAGACATTGTCCCCGGCGCCGCAGGAACCACCTATCCCATTCCCCGTCTGGGCATCCCCAGCATTGTGCTGGCCGATGGCCCCGCCGGCCTGCGCATCAACCCCACCCGCCCCGGTGACGACAACACGTATTACTGCACCCACTTCCCCATCGGCACCCTGCTGGCCAGCACCTGGAACCAGGAACTGGTGGAAAGCGTAGGTGAATCCATGGGTGAAGAGGTTCACGAATATGGCGCCGATGTTTACCTGGCTCCCGCCCTCAACATCCACCGCCATCCGCTCAACGGCCGCAACTTCGAGTATTATTCAGAAGATCCCGTGGTGGCCGGCAAAACGGCTGCCGCCTATGTGCGCGGCGTCCAGAAGAACGACGTAGGCACCTCCGTAAAGCACTATGCCTACAACAACCAGGAGACCAACCGCACCGGCAACAACGCCGTCATCAGCCCCCGCGCCCAGCGCGAAATCTACCTCAAGGGCTTCGAGATTACCGTCAAGGAGGCCGATCCCTGGACCATCATGAGCTCCTACAACAAGATCAACGGCACCTACACTTCCCAGAGCAGGGACCTCATCACCACCGTCCTGCGTGACGAATGGGGTTTCAAGGGCCTGGTGATGACCGACTGGTACGGCGGTGACAACGGCGCCCAGCAGATTGCCGCCGGCAACGACATGCTCCAGCCCGGTACCGCCCTGCAGTATCAGCAGATCATGGATGCCATCAAGGACGGTTCCCTCACAGAGAAGGAACTTGACGTGTGCGTGATGCGCTGCCTGGAACTGGTGGCCCGCAGCCCCAAGGCCAAAGGCTATGAGTATTCCAACAAGCCGGACCTCAAAGCCCACGCCCAGGTTACCCGCCAGAGCGCCCTGGAAGGCATGGTCCTGCTGGAGAATAACGGCGTACTGCCGCTCAAGGACGTCAAGAACGTGGCCGTCTTCGGCTGCACCTCCTATGCCTTCATCGCCGGCGGCACCGGTTCCGGCAACGTGAACCGCGCCTACACCGTGTCCCTGCTGGACGGCCTCAAGAATGCCGGCTTCCAGGTGGACGACAGCAAGAAGGATAAATACCTCAAGCACATTGCCGACGAAGAAGCCGCTTTCAAGGCCAGCCTGCCGGAAGGCGACATGCTGGCTGCTTTCTACCCGGTTCCCCGCCCCACTGAAATCATCCCGGGCGCCATCGAGCTGGGTTTATCGGCCCTCAAGAACGACGTAGCCATCATCACCTTCGGCCGCAACAGCGGTGAATTCTTCGACCGCACCAGCGCCGACTTCTCCCTGAACGACGGAGAGCGCAAACTCCTGAACGCCGTCACCAAGGCCTTCCACGCCGTGGGCAAGAAGGTGGTTGTGGTGCTCAACGTGGGCGGTGTCATCGAGACCGCTTCCTGGAAGAACATCCCCGACGCCGTACTGCTGGCCTGGCAGGCCGGCCAGGAAGGCGGCAACTCGGTGACCGACATCCTCACCGGTGTGGAAAGCCCCTCCGGCAAGCTCACCATGACCTTCCCCGTAAACCTGATGGACGCCGCTTCCTCCAAGAACTTCCCCATCGACGCCACCAATGAGGTGTACTTCCTCAACCGCCGGGAGAATGCCGACGTGAAGGACGTGGATGTAACCAAATATGAAGAAGGCATCTATGTGGGTTACCGCTGGTTCGACAAACAGAACCTCCCTGTTTCCTATCCCTTCGGCTTCGGCCTGTCCTACACCAGCTTCGAATACAGCGCCCCCACCGTGGTGAATGACGGGACCACCGTCACCGCCACCGTCACCGTGAAGAACGTGGGCGAAGTGGCCGGCAAGGAAGCCGTTCAGCTGTATGTGACCGCCCCTGCGGGCAAACTGGACAAGCCCGTGAAGGAACTCAAGGCCTATGCCAAGACGGCCAAGCTGGCCCCCGGTGAGAGCCAGGAACTCACCCTCTCCTTCCCCACCTCCGAACTCGCTTCCTTCGACGAAGAAGCATCGGCCTGGGTGGTGGATGAGGGCACCTACACCTTCCTCTTCGGCGCCTCTTCCCGCGACATCCGCTGCACCGCAACGGCCGATGCCAAGGGTTCCGAGGTCAAGGCACACAAAGTACTGCTACTTCAATAAAATAGTATGAAACGGGTTTTCCTCCTTCTATCCCTGCTGCTGGCAGGTTCGGTTGCCTATTCCCAAGGGACAAGCACGGTCAAGTTCGACCTCAACTATAAGACCGGTGAGACCATCGCTCCCGTCAAGGTGAAGACGGGAAATGCGTTGCCCGTGGGAACCAAGCCGCTCCCTTCCCGGGACGGCTACCGTTTTGGCGGATGGTATTCTTCTCCGTCCTGCCAGCCGGAAGAAGAATGGCGTTTTGGCACCGACGGGGGCTATAATGTCCCTGCCACAGACTCCATGAGGGTGGAACAATCCATGACTCTGTATGCCAAATGGGTGGAACCCACCCCCATCCGCACGGTAGATGACCTCACAGCTATCGTGATGGACCTTTACGGCTGGTATGTGCTGGAAAATGACCTGGACCTCTCCGGTGTGGCCAACTGGATTCCCATCGGAGAATATGAGAAATCCTATGAATATGCGCCTTCCGAATGGTGGAAACGCGCTTTCAAGGGCGTCTTCGACGGCCAGGGCCATACCATCAGGGGACTTCGCATATCCCGGCTCATCATGGACAAATCCGGACTGTTCGGCGCCGTGTCCAATGGTGAAATCCTTAACCTGAATCTGGAAGACAGCCAGATTATCCTGTCGGCCGACCACCCGTATGTAGCCCCGCTGGCCGGCATTATTGAGCAGGATACGGGTGTGGCGGCTGTCCGTGGCTGCCGGGTCACCGGAACACTCATCCAGGTAAAGACCACCAATACCCAAACCTCCTACCAGAGTTTCACCGGCCTGTGCGGCGGTGTCTGGGGAGGTACGTTGGAAAATAACTTCGCCAGCGGAAAGATAGAGGTTGACGTGGAAGGGAACGGTGGTGGAGAACTCTACATGGGCGCATTGGCCGGAGAAGCCTACAATGACACCCGTAACTGCACCTCGCTCTTCGACTTCGCCGTCCGCTTCCATGCTCCTCAGCCAGCCGATTCCTTCCGGGCATTTATCGGTGGCCTTCAGGCCTCGGCCACCAACGTGGAAAACAGCTCGGCCCATGGCCAGATTACGGTCTCCGGTGCATCTGGCGACGCACAGCTGTTTGTGGGCGGTCTGGTGGGCAGCGAGCGTTACGGCACGGTGTCCGGCAGTTCTTCCCTGGTCCGGATTCATGTGAGCCAGGCCGGATTTGCCCAGGTTGGCGGCATCGTGGGAGAATTCAGCGCCAAGTACGGCGTGATGGGGCCCCCGTTTGGCATCCATACCACCAGCATTGTCAATTGTTCCTATGCCGGCAAGCCTGTTTTCGAACAGGTGAAAAAACCTGTTTGGGGAGTGACCGCCGGGGCGGGAACGCCACCCGACCTAAAATCTCCCTGGGGTGGTTCCATGATCTACAAATTGGACAATTGTACCTATCAGGAAAAATGGACGGCTTCTCCGGACACCCCGGAAGCCCAGTTTGTCCAGGCACCCGACGAGGCCCGTCCTTATCTGTGGTGGCACTGGATGAACGGAAACGTTTCCAAGGATGGTATCCGCAAGGATCTGGAGTGGATGCAGCGCGCCGGCATTGCCGGCTTCCACCAGTTTGACGCCGGCGGGGCCATGCTGGGCAGTGTCCCCTCCCTGGTGGAACCCACCACTCCTTATCTGAGCGATGCCTGGAAGGAGAATTTCGCCTACGCCATCAAGACGGCCGACAGGATGGGCATGGAAGTGGGGATTGCATCGGCCCCGGGCTGGAGCAGCACCGGCGGTCCCTGGGTAAAACCGGAAGACGGCATGAAAAAGCTCACCTGGAGCGTCATGGAGGTGGAAGGTAAAGAGGAAATCGAGACCCTTCCCCTTCCACCCGCCGATTCCACTATCGGCAAATTCCTCAACGCCCCCGGAGGCCTGTACCAAAGCGTGTATGACACCATGTCACCTTGGTACAAGGATATTGCGGTGGTGGCCGTAGAAATCAAGCCGGAGGACAAGAATCTCACGGAACTGGGTGCAAAGGTTACTTCCAGCGGCGGCAGCTTTACGATAGAACAGCTCTCGGACTGGGATATCTCCAACGGGGCCGAACTTCCCCTTAACCCCAGCGGAACCCACTCATGGATCCAGTACAGTTTCCCGGAGCCGGTGACCATCCGTGCCTATACCCTGGCGGGCGGCGAAATTCAGGATCAGTTTGCCGCCGAACGCACCTACAATAACCAACTGCTGTGCAGCCAGGACGGCAATAACTGGCAGGAAGTATGCCGCATTCCTTCCAGCCAGCTGCCACGGCTTACGGCCGATATCAAGCCCACTACCGCCAAGTACTTCCGCCTGATGGTGGTGAATCCCAAGCCGGACCCCACCCTGGCCTACTACGGCGTTCCCGTCACCCAGCCCACCGGCACCCTCATCCATGAATGGCAGCTGCACACCGTATATAAGGTAAACCATGCCGAAGAACAGGCCGGTTTCGCCCCCGTGCCCGATCTGGATGATTTCAGGACGCCCATTACCAATACTCCGATTTCGAGATCCTTCGTTCTGAACGACTTTGTACAGCCCAACGGCACCCTTATCTGGAAAATTCCTGAAGGGAAATGGCGCGTATACCGCTTTGGAGCCTCGCTCACCGGCAAGCAGAACCATCCCGCCCCGCCGGAAGCTACCGGCCTGGAGGTGGACAAACTGGATCCGGAAGCCTGGGAACGCTATTTCCGCAGTTATCTGGACCTGTACAAGGACGCTTCCGGAGGCCTGCTGGGCCAGCGCGGCATCCAGTACCTGTTAACCGACAGTTACGAAGCCGGGGCCATGACCTGGACCGAAAGAATGGAGTACAACTTCCTTGTAGCCAACGGATATCCGCTCACGCCTCTCCTGCCGGTCCTGGCCGGAGAAATCATCGGTGATACAGACCCTTCCCAGTATCTTCTTTTTGACTGGCGAAAGACCCTGGCTGATGTTTTTGCGGCCAACTATGACCACATCAACGATATTATCGCCGAATACGGCATGAAAGGCCGTTACACCGAGAGTCACGAGAACGGCCGCGCCTACGTGGGAGACGGCATGGACCTCAAGCGCAAAGCCACGGTACCCATGGCCGCCATCTGGACCGATCCTTCCCAGAGCACCGGCTATCAGGCCGACATCCGGGAATCGGCCTCCGTGGCCCACATCTACGGCCAGAACATCGTGGCCGGTGAGAGTTTCACCACCAACGGCGCCCTGGGAGGAGCCTACAGCTGGTATCCCGGCAACCTGAAGGAGGTGGCCGACATTGCCATGCTGAGTGGCCTCAACCGCTTCTTCATCCACGAGAGTGCACACCAGCCCTCGGACGAAGCCCGGCCGGGCATGGGGCTTCTCATCTTCGGCCAATGGTTCAACCGTCACGACACTTGGGCCGAATATGCCCGATACTGGACGGATTACCTGGCCCGCAGTTGTTACCTGCTGCAGGCGGGCAAGGCCGTTTCCGACATCCTGTGGTTCTATGGAGAGGATACCAATGTGGCTGCAGCTTACGCTAAGAAGCTTCCCGATGTTCCGGACGGCTACAGCTATGACTTTGCCAGCCCCGACGTTCTCCTGAACCAGATTACCGTCAGGGACGGATGCGCCGTCACACCCAGCGGCATGTCCTATAAAGTAATTGTTTTGGGAGAGGAGCACACCCGCTACATGAGCGTTCCCATCCTCCGTAAACTTAAAGAACTGGTGGAAAACGGAGTTCTCCTGGTGGGCAAGGCACCTATCCATCCCGCCAGCCGCAAAGACAATCCCTATGAATTCGTCCAGCTCAGAAAAGACATCTGGCAAAACGGACGCAGCAATGTATCCACGTCACCGGTTGCCGACGCCCTGGCCAACTTCAAGCTCACCCCCGACTTCCAGTCTTCGTATCCCGGGATTCGTTTTGTGCACCGTTCCGACGGTATGCGTCAGATTTACTGGGTGCGAAACTTCAGCGGCCATATTGTCGATACCGACATTGTCCTGCGGGATGCCGCCGGCATCCTTACCGTACTCAATCCTGTGGATGGAAAATACAAGTACGAGGCTTTAAAGGACGGAAAACTGCATATGGAAAAGGATGAGGCACTGTTTATTGTGGCCGATCCCTCGGCCCGGCCCATCTCCCGCCCCATCTCTTTCCTCCCCACCTCCGAAGTGGCCCTGGACGGTCCCTGGGAAGTATCTTTCCAGGGCGTAGCGGCGCCCTCCGGCACCCTGGAATGGCAGCAGCTCGCCTCCTACACGAAATCGTCCGATCCGGCTGTGAAATACTTCTCCGGAACCGCCACTTACCAGAACACTTTCACCCTGGCCGATGTACCTCTCGGCATAACCCTGGACCTGGGACAAGTGGGCCAGATGGCCGATGTGTATGTGAATGGAGAACACGTGGACTTCCTGTGGCAGGCTCCATACAGGACAGCTTTCTACGGGAGGCTCAAGCCCGGTCGGAATACCCTGGAAGTGAAGGTGATCAACACCTGGGTGAACCGTCTCATCGGAGACGCCCAGCCCGGTGCCCCGAAGAGCACCTTCACCGTATTCCCCTTCTACCAGGCCGACAGTCCCCTGCAGCCCTCCGGCCTCATGGGTCCCGTCCAGATTACGCTATTGCAGTAGTTTACAGACTGGCCAGATAGGCGTCAAACGCCTCCCGATAGCCTTCGGAGACGTGCAGCAGCGCGTCTCCCACCTTGAGGTCTCCCTGAGGGGTGACACTTTGGATATGGCCCAGGTTCACCACAAAGGAGCGGTGGATGCGCATGAAGCTTTTGGCGGGAAGCATCTCTTCCACAGCCTTCATGGTGAGGTGGGTCACCAGCGGTTGCCGGGCCGATGCCAGATGGAACATCACGTAGTCCCGCATACCTTCTACATAAAGGATATCGGCGAAGTCCACTTTGCGGAGGGCGCCATCCACCTTGATGAAGGCCGATGTCTTTTCTTCGGCCACGGGACCCGTGGCAGCCGCATCCTTGAGGGCGAACCATTCCTGCGCCTTCTGGGCCGCCTCCAGGAATTTCTGGTAGCGGATGGGTTTGAGCAGGAAGTCCAGGGCGCTCACCTCATAGCTTTCAAAGGCGTACTGCTTGAAGGCGGTGGTAAAAATCACGCGTGTCTGAGGAGGCAGCATACGGGAGAGTTCCATGCCGTCCAGATCTGGCATCTGGATATCCAGAAAAACGATTTCCGGAGCCTGGGCGCGGATTTCCGAAAGCGCCAGGACCGGGTCATTGAAAGAGCCTGCCAGCTCCAGGAACGGCGTACGCGCGACAAAGCCCTCCAGCATCTTCACGGCCAGGGGCTCGTCGTCAACAATTATGCAGCGGAGCGTCTTCATACTTTTAGCGTAACAGTCACCATGTATTCACCATGTTCCTCCACGACATCGTAGGTATAGCGTCCCGGATAGAGCAGCTCCAGGCGGCGTTTCATGTTCTCCAGGCCGATACCGGAGCCAATGTGGTCGCTCCCCTGTTTCTCGAAGAGGGAGTTTTCACAGCGGAACGTGAGGACACCATCGGCATACCCCATGAACACCTTGACAAAGGACGGATAGCGGGCGTTCACCCCGTGCTTGAAGGCATTCTCTATCAGGGAAATGAACAGCAGCGGCGCCACTTCCACATGCTCCTGGGGCACCTCGAAATCTTTCTCCACCTTGGTGAGTTCGTTGCAGCGGAGGGCCATCAGATCAATGTAGTTGCTCATGAAATCCATCTCGGCTGCCAGCGGCACTTTGTCGGCCTCGCTGTCGTAGAGGGCATAGCGCAGCAGGTCGCTCAGCTGGCCGATGCTTTCCTGAGCTTTGTCGGGGTCTATCTGCGTGAGGGAGGAGATATTGTTGAGCGTGTTGAAGAGGAAGTGAGGATTGAGCTGGGCCTTGAGCCAGGAAAGCTCGGCCACCACGGTCTCGTTGGCACGCATGATCCGGCGCAAACCCACGGCGATGGCAATGAGCAGCAGCTGTACGAAGACGCGGAACAGGATGGTGCCCACATACATGGCCCAAACACCCTGCTGTCCAAACTGGTCCACCACCTCTTTGGGAAACGCAGGGCGTTTGTGCAGGAAATCCAACAGCAGCCATCCCAGAATGATGACGCCGTTCACCATGTAGAACCACTTGGCCTGTCCGCCGTGCAGCAGCTTGGGAACCAGGTAGTAGTAATTGAGTCCGTACAGGACAAAAGCCGGAAGCAATATCATGGCACCTGCCGTGAATACTTTCATGGCCTGCTCCAGGGAACCTGTCATGGTGCCGGTCACAATGGCTGGAACCAGAAAAACACCTACCCAGACTACCATCTGGGCGGTGTTGATCACTAGATTTCTGTGGCTCTTGGTTTTCATACTCTTACAAAGATAACGATTTTTACATTCCCATGATACCACTCATGCTTTCTGCCGTAGTGCTGCTGTTGAGCTGGCTCTCGTTCTCGATGGAGCGGCGGGCCTTCTTGGTGCTGTAGTTACCCTGCTTGCCGAAGGTCCAGCTGATCTGGAAGGTGATGGCCTTCATGGGGATCTGGGTGTTGCTGTAGCTGGTGAATCCATTGCCCTTGGTGTAGCTTTCCATGTTCATCTCCAGGCCCTTCATCAGGGGCAGGATGCCGTTCAGGGACAGGCTCAGGCGGTCGTCCAGGAAGGTCTTGGTAACGCCCAGGATACCGGCACGCATACCGCTGGAATAGCCCTGCAGGCTCACGCGGTTGCCCATCATGATTACGTTGGCGCTCACACGGAAATCGGCGGGAAGGGTCTGCTGTACACCGGCCATCACATTGTAGCTCCAGCCGCTGTTCTTCTGGTTCAGGACATCGCTGCTAAGGTAGTCGTAGCTGACGCCGCCGTTAAGCGTGATGCGGGTGGTGGAACCCGGCGTGACCATCAGGAAGGCGTTAAGGCCGGTAGAGCTGCTGCTCACGATGTTGCCGTAGGTGGTGTTCAGGATATTGTTGTCGTCGTAGAAGCTGTAGGCCGATATGCCGTTGCCGGTATAGCTCTGCCGCAGGGTGGCGCTTACCATCACCTTGGGCGAATAGAAATTGTACACCAGGGAGAGGTTGTGGCCCTTTTCGGTATCCAGGTCGCTGTTACCATAGCTGCGGGCGGTGGGGTCCGACGTGTCCACGTAGGGGTTCAGGTAGGAGATACCCGGACGGCTGATGCGCATATTGTAGCTGATGCCGATATTCTGTGTAAGGGTGGGGCTCCACTGGATGCTGGCCGAAGGGACCAGGTTGCCATAGTTCACGCTGAAGGGGTTGGTCATGGCCGTGGAATTATAGGACTGCCAGGTGTGCTCATAGCGCACGCCGGCCTTGAGGCCCCAGTTGCCCAGCTTGGCATCCAGCTCGGTATAGGCGGCGCCGATGCGGTTGTAGAAGTCGTACTGCAGGCTGGATGCGGGGTTTTCCACGAAGGTGGTGCCGTTCCACAGGTAGTCCGTCTGATCCGAAGAATTATGCCTGTAGATGTACTTGGCGCCGGTGTTCAGGGTGAGGGCGCTGCCCAGCGGGGTGGAAAAATCGGCCTGGAAGGTGTGGTCGAAGGAGCCGGTGGTACCCAGGCTCTTGCGGTCTGTGAGGTCGAAGCCGGCGATGGAACTGCCGTCAAAGGCATTCAGGCTGTTGTTCACGGAAGGGGCGCCGTTGAACTGATAGCTCAGGACCAGGCTGCGGCCGGGGGCATCGGCCCACAGGTGCTGGTAGTCAGCTCCCAGGGACAGGCTGGTGCGGTTGTTCACGCTCTGGGTGGTGCCGGTATAGCCGAAGGGGTCCGACCCGGGGGTGGTGAAGATGGTGTTGGTGATACCGCTGTTGTTCTTCATGCCGAAGTGCATCACGCCCACGGTGGCGCTCACCAGGTTCAGGGTGTCGATCTCATAACTCACGCTGCCGTTCACCATGGCCATGGGCATGGTCATGTCGGAGGTGGTGTGAGTGCTGGTGGAGAAGCCGCTGTCCTGCGTGCGTTCCATATCGCTGGTGGTGCCCTTGGACACGTTGTACATGGCATTGGCGTTGAGACTGGCGCTCAGTTTGCCTTTCTGCAGGCTGGCGCTCACACCGGCACCGCCGCCGCGGGTAGAGGCCATGGCCGTCACCGTGCCGTAGAAACCATCGGCCGCCGAAACGCCGCCCGTGGCTTCCTTGTTGGTGGTGATGTTGAGCACGCCGCCCACACCCTCGGCGTCATACTTCACGCCCGGGTTGGTGACCACCTCGATGTTCTTCACGGTGCTGGCGGGCATCATCTTGAAGATGGTGGAGGCGTTCTGGCTCATCATCTGGTTGGGCTTTCCGTCCACATACACCTGGAAACTGCTGCTGCCGTTCACGGAGATATTGTCCTGGCCGTCCACGGAAACCATGGGCACTTTGCGCAGCATGTCCAGCACGGTGCTGGTCTTGGAGTCCACGTCGTCCTCTACATTATAGGTCATCTTGTCCACTTCCATTTTCACCAGCGGACGCATGGCGGTCACCTGGCCAGCCTTTAGCATTTCGGCGCTGTCCTGCGCCAGGATTTCTCCCAGATCCACCACGTCGGTATCCGCGGGAACGGTAAAGCTGCGGCGCTGCACCTGGCGGCCCAGGTTGTCGAACACCAGCACGTAGTCGCCGGAGAGGGTGAAGGTATGGGAGAAGTTGCCCTGCTCGTCAGTAGTGGTGAAGGCCACGGCCTTGTCCAGGTCCGGCAGGCGGTAGAACTGCAGGATGGCGGCGGGTTCGCCCACACGGGTAAGGGAATCCAGCACCACGCCTTTCACGGTGGTCTTCTGGGCAAAAGCGCTCAGACTCACGAGCGCCGCAACGAGGGAAATGACAATCTTTTTCATATGCTTTTTTCTGCTTTTTTCGATTTCTGAAGCAAAAGTAGGGCTTCTGTCAAGAGGGTGCCGCCGCTTTTCGACGAGTGCCCCGTTTTCTTCGACGAAACCCCCGATGAAACTTTTTTCCCCTGCGAACCGTATTATTATAGTATCGAATAACTGAACGTGTAATGAAACTATCCCAGTTCAACTTTGACCTTCCTGCAGACCGCATTGCCCAGGAACCTACCCGCTGGCGCGACGAAGCCCGTCTGATGGTGCTGCACAAAAACACCGGTGAAATCGAGCACCGCCTGTTCAAGGATATCATCGACTACTTTGGCAAAGGAGACATTTTTGTGCTCAACGACACCAAAGTCTTCCCCGCCCGCCTGTACGGCAAAAAGGAAAAGACCGGGGCCGATATCATGGTCCTGCTGCTGCGGGAACTGAACCGCGAACAGCGCCTGTGGGACGTCATCGTGGATCCCGCCCGCAAAATCCGTATCGGCAACAAGCTCTATTTCGGTGAGGACGAATCCCTTGTGGCCGAGGTCATCGACAACACCACTTCCCGCGGCCGCACCCTGCGCTTCCTCTTCGACGGCCCGTACGAGGACTTCAAGGAGGCCCTTTTCGGCCTGGGAGAGCCCTACGTGCCCGAATGGGTGAAGGAAAAGACCACCCCCGAGGACGTGGAGAACTACCAGACCATCTTCGCCGCCCACGAGGGTGCCGTGAGCGCCCCCGCCGCCGGCCTCCACTTCAGCCGGGAGCTGTTCAACCGCATGATCCTCAAGGATATCGAGAAGACTTTCATTACCGTGCACATGGGCATCGGCCACTTCCGCACCGTGGACGTGGAGGACCTTTCCAAACACCGCATGGACTCCGAGCGTCTCATCATCTCCCCGGAAGCATCGGCCGCTATCAACAAGGCCAAGCGCTCCGGCAAGAAGGTGGTAGCCATCGGCGCCACCGTGATGCGCGGCCTGGAGACCTACGTCACCACCACGCACGAGGTGAATCCCTTCGACGGCTGGACCAACAAGTTCATCTTCCCGCCGTATCAGTATTCGGTGCCGGATGCCATCGTATCCAACTTCCACCTGCCCCAGAGCACCATGCTCATGAGCGTGGCTGCCTTCGGCGGCTACAAGGGTGTGATGGCCGCCTACGAAGAAGCCCTCAAGGAGGGTTACCGCTTCGGCCCTTACGGCGACGCCCTGCTCATCGTGTAGTTGGCGCGCCTAATTAGCCTAACGGGTAGTCACTTTCCGGTGACTGCCCGTTTTTCGTTTGTTGTCTAATTCGTTGATTATTAGCGTTTTAGTTTTTTCTCTTGACTCCGAATGGTATCAAGAGAAAAAGTTAACTTGTTCATTTTCAGCGCGTTAAGCCACTATCATCCAAAACCGGCAATTTTGGTTTTCGTATCTTTGGTGCCATGAGTTACTCTGATGAACACGTGGCGCTGTGCGCCCTTAACAAAATCTTTGGTTATCACCCCGCCCTGGCCGTTTCCCTCCTGGAACAGGCCGGGTCTGCTGTTAAACTGTTTGCCGGAGGGGACACTTTTTCCGTCGCTAAAAATTGGGCCGATGCTCCGGAAAAAGTGTCGCCCTCCGGACAAACAGCCTCTGCATCATTATTATCCCAGTTGGTACCCTCGGAACTGGAATGGGCCAGGAAGGAGCTGGAAAGGGTGGAGGCGGGGGGATTCCGATTCGTTACATTGAACGATGAAGACTATCCGGCGGCACTGCGGGAGATTCCGGACCCGCCGCTGGGGCTGTACCTGAACGGGACGTCATCCCCCACGGAAATCTTTGGACTGAGGCCGATGATAGGGATTGTGGGAACGCGGGACATCAGCCTTTATGGACGGGAATGGTGCAGGAAGCTGGTGGAGGCGCTGGCCGCGGCGGCGGCGCTGCCGTGCATTGTGAGCGGATTGGCATTCGGGGCCGATGGAATTGCGCACAAAACGGCCATGGAATGCGGCTTGGGAACCGTGGGCGTGATGGCCACCGGGATAGACCAGGTGTACCCCTGGCAGCACCGGGACCTGGCCATGTCCATGGTGCGAAGCCCCGGCAGCGGGGTGTTGACGGACTATCCCATGGACACATCCCCGGTAGCCCATAACTTCCTGCGCCGAAACCGCATCATCGCCGGGCTGTGCTCTGCGGTGATAGTGGTGGAATCCAAGAACAAAGGCGGGTCCCTGGTGACGGCCAAGTATGCGGTGGACTATGACCGGGAGGTGTATGCGCTTCCCGGGCGCATCGACGACCCCCGTTCGGCCGGTTGCAACTCCCTCATTGCCAGCAATATGGCACACATCATCACGTCTCCCGAAGAGCTGGTGGGGCACCTGGGCCTGGGGGCCAGGGTACGGGGAGCCGGCGGGTCGTGGGCCACGGGCTGGACCCAAGCCCGGTTCCGACAGTACCTGGAGAAGAACTTCGGGGCGGGATCGGCCATGGTAACCGTGGGAATGGCCATCCGGGAGCACCGCGGTGCCCGAGCCGAAGACCTGACAGCCCTTACCGGCCTTCCCATCGGCACAGTCCTGGAGAGCATCGGCCTGCTGGAAATCAAGGGTGTCATCACCACCGATCTCCTGCGCCGCTGCACCCTTGCCCCGGCATATACCTAATCATAAGTCCATCCCCCGAGGGAAGGGGTTTCGGGAGGGGGTAACGTAAAAGTCCAAAGGACAAAGATAACAGGGAAAAGCTTGATACCTTTCCAGACATTTTTGTTATCTTTGTTGTCTATGTTGATAGACACCCATACCCATTTCTATGACGAATGGTTGCTACCGGATGCCGAGGCCGCCGTGCAGCGGGCGTTGGATGCCGGTGTGGGCAAAATGATCCAGGCCGATGTAGACTCCCGCGAGCGGCCTGCCATGTGGGAAATCGGCAACCGCCATCCCGGTGTCATCTTTGAAATGCTGGGGCTCTATCCCGGTTCCGTCGCCGCCGACTGGAAAGAAGAACTCGATGCTCTGGATTCTTACAAGAATAAAGGCATCGTTGCAATAGGCGAAATCGGCTTGGACTATCACGAGGGACTGGAATTTGTTCAGGAGCAGAAGGAGGTGCTGAGGCTGCAGCTGGAACTGGCGGCAAAGATGAATTTGCCCGTGAACATCCATCTGAGGGATGCGTGGGAGGACTTTTTCAAGGTGCTGGCCGACTGCTCCCACCTGCATCTGCGGGGCAATCTGCATTGTTTTACGGCCAGTTATGAAATCTATGAGCGGGCCAACCGGTACGGGGAGTTTTCCGTGGGAATAGGCGGGGTAGTCACGTTCAAGAATGCCTCCCTGGCCAAGACGCTGGAGCGCATTCCGCTGGAACGGATCCTGCTGGAAACCGATGCGCCCTATCTGGCGCCGGTGCCGTTCCGGGGGCAGCGCAACGAGAGCGCATACCTCCCCTACGTGGCCGCAAAAGTGGCCGAGGTCAAAGGCCTTTCCACCGAACAAATTGCTGATATTACAACCAATAACGCTAACAACCTGTTCTCCTTAAGTCCCTCCCCCGAGGGGAGGGGTTTTGGGAGGGGGTAACGTTAACCATTTTATTTCATGAAAATGAAATCATCAGTTTTAATCATTTACACCGGCGGTACCATCGGCATGAAGGAAGACCCCTCCGACGGCACCCTCAAGCCCTTCGACTTCAGTCAGATCAAGGAAGAAGTGCCGGAGCTGAACAAGTTCGACGTGAAGATGGACTCCTACACGTTTGACCCGCTCATCGACTCGTCGGACGTGGAGCCCGCCCTGTGGGTGGACCTGGCCAACCTTATCCTGGAGAAGTACGAGGACTATGACGGCTTTGTCATCCTGCACGGAACGGACACCATGGCCTACAGTGCCTCCACGCTCAGTTTCATGCTGGAGGGTCTCACCAAACCGGTGGTGTTCACGGGGAGTCAGCTGCCCATCGGCGTCCCCCGCACCGACGGCAAGGAGAACCTGATATCGGCCGTGGAGATTGCATCGGCCAAAGACGAGAAAGGCCACGCCTACGTGCCCGAGGTGGCCATTTTCTTCGACTCGCTGCTGCTGCGCGGGAACCGTTCCACCAAGTACAGCGCCGAGGCTTTCAACGCCTTCGCCAGCCCCAATTGCGAACCGTTGGCCAAAGCCGGAATCAACATCCACTACAATACGGACCTCATCCGCAAGCCCGTGTACTGGGACGCCCAACTCCGCGTCCAGACGCATCTGGACACGCGCGTGGCCATCCTCAAGGTGCATCCGGGCGTGACGCCGCAGGTAATGCGGGCCGTCCTTTGCGACGAAGGCACGCGCGCCTGCATCATCGAGACGTACGGCAGCGGCAACGCCATCTCCAAGCCCTGGTTCCTGGACATCCTGAAAGAGGCCGATGCCAAAGGCAAGATCCTGCTCAACGTCACCCAGTGCAAGTCGGGAACCGTGAATATGGACCTGTATGCCACCGGCGCCTCCCTCAAGCATGCCGGAGTCCTTTCCGGGGCCGATATCACCACCGAGGCGGCCCTTGGAAAACTGTTCTGCCTAATGGGCCGCAGCGACAACAACAAGTGGGTGAAAACCATGCTGGAAAAGGACCTTTGCGGCGAAATAAGCAAATAATCTTTGGCTTTTCAGATTTTTATTGCTAAATTGCACGACCAAATACTGGATAATTTTTTACTAACTAATTCAATTTATAACTAACAACACAAAAACGATTATGAAAAAGCTTTTCATGTTTTTGGCAGTCGCCGGTCTTCTGACCTTCACTGCAAACATTGCTTCCGCTCAGGAAGAGGGCGCAGCTCCCGCCGCCCAGGAGCAGGTCGAAGAGGCCGAAGAGGTCGTTGACCTGTTTGCCGGTTCCGGTGAAGAAGTTCCCCTCCACCAGGCCCTCAAGACCAAGTTCATCGAGGGTGGCGCAGGCTTCATGTCCCTGATCATCATCTGCCTGATCATCGGTATGGCCCTCGCTATCGAGCGTATCCTCTATCTTGCCTTCTCCAAGACCAACACCACCAAACTCCTCGAGGATGTGGAAGCTGCTCTTGCCAAAGGCGGTGTGGAAGAAGCCAAGAAAGTATGCCGTGAAACCCGTGGCCCCGTGGCCAGCATCTTCTATCAGGGTCTGCTCCGCGCCGAACAAGGTGTTGATGTTGTGGAAAAGACCATCGTTTCCTATGGCGGCGTTCAGATGAGCCTCATGGAGAACGGCCTCAGCTGGATTGGTCTGTTCATCTCCATCGCCCCGTCCCTGGGATTCCTTGGTACCGTTATCGGTATGATCCAGGCCTTCGACGCCATCCAGGCTGCCGGTGATATCTCCCCGAACGTTGTGGCCGGCGGTATGAAGGTGGCCCTCATCACCACTGTGGGTGGTCTCATCGTGGCCATGATTCTCCAGATCTTCTACAACTACATCATCGCTAAGATCGACGCTCTGTCCATCGACATGGAAGACTCTTCCATCCGCTTTGTGGACATCATGGTTAAGAACAACAAGAAGTAATCAACCCCATTAATTCCACTTTATAATGGAAAACCAGAAATACGCCAAAATATTCAAGCTCTGCCTGGTGGCACTCTTGGTTGTGAGCGTGATCATCCTGGTCTGGGGGTCGATGAAGGGCTTCGAGGCCAATGACGGCGCTGCAACGAATGTGCTCCTCTACTGGGCATACATCGTGCTATGCATCGCTCTGGCGGCGGTAATCTGCGTGGGCCTTTACATCCGCGCCACTACCGATCCTAAGAGCCTCGTTAAAATCGGTATCGCAGTGCTGGGCGCCGCCGTTCTTTTCGGCCTCGCCTATCTGCTTGCCTCCGGTGCTCCGGCTGTCGGTTATTCCGGCGCCAAGCTCCCCAGCGCAACCGAGCTTAAGATGACCGATACTATCCTCAACCTCGCTTACATCGTTGGTGGTGCAGCTGTCCTGTCCATCATCGCCGGCGAAGTATTGATGTCCATCCGCAAAAAATAAGGTAAACCATGGCAAGAAGAACTTTTAATGCAATCGGTTCTACGGCTGACATCGCGTTCCTGCTGCTGTGCTACTTCCTCATGACTACCACCATGGGGGACCAGTCCGGTCTGCAGCGCCGCCTTCCTCCCATCCCGGACGAGAAAACCGCCCAGGACCAGAAGGTTAACCGCCGTAACATCATCATCGTCAGAATCAATTCTGCCGATAAGCTGTTTGCCGGTAGCGAAGCCATGGACATTTCCCTCTTGAAAGACAAGATCAAAGAGTTCCTCACCAACCCCACCAATGATCCCAATCTCCCCGAAAAGGAAGAAAAGGAAATTGAAGGCAAGACCTACAAAGTCTCCAAGGGCGTTATCTCCCTGCAGAACGACCGTGGTACCAGTTACCAGGCCTATATCGCAGTGCAGAACGAACTGGTAAAGGCCGTGAACGAACTCCGAGACGAATTCTCCCGTGCCAACTTCGGCAAGAAATTCTCCCGGCTCTCTGAAGAAGAGCAGGATATTGTGAAAAAGGCCGTTCCTCAGAACATCTCTGAGGCCGAGCCTAAGGATACCGGTAAGAAAAAATAGGAGGTAAAGATTATGTCAAAATTTGGAAGTTCCAGCAATAAAAAGGAAGTCCCGCAGGCATCGTCCAACTCCCTTTCCGATATCGTGTTCATGCTCCTGTTCTTCTTTATGGTTACCACGCAGATGCGTGAAACCGAGAACAAGGTGAAGGTCGTGATGCCCGAGGCATCCGAAGTGGCCAAACTGGAGAGAAAAGACCTGAGCGCCAATATCAACATCGGTTCCCCCACCCTGCAGTATCAGGCCAAGTTCGGTACCGATGCCCGTATCCAGCTCAACGACTCTTTCAAGACGGTAGCCGACATCCGTGACTTCATCGCCGCCGAGCGCGACGCCATGAGTGAGGCCGAGCGGTCCCTGATGACCGTGAACCTCCGCGTGGACCAAGATGTCCGTATGGGTATCGTTTCCGATGTGAAACAGGAGCTGCGCCGCTGCTCCGCCCTCAAGATTATGTACGCAGCACGTAAACCTGCCAAGGACTAATCCCAAAGGCACATCAGAAAAAAAATTATGCTAAAAACGGCCTCCCGCATGCGCAGGAGGCCGTTTTTTGGATAACAAGGATTGGGGGGCCTATAGTTAACTCGCTCATTTTCAATAAGATATGCATTAAGAATATAGTGCCCGATTCTTTCGGTTTTTCGTTTCCTCTGGTCGTATTTTTACGGATTAACCTTTTAATCCAAAACAATATGAATCAAAAAGAAACGAAGCGGTTCCATCGCAACCGCCAGCTGGTGCACTGCACCTATGTCTATCTGGCCTGTTTCCTCCTGGACATCATGAAGGCCGTTAGCCAGCACTATGAAAAACCCGTCGAGGATCTGCAGCGGAAACTGCGCGAAATCATGGCCGACTACTTTGGCAACGAGGAACGCGACGGCCGTCTCCAGAACAGCCTGAACAAAGCCCACGGCGATATCCTTCATCAGTTAAAAAAAGACTTCCCCGGCATAACCCGCAAACAAGTCCTCATCTTCAGTTATTATGCCGTGGGTCTGCCCGTACCTGTGATGCATATCCTGGCCGACATTTCCTCCCAGAATGCGGTGAGTGTCATGAAAACCATGTTGCTCAAAAGAATCCTGGCCAAGGACTGCCCCCGACAGGAAGAATATCTTATGCTGCTGAAAAGGGAAAAGTTGCCGAATTGGGTAAGAAATGCTATATTTGCATGATTGTACAAAGGATTTATATGGAAACTGTGAAAAGAACCAAAATCAAGGCCCTGTTAAGCGAAAAACCGGGCGCAGAAGTGCTGGCCAAAGGTTGGGTCCGCACCAAAAGAGGCAACAAACAAGTGAAGTTCATCGCCCTCAACGACGGTTCTACCATTAATAATATACAGATTGTCGCTAATACGGAGCTCTTCGACGAAGAGCTCCTGAAGCGCGTCACCACGGGTGCCTCCCTGGCCGTCAAAGGCCAGCTGGTGGAAAGCGTGGGCAGCGGCCAGGCCGTGGAAATCCAGGCTAAGGAAATCGAAGTCCTGGGAGACTGCGACCCTATGCGTTTCCCCCTGCAGAAAAAGGACACCACCCTGGAGTACCTGCGCAGCGTAGCCCATATGCGTCTGAGGACCAACACCTTCGGCGCCGTCCTGCGCATCCGCAACGCCATGGCCTTTGCCATCCACAAGTTCTTCAATGAGAAAGGCTTCGTGTACCTGCACACCCCGCTCATCACCGAGAGCGATGCCGAGGGCGCGGGAGACATGTTCCAGGTAACCACCCTGGACCTGAAGAACATCCCGCTGGACAAGAAGGGTAACGTGGACTTCAGCAAGGATTTCTTCGGCAAGAAGACCTCCCTCACCGTTTCCGGCCAGCTGGAAGGTGAACTGGGCGCCACCGCTGTGGGAGAGATCTATACCTTCGGCCCCACTTTCCGTGCCGAGAATTCCAACACGCCCCGTCACCTGGCCGAGTTCTGGATGATCGAGCCCGAGATGGCCTTCTACGACATCAACGACAACATGGAACTGGCCGAGGAATTTGTGAAGTACCTGGTGCAGTACGCCCTGGACCATTGCATGGACGACCTCCAGTTCCTCAATGACAAATACGACGACGGCCTCATCGAGCGCATGCGCAGTGTCCTGGGCATCGCCTTCCAGAAGGTTACCTACACGGACGCCGTGGAGATTCTGGAGAAGGCCGTTGCCGACGGTGTCAAGTTCGAGTACCCGGTGCACTGGGGCACGGACTTCCAGAGCGAGCACGAGCGTTATCTTGTAGAGAAACACTTCCAGAAACCCGTCATCCTCATTGACTTCCCCAAGGACATCAAGGCCTTCTACATGAAGCAGAACGAGGACGGCCGCACCGTGCGCGGCATGGACGTGCTCTTCCCCAAGATTGGAGAAATCATCGGCGGAAGTGAGCGAGAAGCCTCCCTGAAGAAACTGGAGCAGCGCATTGACGAACTGGGCATGTCCCGCAAGAACCTGGAATGGTACATCGACACCCGCCGTTACGGCAGCGTCCCCCACAGCGGCTTCGGCCTGGGCTTCGAGCGCCTGCTGCTCTTCGTTACCGGCATGGCCAACATCCGTGACGTCATCCCGTTCCCGAGAACTCCAAAAAACGCAGAATTCTAACGAATTCTTCGTTAATCTGTTTAACGATCACCCCTCCTAAATCCTCCCCTGACCGTAGGGGAGGACTTACAAAAAAACTAAGGTATATGTTAGTCATTGGTATCGCCGGCGGTTCCGGTTCCGGCAAGACAACGGTTGTAAAGGCTATTACCCAGCAACTTCAGGGCAAGGTGGTAGTCATCCCCCAGGATTCCTATTACAAGGACTCCAGCCACGTCCCCGTGGAGGAAAGGAAGAACATCAACTTCGACCACCCCGACGCCATCGACTGGAAACTCATGTGCCAGCAAATCCGCGAGCTCAAGGCGGGAAAGACCATCGAGCAGCCGGTGTACTCCTACATCACCTGCTCCCGTTCCACCACCGAGACCATCACCGTGGAGCCGGCCGATGTCATCATCGTGGAAGGCATCCTCATCTTCACCTGCAAGGAACTGCGGGACCAGATGAACATCAAGGTGTTTGTGGATGCCGACGACGACGACCGCGTGCTGCGCATCATCGTGCGGGACATCGCCGAGCGTGGCCGCAACATTGAAACCGCCATCGAGCATTACTGCGACACCGTGAAGCCCATGCACCTGCAGTTCATCGAACCTTCCAAGCGATATGCCGATGTCATTGTTCCGCAGGGCGGACACAATAAAGTGGCCATCGACATCATCACCAACACCGTGGAGAAAGCGCTCCACCAGAAACGCGGAAAACGCAAGAAATGAAGCTGACGCCAGACCAGCAGGCCGGATTGTACATCACCGTGAGCATCCATCTCGCGGTGATTATCATTTTGCTGGTAACGCGTATCGGCTATGAATTCCAGCGGGAAAACAGCTTTGTGCTGGACTTCACCCAGCAGGAGGCCCTGGAAAAACTCCAGGAGCGCATCAAACTGCAGGAAAAGGTAGAAGCCCAGCTGGAGCGGATGCTTTCCTCCCAGGGCGGTGTTCCGATTCGCAATGTCACCGTAGACCGGTCGGCCCTCAAGGACGACCGCGGCACCAATGCCGACGAACTATACAAGGAAGCCGAGCGTCTGGCCAGAGAATTGCAGGAAGGGCAGAGCCGGGCCGATGAAACCCCCGACAGCTTTGCCGCCGTGGAAGAAGTGAAGAAGGACGCCAGGAAGGAAGAAACCAAGCCCTACACGGGTCCGTCGGTGCTTTCCTGGAGCCTGGACGGCCGCAAGGCCTCCCGCCTGCCCATCCCCGCCTACCGCTGTATGGGGGCCGGAGAAGTGACCGTGGTCATCACGGTGAACAACAAGGGAGACGTGATCAACGCCAAGGTGGACGAAGCCATTTCCAGCCAGGACCGCTGCCTCAATGAATTCGCCATCCGCGCCGCCCGTCTGTCCAAGTTCTCCATGTCGGCCGAAGCTCCCGCCCGGCAGATGGGAACCATTACTTACGCCTTTATCGCACAATAAGCATGAAACTGAGCAAAATCATATGCGCCGCCGCGCTGCTCCTGGCCCCGGTACTGCTGCAGGCCCAGGGTAAAGTATCCACGCGCAGTCACCGCGTGGGAGATTTCTCCGACAAAGTCACCCAGGTGGTGCTCACCGGCAACGCCCTCGTCTCCAACGCCCTGCGGCAGGAAGTAGTGGCGGGCTGGTCGGCATCGGCCTTTGAATTCTGCACGCTGGATCAGTTTGAAAAGCGCAAGACGCAGGACAACTACTATTTCCTGATGGTGCTGGAAAGCCAGTTCAAGGATGAGGACATGCCCGGCGTGAGCTTTCTCTCCCTGCTCAAGGGCGGTCCCGAGGCCGAAAAAGGCATCGGCTCCATGTACGAAGTAATTGCCCTGCCGCTGATGGCGGCCATGGGCGGCACCGGCCGGGAACTCACCTACCTGGGCGGCCTGCTCAAAACCATCCAGGAATACACGCTGGAGGCAATGGAAAGCGAGAAAGTGGCCTACAACATGGAACGCTGGGTCAACCGCAACTTGAGCAAAAAGACCATCCTTATTGCCCGGGAAGACGTCTCGGAAACCGTCACGGAGAAAGACCTGGCAAAGTGCCAGAACGGCCATCTTCAGGTGGTCGATACATCGGTGGCCGACAAAGCCTTCCTGGATGCCGCCGGCAACACCCTCACCAGTTATGTGGTGGCGCCCGTCTTCCCGGGCAAGGGTTCCTTCTGCTACAAGATGCTCTTCGAGGCCGATACCCACAGCCTGGTCTACATTTCCAAGCACAAGATTGAGGCCAGGAAAGGCGGCGTCGGCTTCCTCACCGAAGACCTGAAAAAACTCTCCAAATGACCACAGGCACCTCTCCAGCCGGGCTCAAATATGCGGTACGCCGGAGTGGGCGTGCCGTGGCGTACTGCGCCCTGAGCATCGGCTGCGGGACCAGGGACGAGGCCGGTTATCCCGCCGGAATCGCACATTTTGTAGAGCACAACCTGTTCCGCGGCACTTCCCGCAAAAGCGCTGCGGTCATCAACGGGTATCTGGACCGCCTGGGCGGGGAGCTCAACGCCTATACCACCAAGGAGGAAATTGTGCTGCACGCCACCGTGCTCAAGGAGGACTGGAAAAAGGCCGCGGGGCTGCTCTTCGAACTAGCCACCGAAGCCACTTTCCCCCAGGCCGAGATAGAAACCGAGCGGGGCGTGGTCCTGGACGAGATTATCTCCTACAAGGACAATCCCGCCGAGGATGTCTACGACCGTTTCGAAACGTTGCTTTTCGAGGGCTCTCCCCTGGAAACGCCCATCCTGGGCACTTCTGCCAGCGTCAAGAAGATTACTCCGGAAATGCTCCGGAACTTCGTGGCCCAAAAGTTTGTTCCCTCCCGCATGGTCCTTTCCGTAGTGGCCGATATCGATGAAGCGGTTCTGGAAAAAGATGTCTTGAAGATGGTCTCGGGGATACAGGCTTTTTCCCTCGCATCTTCTTCGGAGGGTGACACCCCTTCGGTCGCGAATAAAAAGGCCGATGCTCCCTCAGGGGCATCACCCTCCTCAGAAAAAGCGCAGAGTCCGACGAAAGAGGCATGTTCGGCGGACGCATCGGCCATCAAATTAGCGGACGGTGAACAGGCCTCTTTCGGAGGACGGTGTTTTCATAAGGTGATAGACAAACGGCATCATGAGGTGAATGCGGTGATTGGGTGCAGGGCGCCGTCGCTGTATGAGATGCCGGAGCGGCTGGTGTGTGCCATGCTGGCCAATATTTTGGGCGGTCCGGCTTCCAATTCGTTGCTTAACAAAGAATTGCGGGAGAAGCGGGGCTGGGTGTATGGCATCGAATGCTCCTATACGCAGTATGCCGATACGGGCATCCTGGCCATTTCTTTTGGGTGTGACAAACCCAATCTGGAGGCCTGCCGGAAGGCTATTGACAAAATCCTTACGCAGCTACGGGAGGTGCCGCTTACAGACCGTCAGTTCAAGGCCTACCGCAAGCAGCTCATGGGCCAGCTGGCCATCAGCGCCGATGCCGGAGAGGCCCAGTGCCTGTCCATGGGCAAGAGCATGCTCTCCTGGGGCAGCATCATGACCCCGGAAGAAACCCGCACGGCCATATCGGCCATCACCCCCGCCGACCTCCAAAAAATGGCCGCCCGGCTCTTCGCCCCGGACAGCCTGTGCAGTTTGGTATACCTGTAACAGCCCCACCCATGCAACCTGTTACGCGAAAAACGCCAAAAACGCGTAATGCCTTACATTCGAATGTAACGTATTACGCACAAACCCGGGGAAAGTGCGTAGTACGTTGCAAGGGGGAATACAAAAAGTGTTTAGAACGGAAGGTCGTCGGCTTCCGGATTGTCGGCCGGCATGTCGTCCTCATTTTGGGCGTTTTTGCCACTTTTTGCCCCTGTTCATGACCATGCTGTCCTCAACCGGGACGCTTTGGGCGTTTTCTGCCCCAGTTCAGGGCAATGTCCACATATACCGAAAACAATCTTTAGTTTGCAACCTCGCATAGGAACTTGATGCGAACGAGGCGGATTTCCCATTCCTCATAATCACCTTCCAGGGCGGCGATGGCATCGGGCAGGGAGTCTGAGGCAGCTTCTTCCTTGAACCAGGTATAGATTTCTTCCACTACTTCGGGATCCAGTTCTTCCTCTATATAATAATTGAGGTTCACACGGGTGCCGGTGGCCACGATGGCCTCTATCTCCGTGAGGAGTTCGTCCATATCCAGGCCCTTGGCGGCGGCTATGTCTCCCAGATCCAGTTTGCGGTCGATGGACTGGATGATGTATACCTTGTTGCTGCCGGCCGATGCCACGGATTTGAGCACGAAGTCGTCGGGACGCTCAATCTCGTTCTCTTCCACGTACTTGGCGATAAGGTCGATGAACGGCTGGCCGAACTTGCGGGCCTTGCCTTCTCCCACGCCCTGGCACTTTTCCTGGAGTTCCTTGAGGGTGAGCGGATACACGATGGACATATCCTCCAGGGCAGGGTCCCCGAAAACAATCCAGGGCTGCAGATGCAGTTTTTTGGCCACATCCTTGCGCAAATCCTTGAGCATGGCCAGCAGAACCTGGTCTCCGCCACCGCCGCCGTGAACGGCCGCCGCAGAATCGTCGTCTTCGTCGTCCTCTCCCTCGGAGAACGTGCGGTCTTCCACCAGCATCACCTCGTGGGGATTCAGGAAGAAGTCCAGGCCTTTGTCGGTGGCCGAAATAAGGCCGTAATTCTCGATATCCTTTTCCAGATAATGCATCACCAGTCCCTGGTGCATGACGGCCTGCCAGAACCGGATGTCGTGGTCCTTTCCCGCGCCGAACAGCGGGAGTTCGTCGTGCTTGTAGGACTTGACCATGGCGTTGGTGACCCCGGAGAGGATGGCGGCCAGATGCTCCAGTTTGAAGCGTTCCGGAAGAGCCTCTATGAGTTCGATTACCAGGGCCAGTTCTTCCCGGCCGTCGTAGCGTTTCTTGGGATGCAGGCAGTTGTCGCACGCACCGCAGTTGTCCTGGGGATAATCCTCTCCGAAGTAGTTCAGGAGCAGTTTGCGCCGGCACTGGCTGGACTCGGCATAGGCCACGGTTTCCTGCAGCAGCTGCTTGCCGATCTCTTGTTCGGCCACCGGCTTGCCCTGCATGAATTTCTCCAGCTTCTGGATATCCTTATAACTGTAATAGGTGATGCACTGGCCTTCCTGTCCGTCACGGCCGGCGCGTCCGGTTTCCTGATAATAACCCTCGATGCTCTTGGGAATGTCGTAGTGGATGACAAAGCGCACATCGGGTTTGTCGATGCCCATGCCGAAGGCGATGGTGGCCACGATGACATCGATTTCCTCCGTGAGGAACATGTCCTGATTGTCGGCCCTGGTCTTGGCGTCCAGGCCGGCGTGATACGGCAGGGCCCTGATGCCGTTGATGGAGAGCAGCTGGGCCATTTCCTCCACTTTTTTGCGGCTGAGGCAGTAGATGATGCCGCTCTTGCCGGGATTCTGGCGGATAAAGCGGATGATGTCCTTCTCCGGTTCCACCTTGTCCCTTACCTCATAATACAGGTTGGGGCGGTTAAAGGAGGACTTGAACACCCGGGCGTCCTGGATGCGCAGGTTTTTGAGGATGTCGCTCTGCACTTTGGGCGTGGCCGTGGCCGTGAGCGCAATGACCGGAGCCGGCTGAATCTGGTCTATGATGCTGCGGATCTTGCGGTATTCCGGGCGGAAATCGTGACCCCATTCGGATATGCAGTGGGCCTCGTCCACCGCGTAGAAGGAGATTTTCACGGACTTGAGCAGGCCGATGTTCTCTTCCTTGGTAAGGGATTCCGGCGCTACGTAAAGCAACTTGGTGACCCCGCGCAGCAAATCCTCCTGCACCACCTCTATCTGCTGGCGGCTGAGGGAGGAATTGAGGAAGTGGGCGATGCCTTCGTCCCCGGCTTCGAAGCCGCGGATGGCATCCACCTGGTTTTTCATGAGGGCGATGAGCGGGGAGATGACGATGGCCGTGCCTTCCATCACCAGGGCGGGCAACTGGTAGCACAGGGATTTTCCGCCGCCGGTGGGCATGAGGACGAAGGCGTTTCCGCCGGCAACCAGATGGCGGATGATACGCTCCTGGTCACCCTTAAAGGCGTCATAGCCGAAGAAGGTCTTCAGCTTGGCATGAAGGGTGGAGGTATCAACCATAGTGGTCAGTTTAAGTTGTTTGTGTAATGATAATCAATTTTTGCGACAAAAACAAATGTTTTTTCACTTCATACTCAAAAAGATACCGTCCGTCACCTTATTTTAGGCAATGTTGGAAATATTTACTATCTTTGTCGGTTAGAAACGTCAGATTACTTTAAAATTTTTTATTATATGAAACTTGCAAAAATCTTTGCCATCGCATCGGCCGCAGTGCTGGTGGTGGCTTGCGGCACCTCTAAGGTAGAGGGCTCCAAGGAAGTTCGTTCCCTGCTCCCCAGCAAGGGTCAGGTGGACACCACTTCTTATCTGCTGGGCGTCAACTTCGGCCTGGTCATGACCCAGAACGGTTTCGGTGAGCTGAACATGGCCCAGGTCCAGAAAGGTATGAAAGACGCTCTCAATGCCAAGGAAGGCCAGCCCATGGACTCCGCTTTCGTAAAGCAGTTCAAGATTGACCCCTCCGACATGAACCGCATCATCAACGGCTTCCTCCAGCAGCGCACCGCCTACGAAGGCGCCCTCAACAAGGAGAAAGGCGACAAATTCCGCAAGGATTTCTATGTGAAGAACAGCGCCGATTCCACCGCTTCCGGTATTGTTTACCTCATCCAGGATTCCGGTTCCGAAAAGCGCGCCATCAGCGACCGTGACACCGTAAAGGTGAACTATCGCGGCACCCTCATCGACGGTAAGGAGTTCGACAAGAACGACGGTATCGAGTTCCCGCTGAACCGCGTGATCAAGGGCTGGACCGAGGGCATGAAGCTCGTCGGCGAAGGCGGTAAGATCACCCTGGTCATCCCTGCCAACCTGGCCTATGGCGAGCGCGGTCCCCGTGAGATCGGCACCAACTCCACCCTCATCTTCGACGTGGATCTGCTGGAGGTTCATCCCTTCGTAGAGAAACCCGCCGAGCCCGTTGCCAAGAAGAAGTAATCCCATGGCACTGGAACTGGAAGGCACCCTCCGCCAGAAACTGGGGGTACAGCAGGGAACATCGGCCCGTGGACAATGGGCCAAGCAGGAGTTTATCCTGGAGTTCCCCGACGGCAACTTCACCAGCCAGGCCTGTTTCACCGCCTTCGGGCAGGACAAAGTGGCCGAACTGGACAAGTACCAGGTGGGAGACCGCATCAAGGTTTCCTTCAACATCCGCGGCCGTGAGTATAATGGCCGATGGTACACGGACCTTCAGATCTGGCGCATCTCTCCCGCCGGTGCCGATGCCGCCCCCGCGGCCGCTCCGGTCCAACCGGCCCATGTATCGGCCCCTCCGGTGAGCGACATTCCGGCTCCCACGCTGGACGACATGCCGGCCGACAATCCGGAAGCCGACGACCTTCCATTCTAAACACAAACAAAAACCTTCGGTCCCAGGGCCGAAGGTTTTTTGTTTGGAAGCCGCCTGCAGAGAATCTGAAAGATTCTTTGTATCTTTGTAGGCTATGATGAATTTTGGATATAACAACCGTTGGATACGGCTGGTCAAGGACCTGCTGTTCTGCGTCCTGTGCATCTGGTTCATTACCATGCGGCGGCCGTTTGCCGTGGTAGTGGGCGTTCTGGGCCTGGCCTGGTATGGCCGTGACGCCTGGTTCCAGATCAAGGTCCTGTGGCAGGAGAAACATTATAAACCGGCCACTGATAACACCGTCAAGGCCGCTCCCAAGAACGACAAGATTACCGTTACCAATCCGTCCAACATTAAAGAAGTGGACTTTAACAAGGAATGATTCCCAAGGAAACAGTAGACTTGATCCTGGACACCGCCCGCGTAGAGGAAGTGGTGGGAGATTTTGTGACGCTCAAGCGCCGCGGGTCCAGCTATGTAGCCTGCTGTCCTTTCCACAATGAGAAGACGCCGTCCTTCCATGTGACGCCGTCCAAGGGAATCTACAAGTGCTTTGGCTGCGGCAAGGCCGGCAGCGCCGTGGGGTTTGTGATGGAATATGAGCACATGACCTATCCCGAGGCCCTGCGGTACCTGGCCAAAAAGTACAATATCGAAATCAAGGAAGAGGAAGAAACGGCCGAGCAGATTGCCGCGCGCCAGCGCACGGAGAGCCTCATGGCCGTGAGCGAATTCGCCCGCAAGTTCTTCTGCGACCAGCTTCTGGAAGGAGAAGGCCGCGCCGTGGGCTACCAGTATTACCGCAGGAGAAACATCCTGGACACCACCATCCAGCAATGGAGCCTGGGCTGGGCCCCGTCGGGGAAATCGGCCCTGGTGGACGCCGCCCGTGCCGCCGGTTACAAGGACGAATATCTGGTAGCCGCCGGACTGGCCATCCAGCAGGAGGACGGCAAACTGGTGGACAAATTCCGGGAACGGGTGATGTTCCCCATCCACTCCGTGAGCGGACGTGTGATTGCCTTCAGCGGACGCACCCTCAAGGCCGATAACCCGGCCAAATACGTGAACTCTCCGGAAACGGAAATCTATATCAAGAGCCGCAACCTGCTGGGCATTTACTTTGCCAAGAGCGAGATTGCCAAACAGGACCGCTGTATCCTGGTAGAGGGCAACGTGGACGTGGTGATGATGCACCAGATGGGCATCACCAACGTGGTGGCTTCCTGCGGCACTTCCCTCACGGAGGAGCAGATCCGCCTCATCAAGCGCTTCTCGGAGAACATTACCATCATGTACGACGGGGATTCCGCGGGCGTGCATGCGGCGATTAGGGCCATCAGCCTCATCCTCAAGGAGGGTATGAATCCCAAGGTGGTCTTCCTCCCCGACGGAGACGACCCCGATTCCTTCTCCCAGAAACACACGCTGGAGGAAATCCGGGAATTCATCGCCACCCATGAGCAGGACGGCATCGCCTTCAAGACGCAGCTGCTGCTGGACCAGGCCGGAGACGACCCTCTCAAGAAAGCCAACCTCATCAACGAGATTGCCGACACCGTGGCCGATATCCCCGACGCCATCAAGCGTCAGGTGTATGTGGACACCGTGGCCCGGCAGTTCGGGATAGAGGCCGATATCATCCAGGACCGCGTGCGGAAGACGCGGGAAGCCGCCAAGAAGAATGTTGCGAGAACGCGCGAAGGCTTTACAGCCACCCAGCAGGGTGGCCGGCCGGAGGCCGCGGGGGATAATAGGGGGCAGAGCCCCCTCAAAGAAGAAAGCGCGATGGCCTCGCGCGAAGAGAAAATCTTGGAGCCGTCGGAAAGGGAACTGCTGGGCTTTGTGCTGCGGTACGGACGTACGGAGCTGCAGTTCGAGACAGATTCCGAGTTCTATGACCCGGAAGGAACGCAGACGGTGGCCGAGTTCATTGACGCGGCACTGGCCGGAGACGACACACACTTTGCCAACAAAGCCTACGAGGCCGCTTATGAAGCCTACTTCGCACTGTATGACCAGGGGCTGGACCAGGACGCCATAGTGCTGGCACTTCTCAACGGAGAAAACCGGGAGGTGGCGGGGCTGGCCGCGCAGTTGTCATCCGACAAATACGAGATTACGGTCCACAACTTCTCCGACGCCCTCACCACCACGGATTCCTGGCTGGTGAACTTTGTTCCCAAGGCCATCCTGGTGTACCACGACAAACGCATCACGGCCCGTCAGGACCAGCTTACCCGCCAGCTGAAAACGGCGGCATCGGCCCAGGAAATCAACGACATTATGCAACGGCTGGGCAAACTGAACGAAATCAAAAAGAGCATCAATATCAAATTAGGGAGACTGAAGAAATGAGTTATAAGAGAACCCTCGTGACCTGTGCGTTGCCTTACGCCAACGGTCCTGTCCACATCGGCCACCTGGCCGGCGCCTACATTCCCGGAGACATCTACGTGCGCTACCTGCGCATGCGGGGAGAGGACGTGCTGTTTATCTGCGGATCCGACGAACATGGCGTGCCCATCACCATCAAGGCACGGCAGCAGGGCGTAACCCCGCAGGACATTGTGGACAAATACCACAAAGTGATGAAGGACGCTTTCACGGGCCTGGGCATCAATTATGACATCTACTCCCGCACTTCTTCCCAGGTGCACGAAAAGAATGCGGCCGAATTCTTCCGCAAGCTGTACGACCAGGAGGATTTCATCACCCAGGAAAGCGAGCAGCTCTATGACGAGGAAGCCAAGATGTTCCTCACGGACCGGCTCATCGAGGGCACCTGCCCCAAGTGCGGAAATCCGCACGCCTACGGTGACCAGTGCGAGAAATGCGGCAGCACCCTGAGCCCCGAGGAACTGCTGGATCCCAAGTCCAAGCTCTCCGGATCCACGCCCGTGAAGAAAAAGACCAAGCACTGGTACCTGCCTCTGGACAAGTACGAGCCCTGGCTGCGGGACTGGATCCTGGAGCAGCACAAGGAGTGGAAGACCAACGTTTACGGCCAGTGCAAGAGCTGGCTGGACGGCGGTCTGCAGCCCCGTGCCGTCACGCGTGACCTGGACTGGGGCGTGCCCGTTCCCGTGGACGGGGCCGAAGGTAAGGTGCTCTATGTATGGTTCGACGCTCCCATCGGTTACATCTCCAACACCAAGGAACTGCTTCCGGAAAGCTGGGAGAAATGGTGGAAGGATCCCGAAACCCGCCTGGTGCATTTTATCGGCAAGGACAACATTGTGTTCCACTGCATTGTGTTCCCGTCCATGCTCAAGGCCTACGGGGACTACATCCTGCCGGACAACGTGCCCTCCAACGAGTTCCTCAACCTGGAAGGAGACAAAATTTCCACCTCCCGCAACTGGGCGGTGTGGGTGAACGAATACGAGGCCGAATTCCCCGGCTGCGAGGATGTGATGCGCTACGTGCTCACCGCCAACGCCCCCGAGACCAAGGATAACGACTTCACCTGGAAGGACTTCCAGAGCCGCAACAACTCCGAGCTCCTGGCCGTCTTCGGCAACTTTGTGAACCGCGCCGTGGTGCTCACGCACAAGTACTTCGACGGAGCTGTTCCCCAGAACCTGAAGCCGCAGCCCATCGATCAGGAAACCCTGGAGGCCCTCAAGCCCTGCCGGGAAGCCCCCACTTCCGCGAGGCCCTGAAGGAAGCCATGAACATGGCCCGCATCGGCAACAAATACATCTCCGACATGGAGCCCTGGAAGGTGGCCAAGGAGGATATGGACCGCACGGCAAGCATCCTGTACACCTGCCTGCAGATCTGCGCCGACCTGGCCATCGCCTTCGAGCCCTTCACGCCCTTCAGCGCCCAGAAACTGCGCGACATCCTGCGCGTGGGCGTAAATGCCGGCTGGGACCATCGCGCCGGTGAAGGCACCCCTACCGTGAACTTCTACAAGGCCGATGAAGGCCGCGCGGTGCACACCATTCCCTATTCCTCTTCGGCCGCAGGCGCATCCTGCGTCGCTAAAATGATGGCCGATGCTCCGCAGGATGCATCTGCGTCCTCAGAGGCGTCAGCCTCCTCCGCAATAGTTCTCAATTGGGAGATGCTGGGACAGGCCGAGCTGCTGCCGGCGGGGCATCAGCTGGGAGAGGCCGTGCTGCTGTTCCGCAAGATCGAGGATGCCGAGGTCGAGGCCCAGATTGCCAAGCTGGAGGCCATCAAGAAGGCACGGGAAGAGGCCGAGGCCGCCAAGGCCGCGGCAGAGGCTGCTGCCAAGATTGAGCCGCAGAAGGCCGAGGTAACCTTCGATCAGTTCGGTGCCATGGACATCCGTACGGCCACGGTACTGGCCGCCGAGCGCGTCCCCAAGACCGACAAACTGCTCAAACTGACCATCGACACGGGTATTGACCAGCGCACCATCGTTTCCGGCATTGCCGAGTATTACAGCCCCGAGGACATGCTGGGCAAGCAGATCTGCATCCTGGCCAATCTGGCTCCCCGCACCATCCGCGGCATCGAGAGCAAGGGCATGATCCTGATGGCCAAGCAGGGAGACGGCAAGATGCGTTTCATCACCCCTCAGGAGGAGGTGACCAATGGCGCCCAGATTGGCTAAAGGGCTCTCGTAATTATTTAATTTTCAGGCATATATTCGCTTTTCGGTCTATTTGTTCTATCTTTGAAGGTAGACACTTAACACATGACCGTATGAAAAAGAATTTAGTGATAGCTGTTTTCTCTAAACATCTAATTACCAATATATTACAACATCTCCTCTCGTCCAAAAAGCCGGGAGGAGTTGTTGTATATTGTTAAATATCAGTTACTTACCGTTTACACCTCTGCCCACTGAATACCGGCAAACTTATCCTAAGTGTACTTTTTTAATGTACTTTTGCAGAAAAAGTAGTATCTTTGAAATACGAAAAAGCAGAACCTATGGTATTTCAGTTGAGAGTAACCCTTTCGGGCATCAAAGGATTCTACAGAGTATATAAAGTGAACGGCGCCACCACGCTGTACACCCTTCATAAACAGATCAGGGCCGACCTTGAATTCCCCCAGGACCAGCTCATCATGTTCAAGGCGCTGGATGTGACCGACGCCGTCGTGGGCCGGTACGGCCTGTTTGACCTGGGTTGGGGAACGGCCGACCAGATTTCCCTGGAAAAGGCCATCAAGGCCGGGACCGACCATTTTGTGTACTTCTACGACGTTACCAACAAAAAGAGCGTGAACATCACCGTGGAAGGAGAAGTTCCCGGCACCGTGCATCCGGATTATCCCGTGCTGGCCGAATCCAAGGGTCCCAACCCCATTGAATTCGAGAACGGCTACGTGGCCTTCGAGGACCTTCCGGACCGTCAGCGCCATCTCCCCGGAGAGGAGGATGACCTGGATGACGATGAAGACTTCGAAGACGAAGATGAGGAAGAAGAGGACGAAGACGAGGACGGCAAGGAAATCTTTGACGAGGGAGAGGAAGGGTGAGCCGCAGGCTGGAGATCATACTGGGACCAACGGCTGTCGGCAAAACCGGCTATGCCATTGAGCGCGCCCTGCAAGTGGGCTCTCCCGTCATCTCCTGCGATTCCCGCCAAATCTATCAGGGACTTAAAATAGGCACCGCAGCCCCCTCCGATGAGGAATTGGCTGCGGTGAAGCATTATTTTATCGGCACCGTTCCCATTACCCGCAATTACACCGCCGGCATCTACGAAGTGGAGGCCATAGAGCTGGTGAACCGGCTTTTTGCCGAAGGACACGAGACCCTGGTGATGTGCGGCGGTTCCATGCTCTATATCGACGCCTTCTGCTACGGCCTGGACGATTTCCCGGAGGTGCCCATGCAACTGCGGGAGCACCTGATGGAATGCCTGCGGGACGAGGGCGTGGAGGTGCTGGCCGACCAACTGAAAGAGCTGGATCCGGTGTCCTATGAGCAGCTGGACCTCTCCAACGGACAGCGTGTGATCCGTGCCCTGGAAGTGAGCCTGTACACGGGAAAGCCCTTCTCTTCTTTCAAGACCGGCAGCTTCAAGCAACGGGATTTCGAGATTGTAAAAATCGGCCTGGAACGGCCCCGGGAGCAGCTGTACGAGCGAATCAACCAGCGCGTCCTCCAGATGATGGACCAGGGCCTTGAGGCCGAAGCCCGCTCCATGCTCCCGTACCGGGACATGCCTGCCTTGCAAACCGTAGGGTATAAGGAGATGTTCGAATATTTTGACGGTAAGTATGACCTGGACGCCACCGTGAATCATATCCAGGCGTCTACCCGCCACTACGCCAAGCGTCAGCTCACCTGGTGGCGGCGGGATGCCGGTATTCACTGGATTTCAGCAGAGTAGCCATGGACGCCTTCGACGCATACAAATCCATCGCGGCGCCGGCCCAGGGCCTGTTTAAAGACAATGGGTCCCGCTTCATCGCATTTGCCTACCCGGTGGAGACCGAGGACCAGGTGAAGGAACTGGTACAGGCCCTGCGCAAAGAGTACCACGACGCCCGGCACCACTGCTATGCCTACCGCCTGGGGTACAAGGGCGATGTTTGGCGCGCCTCCGATGACGGAGAACCTTCCGGCAGCGCCGGCCGGCCCATCCTGGGCCAGATTGACTCCCTGGGACTTAGCGATGTCCTGGTGGTTGTGGTCCGCTACTTCGGCGGTATCAAACTGGGCATCCCCGGCCTCATCCGCGCCTACAAGACTTCCACCTCCGACGCCCTTTCATCGGCCCGGATTGTAGAAAAGATTGCCGCCCAAAACTTCGGCATAAGCTTCGACTACCTTTCCATGAACGCCGTGATGAAGGTGCTCAAGGACATGGACCTTCCCCAAAGCCACCAACTGTTCGGCGAGCGTTGCTCCATCCAGGTGCGCGTACGGCTCACAGCAGTGGAAGATTTCAAAAAAAAGATGAAAGATTGTGCAGAATTGGTAGAACTATAGGAATTGACAATAATAATCCGTAACTTTCGGAACTATAATAATAACAAATTTTAATAACCATTATATCATGTCCAAAAAAGTTCATGTTTTTAACGCCGGCCCCTGCCTGTTGCCCCAGGTGGCCATCGACAATGCCATTGCAGCCCTCAAGGATTTCAGCGGCACCGGTATCTCTGTCCTCTCCATTTCCCACCGCACCAAGGAGTGGGATGCCGTCATGGACGAATGCCGCGCCCTGTGGAAGGAACTCCTCCACATCCCCGATACCCACGAGGTAGTATTCCTGGGCGGCGGCGCCTCCCTCCAGTTCCTCTATGTTGCCATGAACTACCTGGAGAAGAAAGCCGCCTATCTGGATACCGGCGTATGGGCCCACAAGGCTCTGGTAGAGGCCCAGGGAATCGGCGAGGCCTATGCCATCGCCTGCTCCAAGGACAAGAACTACACCTATATCCCCAAGGGTTTTGATATTCCCAAGGACCTGGATTACCTGCACATCACCACCAACAACACCATCTACGGCACGGAGATCAAGACCGATATGGACTGCCCTTGCCCGCTCATCGCCGACATGTCCTCCGACATCATGTCCCGTCCCGTTGACGTGAGCAAGTACACCCTCATCTATGGTGGCGCCCAGAAGAACGTGGGCCCTGCCGGCGTCATCTTCGCCATCATCCGCAAGGACGCCCTGGGCAAGGTTACCCGCCACATCCCCACCATGCTGGATTACCGCACCCACATTGACAAACTGTCCATGTTCAACACCCCTCCCGTGTTCAACATCTTCGTGATGAACGAGACCCTCAAGTGGATCAAGAGCATGGGCGGCGTGGAAGCCATCCAGAAGATCAACCAGAAGAAGGCCGACCTCCTGTACGGAGAAATCGACCGCAACCCGCTGTTCGTGGGCACCGCCGCCAAGGAGGACCGTTCCCTGATGAACGTGTGCTTCGTGATGGCTCCCGGCTACGAAACCCTGCAGGACGAATTCTTCGCCTTTGCCAAGGAACGCGGCATGGTGGGAATCAAAGGCCACCGCAGCGTGGGCGGTTTCCGCGCCTCCCTGTACAACGCCTGCACCGTAGAGGATGTCCAGGCCCTGGTAGACTGCATGAAAGAATTTGAAAAACTGAAGAAATAATGAAGGTCTTACTCGCAACCCAGAAGCCTTTCGCCGCCAAGGCCGTGGAAGGCATTGTGAATATCCTCACCGAAGGAGGCCATCAGGTGGTCAAGCTTGAAAAGTATGCCGAGCAGGCCCATCTTGTAAAGGCCGTGGCCGATGTGGAAGCCATGATCATCCGCTCCGACAAAGTGACGGAGGAAGTGATGGCCGCCGCTCCCAAACTCAAGATTGTGGTGCGTGCCGGCGCCGGCTTCGACAACGTGGACCTGGAAGCCGCCACCAAACGCGGCATCGTGGTGATGAACACCCCCGGCCAAAACTCCAACGCCGTGGCCGAACTGGCCCTGGGCCTGATGATCTTCATGGCCCGCACCCAGCTCACCCCGGCCACCGGTTCCGAGCTTCAGGGCAAGCGCCTGGGCGTGCAGGCCTACGGTAACGTCGGCCGCCTGGTGGGCCAGAAAGCCAGGGCCCTTGGCATGGAAATCTGCGCCCTTGACCCCTTCCTCACAGACGAACAGATTATCGCCGGCGGCGCCACTCCCGTCCATTCCGTGGAAGAGCTCTATGCCGCATCCGATTATCTTTCCATCCACATCCCCGCCCTGCCCTCCACCATCGGCAGCATCGGCTATGACCTCATCTCCAAGATGCCCAAGGGCGCCACGCTGGTGAACACCGCCCGCAAGGAAGTCATCGACGAAGCCGGCCTGGAGAAAGCGCTGGAAGAACGCCCGGACCTCAAATATGTGGCCGACGTCATGCCCGACAACTACGCCGCCCTTCAGGAGAAATTCGGCCTGCGCGTCTTTGCCACGCCCAAGAAGATGGGTGCCCAGACCGCCGAGGCCAATGTGAACGCCGGCCTGGCCGCCGCCCGTCAGATTGTGGATTTCTTCGCCACCGGCAACCGCAAATTCCAAGTAAACAAGTAATATGGTACGCGTAAAACCCTTTGCGGCAATCCGTCCGCCCAAGAACCTGGTGACCGAAGTAGCGGCACCCCCGTACGATGTCCTCAACAGTGAGGAAGCCCTGGCCATGGCCGGAGAAAAGAGCCTCCTGCACATCACCAAACCGGAGATTGACTTCACGCCCATCGCCGACGAACACGAACAGCGCACCTACGACAAAGCCGTGGAGAACTTCAAGGCTTGGAAAGAGCGTGGCTGGCTGGTACGCGAAGACAAGGAAAAGTACTATGTGTATGCCCAGACCATGGGAGACCGCACCCAGTACGGAATTGTCCTTTGCGCCCACACCGACGACTACGAGAAAGGCATCATCAAGAAGCATGAGCTCACCCTCAAGAAGAAGGAAGACGACCGCATGATCCACGTGCGCAACCAGAACGCCAACATCGAGCCCGTCTTCTTCGCCTTCAAGGACCACGCCGAGCTCAACCAGATCATTGCCAAGACCGCCGCCGGAGAACCCGAGTACAAGTTTGTGGACGAGAACAACTTCACCCACACTTTCTGGGTCATCAGCGACGACGCCGTGATCAGGCGCATCACGGAAATCTTCACAGGCGACATCGACGCCTTCTATGTGGCCGACGGTCACCACCGCACCGCCGCTGCCGCCCGCGTGGGCGCCGAAAAGAGGGCTCAGAACCCCCACCACACCGGCAACGAGGAATACAACTACTTCATGGCCGTGTGCTTCCCGCAGAGCCACCTGGCCATCATCGACTACAACCGCGTGGTGAAGGACCTCAACGGTCTCAGCACCAAAGACTTCTTCAAGGCTTTGGAGGAAGACTTCGTGGTGGAGTGCAAGTGCGACTGCACCAAGGACGGCGGCAAGTGCGATTGTGAGTATCCCTGTCACTGCAAGTGCAGCGAAATCTATCACCCCAGCGGCCTGCACAACTTCTCCATGTACATCGAGGGTGTATGGTACAGCCTCACCGCCAAGCCCGGCCGTTATGACGACAACGACCCCATCGGCGTGCTGGATGTCACCATCCTTTCCAACCTGGTACTGGACAAGATCCTGGGCATCAAGGACCTGCGAACCGACAAACGCATCGATTTCGTCGGCGGTATCCGCGGCCTGGGAGAACTGAGCCGCCGTGTGGATTCCGGAGAGATGAAAGTGGCCTTCGCCCTTTACCCGGTGTCCATGGACCAGCTCATCCGCATTGCCGATACCGGCAACATCATGCCTCCCAAGACCACCTGGTTCGAGCCCAAGCTCCGCTCCGGATTAGCCATTCATTCTTTGGACTAATCCCCACAGCACCACGCCGATAGAAACGGAAACGTTTAAAGAGTGTTTGGTGCCCCGCTGGGGAATTTCCAATGCAAAGTCGCTGGCGTCTACAACTTCCTGTTGTACGCCGGCGACTTCGTTTCCAAATACCAGAGCGTATTTTTCTTGCTGGCCAGGTGCGGATTTCCGGGGGCTAAAAGAAGGCCGATGCCCCCGGAAATCCGCACGCTGTCCAGCACAGAATTCGTTCAGTTTTACGGAGTGGACGGTCTGTTCTACGGCGATGACGGTGTAGCCGTCGGCCTGAAGGTCTTTGACCAGGGAAACCACATCTTCCACGTGCTGGAAGGGGACCGCTTCCTCGGCGCCCAGGGCCACTTTGTGCAGTTCCGGGGAGGGCGGTACGGGGCAGATGCCGCCCAGGTAAACTTTGTCCACGCCAAAGGCGTCGGCGGTGCGGAAAGCGCTGCCCACATTGTGGGCGCTGCGGATGTTGTCCAGCACCAGCACAATTCCGCTTTGCGGGCGGTTGTGCACGTATTCATCGGCCGTGATGCGCCCCAGTTCTATGTTCAGCAGTTTCCGGTCTTTCATTACTTTTGCTTGTAATTGAGGGCCAGGCCGCCGGCCGAAGTCTCCCTGTACAGGGACGGCAGGTCCTTGCCCGTGCGCTTCATCACTTCCACCACGTGGTCGAAGGAAATGCGGTGACGGCCGTCGGAGAATGTGGAGTAGATATTGGAGTCCAGGGCGCGGCAGGCGGCAAAGGCATTGCGCTCGATGCAGGGGATCTGCACCAGACCGCAAATGGGGTCACAGGTCATGCCCAAGTGATGCTCCAGGCCCATTTCGGCCGCATATTCAATCTGGTAAGGGCTGCCGCCGAAGAGCTGGCAGGCAGCGGCCGATGCCATGGCGCAGGCCACGCCCACCTCTCCCTGGCAGCCTACCTCGGCACCGGAGATGGAGGCGTTGTGCTTGACCACATTGCCGATGAGACCGGCGGTAGCCAGGGCATGAAGAATCCTTGTATCGGTAAAGCCGTGTCCCTTGGACAGGTGATAGAGGACACCGGGCATGACGCCGGAGGATCCGCAGGTGGGGGCCGTGACAATCATACCGCCGGAGGCGTTTTCCTCGCTCACCGCCAGGGCGTAGGCGAATACCAGTCCTCGTGAACGCAGGTTGGGCAGGTAACCCTGTGCCTTAACCTGATAAACGGCGGCCTTGCGGGACAGGTTCAGCGGGCCGGGCAGGCGTCCTTCGGCAGTCAGGCCCCTTTCCACTGAAGCTTTCATGGCCTCCCAGATTTCCTGCAAATAGTCCCAGATTCCCGGGCCTTCGCACAGGTCTACATATTCCCAAATCTGACGGCCGTTGGTGTCGCACCAGTCAATAATCTCGGTGAGGGAGTTCATCTTGTATACCTCTCCGGACAGGCTCATTTCCTTCCCTTTGCCTTCCGACAAAGCTCCGCCGCCGATGGAGTAAACCATCCATTCTTCCGTAGGGACATCGTCCAGCCCAAGGGATTTGAACAGCATCCCGTTGGGGTGATATTCGGGAATGATGCCGGGTTCCCAGCAGATGGTAACCGGAGCAGTAGGGCCCAGTGCCTGCACAATGGCGGCATCGGTCATGTGACCCTTCCCGGTAGAGGCCAGGGAGCCGTAGAGTGTCACTTCAAAGCGGGCGGCCTCGGGATGGCGCGCGGCAAACATCTGGGCGGCATGGTAAGGGCCCATGGTGTGGGAGGAAGAAGGGCCTTTCCCTATTTTGTAAAGTTCGCGGAGAGAATACATAAGCTGCTGTTTTTCGGGGGCAAAGGTACGGATTTTTTTTGGTTCCGGAATAATACATTTCATGCGTGGAAAAGTCCGGGAAATTCTTTATATTTGTAAGTTAGAATAACACTATTTACACCATATGAAAAAAGATATCCAGGTCTTTGACCTTATCAAGAAAGAACAGGAGCGTCAGAGCTCCGGTCTGGAACTCATTGCCTCTGAGAATTATGTGTCGGAACAGGTGCTGGAAGCCATGGGCTCCATCTGCACCAACAAGTACGCCGAGGGTTATCCCGGCAAGCGCTATTATGGCGGATGCGAGGTAGTGGACCAGATTGAGCAGCTGGCCATCGACCGTCTGTGCGCCCTGTACGATGCCGAATATGCCAACGTGCAGCCGCACTCCGGCGCCCAGGCCAACATGGCCGTGACCATGGCCATCCTCAAGCCCGGAGACACCTTCATGGGTCTGGACCTTTCCATGGGCGGCCACCTCACCCACGGTTCTCCTGTGAACGCCAGCGGCCTCCTGTATCACCCGGTGGCCTATGGCCTCAATCCGGAAACCGGCCGCGTGGACTACGACGAGATGGAGCGCAAGGCCCTGGAATGCAAGCCCAAGCTCATCATCGGCGGCGCATCGGCCTATTCCCGCGAGTGGGATTATGAGCGCATGCGCGCCATCGCCGACAAAGTGGGCGCCATCCTGTGGATTGACATGGCCCACACCGCCGGCCTCATTGCCGCAGGCCTGCTCAAGAACCCCGTCAAGTACGCCCACATCGTCACCTCCACCACCCACAAGACCCTTCGCGGACCGCGCGGCGGTATCATCCTCATGGGCAAGGACTTTGCCAACCCCTGGGGCCTTACCACTCCCAAGGGAGAGGTCAAGATGATGAGCGCCATCCTCAATTCCAGCGTGTTCCCCGGCATCCAGGGTGGCCCGCTGGAGCACGTGATCGCCGCCAAGGCCGTGGCCTTCTATGAGGCCGCCCAGCCCGAATACGTGGAATACCAGAAACAGGTGGTGGCCAACGCCGCCGCCATGTGCAAGGAGTTCATCTCCCGTGGCTACAAGATTATCTCCGGCGGCACCGACAATCACCTGATGCTCATCGACCTCCGTCCCAAGTTCCCGGATCTTACAGGACGCCTGGCCGAAAAAGAGCTGGTACGGGCCGATATCACCGTGAACAAGAACATGGTTCCCTTCGACAGCCGCAGCGCCTTCGCCACCAGCGGTCTGCGTGTAGGTACCCCTGCCATCACCTCCCGTGGTTTCGAGGAAAAGGACATGGCCGTTATCGTGGACCTGATTGACACGGTCCTTGCATCGGCCAACAAGAACGCCGAAGCCCTGGCCGCCAAGGAGCCCACCGAGGCACAGCTGGCCCAGCGCATCGCTCACAAAATGGTGCTGGACGAGGTCAAGCGCAAAGTGCACATGATGACCGCCGGCCGTCCGCTTAACCGCTATTAATCATGAAAAGAGTCCTTATGCTGGCGCTGGCCATCCTGGCCCTGGCGTGTTCGTCCCCGGCCAAGGTGGAGCTCCCGGATGGCAATTCCGGAAACATCACCCCGGCCACCAAGGCCGCCTCGGTGGTTACCGGGGACGCCACCTCCGTCACCAACACATCGGCCCTCCTTTCCGCCACCTATGCCGACGCCCCTTCCCAGGGCGTGTACGACCGCGGCGTGAACTATGGCCTGGCCGCCTATGACCTCTCCCAGCAGGCGGGACTCAACAGCGACGCCGCCACTTCCGGCAGCTTCTCCGTCCAGCTGAGCAGCCTCAACCCTGGCACCACCTATTATTATCAGGCCTACATCACCGTATGGAGCGAGGCCGATAAGAAATATGTGGACGTGACCGGCGCCGTGAAGAACTTCACCACCACATCTGACGGCGGTTCCGGCGGAGATGAAAGCCCTGCCGGCCTTCAGTACCTCACCGGCTATGAGATTCCCGCCATCGACCTCAAGGACGACAGAAGATGCAGCGGTTACGGTCCCGAGACCTTCGGCACCACCAACTGGTACAACTACCTCACCAGCAATGAGAACCAGATGGTTGTAACTCACACCTACGCCTATCAAGGAAAACAGTACCGCAACTGGACGGCGCTCATAGACAAAGACATGCAGAGCCCCCTGTGGAGCGCTTTCGTCATGCACAAGGACGCCTATCCGGATAACGGAGTGGGCCGATGGGACAAGAAGGGCGGTCAATGGACTCCCGATCCTGCCATCCCCACCGCTTGGCAGCGCAGCGTGGCCAGCAGTTCCTACAGCCGCGGGCATTTCTGCGCCTCAGAGTACCGGCAGACGGTTCTTGAGTCGGCCAATGCCCAGACTTTCTATTATACCAACCAAGCCCTGCAGTGGCAGAGCAATTTCAATAGCGGCATCTGGAGTTCCCTGGAAACGGCTGTTTCGGGCAATGCCCCTTCCGGAAGGGACACCCTGTACGTGGTGGTGGGCGTGATGTTCAATGACCCGGACAAAATCATCTCCACCAACCAGGGCACCCAGGTACTGGCCCCCAGCCACTTCTACAAGTGCCTGATGAAGTGCAGTTTCAATGAATCCGGCACCATGACGGCGGCCAAAGCCTGCGCCTATCTGTTTACCAACGAGACCCACAGTGGCAGCTACTCGCAGCACATCACCACCATCGATAACGTCGAAAAGCAGTCCGGCTGGGACTTCTACGCCAACATCCCCAAGGAACTGCAGGACGCCGCCGAAGCCCAGGCCACAAGCCTGTGGTAACTTTTCGCCCCGTTCATAACCATTTTTGTTCAAGGTTGGTTTTTATGACGCCAACCTTGAACGCGTATATGGGCTTCCACACAGTTCTATGGCAGAATTGGCGTGCAAGGATGGCAGGATATTTACCAACCTTGCACAAAAACACCTAATAAGACACCTTATTTAGGAACAGCGCATGTCCCGGGACAGATTCCCCGGCATCACCCCGCGTACCAGTGGCGATGAGTTCCCCTATCCATTCCGGGTCATGTTTCCCCCGGCCCACCTCAATCAAAGAGCCCACCGTGGCCCGGACCATGTTCCGCAAAAACCGATCGGCCGCAATTCTGAAGTACCAGTAGTCTGCGGAGGGTGAGACCCCCCGGGGGGCTTGTCCACCCCCGGACGAGGGCAGGGGGAGGGGCCCGCCGGAGACAAGTTCCGAAGGGACGCAGGAAACGGTGGGAGGGGCCGGAGTGGAGCGAAGCGAAACGGAGTCCCCCCGGGGGGTCTCACCCTCCGCCGGCGACATAATCTGGATATGGGACGGAGTGTAGGGCTGCCAGCGGGCTTCGAATACGGTGCAGATGGAGGTCTTGTTGTCTCCGCCGGTTTTTTCAAAGCAGGAAAAGTCGTGGGTTCCCAGGAGGTATTGGCAGGCGGCGTTCATGGCGTCGAAATCCAATTCGGGATAGCCGCAGAGCCACGAATAATTGCGTACGAAGGGGTCCTTTTGCCGATGGATGAAATAGGTATACTCCCGGCGGGTGGCGCTGAAGCGGGCGTGCAGATCATCGGCCACGGGAGAGACGGAAAGAATGACTACGCCATGGGGTAACATGGCATTTAATTTGTAGATAAAATCCGATGCTTCGAAGGGCAGAGAACCGTCTGTGTCAAAGTGAGCCACGTAGTTCACGGCATGCACTCCGGTGTCTGTGCGGCCCGCGCCGGTAACGGCCACAGGGCGGTTCAGCAGGCGGGAAAGCACCTCTTCCAGGCAGGCCTGTACCGACGGCGCATTGGGCTGGATTTGCCAGCCGCAGAAAGCCGAACCGTCGTAGGACAGGTGAAGAAAATAACGCATATGCAAATGTAGTAAAATATATGGAAAGCGTAAACATCCGTGAATTAAACGAACGCATTCAGAAAGAAAGCTCCTTTGTAGATCTTCTCACCCTGGAAATGGGTAAGGTGATTGTGGGACAGAAGCACTTGGTGGACAACCTCCTCATCGGCCTGCTCAGCGGCGGCCACATCCTGCTGGAAGGCGTCCCCGGCCTGGCCAAGACCCTGGCCATCAACACCCTGTCCCAGGCGGTGGACGCCAAGTTCAGCCGCATCCAGTTCACCCCGGACCTGCTGCCGGCCGATGTCATCGGCACCCTCATCTACTCCCAGAAGAAAGAGAGCTTCGAGGTGCACAAGGGCCCCATCTTCGCCAACTTCGTGCTGGCCGATGAAATCAACCGTTCCCCGGCAAAGGTCCAGAGCGCCCTGCTGGAAGCCATGCAGGAGCATCAGGTGACTATCGGCGAAAATACCTATAAGCTGCCGGAACCTTTCCTGGTGATGGCCACCCAGAACCCCATCGAGCAGGAAGGCACCTATCCCCTGCCGGAAGCCCAGGTGGACCGTTTCATGCTCAAGGTGGTGGTGTCCTATCCCAAGAAGGACGAGGAACGCCAGATCATCCGCATGAACAACAGCGGGGAATTCCCCAAGGCCAGCGCCGTGGTAAAGCCGGAAGACATCATCCGTGCCCGCGAGGTAGTGAAGGACGTGTACATGGACGAGAAAATCGAGCGTTACATCGTGGACATCGTCTATGCCACGCGCACTCCCGCCGAGTATGGCCTCAAGGAGCTGGAAGGCTTCATTTCCTACGGCGCCTCCCCGCGTGCCAGCATCTCCCTGGCCATGGCGTCCAAGGCCTATGCCTTCATCAAGCGCCGCGGCTATGTGATCCCCGAGGACGTGCGCGCCGTGTGCAACGAGGTCCTGCGTCACCGTATCGGCCTCACCTATGAAGCCGAGGCCGAGAATGTGACCCCCGAGCAGATTATCGAGAAAATTATCAACGCCGTCATCGTTCCTTAATGACACCCGAGGAACTCATAAAGAAAGTCCGCAAGATCGAGATCCGGACCAAGGCGCTGAGCCACCAGATCTTCGCAGGAGAATACCATTCCGCGTTCAAGGGACGAGGCATGGCCTTCAGCGAGGTGAGGGAGTATCAGTACGGGGACGACGTGCGCAACATGGACTGGAATGTGACCGCCCGCATGAGTGCGCCTTACGTGAAGGTGTTCGAGGAAGAGCGTGAACTTACGGTGGTGCTGCTGGTGGACATCTCCCGCAGCGGCCTCTTCGGCACGCAGGGAAAGACCAGGCGCGAACAACTGGCCGAGATTGCCGCCACCCTGGCCTTCAGCGCCATCCTCAACAACGACAAAGTGGGCTGCATCCTGTTCAGCGACCATGTGGAGAAATTCATCTCTCCCGGCAAGGGCCGCACGCATTTCCTGCACATCATCCGGGAAATTCTGGAATACGAACCCACCGCCAACGGGACCGACATAGGAGAAGCCCTGCGCTACCTTACCAACGCCATCAAGAAAAAGTGCACGGCATTCGTGCTCAGCGACATGCTGGATGTCCGGGCCGACGGCACCCCGCGTTACGAAGACGCGCTCAAGGTGGCAGTGGGCCGCCACGACGTGTCCGTCATCCGGGTGAGCGACCCCGGGGAGAAAGCCCTTCCCAACCTGGGTCTGGTGCATGCCAAGGACGCCGAGACCGGCGCTTCCCGCTGGATCAACACGGGTTCCAGGAGCGTACGGGACGCCTATGCCCGCTGGTTCCAAACCTCCACCGCCCAGGCCGACCGTCTTTTCCTCAAATATCAAGTGGACCACGTGGACATTGCCACCCATGAAGACTATGTCCGCGGCCTCATGGATTTATTCCACAGAAGATGAAGTTGTTAGCATTCATATTGGCGCTGGTGGCGAACCCCGGCCAGGCATTCCTGCAGCCCTTGCAGCCGCGGGATTCCGTCCTGGTGGGAGACCAGCTTCGCTATGGCATAGAACTCACGGATATCACCGAGGGCACTCCCCTGGCCCTGCCGGAATTCAAGCTGGAGAAAGATTCTCCCCTGGAAATCCTGGGCCCCTGGCAGCTGGATTCCGTCCTGGTTTCCAAACGCAAGGAGACACCCGCGCGGTACAACATTACCGGTTCCCTGGTGATGACCGCCTTCATGGGCGGCACCTATGAATTACCCGATATCCCCGTGCTGGTGGGGCAGGACACCCTGATATTCCATGCCCCGGAACCGCTGCAGGTAACAGAGCCTTCCATCGATATGGAAAGCTTCCAGCCCCACGACATCAAGCCGCAGGTGAAGTTCCCCTATACCTTTAAGGAAATCTTCCCCTGGGTGGCGGGAGCGCTGGCCGTCATCGGCCTGCTTTACTGGCTGGTCACCTGGCTCATCGGCAGGAGAAAGAAGGCCGAAGAAGCCGAGAAGGCCGAGCCCGCCCACATCAAAGCCCTGCGCAAGCTGGACAAATTCCGCGGGGACAGCTTCTGGAAGCCGGAGAAACAGAAGGCTTTCTATTCCGGCGTCACCGACGCCCTGCGGGAATACATCGTGGCCCGCTACGGCGTGGGAGCCATGGAAATGACCACCGCCGAGATTTTCGACGGTCTCAAAGGCACCGATGTCCCCGTGGAACTGTATCAGGAAATGAAGGACCTCTTTGAACGGGCCGACTTTGTGAAGTTTGCCAAGTTCACCGCGTCCGACGAAGAAAACGCCACCGTACTGCCCCAGGCCGTGCGTTTTGTGACGGAGACATACCAGGCCGAACTGGAACAGGAGAATAAGGAGGAGAGTTAACCATGTACTTTGAATATCCATATCTCCTCTGGCTGCTGGTCATTCCGGTGCTGCTCATCCTGCGTTACCTGTGGGTAGAGCTCAAGGACCGGCGGGCACACATGCGGGTATCGGCCCTGGACGCCTGGAAAGCCGGCGGAAGGTCGGTCTTCGAGATCCTGCGCCATCTGCCCTTTGTGCTGCGCATCGCAGCGCTGGGCCTCATCATCGTGGCCATCGCCCGGCCGCGGTCTTCCTCCCTGGTAGAGAAAGTGGACACCGAGGGCATCGACATCATCTTTGCCATGGACGTCTCCACTTCCATGCTGGCCCGGGACTTCACCCCGGACCGTCTGAGCGCCGCCAAGGACATCGCCATCGAATTCATCGCCCAGCGGCCCAGTGACCGCATGGGGATCGTGGTGTTTGCCGGAGAGAGCTATACGCAGTGCCCGCTTACCACGGACCGCGCCACCCTCATCAACCTGATGAAGGACGTGCAGACCGACCTCATCGAGGACGGTACCGCCATCGGCAACGGCCTTGCAACCGCCGTAGCCCGCATGAAAGACTCCGACGCCAAGAGCCGGGTGGTAATCCTGCTCACCGACGGTGTGAACAACATGGGAGAGATTGACCCCGCCATGGCCACGGAGATAGCCAAGACCTACGGAATAAGGGTTTACACCATCGGCGTGGGCGCAAGCGGACAGGCCCCGTATCCTGTGCAGACGCCCTGGGGCATCGAGCTCAGGAACATTCCTGTAGAGATTGACGAAGCCCTGCTCAAAAGCATTGCCGACGGCACCGGAGGACGCTATTTCCGCGCCACCGACAACACCAAGCTCAGCGAGATTTACGCCGAAATCGGCCAGATGGAAAAGACCCGCACCAGCGTGGACTCCTTCCCCGTTTATAAGGATTTATATGGCAACTACGCCATCGCAGCCCTCATTTGCCTGCTGCTGGAAGTGCTGGTCGCCGCCATTTTGAGGAGGATGCCGTCATGCTGATGTTCGCTAATTCCCGATTCCTGTACCTACTGTTGCTGGTACCCGTATTCCTGCTGGGATACGGTCTTATGCGGTATTTCCGGGCAAGGCGGGTGAAAGCCTACGGAGACCCCTCCCTGGTAGAAGCCCTCATGCCGTCCTGGTCCCGTTCCAAGGGCTGGGTGAAAGCCGTGCTCTTCTCCCTGGGTTTTGCCCTCTTCGTGCTGGGTCTGGCCCGTCCGCGCACCGGCGCCAAGCTGGCCGAGCGCACCACCAAGGGAGCCGAAATCATCGTGGCCCTGGACGTTTCCAACTCCATGCTGGCGCAGGATTACTCCCCCAACCGTCTGGAGCGCGCCAAGCTCTCCATCGCCCGGCTCACAGAACGGCTGCAGGAGGACCGCATCGGCCTGATCATCTTTGCCGGCACCTCCTTCGTGCAGCTGCCGGTGACAACTGACTATGTGAGCGCCAAGATGTTCCTGGGCAGCATAGACACCGGTTCCATTCCTGTTCAGGGAACGGCTATCGGGGATGCTATCCGCCTGAGCATCAAGAGCTTCAGCGCCCAGAGTGAAAAGAGCCGCGTGATTGTGGTCATCTCCGACGGAGAGAATCACGAGGACGACCCTGTTGCGGCGGCCAAGCAGGCGGCCGAGCTGGGGATCAAGGTGTATACCATCGGCGTAGGATCGGCCGAAGGTCAGCCCATCCCCGTGAACGGGGAACTCCTTAAGGACAAGGAGGGCAACATCGTGGTCACGCGTCTGGACGAGGAAACCCTGAGGAAAGTGGCCCAGGCCGGCGGCGGAGCCTACATCCATGCCGGCGGGGAGGAATTCGGCCTCAATCCCATCATCCAGGACATCCGTGCCATGGAAGATGAAGAATTTGGCAGCATCGTGTTCGAGGAGTACGACGAGCAGTATATGTACTTCTTTGCCGTAGCCCTGGTGCTGTTTGTACTGGAAATGCTTGTGGGAGAGCGCAAACCGCGCCGGAAACTGTTTGAGGTATGAGAAAGTTCATCTGCATAGTAATGGTCCTTTGCCTTTCGGGATCCGCCTTTGCCCAAAAGGCCGATCTCAGGCGTGGCAATCGGCAATTCAAGAAAGGGGAATATGCCCAGGCCGACATCAGCTACCGCAAGGCCCTGATGCAGGACACTTCCTCCGTGGCCGCCCATTACAATCTGGCGGGCAACCTGTACCGGCAGGAGAATTATGACGAGGCTGCCAAACAGTTGGACGCCTCCCAGCTCACGGCCGGGGAGGAGACCTTTGCGGCCGACTATTACTACAACCGCGGAGACGTAGCCATGGCCCAACAGGACTGGCAGACCGCGGTGAACATGTTCAAGGAAAGCCTGCGCCGCAATCCCGGCGACATGGATGCCAAGGAAAACTACATCTATGCCCGCAACAAGCTCATGGAGCAACAGCAGAACCAGGATCAAGATCAGAATCAGAACCAGGACCAGCAGCAAAACCAGGATCAGGATCAGCAGCAGGACCAGAATCAAGATCAAAACCAGGACCAGAATCAGGACCAGCAACAACAACAGCAGCAACAGCAGCCGGAGCTGAACCCCCAGCAGGCACAGCAACTGCTGCAGGCCATCCAGGACAAGGAAAAACAGACGCAGGAAAAAGTGGACGAGAAAAAGGCCCAGGCCCTGAAATCCCGTCAGAAGGAAAAGAATTGGTAGTATGAAAAGACTGTTTGTGAGTATATTGGCAGCCGTACTGAGTCTCACCGCATGGGCTCAGTCCACCATTCGCGTAGAAGTGCACAACATTGTGGAAGTGAACGAGCGCTTCAACGTAGTGTTCGTGGTGGAAGGAGAGCACGGACCGTCGGAATTCGAGTGGGAACCCGGAGAAGACTTCAACCTGGTGTGGGGCCCGCAGAAGGGCACGTCCACCAGCATCCAGATGGTCAACGGTAAAACCACGCGCAGCTCACAGACTTCCTACACCTACATCCTGCAGGCCAAAACCACCGGCACGGCTACCATCCGCAGCGCCACCGCCAAGATAAGGGGCAACACCATCCAGTCCAAGCCCGTGAGCATCCAGGTAGTGACCGGAGGCAGCGGACAAAGCCAGCAGGCCGATGACACCCAGAACCGCCGGGAAAGCGCCGAGCCGTCTTCCTCCACCGGAGAATCAGATATCTTCATGCGGCTCACCCTCAGCCGCAATTCCGTGGTGCTGGGAGAGCCCGTCACAGCTACGCTCAAGATCTACCACCGGGCCAATCTGGTGGGATTCGAAAACGCCCGTTTCCCTTCATTCAACGGTTTCTGGAGCCAGGAAGTGGACACGCCCTCCAATATTGAATTCCAACGGGAGCAGGTGAACGGCACCATGTACAACAGCGCCGTCCTGCGCAAGTGGGTGCTCATCCCCCAGAAGAACGGAGACCAGACCATCGATCCCGCCGAGGTAGTGTGCCTGGTGAACGTCCAGCAGCGCCGCTCCTCCTCGGGTTCCATCTTCGACGACTTCTTCGGCAGCGACTATACCACCATTCGCCAGCGGGTGAGTACCAAGGCAGCCACCCTGCATGTGCAGGCCCTGCCCGCCGGAGCCCCGTCTTCCTTTGAGGGCGGCGTGGGACAGTTCAGCGTAAACGCCCGCCTGAGCAAGGATTCCCTCAAGACGCACGACGCCGCTTCCTTGCTGGTGACCATCTCTGGCAAGGGCAACATCGCCCTGCTGGAAGCCCCCAAAATCAAGTTCCCGCCGGACTTCGAGGTCTATGATGTGAAGACTACCGTAAACACCGACAAAAGCGGTACCTCCGGTTCCAAGACCTTCGAATACCCCTTCATTCCGCGCAGCCCGGGCCAGTTTGAGATTGGCCCCGTGCAGTACAGTTTCTACGACGTCAAGCAGCGGAAATACCACACCGCTTCCACGGGCGTGATGCCGCTGGCCGTGGCCCGCTCCGCCTCCGCCACTTCCGGCGCACAGGACCAGGGCTCCACCCTGGTAGTGGACCGCAAGGGGGTGAAAAACCTGGGAGAGGATATCCGCTTCATCCGCACCAAGACCTCGCTGGGAGACGGGGAAGGCTTCTTCGTCTATTCCACCGGCTGGTTTGTGTGCATCCTGCTGCTCCTGGCCCTGGGAGCCGGCATCTGGCTGGGCTTCCGCAAGGTGGCGGCAAGAAGGGCCGATGTGGCCGGTTCCCGCAACCGCAAGGCCACCCGGCAGGCCCTTAAACGCCTGGCCCAGGCCAAGGACTTCCTGGACAAGAACCTCTACACGGCCTTCTATGAGGAGCTGCACCGCTCGCTCATCGGCTTTGTGGGAGACAAACTGGCCATGGACATGGCCGACCAGAACAAGGAGAACATCGAGGCCTCGCTCATTGGAGGAGGCGTACCCGAAGCTACGGCCAGGGACTTTACGGAGCTCCTGGATGCCTGCGAGTATGCCCGCTACTCCCCCGACAGCGGCCACGAGGCCATGAACGCCCATTACGAAAAAGCCGTCTCCACCATTACCGCCATTGATTCCTCTATGAAAAAACCCGCCTCCAAGGCTCCTGTACTGGCCATTTTGCTGCTGCTTACCCTGCCGCTGAGCCAGGCTCGCGCGGCCGAATCCTATCCCGATTCCCTCTGGAAAGCCGGCGTGGCCGCCTATACGGAAGGAGACTTTGCATCGGCCCTGCAGGACTGGGAAGAAATCCGAAGCGCCGGCCTTGTGTCCAAGGAGCTGTATTACAACCTGGGCAACGCTTATTTCAAGACCGGCGAGATTGCCCAGTCCATCCTCTGGTACGAACGCGCCATCAAGCTGGACCCTTCCGATGCCGATATCCGCCACAACCTGGACTATGCCCGCAGCCTTACACAGGACCGCATTGACGAGGTTCCGGAGATTTTCTTCGAGCAGTGGGGCCATGCCCTGTGCTACCTGCTGCCGTCCAATACCTGGGCCGTGCTGTGCCTGGTGTTTCTGGCTGCTGCCATTGCCATGGCGCTGCTGTTCCTGCTGGGCAGCACCGCCGGCCGTCGCCGCGTGGGCTTCTTCGTGGGCATCGCCTGCCTTGTCCTCGCCTTCCTGGGCTGGGACTTTGCCCAGTGGCAGCGCCAGGAGGCCCTTGCGCAGGACCGCGCCATCGTGATGCGGCCCGTGTCCAGCGTGAAGAGCTCCCCCTCGGCCGAAAGCGCCAAGGACCTTTTCATCCTGCACGAAGGCACCCGCGTCAAGATCCTGGACAACGTGGGCTCCTACACCAACATCGAGCTGGGCGACGGCCGCCAGGGCTGGATTCCGGCGGGAGATATAGAGGTTATCTGAACCCAATTTGATAGTTCAATAATCTTTCCCTATCTTTGTGGTGACACTAAAGTGTTACCTATGATTGTCTATCACGGATCACCGCAACTGGTAACTGTACCCATGTATGGGGAAGGAAAGGTACATAACGACTATGGACCGGGGTTTTACTGTACACGGGACCTGGAAATGGCCAAGGAGTGGGCTTGCCCGGAGGAAAGGGATGGCTTTGCCAACCAGTATCGTTTGAACATGGAAGGCCTTAGTTGCCTGGATTTGAGCAAAAAACCCTACAACATCCTCAACTGGCTGGCCATCCTTCTGGAAAACAGGGTGTTTGACAAATCCTACCCGGTGGTGATGCAAGGGAAACGTTTCTTGTGGGAACATTTTCTTCCTGATTACAAAAAATACGATGTAATGATAGGTTACAGGGCCGATGATTCCTATTTCTCCTTTGCGAAGGACTTCCTCCTTAACATCATTACACTGGAGCAGCTGAACCGGGCAATGAAACTGGGATGGCTGGGCACGCAAGTGGTCCTGAAGAGTCAACTGGCTTTTGATGCAATTGAGAAAGAGATGTCCTATATCGTGCCCGGTTCCACTTATCATCCGAAGAGAGTGGCCAGAGACAGAAAGGCCAAAGAAGATTATCTCAGGATCCAGGAAGAGGCCCCCATGACAGGGATCCATATGTACGACATCATAAAAGAGAACTGGCGCAATAATGACCCACGCATACCCTGATTATTATGTTGATGACGTCCAAAGAGAACTGGGCGCCATGCTGGACTATGCCATTAATATCTGCGGAGAGAATCTGGCGGATTTCTATGCCCGTTTTCTCTCCAGCGGAATTGCGCACTTCATTTTCCTTGCTTATCCCAAATTCATCGGACTGTCCGGAACGGAACTCGCCCTCCTGGTGGCCGAAAGGACCGGAGCGCCCATGCCGGAAAAAGAGCCGCTGATATGTGTAAGCAGCCCCGAATACTGGACCGGCTGGACTCTTGCCTACATCTCATGGTATCTGAACCTGGATTTTGGAACACTGAGGCAAAAAGGTGTAGGCGCGGAAAGAATCTGCAACTTGTTCCATCCCTTCCACGAAGCCGACATCTCCAAAACCGTAGACTACATCCAGAACATCATTCAGGAGCACGACGCCAACGAAAATGCACTCAAAAGGCAGAGAAATCTCATCGGCATGACTCAGGAGGAATTGGCCCGCCTGTCCGGCATTCCTCTTCGGGTCATACGCTCTTACGAACAAGGCAAGCGGTCACTGGGCAATGCCGGAGCACAAACGGTAATGCGTCTATGCCAGGCCCTTTCCTGCCGAATGGAGGATATTGTAATCTGATTATGTAACACGCATCATAATGATTTATACGCCGCAGCCAGCAAAAAAGGGGAAAATGCTGGTTGCGGTGCATTCGTTTACCTCGCCACCTTCAAAAAGTGCCCAAAACGCTGGCTGCGGCGTTTGCGTTTCTGCGCGAGAAAGAGGCAATTTGAACCAAATTTGATTCGTATATTTGATTTTCCCTTTTGTATCTTTGTTTTCAAACGCTGGAACTTAATACGATTAGATATGCGCAACCCTTATCCAATACTTGCAACACTGCTTCTTATGGTAGCTTGCAACAAGCAACAACCGGGACCGGTCCCGGAACCGCCTCCAACCCCGCCCGTTCAAGAAAAGATTCCTATCAACATTTCCTTTGCGCCTTTCACCAAGGCCACGGATTCTGCATACGAAAGCGGAGATATAGTTGGTCTTTATGTCGTCAACAGCGGAAGCGCTCTGGCCACGACAGGCAATCACGCCGACGATGTAGCTGTTACTTTTGACGGAAGCAAATGGAAATGCGCAACCGATTTGTATTGGAGAGACTCTGAGACAAGTGCCAGTTTTTACTGCTACTATCCTCATAGTAGCAGTGTGGCTGACGTAAAAAACCTGCCCTTCACTGTAAAAACGGACCAGTCTACTTTAAGTGGTTACAAGACATCTGAACTGCTTTGGGGGAGTAAAACCAATGTATCCCCCACATCCAATGTCGTGGAGATTTCTTCCACTCACAGGATGAGTAATCTCTTAATCTATATCATCCCCGGAAATGGATACACTGAAGAAACCCTGGCTCAGGAAGAGATTTCTCTAACCATCAACAATCTTAAAGTGAACGCCACCTTGAATCTCGAGAATGGTCAAGTGACCGCCGTCGGCAATGCTGCTGATATCGCCCCCTACAAAGAATCCAATCACTATCGTGCCTTAGTCCCTCCCCAGAGCATTCAAGACCAGACACTTGTTTCGTTACAAGTCGGTGATTACTCCTTCTCGCTTAAGGAAACCCTTACCCTTCTTTCCAATACAAAGCACACGGTTAATCTCACAGTTAATAAAGTGAGTGAAGGCGTAAATATCGGCATTGGAAATTGGGAGATAGACGAAAACGACCACGGTGGAACTGTAAATTAACAAGACTATGAATAAGAAATTATTTGTACTATTCCTAGCCATCTGCACCGTCGCATCCTGCTCGGTCAGGGAGATGGAAGGCCCCCAGGCCGAAGTACAGGGAGATGCCATCCGCATTGCCGGAGACATCAACCAGGAATATGCAACCAGGGCCAACGACCGTGGCTTTGCCAACAAAGATGAGATTGGCATTTACGTAGTAGACTACGACGGTAGCACCCCGGGCACGCTGAAGCCCAGAGGTAACAGGGCCGACAACCTGCGCTTTACCTTCGACGAGCCTTCCTGGAAATGGATCCCCGATCACGAGATTTACTACAAGGACAAGACCACCCACATTGATGTTTACGGGTATTATCCTTACAGTTCACCCGAAAGTGTAGACGCCTTTGTATTTGAGGTGCAAAAAGACCAATCCCTCGAAAGCGGAAATGGTAAGATGGGAGGCTATGAGGCCAGTGACTTCCTTTGGGGGAAAGCGGCCGATGTGGCTCCTAGTGACCGCACCATCACCATCAATTTCAAACATATGATGGCTATGGCCAGGATTACGCTGGCACAAGGCACCGGATTCGATTCGGCCGAATGGGCTTCTCTGGAAAAGAGCGTCATTACCGAAAGTGCCATCCGTACTTCCACCATAGATCTGAAAACCGGAGTGGTAACGGTAACGGGCTCCCGCCCGGCCACCGGCACCATTGCCTACCGATATGGAAACGACTGGCGCTGCATCATTGTTCCGCAAACCATTGCAGCCGGCGACGCCTTGTTCAGCTTGAACGTAGGCGGTCTTCCCTATTCCCTTCGCAAAGGAGATGACTTTACCTTTGTGGCCGGCAAACAGCACAACTTTACCATAACGGTGAACAAGCGCTCCGATACCGGAACCTACGAATTCGTCCTGACCGGAGAAAGCATTACTCCCTGGGAGAATGACCCCGTGAGCCACGACGCTGTGGCCAGGGAATATGTTGTTGTGAATGTGCCTGAGGCCGGAACCTTAAAAGAGCAAATTGAGGCATCAGGGAAGATGTTGAATATGGTGAAAAACCTAAAGATAACGGGACAGATTAATGCTCTTGACTTCAAAACCATAAAGCATAAGATGGACAATTTGCAGGCCCTCAACCTTAAAGAAGTAAGAATTGTCCCATACGAAGAAGGTTATGTGGACGACGAGTGGATTGACCGTTGTGAGGCCGACATGATTCCAGTGGGTGCCATCAGTGACAAAAGCAGTTTGATGCACTTGGTCTTACCTGACGTACTTGTACGAATCGGAAATACTGCTTTCGGCTACTGCACCAATTTAACCGGATCCCTTGTAATTCCAGAAGGGGTGACTATTATTGATGATTCGGCATTCCAAGAATGCACTAATATGTCCGGTTCTCTCTCGCTCCCTACAACCCTTAAAACTATAGGAGCCAATGCGTTTAATAGCAGTGGATTCTGCTGCGAACTCCGATTCCCCGAAAGCGTCGAAATTATTGGAGAGGGGGCGTTTTACAATTGCCGGGGGTTCTACGGAGAGCTCCATCTTCCCAGCCATTTGAAAGAGATGGGAAGAGCCGCATTCCGCGATCTAACCGGTATTTCCGGCTCCATTGAGATTCCGCAGACGCTTACCAAGATTCCGGAATTCGCTTTCTATACATATTATGCAGAGGAGTCCCAGTTGCACGGAACGTTAAAACTCCACGACGGTATTACGTCTATCGGTCGCTGTGCCTTTACCAATACGGGCCTGCGCGGAGAACTGGTATTACCTAAAGAACTGGTCATTATCAGCGAAGAATGCTTCGCTGGTTGTGATTTCAATGGAACAATTACTATCCCCGAAAATGTGGCGGTAATCGGCCGCAATGCCTTTGAAAGGAACTGGCGCCTAACCGGGACTATAACCATTCCCAAAAACGTCCAGTCCATTGGCGAGAAGGCTTTTTCTAATTGCCAAATGCTGGAAGGTGTTGTATTTGAAGATGGTGTAGAGACTCTTGGAAGATGTGCTTTCGAGAACTGCTTCGGTTTGGGTAGCATCGTCTGTAAAGGCAGTATTCCCCCGTACCTCCAGGCTGGTGCCTTCGATGGAGTTCCTAAGGATAATTTCACGCTGGAGGTACCCGAGAGCGCGATTGCCACTTATTCCACAGAACCCGGATGGAGCGATTTCAAACGAATCTCGGCCTATCGCAACCTGGTGATTCGTCCTTCTATGGCAACCGCCATCAACACCTCCGTTACCCGAGACATGGTGCTGAACGCGGACGATGAATGGGTGGTTGAGAGTAAGCCCGACTGGGTAAGCCTTGACCAGATGACCGGGACGGGTAAGACCGAGCTGAAACTCACCTTCTCCCAGATGGCTGGAGGCAGTGCCCCGCGCGAAGGAGAAGTGGTCTTCAAGCTCAAGGACAAGGACTACCGCACCCGTTGCAAGGTGACCCAATACGATTATCCGTACGCAGAGGATGAAATCATCAGACTGAACGCCTCCTCCAAAGGAAAAAACAATAATATTATCATTCTCGGAGATGGTTTTGACGCCAAGGACATTAGCGAAGGGAAACTGATGGCCGCCGCCCAAGAGGCTTATACCTACTTCTTTGATATCGAACCTTATAAATCCTACAAAGAGTACTTTAACGTGTATACGGCTGTCTCTGTTTCCCCGGAATCGGGGATTGGCAATGTGAATCGCATCGTATACAACCGATTTAACACCAAGGCAGCCGGCGGTGGCGTAAACAACGGAGCCTCCGACTGGAACGAAATTATGAAGTATGCCTGCAAGGCTTCGACAATTAATGAAGAAAACCTGGGTGGTGCGCTGGTAATCATGATTCCCAATACCAGTGAGTATGCCGGCACATGCTATATGTTCGATGACGGCTTTTCCGTTGCCTACTGCCCCATGAGTGACTATGGTTACCCGCTGGACTTCCGCGGTGTAGTACAGCACGAAGCTGGCGGACATGGATTCGGGAAACTGATGGATGAATATATTTATCATAATGACTTTATCAATGGCTGCAAATGCACCTGCTGCCCGCACGACTTTGAATTATCCATGGCTAAAACCAAGGGTTGGGGGCGCAACCTCTCTCTCACTGGCAAAATGAGCGAAGTGGACTGGGGGCACCTGATCTTCCACCCCAAGTATAGCGGCATCGTAGATGTGTTTGAAGGCGGTTTCATGCACACCCGTAGCGTTTATCGCTCCGAGCAAAACAGCTGCATGAACAACGACATTCCCTACTACAGCACCATCTCCCGCCAGGCCATGGTAGAAAGAATTAAAGCGTTGGCAGGGGAAGAGTTCAGTTTAGAAGACTTTATTGCCAAAGACGTCATCGTAAGCGCCTCAACAGCATCTACCAAGTCTCTAGACTATAACACCCAATTTGTCCCCATGGGCCTGGCCCACTGCCATCCACACTTCCTGGGTGAACGTCCGGCAATTAAATGGTAAAGCACTATGAAAAAAACATTATACATACTCTCCGGCCTGGTTCTGGCGCTTGCCTGTTCCAAGACGACCGTTATGGATAACTCAGAACTGATTCTCACTCCCACCTATCCCGGAGCCACCAAGGCTACCGCAGCCGGGTTCGAAAACGGAGACCAACTGGGCATTTTCATAACCAAGTACAACGGGGACAACCCCACCCCGCTGCAAATAGGCGGAAACTGGGGCAGCAACCTCACCCTTTCCCTCAGCGGAACAACCTGGACCCTGAATCCCAAGGTTTACTGGGAAGAAAACACCAAGTTTGACATCTACGGTTATTATCCCAAGATGGACGTCAGTTCCGTTGACGCACAGCCTTTCAAGGTGGCCGAAGACCAAACTGTAACCGGCGGTGTGGAAGGAATGAGCGCCTACGAGGCCAGCGACTTCCTCTGGGCCAAAGTCAAGGGTGCCACCCGTTCCACATCCATTCCCATAGCCTTCCAGCACAAGATGTGCAAGGTGGACGTAAAACTGGTTAAAGGGCAGGAATACGAAGGGGATCTCCCGGAAGACATCATGGTCTATATCCACAACACGGTTACGGATGCACTCGTAGACCTGGCTACCGGAGATGTAGTGAAGGATAATTACCAATCCGCCACAAGCATCAAGGCAAGGAAAACCGCCATTGACAAGTTCGAGGCCATCGTCGTTCCCCAGCGTCTGAGTAACCGCGTGCCGCTGGTGGAGGTTGTCTGCGGACAGGTTTCCTATTTGTTCGAATCCACGGTCCAGTTTAAGAGTGGCACTGTTCACACCATTACCATTACCTTGAGCGACAATCCCGAAAAAGTGGCCATTGACATTGGCGGTCAGATTGAGAATTGGTAGGAAATTGTAACTTTGTATAGTGAAGGTTTTGCGATACATAGGATTTATTCTAGCTGCGATGTCGGCTTTCTCCTGTGGAAAGCCGGCAGAGCCGCTGGTTACCCTGCTGATACCGCAAATCATCTCCACGGAGGTACTGCCCCAGGCCGATGCTGTGAGCCTGTACGCTTCCTTGAGCGGTCCGGCCAACCTCACATCCTGCGGATTCGGAATTGTGAAAGACGGAAATATCCGGGAGTACAAGGCCCAGCTCAATGAAGGGGAAATGAGCTTTACTGCCATTCCCTCCAGGCTGGAGCCCAATACCGAGTACGAATTCTACGCCTTTATTGCCAACGGGGCAGCCCGTATCCAGACGCCCGGAAGATCATTCCGGACGCTGGCGCCAACACCTCCGGAGCCCGTCGGGCCCAGCGCCAGCTTCAGTTCCGTCTTCGCCGTTCCGGGTACACATTCGGCTATCCTGGGCGCGACACTCAGCGAGACCCAGGATGTCACTGCCGTCGGGTTCTCTCTTTCGGCCGATGGCCAATCCTATCAAGACTTCCCCACAACTCTTTCTGGTGACGGTTTTTCCCTGACGGTGGATAACCTGGAGCCTAACTCGGAATACCTGTTCTACGCATGGGTTGTTCAACGGGAATCCCGCATCAGCTCCGGAGTAGCCTCTTTTCGGACGGAAGAAGAAGTCCACGACGTTTCCTTCATCTCCCTGGAAGCCGAACCCGAATCTTTCTCCGCAGTCCTGACGGCCTTGATTGACGATCCCACCTATGTGGAGTACTGCGGATTCGGCCTGTCCCGCGAGGGAAGAACCCCGGTAGAATATGCCGCAATTCTGGAAAGCAGTACCCTGAAGGCCGAAGTCGGGCAACTGCTTCCCGACACAGACTACACCTATTACGCATTTGTGATGGTGGACGGGAGCCGAATCACCTCCGATTTCTCCAGCTTCCACACTGCCAAAGACACATCCATCCACATCATGGACATCGGCGCCACGGCGGAAGAAACTGCCGTAGTCCTGAAGGCCCGGCTAACCAGCACGGAAGGTGTCATTGCGGCAGGATTTTCCCTGGCAAGTGCCGGGGACAGCTATGTGGAAAGGGCAGCCGCCGTACAGACAGACGGACGGATATCCTTACAATGGAGCGACTTGTCTCCCGATACGCAATATCGCTTTTACGTCTGGGTTCAGACAGCAGCCGGCAACATCGTTTCAGACCTCCTTGAATTCTATACAAAAAAATCTTTATCAGCAGATGTGAGTTTCGTTTCCGTCTCGGCCGAAGTGGACGGGACATTGGCCCGGCTGAAAGCCATCCTGAGCAGTTTGGACGGTGTTTCATCCATAGGATTCGGCATCTCCACCTCCCAGTATGACTATGTGGAGTACAGTGCCACCCTCACTGAAGACGGATTCCAGAAAGCCCTTTCGGGATTACAAAGCGGAACAACCTATTATTACTATGCTTTCTTCACCCACGGTGAGAGTTACCATAGGAGTGATACCTTTACCTTCTCCATCCCCTAAACCATGAACGAACAGATTCCCGAAATACATATCCTTTTAATGCAAGTTGAATCCCGTTTTGGCAATGTGGCCAAGCCGGCCGACTTTGACAATCTATCGGAGGACATAGAAAATGCCACCTCCGAACTACTGTCGGCCTCTACGCTCAAACGTCTCTGGGGATATGTCAACTACTTGTCTAACCCAAGGACCTACACACTGGATGTTCTGAGCCGATACATCGGTTATCAGAATTTTGAAAGCTTCTGCGAGCAGATTCATGAGAACAATGAGTTCGTTTCCGGTTTCTTGTCAGAAGACAGCCTGGTGTCAGAAAGCCTTAAGCCTGGCGAGAGGGTACGGATTGGCTGGAACCCGGACCGCCTGGTAACACTGGAATATAAAGGAAGTGATCGTTATGAAGTGGTGGATGTTCAGAACGCCTCTCTACTGAAGGGTGATCAATTTGTCCTGCCAGCTATTGTTAAAGGCTATCCGGTATATATTCCCCACATTGAAAGGAACGGGACGCTTACTCCTATGTACGTGGCCGGCTATAAGGATGGCATTACTCTGATAAAGAAATTGTAGAGGAGATGGCTTCTTCGGCCTCCCGAACCAGGGCATCTAAATCCGTGTCAGAATAAGTTCGGAACCAGATGGCCAGGCCCAAAACCAGAAGAATCAGCATTAGCATAGGAATCACCCAAAGCCTTCGCCTTCTGGCAAGGGCTTTTTGCAAAGCGGGGACGCTGTCATAACGCTTCGCAGGATCTTCGGCCTTGCAACGTTTGGCCACAGAACTCCATCCCGGCACAAGCTCCTCCATAATGGCCCCCACGGACCAAATGTCACTCCTTTCATCGGCCCCCTTTCCATCCAACAACTCCGGTGCAGCATAAGCCCGCGTTCCAGCGGCACCTTTGTTCACGGCGTGGGTATCGGAATCCGAGAAGCCAAAATCTATGATTTTCACGTGATTACCCTGATAAGTAATCATGATATTCTCCGGCTTTAAGTCCCTGTGGATTATCTGCTTCCGATGCATATATGCCAAGGCATCCAGAAGTTCGTCCAGAACAGCAACACGTAAGGCACGCGAAGGCTTCTGCTCTAACCATTCTCGGAGCGTGCAACCTTCTATCCACTCCAATTCAATCGCATTTCCATACCCTTCTAAAGGAGAAAAAGCGTAATAGGCACAGATGCCCGGATGAGTAAGGGAAAAGCCTATTTCGAATTCCTTCCGCAGAATGCTTTCATACAAAAGTTGTCCTCTGAATTGAGGTGACAAAACCTTGTACAAGCGATTTCGCCCTCCACTGCGACTCTTAAATAACTGCGTAATGCCGGAGCCCGGGGCACCCAGTCGCTCCAGGGCAAGATTTTCTTCCGCTCTGTCTTTATCCCAGTCTTCAAAAAAACCGGAGGGGGCGTCAAATAAAGGTTTTCCAGCCATAGCTGAAGCCAAATTTAAGGAATTTTTTCTAAATTTGTAAGAATATGCTGGATAAGTTCCATATCATCCTGTGCTTGCTTCTTCTCTCTTGCGCTCATCAGCAAGAGGTTCTTGATTCCGTTGCCCTTCCCATAGAAGGCCAATGGCCCTGCTTCAATGGAAGGGAGATTGTGCTGCAGGGAGGCCGATATGGACTGGTCAAGGAGAATGGGGAGCCGGCTCTCCCCTCTGAATACGACGCAATAGAGTTTTTGGACAACGAGATAGCCCTTCTCACTCAGGGAGAAACCGGCTTCCTGTCCGACAAGGATGGCCGCATCCTGGCCGAGGATGATAGTGTGGACAGGCTTCGCAACACATGGGTTACTCGTGTAGAAGAAGCCCGGGAAGCCGACCGTCAATCCTGGGAACATGTTGTACAAAGCTATGAAACACTTTGCAAAGCCTGCAAAGCCCAGCGAGGTAAACACCTTAACAGAAGCGATTTCTCCAGGCTTCAGTCCCTCAAAGAGACTGTTATCCAGACGCTTCAGAAGGCGACAGGACATCCTACCCCATCTCAGAAAGCCCGGCTGGAATCCCTTTCGGCCGATTACAGGAGGGCATTCTGATGAAAAAAAGCTTGCTCTCATTACTCCTACTTATCCTGGTCCTTCCCCTCTGGGGACAGGACTACATCCGTCGGGACTTTTACGGACAAGGCAATTCTTACCAGCAGGCCCTGGACGCCCTGATCCATCAAGTGGGCCAGGTAGTTCCTTTTGAGACACCCGCCCTGGCAGAGACTTACAGGACAGATATCTCCCGCTCTGCCGTAGAGCAGATGCGGAACGGAAAGACCACCCTGTCTCTAAGTGGGACAGGCTTGGATGCTCTCTTTCAGGCCCGGCAGAACAGGGCTGCAGACATCCTGGAACAAGGACAAAAAAGCCAGGATGATGCGGTTAGGAAAACCTACTACACCTGGGCTTGGTACTATCTGTGCAGCCTTCCCCCGGAGCACCAGCTCTCGGGGAGGAACACGTTGAAATCCTGGCTCCTACTTCACGCGGATATCGCTCCGGCCAGGTTTCAGATTCCGATGACGCATATCGAGAGTGAGGTGGCAGCCATCCGGCGTATTGCCGGAGATCTCTATGCCCCGGCTCCTACTCAGAAAGAAACCTCAGTAAAAGAAACTCCGGCGAAGACTATTATCGTGGAAGAGCAGAAGCCCCGAACCGGACAAGCCGCCATTGCATCCGGCTATTCTCTTTTCCGGCCGGTTGATGGCCCTTCTCTCCCCATCGGCCCCGTTGCACTGCCCCCCAAAAGGCAAGAGATGGTGCTCCCCGAAGCACCCACTCCTCTGCGCATCAATATCCTGGCTACTATTTCTCTCGCACCAGAAACAGTGCCCGGCCTATGTATAACAGTGGGGAAGAAATGGGGTGGTATAGTCTCTGCCCAATCCAACTTCAAGACCGTTCGGGCAACCTACTCCGCAAACAGTTCCGGTTCAAGGACAGACGGAGAAGGCTACATTTGGCCGGAGGGCAGCCACAAAGTCTCTCAACTTTGCCTGAGTACCGGAGGGTACTATTGTTTCATTGACTGGCTGGGGGCCTATGCCACAGCAGGTTACGGGCATAGATCCATCTTCTGGGAAGACACCGAAGGGCAGTGGGCGCAGATCAAGGACCTTTCGGCCCGGGGCGTAGCCTTATCGGCCGGTATATTGTTCCGATGGAAATTCCTCTGTGCTACCGCCAGCGTCTCCACCATTTCCTTCCAAACCCTGGGGGTTACCCTTGGTGCAGGCCTGTCGATTCCCTTCTAGTCTGGGTCCAAACCACTCGAGTAATCCGTGGCAAATAAAAAGTAACCGGCTTTAGCAAATCTTTTTTCTTATCCAAATTTTGGCAAGCCTTGCCAAGATTTGACTTCATGTCGTATCCCAACAATCTTTGTAAAAAAGATTATTGGAAATGAATACGAAAAAAGAGTTATACGTCATGGACGTACTTATCAGAACGATGGTCCAAAATGGCATAGATTACATCTGTATAACCGACATCGCCAAACAGAGAAACCCTGTTGATCCAAACGGCGTGATTGCAAATTGGATGAGAAACCGCGAGACAATTGAGTTCATGGGTATATGGGAGACGCTATACAACCCTCGTTTTAAACCCCTCGAATTCGATGGGTTTAGGAAACAGGCAGGTCTCAACGCCTTTACTTTATCACCTTCAAGATGGATTGAAGCAACATGTGCAATCGGCATCATATCTCGATCCGGGCGTTATGGTGGCACGTATGCCCAAGCCGATATCGCCTTTGAATTTTCTTCTTGGATATCCGTTGAATTCAAGTTGTATCTTATCAAGGAGTTTCAGCGACTTAAGACAGAGGAGCATAATGTTTTGGGCTGGTGTGCCAAGAGGGAACTGTCAAAGATTAACTATCGAATTCATACCGATGCCATACAACATAACTTAGTTCCCCTGGAAATTACTCCCTCACAAGCCAGTATTATCTACGCGGAAGAGGCAGATGTCCTAAACGTCGCCATGTTCGGCATAACAGCCAAGCAATGGAGAGAGAACAATCCAAAACAAAAAGGAAATATACGCGATTATGCAACAATCAATGAATTGATTTGTTTGTCCAATCTGGAGAATATCAATGCCGTCCTAATCAATGATGGAGTCGCACAAAGTGAAAGATTAATTAAACTCAATAAGATTGCCATACAGCAGATGCTCATTTTAGAAAGCGACAATTATCGGCATTTGCTAAAATAAGAGCTTCTTCATACGCAGGAATATTTACGAAAAATAGCGGATTTTTTTGTATCTTTGCAGGTTGAAGTAAAAAGAACGAAAAAACAGTAAAAGATATGCTACTCCCTCTCCTTCAGGTCGCCGAGCCCATCGCCCAGCCCACGCAGATGAACGCCAGCCTTTGGTCCATGTTCACCATGGGCGGTCCGCTGATGTGGGTGCTGCTGGCCCTTTCCTTCCTGGCCATTTACCTCATTGGCCGCAAGTGGTGGACCATCAAGAACGCCTCCAAGATTGACCCGCACTTCATGAACGACATCCGTGACTACATGAACAGTGGCAAAATCATGAGCGCAGTAACGCTGTGCCAGAAGTACGACAACCCGGTGGCCCGCATGATCGAGACGGGTATCCACCGCATGGGCAGGCCCATGGCCGATATCCAGAGCGCCATCGAGAACATCGGCAACGTGGAAGTGGCCCGCCTGGAGAAAGGGCTCCCCATCCTGGCTACCATCGCCGGCGGCGCGCCGATGATTGGTTTCCTGGGTACGGTGATGGGTATGGTGAAGGCTTTCTTCAACATGTCCAAGGCCGGCAACAACATTGACATCACCCTGCTGAGCGACGGTATTTACACCGCCATGCTCACCACCGTGGGCGGCCTCATCGTGGGTATCATCGCCTACTTCGGCTACAACTGGCTCACTTCCAAGGTGAGTGACCTGGTGTACAAGATGGAAAGCTCCACCCTGGAGTTCATTGACATTGTGCTTCACGAACCCGGAGAGGAATAGCCTATGGCACTGAAGAGAAACACCAAGGTAGACGCCTCGTTCTCGGTATCCAGCATGACGGATATCGTGTTCCTGCTGCTCATCTTCTTCCTGGTGACCTCCACGCTCATCAACCCGAATGCCCTCAAGCTGCTGCTTCCCAAGAGCACCGGGCAGGTGAACGCCAAGGCCACCGTGAGCGTGAGCATCAAGGACTGGGGTGAGAACACCTACACCTACCACGTGAACGGCTCCCAGGAGCCCGTTCCCTACGAAGTGGTGGAGGAGGAACTCATCGGCCTGCTGTCCCAGGAAGAGGACCCCACTTTCTCCATCTACAGCGACCAGACGGTCCCTGTGGGAGAAGTGGTACAGATGATGAACATTGCCAAGCGCAATCACTACAAGGTGATCCTGGCAACGCAACCGGAATAAGATGCAGCCTTACCAGCGCACACGGGCCCGGCGGGAAAAAACCGCCAGTGTCACCGGCGTAGTGGCTACGCTGGGCATTCATGCCCTGGGCCTGGTAGTCCTGCTCACCAGCGGGCTCAAGTACCTGGACCCTCCGCCGCCGGAGCGCACCTCGCTGCTCATTGAGTTTGACGACGAAGCCCTCTCCCAGGCCCCGGTCATCACCCGGGTGGGACAGGAGCCCCAGACCGAAGAGATTGACCTGGAACGGGAAGTGGAGTTGGTGCAGAAAGCCGAGGCCCCGCAGGTGAACGACGCGCCCAATGTGACGCCGGCCACCCGGCCGGACGCCCATGGGGATGTGGAAGTGCCCACGCCGCCCCAGGAGCCCAAGCTGGACCCGCGCGCCAGCTTCCCGGGGATGGCTCCCAAGGAGAGCGACGCCACCACGCCGCACAGCGCCTCCGAAGCCTCGGAGGAGTTCAAGGCCGGGCAGCCCGACGGCAACACGCCTTCCGGCAAGATTGAGGGCCATGCCAACGCGCACGTGAAAGGGCGCACGGTAGAGGGATCCTTGCTCCCGCCCGTCTATGCCACCCAGACGGAAGGAATAGTGGTGGTACAGGTGAAAGTGGACCAGTACGGCACCGTGACCGAAGCCATTCCGGGTGCCGAGGGTACCACGGCCACCGACAAAAACCTGTGGGCGGCTGCACGCAACGCAGCCATGAAAGCCCACTTTAACATGGACGCAAACGCTCCTGCCGTACAGACAGGAACCATTACATATATTTTCAAACTAAAGTAACGACGTGAGTCGTAAAACATTATGGAAGACAACAAAAGAGGTACGAGAAAACGTATCGCCCGCAAGCCCTCAGAGGGCCATGCAGAAAAAGTAGATTACAGCACCAGTCGCAGTTTCGATTCCGGCGAGAGGCCGCATCGCAGCAGTTATGGCGACAAACCCCGCAGCTTCGGCAGTGACCGTCCCCGCCGTGAAGGCGCCGACCGCCCGCGCCGCGAGGGAGAAGAACGTCCGCGCAAAAGCGGTTACGGCAAGCCGTCTTTCCGCAGCGACAAACCCGCCTTCGGCAGCAAACCCGGATTCAAGGGCGGCAAGCCCGGCGCCCGCAAACCCTTTGCCAAGCGCAGCGAGGCCGATGCCGGCATGAGCGCCATGCTCTCCCGCAAGCCCCAGGTGAACGGCCGTTACTCCGACGACGACACCGCCCCCACCGAGATCAAGGAAGTGGTGCGCTTGAACAAATTCATCGCCAATTCCGGCGTGTGCTCCCGCCGTGAGGCCGATACCCTCATCCAGAGCGGCGTAGTCACCGTGAACGGCGAAGTGGTGACCGAACTGGGCACCAAAGTGAACATCCTCACCGACGACATCCGCTTCAACGGAGAGCGTCTGAAGGGAGAAGAGAAAGTGTACATCGTGATGAACAAGCCCAAGGGCTATGTGACCACCGCCAGTGATCCTCACGCCGAAAAGACCGTGATGGACCTGCTCAAGGGCTGCCCCACCCGCGTATTCCCGGTGGGCCGCCTGGACAAGAACACCACCGGCGTGCTCATGTTCACCAACGACGGCGAGATGGCCGAGCGTCTCACCCACCCGTCCTACAACAAGAAGAAGATTTACCAGGTGGTGCTGGACGCTCCCCTCAAGGAGGAAGACCAGCAGAAGATCCTCGCCGGCGTAGAACTCTCCGACGGCGTGGTGGCCGCCGATGAACTGGAATACATCGACGCCCACGACCACCGTCAGCTGGGTATCGAGATCCACTCCGGCAAAAACCGCGTGGTGCGCCGCATCTTCGAGTCCCTGGGTTACGACGTGAAAGCCCTAGACCGCGTGTACTTCGCCGGCCTCACCAAGAAAGGCCTCAAGAAGAGCGACTGGCGTTACCTTACTGAAGGTGAAGTGAACATCCTCAAAATGGGAGCATACGTATAATGGCGCACAGAGCAGGTTTCGTCAATATCATCGGCAATCCCAACGTGGGTAAATCCACGCTGATGAACGCCCTTGTGGGGGAAAAGCTTTCCATCGTCACCGCCAAGGCCCAGACCACGCGTCACCGCATCATGGGCATCGTGAGCGGAGAGGATTACCAGATTGTGTACTCCGACACCCCCGGCATCCTGAAGCCCAACTATCGGCTCCAGGAAAACATGCTGGCCTTTGTGGACACCGCCATCGGCGACGCCGACATCATCCTGTATGTGACCGACACCATCGAGAAGGCCGACAAGAACGAGGCCTACATCCAGAAACTGCAGAAAGTGCAGTGCCCGGTGGTGGTGGTCATCAACAAGATTGACATCTCCTCCCAGGAGAAGGTGGTGGAGCTGATGGGCTGGTGGAAGGAGCAGTTGCCCAAGGCCGAAATCATTCCGGTATCGGCCCAGGAGAAATTCAACCTGGAGAGTGTTCTGGAGGCCGTTTCCACCCGTCTGCCGGAAGCTCCGGCGTGGTTCGACAAGGACCAGTTCACAGACAAAAACCTGCGCTTCTTTGCCTCCGAGATTATCCGGGAGAAGATTTTCCTCAACTACTCCGAGGAAATCCCCTACTCCTGCCAGGTGGAGATCGAGGAGTTCCACGAGGGTGAGGAGCGCTATGAGATTTCCGCCGTCATCTATGTGATGCGGGAATCCCAGAAGGGCATCATCATCGGCAAAGGCGGCGCCATGCTCAAGAAAGTGGGCACCGAGGCCCGCATCGAAATGGAAGACTTCTTCCAGAAGAAGGTTTTTTTAAGTACATTTGTAAAAGTTGACCCCGACTGGAGAGAGAGCCGAAAAGAGCTCCGCCGGTTCGGATATGAGTTCTAATTATGGCAGAAGACTGGGAAGACATCGAAGGTCAGGAAGAAGAGTTGGGAGAAGACGCTGCTGCGTCGGGAAAATTTGACAAGCTCCTGGGCAGCGACGCCGGCAAGTACAAACTCTCCGGCATGTTCAAAGAGTGGTATCTGGACTATGCGTCCTATACCATTCTGGACCGCGCCGTTCCCCACATTGTAGACGGCTTCAAGCCCGTACAGCGCCGCGTGCTGCACACCATGGCGGTGATGGACGACGGCCGTTACACCAAGGTGGCCAACATCGTGGGCCAGGCCATGCAGTACCATCCGCACGGAGACGCCTCCATCCTGGGCGCCCTGGTCACGCTGGGCCAGAAAGGCCTGCTCATCGACTGCCAGGGTAACTGGGGTAACATCCTCACCGGAGACTCCAACGCCGCCCCGCGTTACATCGAGGCCCGTCTGTCGGCCTTTGCCAAGGAAGTGGTCTTCGATAAAAAGGTCACGCCCTGGATGACGTCCTACGACGGCCGCAACCAGGAGCCCACGGAACTTCCCGTGCGCTTCCCGCTGCTGCTGGCCCAGGGAACCGAGGGCATTGCCGCCGGCCTGTCCTCCAAGATCCTGCCGCACAACTTCAACGAACTCATCGACGCCTCCATCGCCATCCTCAAGGGTGAACCCTTCGAGCTGCTGCCCGATTTCCCCACCGGCGGCATCGCCGACTGCTCCAAGTACAACAAGGGCATGCGCGGCGGTATGGTGAAGGTGCGCGCCCGCATCAACAAGGTGGACAAATCCACCATTACCATTACCGAAATCCCCTACGGAAAAACTTCCCAGGCCATCATTGACAGCATCATCAAGGCCAAGGACAAGAAGAAGATCAACATCAAGAAGATCGATGACATGACCACCGACAAAGTGGAGATCATCATCCATCTTCCGGCCGATGTTTCCCCGGACAAGACCATCGACGCCCTGTACGCCTTTACGGAGTGCGAGACCAAGATTGCGCCCAACGCCTGCGTCATCCGGGACAACAAGCCGGTGTTCCTCACCGTGGACGAAATCCTGGAGTACGACACCTACCATACGCGGGACATCCTGCAGGCACAGCTGGAAGTGAAACTGGGAGAACTGGAGGCCGACTGGCACTACAGCTCCCTGGAACGCATCTTCTTCGAGAACCGCATCTACAAGGTGCTGGAACAGAACCAGATGAGCTGGGAGCAGCAGCTGGACGACATCCTGAACCAGATGCTCCAGTATCAGGACCTCCTGCATCGGCCCATCGTGATGGAAGACATCCTCAAGCTGGTGGAGAAGCCCGTGCGCAAGATTTCCAAGTTCGACACCAAGGCCCTGGACGAGAAAATCTACGCCCTGGAGGACCAGATGAAGGAAGTGAAGGACCACCTGGAGCACATCACGGAGTTCACCATCGACTGGTTCAAGGGGCTCAAGAAGAAATATGGCAAGCAGTGGCCGCGCCTCACGGAGATTTCCTCCCTGGAGACCATCACGGCCACCAAGGTGGTGTCCAACAACGCCAAGCTGTACGCCAACCTGGCCGAAGGCTTCGTGGGCATCGGCCTCAAGAAGGACGACGGAGGAGAATTCATCGGAGAATGCTCCGACCTTTCGGAAATCATCGCCATCGGCCGGGATGGCAAATACCGCGTCACCAAGGTGAGCGAGAAAGCCTTCTTCGGCAAGGACCTGCTCTATGCCGGGGTCTTCAACCGCGGAGACGAGCGCACCATCTACAATGTGATTTACCGGGATGGCAAGGGCCCGGCCCACTATGCCAAGCGCTTTGCCATCACCTCCATTACGCGAGACACCCTCTACGACATCACCACCGGAGCCGAGGGTTCCAAGATCCTCTGGTTCACGGTGAACCATAACGGAGAGGCCGAGACCGTAAGGATCAACCTCCGGCCCAAGAAAGGGCTCAAGAAGAGCTCCCTGGAATGGGATTTCTCCAACCTGGCCATCAAGGGACGCGCTTCTAGGGGCAATCTGGTCACCAAGTACGCCATCGCCAAGATCCAGCTCAAGTCCAAGGGCGTCACTACCCTGGAAGGCAAGGACATCTGGTACGACCCCGATATCCAGCGTCTGAACGAGGAAGGCCGCGGGCAGCACCTGGGCAAATTCGCCGGGCAGGACCGCGTGCTGGCCATCTTCGCCGACGGCAGCTACTACACCACCACCTACGACCTGGTGAACAAGTACCAGGGAGACGTGATCCGCATTGAGAAACTGGATCCTTCCCGCGTGTACACCGTGCTGTACTGGGACAATGCCGCCAAGGCCTACTACGTGAAGCGTTTCAGCTTCGTGGAGAGCAACAACACGCCCGTCCTCTTCATTGCCGACGCCCGCGGTTCCAAGCTGGTGGACATCTCCGACGACCTTCATCCGCAGATTGTCCTCACCTTCGGCGGCAAGTTCGCCCACCGGGAGGCCGAGGTTGTGGATGCCGAGGAATTCATCGCAAAGAAAGGCCTCACCGCCAAGGGCAAGAAGTGCTCCCCGTACGATTTGAAGAGCGTAGAATTCGGCGAACCCCTGCACAAGCCCGAGGACGATATGGAGCCAATGGAAACCGAGGCCGTAGCCGAAGAATTGGAGGCCGATGAAGCCATCGACGTGGATCTGGAGGCCGAAGTGGAAACTCCGGCTATCGAGCAGACAGGGCAGGCTACCGATCTGTTGAAGGAAGCTCCCAACGACGATCCCGTGGACCTGGGAGACTGGGAGCCTACGCTGTTCTAAAGCAGGAAAAACAAAGCTACGCCCAGCATACTGACCATCACGCCCAGCACCTCGCGGGGCGTGATGCGTTGTTTATAGATAAAGGCGTACGGAATAAGGATGAGCACGGGGGTGAGAGCCATTAGGGTAGAAGCGATGCCTGCCGATGTATATTGCACGGCCATCAGGGAAAGGGAAACGCCCAATACGGGGCCGAACAAGGTCATAATCAGGGCATAGCGCATGCCGGTTTTGTCTTTTACCGCAGAACGAAGCCGGGGCAAGTCCCGTTGCAGAGCCATCAGAGCCAGGAAGCCGGCGGCGCCAATCAGCGCCCGGATCATGGTGGAGGCAAAGGGCAGCATCACGTTCATCAGGCGCGGGGCGTCGGCGGGAATGGCATCGGCATAATACTGCAGGCCCATCTTGCTGAGCACCAGGCCTACACCTTGCCCCAAACCTGCTCCCAGACCCAGCAGCACCCCTTTCAGCGGCAGGGCCAGCCGTACCTTATGGCCTTCTCCGCGGCTCAGGATGGAAATGGCGATACCGCACAGGGTAACCGCCATGGCCAGCCAGGATTTCCAGCTGAGGGATTCACCCAGGATGGCCCACCCGGCAATAGCCGCCAAAGGAGGGGCCAGCGTCATAAACAGCTGCCCGAAGCGCGCGCCGATGGAAAGGTAGCAGTTGAACAGGCACCAGTCACCGAACACATAGCCCACCACGGCGGAAAGCGCCAGCCACAACCACGCTTCTCCGCTGGCATAGACGGGATAGGGATGACCCACTGTTACCCACAGCAAGAGCCCCAGGAACACAATGGCCATGGAAAGCCGCAGCACATTGGCCGTCATCGAACCCAGCCGGTGGCTGGCTTTGTCGGCAAACAAAGCCGTCACCATCCAGGAAACGGCTACAATCAATGATATGGCTTCCCCTAAATGGTTCATTCTTCCGGTTTTAGAATGCGAAAATACAACATTTCATTCAAACGGCAATGCAGATCTTTTGCATTTGCGCGGGGGGAAATGTATCTTTGTACTATGTTAATCGCATTAACCGGTTTCATGGGCAGCGGGAAAAGCAGCGTCGGCCGTCTGGTGGCCGATGCCCTGGGCTGTCCGTTCATAGACCTGGATGAAATCATTGTGAAAAAGGCCGGCCGCAGCATCCCGGAAATCTTCCAGGCCGATGGGGAAAAGGGTTTCCGCCGCCTGGAGAAGGAAGCGCTGGAAAAGACCGTGGCCAAATATGCCGAAAACACAGCCGTCCTGGCCCTGGGCGGGGGCAGCGTAACGCTTCCCGGCGCCGTTCAGCTGCTGCAGGAAAAAACCCTTTGCATCTATCTGCAGGCCGATATCGACACCCTCAAATCCCGCCTGGAAGGCCAGACGGAAGGCCGGCCTTTGGCCGATGAAGGCATGGCCGATCGCCTGGCACAAAGGGAGCCCCTGTATGAGGCCGCCGCGCATGTAACCATCGACACCACAGGCCTTACTCCCGAAGAAATCACCGACGAGATCATTATCTCCTGCTTGTAATTCTACCTTTTTATGCCTATATTTGTCAAACTATGGGCATAAATGAGCGTCAGTGGATCCTTAAGGAGGCTGCCAACCCGGAAAAGGCTGCGCAGCTGGCTGCCGAACTGGGTATAGACCGGGTTCTGGCCGACCTTTTGGTCCAGCGCGGCGTAGAGACTTTCGAGGATGCCCGTTCCTTCTTCCGTCCCCGTCTGGAGGACCTGCACGACCCTTTCCTGATGAAGGATATGGACAAAGCCGTGGAGCGTGTGCATCAGGCTGTCATCGGCGGTCAAAAGATTCTGGTCTACGGAGACTACGACGTGGACGGCACCACCGCCGTGGCCCAGGTCTATTCCTTCCTGAAACAGTTCACCCCCAAGGTATCCTTCTATATCCCGGACCGCTACGACGAAGGTTACGGCCTGTCCTTCAAAGCCCTGGACTGGGCCGGGGACAACGGCATCAACCTGGTCATCACCCTGGACTGCGGCATCAAGGCCATCGAAAAGGTGGAGTATGCCCGTACCAAGGGGATCGATGTCATCATCTGCGACCATCACCTCCCGGAGGAAACCCTGCCCCGGGCCGTGGCTGTCCTGGACCCCAAGCGGGAGGACTGCCATTATCCCTTCGACGACCTGTGCGGTTGCGGCGTGGGCTTCAAACTGGCCCAGGGATATGTGCAGAAGTATGGCCTGGACAAGGCCCTGCTGGATCCGCTGCTGGACCTGCAGGTGGTTTCCATCGCATCGGATCTGGTGTCCATGACCGGTGAGAACCGCATCCTGGCGCACTTTGGCCTAAGGCGCCTGAACGAGAATCCCCGTAAGGGCCTCCTGGCCATGATCAACCTCTCCAAACTGGAGCCCGGTCATATCGGCATCGACGACATCGTCTTCAAGATCGGCCCGCGCATCAACGCTGCCGGACGTATGGAGAGCGGCCGTCTGGCGGTAGAACTGCTCACGGCCACCGACGACCGTACGGCCTTCAACATCGGCGAGCAAATCAACGACAACAACAACGAGCGCAAGTCCATCGACCGGGAAATCACCCAGGAAGCGCTGGACATGGTGACAGCCGGCAAGGCCCTGGCCACGGAGAACGTGACCATTGTGTATAATCCCACCTGGAACAAGGGTGTGGTGGGAATCGTGGCCTCCCGCCTGGTAGAAGCCTATTACAAGCCCACCGTGGTGCTCACCAAGAGCAACGGCTTCGTCACCGGCAGCGCCCGCAGCGTGCAGGGCTTCGACCTCTATGCCTCCATCGAAAGCTGCGCAGACCTCCTGGAGAACTTCGGCGGCCACATGTATGCCGCCGGCCTCACCATGAAGGAGGAAAACGTGGAGGAATTCTGCCGCCGGATGGATTCCTTCGTGGCCGACAACATCACCCGGGAGGAACTCACCCCCATCGTGGAGATTGACGCCCGCCTGGATTTCTCCCAGATTACGCCCAAGTTCACCCGCATCCTCAAGCAGTTCCAGCCCTTCGGCCCCGGCAACAGCAATCCCGTGTTTATGACGGAAGATGTGTACGATGCCGGTAACGGCCGCAAAGTGGGCGCGGGCGGTGTGCACCTCAAGTTGGACCTGATGCAGGAGAGCCAGCCGTACCGGCAGATTGCCGCCATCGGCTTCAATATGGCCGAATACTATGACCATATCAAGGCAGGCAATCCCATCGACGCCTGCTATTCCATCGTGGAGAACTTCTATCGCGGCTCCTCCACCATCCAGCTCCGCCTCAAGGACATCCGGGAGCGTGACGAGCTCATCTAGCTCATATGGCCAACAAGAATCTCACTTCCCGGGACCTTCCCCAGTTTCAGGGCAATTACTCCGAAAATGCGTTTTGGAGTAAGCTCAAGAAGATTGCCGCCAAGGCAGGAGCCAAGGTAGTCTACTATGCCCTGGTGCTCTTCTATACCCTTACAGACCCTGCCACACCGGCCAAGTACAAGGCCGTGATTGCCGGCGCCCTGGGCTATTTCATCCTTCCGCTGGATGTCATCCCGGACTTCCTACCCTTCGCCGGCCTGGCCGACGACTGGGCAGCGCTCATTGCGGCTGTTTCTTATGTGGTTTCGGCCATCAATCCGCAGAACAAGGAAAAGGCCCGCGCCAAACTGAAGGAGTGGTTCCCGAATGCAGGACCTGACGACCTGGGAGATTTGGCATAGATTACGCCAGTCCCAGGATGGCTTGGGAAAGGTTTTGGGCTGCCCGTTTGGGGTCCAGGGCCAGAGGAAGCGGCAATGAACGGGGAGTCACCTCAACGATGGGGCCAAAGCCGGCTTGTTCCAATGCGGGACGGTCTTCAATCCGGCCGGATAATAGCGCCACAGGTATACCGCTGGCATTATTAAGAACACCCATCGGCACCTTACCCATCAACGTCTGGGCATCGGACTTACCCTCTCCTGTGATGATGAGGTCTGCGTCCTTGATGGCGTCCCGGAAGCAGACCAAGTCCAGAATTCGACCTATTCCACTGTAAGTTTGGGCTCCAAATACAGCCATCAGAGCGCCAGACAGACCACCGGCGGCACCCGCGCCGGGGATATCGGAGACGTCCAGACCGGTTTGGGCATATAACTGTTTTGCCTGTTCCCGCATCCTTGCCTCCAACACTTCTACATCTTCCGGGCTGGCTCCTTTTTGTGGAGCAAAGACTCTGGCTGCACCACGGGGACCCAGGAACGGAGCATCCACGTCACAGAGCAGTTCAAGGCGGGCGTCATGCAGCTTTTGGATCCCGGTGGCAGAGAGCATACCCGCGCCACCGTCACATGTGGCGGTCCCGCCCATACCAATAATGAAATGCCGGCAACCCTGGTCGTAAGCGGCCATTAACAATTCCCCCAATCCGGCACTGGAGGCCTTCAAGGGATTGCGTTCACCGGGCGCCAGAAGGGACAAGCCCACCGCCTGGGCCACCTCGATAACGGCCGTATCCCCCTTTATGGCATAACGGGCCTCAATGATTCGGCCCAAAGGATCGTGCACCGGGGCTGTCACCGGTGTAGCTTTCATCGCTTTTGCCAACACCTCCAGGGTGCCTTCTCCTCCATCGGCAAGAGGCAACTCCACCACCTCGGCTTTCGGCCATCGCTCCCTTACCACCGCGCCCATCGCCGCCGCCACCTGCGGTGACGACATACATTCCTTAAACGAATCCGGCGCGATGACAATCTTCATAGAATGCCTATCAAATCCGATTACTTCAGGTGCCGCACAACCTGATTGGCGAAGGATATCTTTCTCTTGAAAGTGGTATTGCCTTTATAATAGATAAGCTCCAGGGTGGTTCCGTCGTTCTCAAAATAATAGTTGTAGATATACGGGTCCGTCTTCTTGTTCGCGCACTTGCGTTCACACCAGACCAACCTGTATTTTCCGCTACTTTTTGAGCCGGCCACTATCACCGTATAGCCCCGAATGTCTATCACCGCCACATCGTTATTCTTTCCGCTCACTTTTTTCGCATTTCTGTAGGCCCTCACCAGAGACGAGTCGGTATCCAGTACACCAAAACTCAGCTTGACTGACTGGCTGGCCGCAGCGGCATTCTTCTGGAACCACCAACGGATGGAAGCGTCGGTCAGCAGATCGGCCTCCGACACCGGCAGAAGACGTGGATCAGCCTTGAAACGGGAAGCCAGCCAGCCGATTTCCGACGACCCGTCCAGCCCGACCATCATCTCCGGGCTTTCTCCTTCTATCCTATAAGCATCCCCGTCCTGAAGGGGCAACGCCCTCCCGTAATAAATGGCCTGAAATACAATGTCCTGCGGTGGCAGGTACAGGGCTTCCACATACTCGGAAGCGCTGTTGGTATAGCCGAAATGCACGTAATAGCGAAGTTCGTCCAGCGGCAAGATCACTTCCATGTTCATGACCAGCTTACGAGCCGGTGCCCCGGAGCCCATGGTGTAGACAGGGATGCTGCGGGTTTCAAGCAGGGTCCCGTCCAGCGAGAGGACACGCAGGGAGAAATCCTTGTCAAGGGCCAGCACCTGTTCCTTCTTGTCCTTTTTCCAGCCGATGGCATCGACCGCTGCGCCGCCCGCTATGCGAAGGGCTTCTTCCCGGGATATGTGGCTTAAGTTCTCCTCCTGGAACTTGACCAGCAGCAACGAATCTTTCATCTGACGAACCAGCGGCGCATAGATGGACTCCGGATACTTCTTCAAGAACTTATCGGCATCCTTTACCGTAGCCTTGTCCATTGTCTTGTAGTACAGGATGCTTTCGGCACGCCCAGCCTGTTCCTTGCCTATGTCTTTTACCGTGGCCTTATCCATCGACCTGAAGAACATGATGCTCTCATCTTGCGACTGAGCCAGAGCCGTAAGGGGAAGCAGAATCAGAACCGAGAGTAAGAAACGACGCATTCAGATAAACAATATTAACCCACAATCCACTTGCCCACGCGGGGGATGCGGCGAAGGGCGACGGCGATGAGGCCGACGGAAACGAAGGAGAGAAGCGCCGTGCCCAGAATCGCCACAGGAGTGATGTCCAAACGCGAACGAAGCCAGGCCGACACAGGGCCCAGTACCAGCATGTGCATCAGGTACATGCCATAACCCGCCGTGGAAAGCGGCAGAATGATGTGACGGTAAAAGGCCGATGCTCCGGTTTTTCCGGAGGATGACACTTTTTCCGTCGCTAATTTTTGGGCCGATGCTCCGGAAAAAGTGTCACCCTCCGGCATACTACGGAACACCAATACCAGACCCAGGGCCGTAATAGCCACAGGCAAGCCGCAGAAGGAGATGGCGGCTTCCCAGGCCACGGCAAGTTCCACGGAACCTTCCACGGGGAAGGAACCCGAGGCGACGATGCGCTGGAGAAAACCGAAGCACGTGAACACAAATCCCACCAGGAACAGGGTCCAGCCCAGTACGCGCATCAATCGGCCCGTAGGGACGAAGCGCTTGATATAGAGCCCCAGAAGCAGGTAGCCCACGAAACCGCTCACGTAATAGAACAGGCCGAAGGGATTCCAGGAAGCCTCTCCCCAGAGCGGGAACAGAGCCGGAGCGGGGAGGCCGTCCCATGCATAGATGACGGGAGCCATTCCACCGGCCGATTCCCTCACAAAGGGAATGAGCAGCGTGAGGCCCCAGATTCCCAGATAGATACTCAGTTCCCGGCGGGACACTTTTTCGGCCCAGGGAGAGAGCAGGGGCATGATCAGGTACAACCCCAGGAGCATGTAGACAAACCACAGGTGGCCGGCCGCATAGTTGAAGTTGAGCAGCAGGCCCTTGAAATTGGCCACAGGATGGCCCCAGACCAGTGCATACACCACCGTCCAGATAACCATCGGCACCACTACACGCACGGCACGCCGGCGGAAAAACTCGCCGGTAGAATGGCGAAGCGGAAGCTGGAGATAACCCGACGCGATGACGAACAGCGGCACGCAGCAGCGGGCCAGGCCCTCGAAAACCGACACCCAGAAGGCATCGGTGGCCGAAAGGACCAGCGTGCCGTCCCCACCCAGATAGAAGGGTTCGGTGCTGTGAACAATCATCACCAGGAAGCACGCCGTCACGCGCAGAAAGTCCAACCAGATTTCGCGATTCATAGTATGTAGCTTATTTCTTTAAAGCGATAGTAACGCAGGGGCTTGCCGGGGGCTTCCAGGTCCCGGATGCACAGGCGGCCGTCGGGGGCAACGCCCTGGATAATGCCGATATACTCCCTGTCGGTTAACAGGTCGTGATAATGCGCCTGCGTGTCGGCGTTGAACAGATGGGTGGAATAGGTGGAAAACAGGCCGCGCTGTTCCACCGGATTGTACAGACACTCAATCCGTTCTTCAAAAAAACCAAGCACCTGATCCAGACACTCTTCCAAGGAATGGGTCTTCCCGGTCAGGCTCCACAGGGAGGTAGCATTGGCCAGTTGGGGGAATTCCCGCTGGTTGATGTTGATGCCCACGCCGATCACCGAAGCCGCCAGTTGGTCTCCCGCCAGGGTGTTCTCTATGAGGATGCCGCAAATCTTTTTCTGGCCCACATACACGTCGTTGGGCCATTTCACCTTGCACCAGATGGCGTTGCTCTGCAGGAAATGCACAACCGCCACCGAGATGAGATAGTTGAGCCACATGGCCTTGGAGGCCGCCAGGGGCGCCAGGCCGCCTTCTCCGTATTTGAGCACAATGGAGAAAGTGAGGTTCTTTCCCGGCTGGGAGAACCAGGCGTTCCCCCGCTGTCCCCTGCCGGCGGTCTGTTCCCGTGCGGCAAGCACGGTGCCGGAAGGCAGTTCCGGGAGCCGCCTGAGGGCCTCGGAGTTGGTGGAGTCAACGCTGTCTAACCAAATGACGTTCATTCCTCGACGGGTTCATTAAACGGCTCCAGGAAAGGATTGGCCATGCCCTCGCGGGCTATGGAAGTGGGTTGTCCGTGACCGGGAATCACATCGGTTTCTCCGGGGAGGTTCAGCAGTTTTTCCTTGATGGAAACCATGAGCTGGTCATAGTCTCCGCCGCCCAAGTCGGTGCGGCCGATACTGCCGGCGAAGAGGGTGTCTCCGCTCAGGAGTACGCCTCCATCCTCACACCAGTAGCACACGCCGCCGGGCGTATGTCCGGGTGTGTGCAGCACTTTCCAGGAAATGCCCGCCAGGGTGAGCACCTCTCCATCGGCCACATCCACGGTGGGGAAGCTGTGGCGCAGCATCTTCATGCTCTGCATGCCGCGGAAAGCCTTGGCGCCATCGGCCAATATCTCTTTGTCCAGCGGATGCATGTACACCGGGATGGAGTATTTGGCCAGCAGACGTTCCACGCCCCACACATGGTCGAAGTGGCCGTGGGTGAGCAGAATGGCCACGGGTGTAAGGCCTTCCTTGGCAAAGAAATCCAGGAGTTCCTTCTCCCCTTCGTCGGAGGACATGCCGGGATCGGCCACCACGCAGGAGCGGTCGCCATCGGCCCAAATGACAGTGCAATTGGTGCCAAGAGGATTGAACTGAAAAATGCGGGTATGGAGCATAAGTGATGTTCTAAAGCAATTGCAAATTTACGAAACTTTTACCAACTTTGTAGAACGAAGACCACATCAGCAGTATGCACATCGGAATAGCCGGAAATATCGGCAGCGGAAAAACCACGCTCACCACGCTCCTGGCCCGCCATTACGGCTGGACGCCAAAATTCGAGTCCGTGACCTACAATCCGTATCTGGCCGATTATTACGCCGACATCAAACGCTGGTCCTTCGCGCTGGAAATGTACTTCCTCCAGCAGCGTCTGCACGACGTTCTGGAAATCTCCAAATCCAAGGATGTCATCATCCAGGACCGCACCCTCTTCGAGGGCGTCCATATCTTCGTGGCCAACAACTACGCCCAGGGCAATCTGTCGGAACGGGACTACAACACCTACATGGACACCTACAACGTGATGATGGAGGTGGTGAAGCAGCCCGATCTTATGATTTACCTCAAATCCAGCATAGAGCATCTGGTATCCCAGATTCAAAAACGCGGCCGGGACTACGAACAATCCATCTCCATCGACTATCTGAGCGGCCTCAACCAGCGCTATGAGGAATGGATTGCCTCCTACAAAGGCCGGCTCATCGTCATCGATGCCGACAACCTGGACTTCCTCAATCGCCCCGAGGATTTTGCCCTCATCACAGACAGGATTGACGCCGAACTGTACGGGCTGTTTTAAAAGACAAAAACTTTTCTACTACTATGCATATAGCAATTGCCGGTAATATCGGAAGTGGCAAGACCACACTGACCAAAATGTTGGCCGCCCATTATGGCTGGACCCCCAAGTTCGAATCCGTGGACTTCAACCCCTACCTCGCCGACTTCTACGAGGACATGGAGCGCTGGTCGTTCAACCTGCAGATCTACTTTCTGAACAAACGTTTCCAGGACGTGGTGGAAATCTCCAAGCACAAGGAGGTAATCATCCAGGACCGTACCATCTACGAGGACGCCCGCATCTTCGCCCCCAACCTGCACGCCATGGGTCTGATGTCCACCCGGGACTTCGAGAACTATAGTGACCTCTTCGACCTCATGATGAGCCTGGTGAACCCGCCGGATTTGCTCATTTACCTGCGTTCCAGCATTCCCAACCTCATCGCCCAGATCCAGAAGCGCGGCCGTGAGTACGAGCGTTCCATCCGCATCGACTACATCACCGGCCTCAACCAGCGCTACGAGGACTGGATCAAGGACTACAAAGCCCGTCTCCTCATCATCGACGTGGACAACATCAAGTTCGAGAACCGTCCCGAGGATTTCCAGTCCATCACCGATAAAATTGACGCCGAACTCTACGGCCTGTTCCCTGCCGAATAAAGACTATGAGCACCAGACCCACCATCATCGACTTCGTAGAGAAGTATTCCCGCCAGTATGAAAAAGAAGTTTACCTTCGGGAGAAGGTAGACGGGAAATGGAAGGAAATCACCCAGGGGCAAACCCGTGAGGAAGCCTACCGCATCGGCGCGGGACTCATGTCGCTGGGCCTCAGGAAGGGAGACAAGATTGCGCTGCTGTCCGAGAGCCGCGCCATGTGGATTCTGGCCGAGCTGGGCGCCATGTACGCCGGCGCCACCGACGTTCCGCTGTCCGTAAACCTGGGAGAAGGGAAGGACCTGGTCTTCCGCATCAACCACTCCGATTCCAAGTGGATCCTGGTTTCCGGCAACCACCTGCCCAAGATCCGCGCCATCCTGCCGGAATGTCCCAACGTGGAAAAAGTGATTGTCTTTGACGATGTCGCCTTCGACTTCGACAAACTGGAGCCCAAGGAAATCCGCATGAGCGAGATCCAGAAGATGGGTGACGAATTCCTCAAGGCCCACAAGGCCGATTTCGAAGCCCGCTTCCGTTCTATCGGCCCCGACGACTATGCCAACATCTCCTACACCTCCGGTACTACGGCCGATCCCAAGGGTATCCTCCTCACCCACCGCAACTACACCGCCAACGTGGAGCAGGGCAACTCGGTGATTTCCGTGGACTTTGGCGCCACCATGCTCATCATTCTTCCGCTGGACCACTGCTTTGCACACGTGGCCGGCATGTACACCATGATGATCTACGGCGGTTCCATCGCCTTTGTTCCCATCGGCAAAAACGCCATGGCCACCCTGCGCAACATTCCCACCGCCATCTCGGAGACGCGTCCGCACGTGATGCTCTCTGTTCCTGCCCTGGCCCGCAACTTCAAAAAGAACATCGAGGCCGGCATCAAAAAGAAGGGCGGCTTCACAGAGAAGATCTTCTACTTTGCGCTGAACAACGCCATCAAATACAATAAGGAGTATTATAACCGCGGCACCGGCGGCACCTTCTGGAGAAAGCCTCTTGTGGCACTCTTTGACAAGATCATCTTCTCCAAGGTGCGTGAGAGCTTCGGCGGCCGCATGCAGTTCTTCGTGGGCGGCGGCGCCCTTTTGGACATCGAACTCCAGCGCTTCTTCTGCGCAGTAGGTATGCCCATGTTCCAGGGTTATGGCCTCACCGAGGCAACCCCCATCATCTGCGCCAACTCCTCCGGCCACGCCCGTTTCGGCTCCAGCGGCCGCATCGTAAAGCCCATGGACTGCGTTATCCTGGACGCCGAGGGCAAGGAAGTGCCCCACGGCACCCGCGGAGAAATTGTCATCCGGGGAGAAAACGTGATGGCCGGCTACTGGAAGAATCCCAAGGCCACGGCCGATACCATCATCGACGGCTGGCTGCACACCGGAGACATGGGTTACATCTGCCCCGACGATCCCGAATTCCTGTATGTGGTGGGCCGTTTCAAGAGCCTGCTCATTTCCTCCGACGGTGAAAAGTACTCCCCCGAAGGCTTCGAGGACAACCTCACCGAGACCTCCAAGTGGGTAAACGCCTGTGTGCTGCACAATGACCAAAAGCCCTTCTGCGTGGCGCTGGTGGTGCCGGACAAGGCCGCGTTGGCCGATGCCGCCTCATCGCACGGACTGGATCCCGCCACCGAGGAAGGCAAGCGCTATATGCTCTCCCTCATCCAGGCCGATGTGGATTCCTACAAGAAGGGCGGCAAGCACGAGGGCATGTTCCCGGAGCGCTGGCTTCCTTCGGCCATCGGCATCTGCGACCAGGAATTCACCATTGCCAACAAGATGATGAATTCCACCATGAAGATTGTCCGCGGCAAGGTGGAAGAGCACTACGCCTCCCTGCTGGATTACCTGTACACCGCCGAGGCCAAGGACATCTGCAATCCCCGCAACCTGGCCGCGCTGTAATTTATGTCTTTCCGGGTAGGCATCATCGGCGCCGGGCACATTGCCGAGAAAGCGGCCACCACCCTGGCGGCCATGGATGACATGCAGTGCCTGGCCATCGGCTCCCGTTCTTTGGATAAGGCGCAGACCTTTGCCGCCCGCTTTGACATCCCCCGCGCTTACGGATCCTATGAGGAGCTGTTAGCCGACCCCGATGTTCAGCTGGTCTATATTGCCACGCCCCATTCCTGCCACTTTGCGCAGGCGCGGGACGCAATCCTCTCCGGCAAACCCTGCCTGGTGGAAAAGAGCTTTATGCTCAATGCCACGGAAGCGGCAGCCATCCTGGCCCTGGCGCGGGAGAAGGGCGTTTTTGTGGCCGAAGCCATGTGGCCGCGGTATATGCCTGTGCGGGAAATCGGCCGGGAACTTCTCTCATCCGGCGTCGTTGGAGATCCCCGGATGGTGAGCGCCACCATTGCCTACAACGTGTCCGACAAAGAACGCGTGCGTGAAGCCTCCCTGGGTGGCGGCGCCCTGCTGGACCTGGGCGTGTATGTGCTCAACTTCGTGCGGATGTACTTCGACAGCCCCATCGAAAAGCTGAACACCACCTGCATTCTGTCCGAAGGCGGCGTGGATGCCACCGAGGACATTACCCTGGTGTTGGCCGACGGAACCCTGGCTTCCCTGCAGGCATCAGCCTGGTGCCAGGGCGGCAACGAGGCTGTTATTGCCGGCACAACGGGTTACCTGGTCTTTGACGATCTCATTCATCCCACCCGCATCAGCATCTGCCGCAAACGGCATATTGTGGAGCGCGTTGTGGAATTGCCGCCGCAGATCACCGGTTTCGAATATCAGTTCCGCGCCTGCCGCGACGCCATTGCCGCCGGCGCTCTGGAAGCCTCCCAGATGCCCCACAGCGAAATCCTGTACGTAATGCACCTGATGGACCGCCTCCGGGCCGAATGGGGGATGTAACCTACTACGCGTTTTTGGCGATTATTGCGTAGTGCGTTGCAGGAGGAGGGATTATTGTAATCGTTGGTAGGCCAGTCGTTCTGCTCCGCTGGCTATGTGGATAATCCCACAATACCGGAAACCATATTTGGCCAGGTTGTGCTGCATAATATGGTTGTCTTTGTGTGTATCTATCCGGATGTTGTCCGTGATGCTGTCCAGATATTCCATCATGGTTTTGAACACGCCATGTACCTGGGGATAGCTGGCTATGCGGTGTACCACAAAATAGGGCTTTTCATCATCCAGCCAGGCACCGCCTTCAATCACGGCGTACGTGGGGTCCGGGGAAGGGATACAGGCGAAGTAGGCCACAATCTGTCCCTCGGCTTCCAACACTTTTCCATAATCATGACGGATATCGGCAAGGACCATTTGTTCCGTGGGGTAACCGGCTGCCCACTGGTTGGGATTCCCGCTGGCGAGCATGATGCCCCGCCCCGCTTCCAGCACCTGCATGATGGCGGGAAGGTCGGTTTCCAGGGCTGTGCGTAGACTTAGAATCATACACAAAGATACAAAAACAGCTAAAACATCGCAAAAAGCAGCCAAAACTTAAATAGTTTTAGCCGATTGTTGTTAAATGATTGATTTTGACGTATGTTTAGACATCGACCCGAGCCAGAGTCCTTTGTTTAAAAGGGCCTGACAATAACCAATAGTGCCATGAAAAGAAACGAGTACAAAGACCTGCCCAAGGGGTATTATCATCTTTCTACCGATGAAAAATGCCAAAAACGTGTAACAGATTGCAGGGATGGCCCGGACGGCGTGGGGCAGGATGGGAGCAAGGGCCGGGAATGTCAAATAATCCCAGATTCTTCGTATCTTTGCAGTCTATGGCGGGCAAAGAGTTTATCCAGATACGGGGTGCGCGGGCGAACAACCTGCAAAACATCGATGTAGATATCCCCAGGGGAGAATTCGTGGTGGTGACAGGGCTCAGCGGAAGCGGCAAGAGCTCCCTGGCTTTCGACACCATCTATGCCGAGGGCCAGCGCCGGTACATGGATACACTGTCCACCTATGCCAAGCACTTCATGGGAATCCTGGAGAAGCCGGAGGTGGAGGAAATCAGGGGCTTGAGTCCCATCATTGCCATCGAACAAAAGACCACCGGCAACAATCCCCGAAGCACCGTCGGCACCATCACGGAAATCTATGACTTCCTGCGCCTGCTGTATGCCAAAGGATCCCGTGCCTTCTCCCCGGAAACCGGCAAGGAGATGGTGCGTTACACCGACGAGCAGATTGTGGACCTGATCCTCACCCAGTATGCAGGCCGAAAATGCTATCTGCTGGCTCCGCTGGTAAGGGGCCGAAAAGGTCATTACCGGGAACTTTTCGACCAACTGCGCAAACGCGGTTATACGGAAGTGCGCATTGACGGAGACATCCTGGAACTGCAGGAAGTACAGGCCCTGGACCGTTACAAGCCCCATTTTATTGAACTGGTGGTGGACCGGCTGAAACCGGAAGCGGGAGACGACCGTCGCATCAGGGAATCTGTGGGGCGGGCCATCGGCATCGGCAAGGGCTCTGTGGCCGTACTGGACGTGGAAAACGGCAGCCTGCGCCATTACTCCAAGCACCTGGTGGATCCCGAGAGCGGCCTTTCCCTCCAGGAACCGCAACCACACAGCTTTTCCTTCAACTCCCCGCAGGGGTACTGCCCGCACTGCAAGGGTCTGGGTACTATTGTGGACGTGAACCTGGACACCATCATCCCGGACCGCAGCAAGAGCGTAGCCGACGGGGCCATCGTGCCGCTGGGCCGGGTACGGGAAAACCGCAAGTTCGACATCATCCGCGCCATCGCCCGCAAATACAACTTCAGTCTTTATGATCCCATCGAGGCCCTGCCTGACGAAGTGGTGAGCCTGCTGGTCTATGGTTCCGAGGACCTTTTCCGCGTGGGAGAAGGCAATCTGTCGGAAATGGAAAGCTGGGGCGGCGTCATCGAAAACATAGAGGATACCATTACCTGCCCCGTGTGTAACGGGACACGTCTGAACAAGGATGCCCTGTGCTTCCGCATCGACGGAAAGACCATCCCCGAGGTGGCGGCCATGGAAATGACGGAACTCCGCCAGTGGCTGGACACCATTCCGGAAGGGTTCAACCAAAGGGAGAAAAACGTAGCCCGGGATATCCTGAAGGAACTGCGGGAGCGCGTCCAGTTCATGCTGGACGTCGGCCTGGACTACCTGTCTCTGGATCGGCCCACCGGATCTCTGTCCGGAGGAGAGAGCCAGCGCATCCGCCTGGCCACCCAGATCGGCTCCAAACTGGTGAATGTGCTCTACATCCTGGACGAACCTTCCATCGGCCTGCATCAGAAGGACAACCGCAAACTTATTGCTTCCCTCAAGGCCCTTCGGGACGAGGGCAACTCTGTGATGGTGGTGGAGCACGATGCCGAGACCATGCTGTCGGCCGACTGGCTGGTGGACGTGGGACCCGGCGCAGGAGAAAACGGCGGACGCATCTGTCTGAACGGTCCTTTGAAAGAGCTCCTGAAAAACGGCGAATCCCTTACCCTGGATTACCTGCGCGGGAAACGACGCATCGAGGTTCCCAGGGAGCGGCGCAAGGGCAACGGCCATTTTCTTACTTTACGCGGCGCCATCGGCAACAACCTCAAGAGCGTGGATGTAAGCTTCCCGCTGGGCTGCCTCATCGGCGTGGCCGGTCTCTCCGGTTCCGGCAAGAGCTCCCTGGTGAACGAGACCCTTATGCCCATCCTCAAGCAGAAGTTCTATCGGTCCAAGGAAAAACCGCTGCCCTACCAGGATATCGAAGGGATGGAGTTTATTGATAAACTCATCGAGATTGACCAGAGTCCCATCGGCCGGACGCCCCGCTCCAATCCCGCTACTTTCACGGCCGTGTTCGGCGACATCCGCACCCTCTTCGAGGAAACGAAGGATGCCAAGGTGCGCGGTTTCAAGGCCGGTCATTTCTCCTTCAATGTTCCGGGAGGCCGATGTGAGGAATGCAAGGGCGCCGGCATCAAGGTCATCGAGATGAACTTCCTGCCTTCCGTGCACGTGCCCTGCGAAGTGTGCGGCGGAAAGCGTTACAAGGAGGACACCCTGGCCGTCAAGTACAAGGGCAAGAACATCAACGACGTGTTGGAGATGTCCATTGCCGAAGCTTATGAGTTCTTCCAGCCCATCCCGCGCATAGCTGCTAAGCTCAAAGCCCTGGTGGATGTGGGCCTGGGCTATGTGAGACTGGGCCAAAGCGCGGTCACCCTTTCCGGCGGCGAGAGCCAGCGCATGAAACTGGCCGCCGAGCTTTCCCGTCCCTCCACCGGAAAGACCTTATATATATTGGACGAGCCCACCACCGGTCTGCACTTCGAGGATATCAAGGTGCTGATGGGCGTGCTGCAGCGCCTGGTGGACGCCGGCAACACCGTCATCATCATCGAGCACAATCTGGACGTGCTCAAGAGTGTAGACTACCTCTTTGACATGGGTCCCGCCGGCGGCCGTGCCGGTGGCCGCATCGTGGCCGAAGGTACCCCGGAACAATTGGCGAAGGACCCCGCCTCCGTTACGGGTCCGTTCTTAAAGGAAGTACTGTAACCTGTTACACGTTTTTAGCGTTTTTCGCGTAGTACGTTACATTGGGATGTAACGAATTACGCACTTTCACGGGGAAAGTGCGTAATACATTGCAGAGATAGGGGAAAAAACCTCGAAGAATTATTTACGCTTGCAGATTAGTTGACCTACGCCCCAGCAGAGGGCGGCCACTACCATACCGTTGATGGAAGCAAAGCCCCAGTGCACCAGGTTGGCCACCACGGCGCCGGCTACAACACCCACGATGGCGCTCCAGTCCACGGTCTTTTCGACCACTTCCTTACCCTTGTGGGTGAAGTAGTGGAGGATGAGGATGATACCCACGGGAGGCAGGGTGCAGTTGAGCACGTTGAGCCAGCCGCAGAAGTTCCAGTACAGCCACACGGCAGCCACGGTGCCGATGATACCGGAGATGATGACCATGGTCTTCTTGGACAGGCCGAAGATGTTGCTCAGGCCCAGACCGGCGGTGTACAGGGCGTTGTCGTTGGTGGTCCAGATGTTCAGGCCCAGTACCAGGACGGCCAGGTAGAAGAGGTTCAAGTTGAGCATCACCTCGAAGATGTCGTTACCACCTACATAGATGCTGGAAACGGCACCGAAGAGGAACATGAGGCTGTTGCCGATAAAGAAGGCGACCACCGTGGTCCACAGGCCAACCTTGGCGCTCTTGGCAAAGCGGGTGAAGTTGGGCGTGGCGGTACCGCCGGAAACGAAGCTACCCACAACCAGGCCGGCACCGGCGATGATGCCCAGGTCCTTGCTGCCCTTGGAGAACTGTTCCACCAGACCGGCGTCACCGTGCTTCACGGCCAGGATCATGGCCACGGTACCCAGGATAGCCACGGCCGGAACGGCAATGTAGCTGATGAGGGTGAGGCTCTTGATGCCGAAGTAGGCGCTGGCGGTCATCAGGATACCGGCAATGGCCACCAGCAGGTAACCCTGCCAGGGCATGTAGTCCGGCGTCACCTCCAGGCCCAGCAGTTCCTTGGCAACGGGAATGGCGAACATGGCCAGACCCACGCCGAACCAACCGGTCTGCGTGAAGCTGATCATGGCGCTGGGGAGCCAGCTGCCTTTGGTGCCGAAGCTCCGGCGGGAAAGCATATCCAGGGAGAGGCCGCTCTCGGCGCCAATCCATCCCAGGGCGCCCGTGTAGGCTGCCAGGATGAGACCGCCCAGGATGAGGGCCCATACAAAGCCGCTCCAGTTGAGGCCGGCGGCCAGTTGCTGGCCCACCCACATGCTGGCGCTGAAGAAAGTGAAGCCCAGCATGACCATGAACATGCTCAAGTTGCTCTTGCGTCCGTTCTTGTCGACGGGCACATTCGTGTAGTCGAAGTCCGTTTTTTTGTTACTCATATTGTTTTAAGATTGAATTGATTGCATTGATGCGCTGCATGGCGATGGTCTCCAGCGACAGGGCTGCCGCGTTCTCCAGGAGCTCGGTCTCGTCGGCCCAAAGCTTCTTGAGGGTCTCGTCCATCAGGTCACGGAAATGGGTGGTATCCAGCCAGTCGGAGAAACTCAGCGGCTTGTCATAGCCCAGTTTCTCGGCCACCAGCTTCACGGGATCTATGCGGTCGGCCCGGCCCCACACGCCTTCCCAATACTCCAGGGCTTCGTGGAAGTGAACCGGAATCTCGTATCGGCGGGCGCCGCCGTCGTAGATGATGCACTTTTCCAGGATGGAGTAAGGATGGTCCAGTATGAAACGACGGAATTCCGGAGCCACCGCGCCTTCCTTCCAGCCAAAGTCGATGTTGGGCACATTGATGCCCGTGGCACCCTGGTCCTCATACACGGTGAAGACGCCCTCGTAGAAGAAGCATTCAAAACCCTCGAAGCCAGGGAAGTAACCGCGGATCTTTTCGGCCATCTCTTCCATGAGGTCGATGGCCTTTGTGCCGCCGATGGTGAAGAAGATGATCTTGCGGATACTGCCTCCGCGGCGGCGGAAGCGGTCCACCACCTGGTTCAGGCACAGGCGAAGGGTATCTCCGGTGGCAATGATGTCGCCGATAACCAGGGTACGGTCCTGGGTGATGCGCAGTTTCTCGTACTTGATTTCCAGGCCGGTGATGATGTGGTCCTCAATGATGCGCTCGCAGGAGACGAAGTGGATGTCGCTCACCCGAATGCCGTTGCGGAAGCAGGCTTCCTCCAGCGGATAGTTCAGGCCGCCGCGGAGGATGGTGAGAATATCGACATCGCCGCCCTGGCCTTGTGGAAACAATTGGCGAAGGGCGGCGACGGTAGGAGGGAGCATCGACAGATAGGAATCAAAGCCGACGACTTCCGGGTAGGCCATCAGGCGACGGGTGCCCGAATGGCTAAGGATGAAATAGCGATTGGTGAACTGCTTGGCCAGCAGTTCGTATATGCTTGTCTCTTGCTGCAAACCTACAAATCGAAGGCTTGCATAGCGCAAACTATTGGACATAAAAAATCCCGATTAAGAACTAACCGGGATACAAAATTAGGGACAATCTTGGGATTTCGCAAATTTTTTTACAAAGTTTGTCCACCGATGAATTCCCGCAGGATGCTGGTGGGGGGAATGGCCGCAATCTCGGCCGGCTGAAGCGGGACGATGTAGGAGAGGAACTTGAGCAGGCGCACAGCCTCGGCATAGGCCGGGGAAGACGGCAGGATGCGGCGCAGCAGCGGTTCGGCGTAATAGCGCAGCATGGGAAGCTCGTACAGCAGGGCGCTGTTGAACTGAGCGTCGGCATTCTCCTGGAAGGTGAAAATATACTTCCCCTCCCCGCGGCGCACGGACGGCCAGCGCAGGATGGTGTCCTCCGGAGAGATGCCCCGCACGCGGTTGTCCCGGATCATGCGTCGGAGAAGGCGGTTGTCCGTAGTGGAAATGCAGCAGTTCTCGTCCAGCTTCAGGGACGTAAGGGCCGAAGCATAAATCCTGAAAATGCGGCTCTGGTCCACGGAGGGGACCATGGCGGGATCCAGGGCGTGAATGCCTTCCATCACCAGGATGTCGTTCTGCTCCAGATGCATCATCTTGCCCTCGAAGAAAGGCCGTCCCAACTTGAAGTCATAGCGCGGCAGTTCCACTTCTCCACCGTCCAACAGCGTGTTCAGATGCGTTCCCAGCAACTCCAAGTCCATGGCTTCCAGGGCCTCGAAGTCGTAATGGCCGAATTCGTCCAACGGCGTACGTTCCCTCTCTACAAAGTAATTGTCCAGCTCAATCACCTTGGGGTTGAGCCCCAACACCTTGCACTGCTGCGCCACACGCAGGGACGATGAAGTTTTTCCGCTGGAGGACGGCCCGGCCAGAAACACAATCTTGATGCGGTCCCTGTCGGCATAAATCTTATCGGCGATGGCGGCGTAGCCTCGCTCCTGACGGGCTTCGCACAGGTTGATGAGCTCCACGGCCTTCCCTTCCATGAGCATGTTGTTGAGGGCGCCCACACTCACCACTCCGGTGGTCTTGCACCAGTAGCCATAGTCCTTAAGGGTGTTGGTGAGCTTGATTTGCTTCTGGCGGGGAATGGTATGGGACTCGTCTCCCTCCTGCGGATACTGGAGGCAGAAACCGTGATGGTAGGGCATCAGGTCAAAGACCTTCAGATACCCCGTGGAAGGCGCCAGGGGACCGTAAAAATTGTCCACCACACCGTCCAGGTAATAAACGGTAGTGAAATACTGCCCCAGAGACTTGATGAGCCCTGCCTTGAGCGGCTGGTTCTGGTTCTGGAAGATCTCCATGGCCTCCGAGGACAGGATTCTGCGGGAAGTGAAGGGAAGGTCTTTGGCCACCATCTCACGCATCCGTTCACGGATGGCGAGGATTTGCTCGTCGGTAATGCGTTCCCCACGGAACTTGCAGTAGTAACCGCTTGGAAGCGAATGGTTGATCTTGAATTTGCGGTCCGGGAACAGCTGCCGCGCAGCCGCCTGGGCCAGAAAACTCAAGGAACGGATATAAACCCTCCGGCCCTCCGTATGGTTAAGGCCGATAAACTCTACCCGGTGGGGATAGAGAACAGGAAAATCCAGCTGACGGAGCTCGTGGTCCACCAGCGCGGCCAGCACGGGGAATTCCCTGCCGCTGCGGATGTCCACAACGGTCCTGGGGGCAACGGCGGAAAGCGGCTGCCCCTGTTCCAGTTCATAATCCCGTCCGTCGTTGACGCAGGAGATGGTAATGGTTTCCACTACAGAATTTCTCTTAAGCTCATAGCAAAGCCGCCGGCACGGGCCATCTTCACGTTGATGACATCGGTGCTCACAGCCTCGCTGTGAATGATCTGGTAGCTCTTCGGGTTGGTCTCATAGTCGGCGGTGGGACCGTCCATATACAAGGCCATTTCATACACCACCCCGGGCTTGAGGAAGGTAAGCGGAACATGGACCTCGCGGGCGGTTTCGTCCGTGATGCCGCCCACATACCAAACGTCATGCGGCTTGCCGCCCTTGTACACAAAGTCATACACGCTGGAATGACCGCTCATGCGGCCGGAGTTGAGCGTGGACAGTTTGGGATGACGGGCCGTCACGATGTAGGCGCCGGGTTCGGCCTCCAGATACAGGCTCTTGTCCCAGTCCACCGCCACGTCCTTGATGAACTGGAAAGCGTCCATGAAGCGGGCATAGTTTTCCGGGAGGTCGGCCGCCATCTGCAGCGGGCTGTAGAAAGTGACGTACAGGCCCAGCTGGTTGCCGATGGTGTGGCGCATCTTGCCGGTTTCGCCGGGAGCGGTAATGGACATGTCCTGCTCGAAGATGCCGGGCGTATAATCCATGGGACCGCCCTGCTCACGGGTGAAGGGCAGGATGGTGGTATGGCCGGGGTTGATGTCGCTGCGGAACTCGGTACCCATGGCGCTCTCGTTGCCAATCATATTGGGCCAGGTGCGGCACAGTCCCGTGGGACGCACGGCCTCATGGGCGTTCACCATAATATGATGCTTGGCGGCCTCCACTACGGCATAGTGGTAGTGGTTGATCAGGGGCTGGCTGTAGTGGTGTTCTCCGTAAGGGATGATGTCTCCCACATAACCGCTCTTCACGGCGTCATAGCCATACTGGTTCATCAGCTGGTAAGCCTTCTCCATGTGGCGCTCATAGTTCACGGTGGAGGAAGAGCTCTCGTGGTGCATCACAATGCGGATTCCCTTCTTGTGGGCATAGGCGTTGAGCGCGGGCAGGTCGAAGTCCGGATAAGGGGTGACAAAGTCAAAGACATAGTCCTTCTGGCAGCCGAACCAGTCCTCCCAACCCTCGTTCCAGCCTTCCACCAGGATGGCATCGAAGCCGTTGTCGGCGGCAAAGTCGATGTACTTGCGCACATTCTCGTTGTTGGCGCCGTGGCGGCCGTGGGGCTTGGCCTTGGAATAGTCCGTAACGCCCAGCTGTACGGAAGGGAAATCGGAGGTATAGGACCAGTGTGTCTTACCGGTGATCATCTCCCACCATACGCCCATGTATTTCACGGGGTGGATCCAGGAAACATCCTCCAGGGCGCAGGGCTCGTTCAGGTTCAGGATAAGGCGGGAGGCCAGGACATCGGTGGCTTTCTCACACACCTGCACCGTGCGCCAGGGGCTGTGGCAAGGGGCCTGAAGGCGGCCCTTAACGCCCTGGGCATCGGGTGTGAGCAGTGTGGTGAACACAAAGTCTTTGTCGTCCAGTTCCAGGTTGGTGGTGGGATAATCCAGGACCTCGGCCTCGTGGATGTTCACATACAGGCCCTCAGCGGTCTTCATCTGCAGGGCGGTCTGCACCGACATGGCCGATGCCACCGTCTGGGATGCATTGTAGGGCCTCTCCACGGAATTCAGCGCCCGGACGTCGGACAGCTTGGACTCATGGTAATTGTATTCCTGGGTGTCGTAGTCTCCGGGGATCCACCAGGCGGTGTGGTCTCCGGTGAGGGCGAACTCCGTGAGTTCATCGGCCACCTTGAAATAGGTGAGCTTGTTCTCCTGGGGGAATTCGTAGCGGAAGCCCAGGCCGTCGTCATACAGGCGGAAACGCAGGTTCATGGCCACGCCGTCCTCTTTCTTCAGGCACACCAGCAACTCATTGTAATGGTTGCGGATTTGTGCTTCCTCTCCCCAGACGGGTTCCCAAGTTTCGTCAAAACTGCTTTCCTCGGCCCCCACACAGGTGAATCCCTTGGACAGGTCCGGACCGTTCAGCAGTTTATAACCCAGACGGGAGGGTTTGATGACGGCCGTCCCTTCCCGGTCCAGCGAATAGACGGGCGTACCCTCGGCGGTAAAGCCCACGGTGAGGGCCAGTTTGCCGTCGGGGCTTTGGAGACTTTGTGTCTCCCCTTCCAGGGTAACCTGGGGACCAGCACATGCGAACAGTAGCAGTATTGCCGAAATAGACGTGATGTGTAACAATCTCATAATGAACATCTTATTAATTTTCTCCCAGGTATATTAACCCAGGAGATTTTTTATAATAAATTAATAATCAAGTACTTCCAAATCACACCCGGCTTATCGGTCAAATTCTACAATCAGGGCTGTCTTGGGGGCAATGGAGAGGCCGTCTTTCAAAACAACCTGTTCTCCGGTGAGAACGTCGGTTCCTGTCACGGGACCCGTCACAAACTCCCGGTAATGGCTCCAGTCCAGCACGCGGGGTTCCCGGTTGTTGTTGATGTACACGAACACAGCCTGGTTGTCGGTATAACGGAAGAAGGAATAGCTGTTGTCGGTGATGTTGCGGGCCCCCTCGTTCTTGCGGGACAGGAAATGCAGGGTCTTTCCCTTCTGGACGGCCTCACAGCCCTTGCGCCAGCGGAAGAGGGTCCGGGTATAGTCGTGAAGGTCGGCCGCATAGGTGTACAGGGCAGGGGCCGATGCCCGGCCGATAGCCGTAAACAGGTTCACCTTGTCACCCTCCCAGCCGCCGGGGAAGTCGATGCGCTTGGCGCCGTCGTGGCTGATGCAGTCCTTGCGTTCCAGGAACATCATCTCGTCTCCATAGTACAGCTGTGGAATGCCGCGCACGGTGGCCAGCAGGGCGATGGCCAGCCTCATCTTGGCGGGATCGGCGCCGAAGGTGTCGCCGGTACGGGCGTGGTCGTGGTTGGCGAAGAACGTCATCATATTGTCCAGATTCTGGTACACAAAATCCTGGGCCAGCACCGTGTAGATGCGGGTCATGCCCTCGTCCCAGTTCACCTGTTCCTCGTTCAGGGCCTGATGGATGGCGTGCTCCAGCGGGAAGTCCATGACGGACGGCAGGTTGGAGTTGAAGCCGTTCCTGTTGGGGTTGTCCTTTTGCCAGTAGGCCACCTGAGGGATATTGTAGTCCCAGCACTCACCCACAATGTTCATATTGGGGTATTCGTCGGTTACGGCCTTGCACCACTGGCTCATGGGATCCGGCTCGTTGTAGGGATAGGTATCCACGCGCAGGCCGTCCAGACCGGCGTATTCGATCCACCAAACAGCCCACTGCTGGAAATACTTCAGCACGTAGGGATTGTCCAGGTTCATATCGGGCATAGAAGGAACGAACCAGCCGCTCTCCTGGCGGTAACGGTCTACCTTGGCAGCGTTGGGATCCATATAGACAGAGAACAGGGCGTTCATCTGCATATAGGGCTCGTTCACGTGATACCAGTCTTTGAAGGGCGGGTTCTCCATCCACCAGTGAGCCGTGCCGCAGTGGTTGGTCACAATATCCATGATCACCTTCAGGCCCTTCTTGTGGCTCTCGTCCACAAATGCCTTGTACAGGGCGTTGTCTCCAAAACGGGGGTCGATGTGATAGTAGTCGGCGCAGGCATAACCGTGATAGCTCTCATAGGGCTGGTTGTCCAGCAGGAGCGGGGTGTTCCAGATGGCGGTTGCGCCCAGGTCGGCAATGTAGTCCAGATGGTCGATGATACCCTGCAGGTCTCCGCCGTGACGGGTGACGGGATCCTTTCGGTCCACTTTGTCCGGGGTGACCGGAACCATCCATTCGTGACCGGAACCGTCCTCATACGGGGAAGCAACGGTGCTGAAGCCGGAATCGTTTGTGCGGTCTCCGCTGGCAAAGCGGTCCGGCATGATCAGGTAGATCATATCGGCCGATGTGAAGCTCTCGCGGTTGGCGCTCCCCTCCTGGCGTTCCAGCAGAAGGTAGGAATATTTGAACGACTTACCCTCCTTGGAGAATAGAAGATAGCAGGTGCCGGGCTTGGCCGACGGACCCACCTCCACGTCCACAAACAGATAATCCGGGCTGTCGGCCTGGTGTACGGCCGTTACTTTCAGACCTTCTCCGTAAATGCTTACGTCGTAGGAAGAGATATCCGGTCCCTGCACCATAATCTGGAGGTCGGTTTTCATGCCTACCCACCAGCACAGGGGTTCTACGCGGGTCACCTCCTGAGGGGTGGCATCTTCCAGATTAGCAGGATTGACGGGGGCGGGGCCGCCGCATGCGGCCAGCACAAAAGTGGCGGCTAAAGCCATGACTGCTTTTTTCATATCTTATTTTGTGAGGACAATAAAATCTCCGGGAGCCAGCGTAATGTCCACAGGGCACTTCACCACCTCGCCGGTAAAGGCATTCTTATATTCTTCTTTCAAGTTGAGGGTCATGGTGACGGGAGCGGCTTCCAGGTTCTTGAAAGGCTGGGCCACCTTGTCTCCCTGGGGACGGTTGTCGTTGCCCTGGGCTTCTTCGGCAGGAGCCTCGGCAGGAACAGGAATGCCAAAATTGGCAATCACAATGACCATGTTGCCCTTTACCTCGCGATGGAAGGCCACCCATCCTTCGGGAGCATCCCACCACACAATCTCACCGCCTTTTTCGCCGGCGGCCAGTGCCGGATTATTATGCTTCAGCTCGATGAGTTTCTTCCAGAAAGCAGTGTGCCCGTTGGCGCTCCAGTCCGTAATGGGATCCTTCTCAAAGAATTCCAGACGGCGGTTCAGGCCGATTTCCTGGCCGGTATAGACCAGCAGCTGGGAGCCGGGCAGGGTGGCGCACAGGACGGCGCAGGCATCGGCCGCAGCACCCTCACGCTCGAATTCGGTCCCCGCCCAGGAGTTTTCGTCGTGGTTGGAGGTAAAGGTGAGACGGAAGGCCTCCTTCGGGAAGCGGCGGGCGTCACGGGCCACATATTCCTTGAGGTCCTTCACTCCCTTGCTGCCCTGGGCCATGCTGTTGAGCAGGTGGTGCAGTTCCCAGGCATAGTTGGCGTCAAAGGTCTCCCGGGAATCGGCCAGATTCTCCCGCTCGGCCTCGGCCAGCAGGTAAATCTCCGGATAGTCGGCATTCATCTTGGGCAGGATGGCATACCAGAATTTGGCGGGAACTTCCCCGGCGGCGTCGCAGCGGAAACCGTCCACGCCCTTTTCCAGCCAGAAGCGCATGGCGTCGTCCTGGGCCCACCACACTTCCTTGTTCTCGTAATTGAGGCTGCGGGTATCGGTCCAGTCATACTCCCAGATGGCGTTGCCCTCGGCATCCCTTTCATAGAAATCGGCCGGTTTTTCGGTCATCCACACATTGTCCGGTGCGGTCTGGTTGGCCACCCAGTCCAGGATTACCTTGAAGCCCTGCGCATGGGCGGCGTCCAGCAGGTGCTGGAAGTCCTCCATGGTGCCGAACTCCGGATTCACTTTCTTGTAATCCGAGATGGCATAGTAAGAACCCAGGGTGCCTTTTCGGCCTTCCACGCCAATCTGATACATGGGCATGAGCCACAGCACATCCACGCCCAGGTCCTTGAGACGGGGCAGCTGGGCTTCCACTCCCGCGAAGGTTCCCTCCGGAGAGAACTGGCGGATATTCACTTCATAAACCACGGAGTTATAAGTCCACTCCGGATGATTCGGCCCCTTGGGGGCGCAGGCGGCCAGGCATGCGAAGGCTGCTACGGCCATGAGAATCCTTTTCATATCCTTTGGTTATCAGTTGTTATCAATACACAATGATACGAATTTTCCGCTTCATTAGCAAGGATTTGTCCCTTTTTGGGGAAGAGATGCATCCCTGAAGGGATGAATGGGATTTTTTTTCGTATCTTTGCAGATGCATTCTTTACACTTAAGAAGATTATGAAAAAAATCCATGCTATTCTCGGTGCCGCAGCAGTGGCCCTTTCCATGCTTTCCTGCAACAAGGATACAAAGCCCGCCGCTCCCATGACTCCCACCGAAGTCCAGAAGAAAGTGTCCGATGTCGTCGTAAACACTCTTAACGAAATAGACCCCGATAATTGGAAGGCCTGGGGCCAGACCGGTCTTGGCCTGGTGAACGAAATCATCGATGTGATCAGGAACGCCGAGACCGACCAATCCGTGAAGGATTTCGCCCAGAACCTGGAAGACCTCTTCATCAAGGAAGAAGGTAACAAGACCATCACCCTCATCAAGCTTTCCCAGATAACCGGCAGCATCACCGTGGAGAACAAGGTGGTCAAATACACCTCCAACAACAACCCGGTGAGCATATCCCTGCCCTATAACGGAAAGATCTACAAGGCCCAGGTCGAAGTGAAGGGAGAATCCGCAACAGCCTGGCAAATCTATTCGCGCACAAGCGATGAGTATTCCTCCAGCATCAGTCTGTATGTCCCCCAGACCATGGCCATCCACGTCACCGAGAACAGCAGCGCATTCCTGGATCTGTCGCTCAGCCCCGTCATATACGACAACAACAAGAACGGCAAACTGGACGAGGGAGATGCCATCGGCGGCAGCCTTTCTCTCCAGAATCCGGCCTACAACTTCACCGGCACCAACCTCACCATTTCAGAAGACTATGCCGAGGGCATCTTTGAACTCACCCACGGTTCCACCAGCGTACTCCTGCTGGACGGCAAGTTGGAGTTTGACATCTACTCCCAGGTAAAATCCCTTCTGGGAGGCCTCTCCGTCTCTTTGGACGACGTTACCATCAACCAACTCAGCCTCATGGGAGGCCAGGCCATTGTCAAGGCCGAGGCCGATATTCAGGACCTGAAGTCCATTTACACCCACTACAGCAGCCAGGCCGACGCCAATACGGCAGCCCGTCAGATTTCCAAATCGCTGAAAGCAGAGCTCTTCTTCGACAACAATCCCACCGTGCAGGCCAGCTTTGTTTCCATGGTGACCGCCGATGGCAGCGAGGGCTGGAACGTGCTCCCCGGCCTTCACTTCTCCGACGGATCGGCCGATATGCTTCTGAGTGAATTCTTCAGTGAAAAAAGTTCGGCATGGGATTCTGTCATCAACAAGATTAACGAGATCACCGGAAAGCTTACCCGGTATTTCCATGACCTGATGCCGTCTTCCAAATAAGCATTTTATCGATATCAATTATGGCATATTACGAACTGAACGAGCAGGAGCTCGGACGCAGAGAATCCTTGGGTAAACTTCGCGAACTGGGCATCAATCCGTACCCGGCTCCGCTGTATCCCGTCAATACCAGCACCGCCGCCATCGCCGCAGGCTACAAGCCGGAGGAAAACAACTTCCAGGACGTGTGCATCGCCGGCCGCATCATGAGCCGCCGCATCATGGGTGCCGCTTCCTTCATGGAGCTGCAGGACAGCGAAGGCCGCATCCAGGTTTATGTGAAGCGGGACGAGATTTGCCCCGATGAGGACAAAACCCTGTACAACACCGTGTTCAAGAAACTGCTGGACATCGGCGATATCGTGGGTATCAAGGGCTTCGCCTTCTTCACCCAGACCGGCCAGCTTTCCGTTCACGCCAAGGAACTCACCGTGCTGTCCAAGTCCCTGCGCGTGCTGCCCATCGTAAAAACCGATGCCGACGGCACTGTGCACGACAGCTTCGAGGATCCCGAGCTTCGCTACCGCCAGCGCTATGTGGACCTGGTGGTGAACCCCCAGGTGAAGGAAACCTTCTTCAAGCGTGCCCAGATTATTGCCTGCATGCGCCAATGCTTCAACGAGGCCGGCTGCCTGGAGGTGGAAACCCCCATCCTGCAGCCCATCCCCGGCGGCGCCACGGCCCGTCCGTTCATCACCCACCACAACGCCCTGGACGTGGACATGTACATGCGCATTGCCAATGAGCTGTACCTCAAGCGTCTCATCGTGGGCGGCTTTGCCGGCGTGTACGAGTTTGCCAAGAACTTCCGCAACGAGGGCATGGACAAGACCCACAACCCGGAATTCACCTGCGTGGAGATGTACATCGCCTATAAAGATTACCTGTGGATGATGGAATTCACAGAGAAGATGCTCCAGCGCGTGGCCGAATCCACCGGCGGCGTCACCAAGGTCATCGGCGGCCATGAGATTTCCTTCCAGGGACCCTTCCGCCGCCTTAAAATCCTGGATGCCATCAAGGAGTACGCCGGTGTGGATGTGAAGGGCATGAACGAGGAGCAGCTGCGAGATGTGTGCAAGAAACTCAACGTGGAAGTCTCCCCCGAAATGGGCGTCGGCAAACTGATTGACGCCATCTTCGGAGAGTACTGCGAGCACCAGCTCATCCAGCCCACCTTCATCATCGACTATCCCGTGGAGATGTCCCCGCTCACCAAGCGCTGCCGCTACGACGACACCCTTACCGAGCGTTTCGAACTCTTCGTGAACGGCAAGGAACTGGCCAACGCCTATTCCGAGCTCAATGACCCCGTGGACCAGCTGGAGCGCTTCGAGGAGCAGGCCGCCCTCAAGAGCAAAGGCGACGACGAAGCCATGTACATCGACTACGACTTCGTCCGCGCCCTGGAATACGGCATGCCGCCCACCAGCGGTATCGGCATCGGCATCGACCGCCTCACCATGTTCATGACCGGCGCCGAAACCATCCAGGACGTGTTGTTCTTCCCCACCATGAGACCGGAGAAGTTCTAAGGCCACGCTAGCCCAGATAGTGGATAAACAGGACGGTGATGTCGTCGCTCTGCGGGGCTTCACCGACGAAGGCCTGTACGGCGGCTTTCACGGCTTCCAGATGTTCCTGGGCCGTGCGGCGGGTGTGCATGATTTCAATCAGGCGCTGTTCACCGAAGAGTTCGTGGTGGATGTTTTCCGCCTCTGTGACGCCGTCTGTATACAGGAACAGGGCGTCGTCGTGTTTGATTTCTATGCTTTGCTCCTGATACTCAAAATCCTGCAGGATGCCCAGCGGAACATTGGGCACTACGGGAAGTTCCGCAATCTTGTCCGTGAAAAAGAGCGGCGCGTTATGGCCGGCGTTGCAGTAGTCCAGATGGCCGGTCTTCATATCCAGCACTCCGCAGAAGAGGGTCACGAACATGTTGCTTTCGTTCATGTCGGACATGGAGTTGTTCATCTGGGTTACAATGTCTCCGGCCTTGGTTTCCCTGCCAGCCAGGGTGCGGAACAGACTGCGGGTCACCGCCATCACCAGGGAGGCGGGCACACCCTTTCCGGACACATCACCCACACAGAAATACAGATGCTCGTTGCGGATGAAGAAGTCATACAGGTCTCCACCCACTTCCTTCGCCGGCACCAGCACGGCGGCCATGTCCAGGTCGTCCCGTTCCGGAAAGGCGGGAAAGATCTTGGGAATCATGGACATCTGGATGTTGTGGGCGATGTTTAACTCGCTCTGCATCTTCTCCTTGCGTTCATTAAGCCGCTTGTACTTGAGCTGATTCCTGGCCACGGAGCGCAGGATGAGGATTATCATCAGCACACCCAGGATTTGCAGCAGCAGTACCCGTTTTCCGATACGCTTGAGGATGCCGAAGATTTCTTCATCGGGAATGACGATAGAAAGGGACCAGCCGGTACGGGATACCGGGGCGAAGAAGACGTGATGCACCATCCCTCTGGCACGGATGGCCATGCTGCCGCTTTCACCCGCAAGCATGGCTTGGTTCAGCCGGGCAATGCCAGTGCTGTCCTCCATCTGGCTGGCAATATCCTTTATGGTGCTGCGCATCACCAGCGTCTCTGCGGGACACACCATGAACTGGCCGGAACGGCTAACCATCATACTGTAGGCATTGGGGTACACGTGGATGTTGCCCACCAATTCCGTGAGCCAGTCCAGGGAAATATCGGCTGTGAGCACAGCGGCCGTCTGGCCTTTGGCGTCCTTGATGGGCATTGAATAGGTAACCATCAGGATGTTGCCGCCGCCTTCGTCAAAATAGGGCTCCGACCAATAGCCGGCATCCTGTTCTATGGGTTTGGTAAACCATTCCTGGGAAGGATAATCGTACTCCTCGGTGGCCAGCGACAGGCTTTCCATGCTGCCATCCGGCCGGACGGCAGTATAGGGGGCGAAGAGCGGATACCTTTTGCTGTAGCCGGGCACCAGCGCCACCGTAGAGCCCTTGACAACGGGATTGTCCGCTATGATCCGCTGGGTAACGCGCACCAGGCTGTCCGGCACGTTAAGGCACCACCGGGCAATCCAGACACTGTTGCGGACGGCCGATTCCGCCTGGTTGACCACATCCAGGATTTTCAACTCCGTGGCCTCCAGTTCACTCTGAGCCCGCTGGGTGGCTTCCTCCTTGATGCCGCGGTTGGAGAAATAATACTGGATGATGGAGGTGGCCTCTAAAGTGAAGACGGCCACAAAGATTATCAGCAGTCCCGCCCTGGCGCTTTGGCGGATGACTTTCTTGTCACTGGTATCCGGTTTTTTCATGCATGCTAAGTTATATTTTTTTCGTATTTTTGCAATCGTTAAGCCTCCTTGCCCATGAAAAATGAGATTGTTACATCGGCCCAGAATCCCAAGATCAAGAATCTGCTGCTGCTTCAGGAGAAATCCAAGGCACGGCGGGAGCAGGGGCTGTTTGTAGTGGAAGGGCGACGGGAACTGGAGCACTGCCTGGAAGGCGGCTATGAGGTAAAAACCGTCTTCGTATGTCCTTCCATCACGGAAGGAAGCGACTTTTCCGTCGCAGAAATGATGGCCGATGCTCCGGAAAAGTCATCTTCCTCCGTGACGGATGGTGTGCAGTACATTGAGATTCCGGAACAGTTATACAAGAAAGTGGCCTACCGGGATTCCACGGAAGGTATTATTGCCGAAGTGGCTTATAAAGCCTTGTCACTGGAGGATTTACGCTTGCCGGAAAACCCGCTCATCGTGGTGCTGGAGAGCGTAGAGAAACCCGGGAATCTTGGTGCCGTGCTGCGCAGTGCCGATGCCGCCGGGGCCGATGCCGTCCTCATCGGAGATCCGCTCACAGACTTGTACAACCCCAACCTCATCCGGGCTTCCATCGGCGCCGTATTCACCGTGCCTGTAGTAGCCGCACCATCGGCCGAAATCATTGCTTTCCTCAAGGCACGCGGCATCCAAATCCTCACAGCCCAGCTGCAGGATTCTTCTTTCTATTACGATGTGGATATGCGCCGCGGAACGGCCATCGTGATGGGCACCGAATCCACCGGTCTCACGCAGGTTTGGCGCCAGGCCGCCGATGCCCATATCCGCATTCCCATGCTGGGACGTCTGGACAGCCTCAACGTCTCTGTCTCGGCCGCCATTCTCCTTTTCGAGGCCGTCCGTCAGCGGCAGGAATAGATCTCCTACAATGTATTACGCGTTTTTGCCCAAAAACGTGTAACAGCTTACATTCGAATGTAATGGGTTGCACTTGGGGACGGCTCGGTCTTAGAACGGAAGGTCGTCCGTAGGTTCGGCGGCGGGAAGAGGGCCGGCGTAACCCGGGTTCACGGGTGCGGCCGAAGGGGCGGGGCCGACCGGAGCCGGGCCGACCGGAGCCGGGCCGACGGGCTGGGCGGCAGGCTGCACGGGAGCGGCGGTGTAACCGCCCTGGTAACCGGGCTGGGCGCCTTCGGGCTGGCCGTCGGGGCGTTTTCCCAGCAGCTGGAGGGTATCGGCCACAACCTCGGTGGTGTAGCGCTTGTTGCCGGTCTGGTCCGTCCACTGGCGGGTGCGCAGTTTTCCTTCGATGTACACCTGAGAGCCCTTGCGGACAAATTTTTCGGCCACATCGGCGTTGTTGCGCCAGACCACTACGCTGTGCCACTCTGTGTTTTCACGGAGTTCTCCGCTGCGGTCTCGGTACCGCTCGGTGGTGGCCAGACGGAAAGATGCCACCTTGGCGTTGGCGGCGGGGTTTTGGGGATTGGATTCAAGGTAACGTACTTCGGGGTCATTTCCAACGTTACCGATCAGCATTACTTTGTTCAGTGACATAATATATAAGATTAACAGACGTCCTGTAAACGTCAAGGCAAGTTACAAAACTTTCTCCATTTTTTCAACACAGGGTTCCTCTCCGGTGAAGATGCGGTAACCGGCCACGGCTTGTCCCAGCATCCATCGGCGGCCACTCACATATTGGCGGCAGGGAACGCCCGTGAGCTGCGGAATACGGTACTCGGCTTCCAGCACAACGGCATCGGCAAATGGCAGCCCCTCGGGAACGGAAACGCGGCCCGGGAGCGTATAGAGGATGACATCCGGGTGCAAGGCGGCAGCTTCCCCGAAGGATACGGCCGGGCAACCCAGGGCCACCGCTTTTTCCAGGGAACGTCCCGTGACGGTAACCTGGCAGCCCAGCAGCTGCGCGGCATGCACGGCCGCCCGGGCCGCGCCGCCCGTCCCCACCACCAGGGCCTCTTTGAAGGCAATCCCGGTTTCTTTCAGCGCCATCATCACTCCGTCCACGTCGGTGTTATAGCCCACGAATCCATCGGCCTGCCGAACTACCAGATTCACGGCGCCGGTGGCCCGGGCCTGGGGAGACAACTCATCCACCCGGGCAAAGGCGTCCTGCTTGAACGGCGCGGTTACGTTAATGCCGTCATACCCGTCCACAAAGGCTTTCCATGCGTCCTCGAAGCGCTCGAAATCCAGTAAACGGTAGCTGTGGCGGCCGTCATAAGCGGCTGCCATCAGGCGCGGACTCAGGGAGCCGGCCACCGGGTGACCGATAAGGGCAAACTTCATTTCTTGCGACGGAAAAAGCTTTCGTGGATATAGGAGGCCAGGCCGGAGACAGCCTGGGAAAGAACCTGGGATTCATGATTGAGCGTGGCGTAAATCATGGCCGTTTCCTCCTGGATGCCCCAGATGGCCTGCATCAATTTAGAGACCACCACGTGATAGGCGCCAAAGCCTCCGGGTACCGGTACCACGGAACTGATGCTGCCGGCTATCATCAGGAAAAAGGCATCCGTCATATTCAGGTGGGAGAAGGCTTCGATATCCTGGACAGCCCACACGATACAGGCGCTCATCATCCAGTAGATGACCCAGATAAGTGCAGTCTCCAGCAGGAACAGCCAGGCGTTTTTCATGTGGACAAAGCTCCTGAGACCCTCTCCAATTCCCTCCATAAACTTCCATACCTTGCCCCAGAACCCTTCCCTAGACCGGTTCTTCCAGGCAAGGAGCAGGAAGATGACCACCAACGCCATGTCCATCCCCAGTATCCACCAGAGGCTGTTTTTGATGGTGATGGAAGGGGTGTCTTTCAACAGGGCCGTCCCGAAGTCTTCCCATTTGAAGATGAACAGTACGGCCGCCATACCCAGCGTGACAATCACGTCCCAGATACGCTCTATCAGCAGCGTTCCCAGCGCTTTGTCAAAGGTCATGAGCCGATTCCCTTCACTGTCTTTGGAAGAGTGTTTCACCACATATCCCAGCCGGGCCACTTCTCCGGCCCGGGGAACGGCCAGATTGACCGCCATGCAAATATTGTATGCGTTGAAGCAGGTAATCCTGGACGTGTGCGGGTCGATGGGCAGCAGCAGCATCCTCCATCGGCAACCCCGGACAAAGAAAACCAATACGCCAAGCAGCATAGACAAAACCACGTACGACCAACGGCAGTATCCCAAGGCCTGCCGGAATTCGGTCCAGTCTATTTTACGGATGCAGAAGTACACCAGAAGGGCTGCCACCAGCATCCAGAACACATAACGCAGGATATTTTTGGTTTTCTTGTCCATACCCTATACAAAGGTAATGGAAAATCTGCAAATAATGGGTATATTTGTAGGACAAATCCCACTGAGCCTCATGAAATCCATCCTTGGCATCGGCAATGCCCTTACCGACATCCTGGCCGTTCTTCCGGACGACACCCTCCTCCGCACATTCCACCTTCCGCTGGGCAGCATGCAGCACGTGGATATGGAAACCGGAGACCGCATCTGGGAAGCCCTCAAGGGGTACGGCGTCAAATACGTGCCGGGCGGCAGCGCAGCCAATACCATTACCTGCACGGCCATCTTCGGCATGGCGTCCGGCTTTTTGGGAAAAATCGGCAACGACGACCTGGGCAATCTCTTCAAAAGCACCATGGAGCAGTACGGAGTAAAGGCGCAGATGCTGTACAGCCCCAAGTCTTCCGGCCGATGCATGGTGTTCATCACCGGTGCCAACGCCGAGCGCACTTTTGCCGATTACATGGGCGCCACGCTGGAACTGGGACCGGACGATCTTTCTCTGGAACAGTTCCAAGGCTATGACTATTTCCACATCGAGGGATATCTGGTGCAGAACCAGGAACTCATCTCCAAAGCCGCACGCCTGGCCAAGGAGGCCGGATGCATCATTTCCATCGACATGGCGTCCTACAACGTGGTGGATTCCAATCTGGCCTTCTTCCACAATCTGGTGGAGAACTACGTGGACATTGTCTTTGCCAATGAGACCGAGGCCAAGGCCTATACCAAGAAAGAACCGCAGGAAGCCATCGTGGAACTGGCCAAGCATTGCCAGATTGCCGTGGTGAAGGTGGGTAAGGCCGGATCCATGGTGATGTCGGGCAATGAATACCACTTCATCGAACCTTGGCCCGCTACGCCCATTGATGCCACCGGCGCCGGAGACACCTATGCCGCCGGCTTCCTCTACGCCCATTCCCTGGGCATGCCTCTGCGCGTTTGCGGAGAAGTGGGCTCCATCATCGCCGCCAAGGTAGTGGAGGTCATCGGCACCAAGATTGACATCCCCCGCTGGAGAGAAGCCAAGGAAGAAATCCGCACGCTCATCGCGGCCAACACCCCCGCCTACACCGACCGATGAAAAAGTATATCTGGGTCCTGCTCATTTCCATGGTTCCGCTCATTGAAATCCGCGGAGCCATCCCTTATGCCGTACTCTGGGGACTCCCTCTGGTTCCGTCCATCATCGTGGCGGTCATCGGCAACATGATTCCCGTTCCCATCATTTTCCTCTTTGCCCGCAAAGTGCTGGAATGGGGGAAGGACAAAAAAGTGATTGGCGGTTTCTTCACCTGGTGCCTGGAAAAAGGGGAAAAGGGCGGCCGTAAGCTGGAGGCCAAAGCCGGCCGCGGGCTCTACTGGGCCCTGTTCCTGTTTGTGGGCATTCCGCTACCCGGCACAGGTGCCTGGACAGGCATGCTGGCCGCCAGCATCCTGAATATGGACTTTAAGAAAAGCACCTTCGCGGCCCTGGGAGGCGTCCTCCTGGCCGGTGCCATCATGCTGGCCCTCTCGCTGCTGGGCGTAGGGGCCTATCAACTGACGCAATAGCGTTTTCTTCCGTTCTAAGACTTATTCTACTACCGTTACTTCAAGTTTAGCCGAGGGGCCATCGTAACCGGTGGCCGTCTTGGCTACCACGGTAATGGTGGCCTTGCCGGGAACCTTGCCATGGACAGAGGCCATCAGGGGGTTGTTGGTAACAATGTCAAATTGCGCCGTGCCGTCGGGTTTGTCCCAACGGAGGTCCACTACGGTAGCGTTGGACGGCTGGTAAGAAGCCGTCACCGCCTTCGCCTGTTCCGTCCGCCAATAATGCGCTAAACTTGTCACAGGAAAAAAGGACAGAAAGTGACAGCAGCAGGAATACCAAACGTTTCATAGCTTAAAGATTGATGACCAGCTCTACCGGGCAATGGTCGGAACCAAAAATATCATTGTGAATTTCGGTGGAGACGATGGCGTCTTTCAAGGCCGATGACACCACGAAATAGTCTATGCGCCATCCCGCATTCCTTTCCCGGGCGTTCATGCGATAGCTCCACCAGGAGTATTTTACATCTGTGGGATGCTGGAAACGCCAGCTGTCCACAAAACCCGCCGCCAGCAGCTCACTGAACTTCCCGCGTTCTTCGTCGGAAAAACCGGCGTTGAAGTGGTTGGTGGCAGGATTTTTCAGGTCTATTTCTTCATGCGCCACATTGAGGTCCCCGCAGAAGATGACCGGTTTGGGAAGGGCCGATAAATAGGCCCTGAGGTCGTCCTCCCAGCGCATCCGGTAATCCAGGCGCTTGAGGCCGTCCTGCGAATTGGGGACGTAGGCGCAAACCAGGAAGAACTTTTCATATTCCAGGGTGATGAGGCGGCCTTCGTGGTCGTGCTCATCCACTCCCATGCCGTAGCGTACGCTCAGCGGAGTATGTTTGGTATAGATGGCCGTTCCGGAATAACCCTTCTTTTCGGCGTAGTTCCAATAGGACTCATACCCCAGAAATTCCAGGTCCAGCTGTCCCTCCTGCATCTTGGTTTCCTGCAGGCAGAAGAAGTCGGCATCCAGGTCCATGAAGACATCGGCGAAGCCTTTGCCCGCCACAGCCCGCAGGCCGTTTACGTTCCAGGAGATGAATTTTAATCCAGCGTCCATGTAGCTCCTTCTTTGGTGTCTTTCACGGTGATGCCGAAGGAGGCCAGGGTGTCGCGGATGCGGTCACTCTCGGCCCAGTTCTTTTCCTCGCGGGCTTTCTTGCGGGCATCCAACACCAGGCCCATGACACCCTCCAGGGCTTTCTCGGCCTTGCCGCTGGCGCCGGCTTCCTCGTCCTTGAGGCCCAGCACGCCACCCACGATGTCGTCGAACAGTTTCTTCATGGCCGCCATGTCCCTCTGGTTCAAAGTGCCAGCATTGATCAGCTTAACGGCATCGAACAGATGGGCGATGGCCACAGGCGTGTTCATGTCGTCGCAAAGGGCCTCCTCCACCGCATTGCGGATGGAATCGACGACTGCCGAGGAGGATGACACCCCTGAGGGAGCATCGGCAATCTCTTTAGCGACCGAAGGGGTGTTATCCTCCGAGGCATCAGAGAGCATCCGCCAGGCAGCCATCAGGCGCTTGTAGCCCTTTTCGGCCGCTTCCAGGGCCTCGTTGGAGAAGTCCAGCGTGCTGCGGTAGTGGGCCTGCAGGATGAAGAAGCGGATGGTCATGGGAGAATAGGCCTGCTGCAGCTTGGGATGGTCTCCGGCAAAGAGCTGCGGCAGGGTGATGAAGTTCCCCAGGGACTTGCCCATCTTCTGACCGTTGATGGTAATCATGTTGTTATGCACCCAGTAGTGCACGCCCTGCGTGCCGCGTGAGGCCACATTCTGGGCAATTTCGCACTCGTGGTGCGGGAACATCAGGTCCATGCCGCCGCCGTGGATGTCGAATTCCTGGCCCAGATATTTCTCTCCCATCACGCTGCACTCCAGATGCCAGCCCGGGAAGCCTTCTCCCCAGGGAGAGGGCCATCGCATGATGTGTTCCGGCTCGGCTTTTTTCCAGATGGCAAAGTCATAGGGGGCGCGTTTGTCCCCCTGGCCGTCCAGGCTGCGGGTTCCTTCCAATGTGGCTTCCAGCGTGCGCCCGCTCAGAACGCCATAGTGGTGGTCCTTGTTGTACTTCTGGACATCGAAGTACACGGAACCGTTGCTCTCATAGGCATAACCGGCCGCCAGGATCTTCTTTACGGTTTCAATCTGCTCGATGATATGACCGCTGGCCCGGGGCTCGATGGAGGGGGACTCCACATTCAAAAGCCGCATGGCTTCATGGTAGCGCTCCGTATAATACTGCACCACCTCCATAGGCTCCAGCTGCTCCAGGCGGGCCTTCTTGGCAATCTTGTCCTCCCCTTCGTCGGCATCGTGCTCCAGGTGGCCCACATCGGTGATGTTGCGCACATAGCGCACCTTGTATCCCAGATATTTGAGCAGGCGGAACAGGATGTCATAGGTCACACCCGGACGGGCATGGCCCAGATGGGCGTCACCGTACACGGTGGGGCCGCACACATACATGCCCACGTGTCCTTCATGGATGGGTTTGAAAAGTTCCTTGTTGCGGGAAAGGGTATTGGTAAGGAATAAGGGTCTCATTTTAAACAATCTTCTCAAGTATACAAAGATACGCAAATTTATGTAAATGTTTTGGCCGGGTATTTGCAGAAGAACAGAAAAAACCTTTTTTATTATGAAAACAACGCGCTATTTGTCATGGTTGGCGATAGCAGCCATGATACTCCTTACCGGGTGCAGCACCCGGCTCACCCCTGTCCGTCCTTCTTACGGAGGCGGCGGAAACAACAACGGCAGCGGTAACAACAACGGTGGCGGCAACGGCCAGAACTCCGTCCAGGTGACCAACCGCACCGACTGGAAAGTCGAATACAAGGGCCGTACGGACTATACCGAGGACAACGGGGACATCTCCCGCGTAGAGGAATTCTTCTTCAACTACACCGGAGACAACCTGTTCATCCTGCGCACCCTGTCCGACGACGACTTCGCCTCCTTCTATGATTCCGACGTGAAAAAGCTCATCGAAGGAGAGGTGAAGGACCTCAACACCATGGCAGCCAACGACAACAAAAGCGTAGCCGAAATGGACAACGTGTTCACCAAACGTACCAAGACGCTGTATGCCGATATCATGATTCACGGCTGGTACAACGCTTTCCTCATCGAGCTGGACCGTAACGGCAAGGCTACCTATAATTATTGCCGGGCCGACATGGAGGTGGTGGAGGAAGAGGCGAAGCAGGCCTATCTGGACTGGCTGGGCCGATGGACCGTCTCCGACGGTTACATGGGTTACGACATCGAAGTATCGGCCATCGAGAACAATTACCTGTACCGCGTGGACGGTTGGGAGACCGGAAAAGCTGCCGGCAACACCCAGATGAACCAGGACGACGACTGGATCCAGACCCGTTTCTTAAGCGACGGCACCATGTCCTTCTATATCCAGTTCATCGCCGCCTACGAGGACTACGAGAACCTGGGTGACGTAGATTACATGTTTGTAGGCACCTATGTGGAGAGCACCGGAGAAAAGGTGGACGATTGGGAAGGCTGGGAAGTGGCCTGGGCCGAAAAGTATGCCAACAACAGTGTGATGCTGAACGGAAACAATACCGAGTTCGAGGTGGACGGCAAGACCTACACGCCTCATTTCAACACCATGCGTTATTCCCTGTACAGCTTCAAGGACGAGAGCTGGCACCACTTCCACGATGCCGTTCCTTCATTCGACGAGGCCAATCAGTGGCAGATGACCATGGTGCAGACCAAGGCGTCCATCGACGAAGACCGCACGCCGGTCCATACCAAGAATTATCTGAGAAAGACCCAGCCCAAGCAGCACGTGGGCAAGAAGTCAAGAATGGTTACCGCCCTATAAGTGAAAAACAAAAAAAGCGCCTCCCGACTACTGGGGAGGCGCTTGAATGATGTCTGACGAACTCGCTAGAGTTCGTTCATCATTTCCATAGCGTCGGTCTTGGAGCCTACCACGATATCCTGGTAGCGACTGAGACCGGTGCCGGCGGGAATGAGGTGACCGCAGATCACGTTCTCCTTCAGGCCCTCGAGGTTGTCCACGCGGGCGCGGATAGCGGCCTCGGAAAGGACCTTGGTGGTCTCCTGGAAGGAGGCGGCACTGATGAAGGAGCCGGTCTTGAGGGCGGCGCGGGTGATACCCTGCAGCACCTGGGAAGCCGTTGCGGGCTTGGCCGGACGGGCCACCACCAGTTTGGCACCCTGACGCTCCAGAGAAGCGTTTTCTCCGCGCAAGTCACGGGCGCTGATGATGTCGCCTTCCTGGAAGCGGACGCTGTCACCGGGCTCTTCGACATAGTACTTGCCGAAGATGGCGTCGTTGCGGTCCATGAACTCCCACTTGTCCACCAGTTCCTCCGGGAGGAATTCGGTGTCTCCGGGGTCTCCAATCTGAACCTTGCGCATCATCTGGCGTACGATGATCTCGAAGTGTTTGTCGTTGATCTTCACACCCTGCAGACGATACACGGCCTGAATCTCGTTCACGATGTATTCCTGTGCCTTCACAGGTCCCAGGATGTTCAGGATGTCGGTAGGTGAAGTTCCGCCGTCGGACAGACGGGTACCGGCCTTCACATAGTCGTTCTCCTGAACCAGGATCTGCTTGGTCATGGGAACCTCGTAACGGCATTCCTTGCCGCTGCGGTTCTTCACGATAATCTCACGCTTACCTCTCTTCACCTTGCCCATGATAATCTCACCGTTGATCTCGGAGAGAATGGCAGGGTTGGAAGGAGTGCGGGCCTCGAAGAGTTCCGTCACACGCGGCAGACCGCCGGTGATATCGGAAGCCTTGCCGATGGCGCGAGGGATCTTGATGATCACGTCACCCACCTTCACGGCGTCTCCGTCGTTCATCATGATGTGGGCGCCCACAGGCAGGTTGTACGTCTTGATCACCACACCCTTTTCGTCCACGATGAGCATGGCCGGGCTCTTGGTCTTGTCACGGCCTTCGATGATCACCTTGTCGGTATTGGTGGCGAATTCATCGGCACTCTCCTCACGGTAGGTGACACCCTCGACCATGTTCTCGAAGCGGATGACACCGGCCGTTTCCACGATAGTGGTGGCGTTGTAGGCATCCCATTCGCAGATGAGGTCTCCCTTCTTCACGGTAGCGCCGTCCTTGAAGTACAGCGTGGAGCCGTAAGGGATATCGTACTGGGAATAAGTCATGCCGGTGCGCTCGTCCACGATGCGGAGTTCGGTCATGCGGGAAACCACCACGGGGTTCACGCTGCCATCCTCGTTCACGCGGTCGATGGTGCGCAGTTCCTCGAACTGGAGCTTACCCTCGTACTTGGAGACGATGGTGTTGTCGGCCACGGAACCGGAAGCGGTACCACCCACGTGGAAGGTACGCAGAGTAAGCTGGGTACCAGGCTCACCGATGGACTGGGCGGCGATAACGCCCACCACTTCACCGGTTTCCACCATGCGGGAAGTTGCCAGGTTACGGCCATAGCACTTGGCGCACACGCCCTTGCGGGATTCGCAGGTGAGAACGCTGCGGATTTCCACCTGCTCGATGGGGAGGGAGTCGATGAGGGCAGCGGTGTCCTCGCGGATTTCCTCTCCGGCGGCGATAATCAGTTCGCCGGTGAGCGGGTTGAAGATGTCGTGCACGGAAGTACGGCCCAGGATGCGTTCACCCAGGGATTCCACCACCTCGTCCTTGTTCTTGATGGCGGTGGCGATCAGGCCGCGGAGGGTTCCGCAGTCTTCCTCGGTGATGATCACGTCGTGGGATACATCCACCAGACGACGGGTGAGGTAACCGGCATCGGCCGTCTTGAGGGCGGTATCGGCCAGACCCTTACGGGCACCGTGGGTGGAGATAAAGTACTCCAGCACGGTCATACCCTCCTTCAGGTTGGACACGATGGGGTTCTCGATGATCTCGGCTCCGGCGGCGCCGCTCTTCTGGGGTTTTGCCATCAGACCACGCATGCCACAGAGCTGCTTGATCTGCTGGGTGGAACCACGGGCACCGGAATCCAGCATCATGTACACCGGGTTGAAGCCCTGCTGGTCGGCAGAGATCTGCTTCTTCACGATGGCAGTGAGCTGGTTGTCGATGGAGGTCCAAAGGTCGATCACCTTGTTGTAACGCTCGTTGTTGGTGATGAAGCCCATGGCGTAGTTGGCCTTGATGGCTTCCACGTCGGAATAACCCTTCTGGATGAGAGCGGTCTTTTCCTCGGGGATGAGGACGTCTCCCAGGTTGAAGGAGATACCGGCACGGAAAGCCTGATCATAACCCAGATTCTTGATATCGTCCAGGAACTGGGCGGTACGGGTTACGCCGGTGTGCTTGATCACATTGGTAATGACGCTGCGCAGGGACTTCTTGCCCAGCACCTCGTTCACGTAGGGAACTTCCACGGGCATGTACTGGTTCACGATGATGCGGCCGGCAGTGGTCTTCACCATTTCGTAACCCTTGCTCAGGTCCTGCTTGTCCTTGGGCAGACGCACCTCGATGGGGGCGTGCATGTCAATCACTTTCTCGTCGAAGGCGATGATCACTTCCTCGGGACCGTAGAACTTGAAGCCGGTGCCCTTGGCGCCCGGACGTTCTTTGGTAATGTAGTACAGACCCAGCACCATATCCTGGGAAGGGACGGTGATAGGGCTGCCGTTGGCGGGGTTCAGAATGTTGTGGGAACCCAGCATCAGCAGCTGAGCCTCCATGATGGCGGCGTTGCCCAGCGGCAGATGGATAGCCATCTGGTCACCGTCGAAGTCGGCGTTGAAGGCCGTACAGGCAAGCGGGTGCAGCTGGATGGCCTTACCCTCGATCATGCGGGGCTGGAAAGCCTGGATACCCAGACGGTGCAGGGTAGGTGCACGGTTCAGCAGTACCGGATGACCCTTCATCACGTTCTCCAGGATGTCCCAGATAACGGGATCTCGGCGGTCCACAATCTTCTTGGCGCTTTTGACCGTCTTCACGATACCGCGCTCGATGAGCTTGCGGATCACGAAAGGCTTGTACAGCTCGGCGGCCATGAACTTGGGAAGACCGCACTCGTGCATGTTGAGTTCGGGACCCACGACGATAACCGAACGGGCGGAATAGTCCACACGTTTACCCAGGAGGTTCTGGCGGAATCGGCCCTGCTTACCCTTGAGGGAGTCGGACAGGGACTTGAGGGCGCGGTTGCTCTCGCTCTTGACGGCCGACGACTTCTTGGAGTTGTCGAAGAGGCTGTCAACAGCTTCCTGCAGCATGCGCTTCTCGTTGCGCAGAATGACCTCGGGGGCCTGGATCTGGATGAGCTTCTTGAGGCGGTTGTTGCGGATGATGACGCGGCGATAGAGGTCGTTCAGGTCACTGGTGGCGAAACGGCCGCCATCCAGCGGAACCAGCGGACGAAGGTCCGGAGGGGTGACGGGAATCACCTTCATGATCATCCATTCCGGACGGTTGATGCCGTTGGACTCCTGGAACCACTTCACCACGGACAGACGCTTGAGGATCTCGGTCTTGCGCTGCTGGGAGCTCTCGGAGCGCATATCGCGGCGCAGCTGGCGGCCCAGTTCTTCCACATCGATTTCCTTCAGGAGGTCGTAGATGCCCTCGGCGCCCATCTTGGCCACCAGGTTCATCTCGTCTTCCCACACCAGACCTTCCTCAACCTTCTTGCGACGGACTTCGGCCAGACGCTCCTGGGCGGTGAAATACTCGTCCTCGGAGAGCAGGGCCATCTTTTCCAGACGCATGTCCTCGGGGACTTCGTCGGTACCCAGCAGACCGGGATTCACCACGATGTATTTCTCGTAGTAAATAACGGCCTCCAGTTTCTTGGAAGGGACACCCAGCAGGGCGCTGATCTTGTTGGGAGCGCTCTTGAAGTACCAGATATGGGCTACCGGAACGGTAAGGGTGATATGACCCATGCGCTCGCGGCGAACTTTCTTCTCCGTCACTTCCACGCCGCAGCGATCGCACACGATTCCGCGGTAGCGGATTCTCTTGTACTTGCCGCAGTAGCACTCGTAGTCCTTGGTGGGGCCAAAGATCTTCTCGCAGAACAGACCCTCACGCTCCGGCTTGTAGGTCCTGTAGTTCACCGTTTCCGGTTTCAGGACTTCTCCGCAGGAACGCTCGGTAATGTCCTCGGGGGAAGCGAGACTGATGGAAATGCGGGAGAAATTGCTCTTTACCTTGTTTTCCTTATTGTTAAAAGCAGGCATAGTTCGTTACTTTCTTATTGTCCACGATTAGTCCAAAGTGACCTTGAGGCCCAGTCCACGGAGCTCGTGCAGCAGCACGTTCAGGGACTCGGGGATGCCAGGAGTGGGCATCGGGTCTCCCTTAACGATGGCTTCGTAGGTCTTGGACCGTCCGTTGACATCGTCGGACTTCACGGTAAGGATCTCCTGGAGGGCGTTGGCCGCACCGTAGGCCTCGAGGGCCCACACTTCCATTTCGCCGAAGCGCTGGCCGCCGAACTGAGCCTTACCGCCCAGCGGCTGCTGGGTGATGAGGGAGTAAGGGCCGATGGAACGGGCGTGCATCTTGTCGTCTACCATATGACCCAGTTTGATCATGTAGATGACACCCACGGTGGCGGGCTGGTCGAACCAGTCTCCGGTACCGCCGTCGCGCAGACGGGTCTTACCGAAGCGGGGCACGCCGGCCTTGTCCGTGTAGTCGCAGATCTCCTCGATGGAAGCACCGTCGAAGATGGGGGTGCTGAACTTCAGGCCCAGTTCACGGCCGGCCCAACCGAGCACGGTCTCGTAAATCTGGCCCAGGTTCATACGGGAAGGCACACCCAGCGGGTTCAGAACGATATCCACGGGAGTACCGTCCTCGAGGAACGGCATGTCCTCCTGACGGACGATCTTGGCGACGATACCCTTGTTACCGTGACGGCCGGCCATCTTATCACCAACGGTGATCTTGCGCTTCTTGGCAATGTACACCTTGGCGATCTGCATGACGCCGTTGGGGAGTTCGTCACCCACCTTGATCTTATCGAGCTCGCGCTTGGCGCGGGTTTCGGCCTCCTTGTGGGCAATGCAGTAACCGCCGATGAGCTCGCGCACCAGGGCGCTGGTCTTGGCGTCGTTGCACCACTTGGCGGTGGAGATGTTCTGGTAGTCGGCATCCTTCAGGCCCTGGAGGGTGAACTCCTTGCCCTTAGGGAAGATTTCCACGCCGTAGAGATCGCTCACGCCGGCGCTCTTCTTGCCGTTGACCAGGCTCCAGAGTTTCTCGATGAAGCCCGCACGAAGTTTCTCGGCGGCTTTCTCGAACTCCTGCTGCTTGATCTCGATGCGGGTCTTCTGGTCGGCCTTGGCGCCACGCTTGCCGGTCTCCTTGGAAACCTTGGCATAGAGGGCGGTCTTGATGACGGTGCCGCTCAGGGAAGGATTGGCTTTAAGGGAAGCATCCTTCACATCGCCGGCCTTGTCGCCGAAGATGGCCTTGAGCAGCTTCTCTTCCGGGGAAGGATCGCTCTCGCCCTTCGGGGTAATCTTGCCGATCATGATGTCACCGGGTTCGATGTGGGCACCTACGCGCACGATACCGTCCTTGTCCAGGTCCTTGGTGGCGTCCTCGCTCACGTTGGGGATATCGGAGGTGAGTTCCTCCATACCGCGCTTGGTCTCGCGGACCTCGGTGAGGTATTCGTCCACGTGGATGGAAGTGAGCACATCCCACTTCACCATTTCCTCGCTCAGGACAATGGCGTCTTCGTAGTTATAACCCTTCCAGGGCATGAAGGCAACCATCAGGTTGCGGCCCAGGGCAAGTTCTCCGTTCTGGGTGGCGTAGCCTTCGGTGAGCACCTGGCCGCCCTTCACGCGGTCGCCCTTGCGGACGAGGGGTTTCAGGCTGATAGTGGTGCTCTGGTTGGTGCGGCGCCAGATGGGGAGTTTGTATACGGTCTCCTCGGGGGCGAAGCTTACGAATTTCTCGTCCTCGGTACGGTCGTACTTCACGTGGATCTCATTGGCATCCACATAGGTGACGGTACCCTCGCGCTCGGCAATCACCTGGGTGCGGGAGTCGATGCAGACGCGCTCCTCCAGACCGGTACCCACGATAGGGCTCTCCGGGCTCAGGAGCGGAACGGCCTGACGCATCATGTTGGCACCCATCAGGGCGCGGTGGGCGTCGTCGTGCTCCAGGAAAGGAATGAGGGAGGCAGCCACGGAAGCCATCTGGTTGGGGGCTACGTCCATGTAGTTCACTTCTTCCTTGGAAACCAGCGGGAAGTCGGCCTCCAGACGGCACTGGATGCGGTCGTCCAGGAGCTGGCCGTCCTCGCCCATGTTCACGTTAGCCAGGGCCACGTGCTGGGCTTCCTCTTCCTCGGCGCTCATGTATTTCCAACCGGTATCGGAAAGATCCACCTTGCCGTTATGAACCTCGCGGTACGGGGTCTCGATGAAACCGAGTCCGTCGATGCGGGCATACACGCACAGGGAGGAGATGAGGCCGATGTTGGGGCCTTCGGGGCTCTCGATAGGGCACAGACGGCCGTAATGGGTATAGTGCACGTCACGGACCTCGAAGCCGGCGCGGTCACGGGAAAGACCTCCGGGACCCAGGGCGCTCAGACGGCGCTTGTGGGTGATTTCGGCCAGCGGGTTGGTCTGGTCCATGAACTGGGACAGCTGGCTGGTGCCGAAGAAGGAGTTGATGACCGAAGACAGGGTCTTGGCGTTGATGAGGTCGATGGGGTTGAACTGCTCGCTGTCGCGGACATTCATACGCTCGCGGATGGTGCGGGCCATACGGCTCAGACCCACGGAGAACTGGTTGGCCAGCTGCTCTCCCACGGTGCGCACGCGACGGTTGGACAGGTGGTCGATATCATCTACCGTAGCGCGGCTGTTGATGAGCTGGATGAGGTATTTGATGATTTCCACGATGTCCGTCTTGGTGAGCACGCGGACGGCGGGGTCGATGTCCAGGGACAGTTTCTTGTTCAGGCGGTAGCGGCCTACGCTGCCCAGGTCATAGCGCTTCTCGGAGAAGAAGAGCTTGTCGATGACGTCGCGGGCGGTAGCCTCATCCGGCGGTTCGGAATTGCGGAGCTGCTTGTAGATATAGTTCACAGCCTCGATTTCCGTATTGGTCGGGTCCTTCTGCAGGGTGTTGTAGATGATGCTGTTCTCGGCGGATACGGCCTCGTCCTTCTGGAGGAGGATAGTCTTCACGTCGGTATCGGCAATGCGGGCGATGGTATCCTCGTTCAGGATTTCGCCGCGCTCCACGATGGGGATGGTACGCTCGATGGGGATCACCTCACCGGTATCCTCATCCTCGAAGTCCTCGATCCAGGTCTTCAGGACGTTGGCGGCCAGTTTGCGGCCTTCGTTCTGCTGGAGGACCTCGGCGGTAGCTTCCACTTCATCGGCCAGGCCGAAACGGTCCAGGATGTCTTTGTCGGAGCTGTAGCTGATGGCACGCAGAAGGGTGGTTACGGGCAGCTTCTTCTTGCGGTCGATGTAGGCATACATGACATTGTTGATGTCCGTTGCGAACTCGATCCAGGATCCCTTGAAGGGGATGATGCGGGCAGAATACAGTTTGGTGCCGTTGGCGTGCATGCTCTGGTCGAAGAACACGCCCGGGGAACGGTGAAGCTGCGAAACGATAATTCTCTCGGAACCGTTGATGATGAACGTACCGGCGGGAGTCGTTCCCAAGGTAAACGTCCTGCACGCGGGTGTCAAAGTCCTCGTGCTCCGGGTCCGTGCATGAAAGGCGGAGTTTTGCCTTCAGAGGAACGTTGTAGGTGAGTCCTCTCTCAAGACATTCCTCGATGGAATACTGCGGGGGATCGATGAAGTAATCGATGAAGGTGAGTTCATAGTTGTTCCGCGTATCCTCAATCGGGAAGATTTCCTGGAACACCTGGTACAGGCCCTCCTGGCGGCGGCTGTCCGGAGTGGTCTCCAGCTGGAAGAAGTCTTTGAAGGACTTCAGCTGAACCTCCAGAAGGTCAGGGTATTCCAGAATTTTGGATGTTGCGAAATTGATTCGCTGTTGGGTAGTCTTTTTAGACATGTTCTGCCTTCGTTATGGGGAAAATTTTAAAGACGGAAAAAAGGTTTAGAGCCTACTTTGGGCTCTAAACCTGTGTGGGGACTCCCATCTAGGGAGCAGGTGAACTTACTTGAGTTCAACCTCGGCGCCGGCTTCCTCGAGGGCAGCCTTCAGGGCCTCGGCCTCAGCCTTGGAAACTTTCTCCTTGACGGCAACGGGAGCCTTGTCAACGAGTTCCTTGGCCTCTTTCAGACCCAGACCAGCGTTCTCCTTAACAGCCTTGATGACCTGGAGCTTAGCCTGGCCAGCGCTGGTGAGGATAACGTCGAATTCGGTCTGCTCGGCGGGACCGGCAGCCTCGGCGGCGGCGGCGGGAGCAGCAACTGCAACGGCTGCAGCAGCGGGCTCAATACCATATTCTTCCTTCAGAATCTTAGCGAGTTCCTGGACATCTTTGACGGTGAGGTTCACGAGTTCCTCAGCGAGTTTCTTAACGTCTGCCATAATTGTAAATTTTTAAATTGTTTGTTATTATTTGTTTTCTTTTTCTTCGAGGGTCTTGACGAGGCCGGCAATCTTGGCGCCACCACCGTTCTGCAGAGCGGAAATAACGTTCTGCACCGGGGACTGCAGCATGCCGATGATCTGACCGATGAGTTCCTCGCGGGACTTGATGTTGATAAGCTCTTCCAGCTTATCGGCGCCTACGAATGCGCATTCCTGCACATAGGCGGCCTTGAGTGCGGGCTTTTCGTTACCGGCCTTGTTGTACTTCTTGATGAGCTTGGCAGGAACTGCGGGAGCCTCGGTGTACATGATGGCGGTATTGCCTTCCAGAGCGGGAACCAGGAGTTCCATTTCTTCGCTCTGGGCGTCCTTGATCACCTTGTGGAACAGGGTGTTCTTGACGACGTTAAGCTTGATGCCTTCGTTGAAGCAATCGCGACGGAGGGAAGCCGTCTGTTCGGCATTGAGTCCCTCGATGTTCACGATGTAGAAGTTGGGGTACTGAGCCAGGTTGGCTTTGATGGTTGCGATAACCTGTTCTTTCAATTCCTTTTTCATATCCTTTTCCTCCTAACAGATTATTCGGCGGTGAAGCCTTTCACATCCACCTTGACGGCGGGGCTCATGGTGGTGCAAATGGTGCAACCCTGGAAATAGGTACCCTTCAGGGACTGAGGTTTCAGTTTGAGCACGGCGGAGACAAAGGCGCGGGCGTTCTGTTCGATCTGCTCGGCAGTGAAAGAAGCCTTACCGATGGCGGCGTGAATGATACCGGTCTTGTCCACCTTGAAGTCAATCTTACCACCCTTCACTTCCTTGACGGCGGCGCCCACCTCCATGGTGACGGTACCGGTCTTAGGGTTAGGCATGAGGCCGCGGGGACCCAGGATACGGCCGATCTGACCGACCTTGGCCATCACGGACGGGGTGCAGATGATCACATCCACATCGGTCCAGCCTTCCTTGATCTTGGTGATATATTCGTCCAGGCCGACATAATCGGCGCCGGCTTCCTTGGCTTCGTTCTCTTTGTCCGGGGTGCACAGAACCAGCACGCGGGTGACCTTACCGGTACCGGCGGGCAGGGTGACAACGCCACGGATCATCTGGTTGGCCTTACGGGGGTCCACACCCAGATTGGTGGTGATTTCTACGGAAGCGTCAAATTTGGTATAGGTGATCTCCTTCAGAAGCGCGCATGCCTCAGAGATGGAGTAAACCTGCGTCTTGTCATACTTGGCAAGGACAGCCTTCTGGTTTTTCGTGAGTTTGCTCATAATTCATGCGTGTTTTTAAAGATTCTCGGGCATTTCACCTTCTACCTTGATACCCATGGAACGGGCGGTGCCGGCCACCATGCTCATAGCGCTGCGCAGCGTGAAAGCGTTGAGGTCGGGCATCTTGGACTGGGCAATCTCCTTCACCTGGTCCCAGGTGACGGTAGCCACTTTCTTACGGTTGGGTTCGCCGGAAGCCTTGCTGATTTTGGCAGCTTCCTTGAGCGATACGGCCACCGGGGGCTGTTTGACCTCAAAGCTGAAGGACTTATCGGAGTACACCGTGATCACCACAGGGAGGACCTTACCGGCCTGATCCTGGGTACGGGCGTTGAAGAAGTCCATGATGTTGAGGCCCTTGGAACCGAGTGCCGGTCCCACCGGAGGCGCAGGATTCGCTGCTCCGCCTTTGATCTGGAGCTTAATGAATCCGGTTACTTCTTTTGCCATGATTTAAATCTACTCTTTAGTTACTTGTGTAAAGCTGAGTTCCAGAAGGGTTTTCCTTCCAAAGATCACAACCACTACTTTCAGTTTGCTCCTTTCCTGAAGGATTTCATCTACGGTACCGTCGAAGCCGCTGAAAGGACCGTCCGTGATGCGGACGCTCTCTCCCACGGTGAAGTTCACCTCTGTCTCGGCTGCGTTCACGGCGTTCTCGTCCTGGACGCCCAGGATGCGCTGGGCTTCTTCGTCGCGGATGGGAACGGGGACACGCTCGGTGGGACCATTACCGGTTTTCTCGGTGAGGAAACCGCTCATGCCGGGAATACCGTTGCGGATGACGTACTCAAGGTCCGGATTGAGTTCGGCATGGATAAGCACATAGCCGGGGAAGAGCAGACGCTCCACCTCCTTGCGCTTGCCATTCTTGGTGACAATCTCTTTCTTGACGGGCACAAGGACCTGATCCACAATGGCCTGCAGATCTTTGTGTCTTTCAATTTCCTTGATCAGGTATTCGGCGGCTTTCTTTTCTTTGGTTCCCGCGGTACGCAGTACGTACCATTTCTTTTCAGCCATAAGGTGTACTAATCAGTTACAGTGCGTAAATAAACTCCATCAGATGCTGGAATGCAAAGTCGATCAGGAAAATGACCACAGCGAGGATCAACGTAGCTACCAGGACAAGCAATGCAGAACTCTGCAGCTTCTCCCACGTGGGCCACGTCACCTTCTTGGTGAGTTCCTGAGCGCACTCTTTCAGATAGTTAATGAACTTTCTCATCTTTGCTTACAATGGGTTCCGGAAAAATTGGAAGCGGGAATCCGGGACCAACGGTTAAACATTTACCAAATCGTAACCGGGGAAGCAGGATTCGAACCCACATCGACGGTTTTGGAGACCGCTGAACTACCCTTGTTCTATTCCCCTGTGGGAAAGTGAGGACTCACGTCTGAGCCCTCACTTTTTTTAATGGCTTCGAGAAAAATTACTCGATGATGCCGATCACCTGGCCGGCGCCCACGGTACGACCGCCTTCGCGGATAGCGAACTGCAGACCGTTGTTCATGGCCACGGGGGTGATGAGCTTCACGGTGATTTCCACGTTATCGCCAGGCATCACCATCTCTACGCCGTCCGGGAGAAGGATCTCACCGGTAACATCCAGCGTGCGGATGAAGAACTGAGGACGATAGTGATTGTGGAACGGGGTGTGACGGCCACCTTCTTCTTTCTTCAGAACATAGATCTGAGCCTTGAACTCGGTGTGGGGAGTGATGGACTTGGGTTTGGCAACAACCTCACCACGCTTCACTTCC
>CAJOIQ010000002.1 GCA_905234795.1 uncultured Bacteroidales bacterium | reverse complement strand
GACCGGTAAGGCAGACCTTAAGCCTGAGTCAATGATAGAAATCAACCGCATAGCAAAGCTTATGCAGGATAACCCCGGCATCTCCTTCGAGGTCCAGGGTCACTGCGACGCCACCGGCAGTGACAAGGTGAACGATCCTCTGTCCCAGAAACGCGCAGAGGCTATTGTGGCCGCTCTGGTAGAGCAGGGCATTGCATCGGCCCGCCTCACCCCTGTAGGCAAGGGTTCCCACGTTCCCATCGCCTCTAACAGCACTGACGAAGGCCGCGCCAAGAACCGTCGTGTAGAGTTTATAAAGAAATAAGCTATGAAGAAACTGTTTATTGCCATCGCAGCACTGTCGCTGCTGTGCGCCCCGGCGCAGGCCCAGGGCTTTCTGAACAAACTGAAACAACAGGCCGAACAGGCCGTGGGCAACGCCGTCCTGGGAGACAAGATGCCCCAGAATGTGCAGCAGGCCCAGGCCCTGTCTCAGGCCGACGACTCCGACGCTCCCCAGGCTGTCACCGGAGAGCAGGCCCTGCCGCCGCGCCGCGCCAGCACCTTCGGCTGGGACGGCCCCGTGACGCCGTCATCGGCCAAATTCCCCATCCCGCTGATGAACGAATTCCCCGCCGTTCCAGCCGCCTCCGAGTTGGCCCATCCCACCGAGGCCAACCAGATTGCCTACTACAAGGCCATCAAGGCGGTGACCCTTCGGGCCGAGGAACTGAATGCGGACACCACCTGTGAGGACGAGGAAACCCTGATGTGGCGCAACAAGGCCAACAAGATGCTCAGCGACATGTTCGGCCTCACAGAAGCCGAAATCAAAATGCTGGATGATGAGAACCTGCCCGAGGCCGACCGCAAGCGCCTGGAGGAGAAGATACAGAAGGCCCTGCTGGGAGACCTGAACGTGGATGACCTGGAGAAGCAGGCTGCCCAGTACGAGAATATGTCGGAGGCCGATGCCATGGCCATGATGGCCGACCGGAACACCTCGGCCCTGGACCAGGTCTTTGACCGCAACGCCGCCGACATCAAGAAATATATGGGCGTTACCGCTGCCGAGATGAAGGCCGCCACCCGCGCCCAGATGAACAGCTCCAACCCGGACAAAGAATGCCCCGAGATGGCTGCCCTCCAAAAGAAGTCGAAGGCTTACCAGAAGGAGCAGTCGGCCAAGAATCCTGCTTTCAAGAAAGAGGCCGAGGCCTTTGAGAAGCGTATGCAGGCCGAGACCCGCGACGCTACCATGAAGGCTTCCGGTATGGGCAACATGGGCGGTATGATGGGTCAGATTGCCCAGATGCAGCAGAAGGCCGCTCCCATTATGGAGATGGAGCAGAAGATGAGCCAGTACTTCATGCAGGTCCAGAAACTGGTGGAAGTGCCCGACAACGCCGTGGATGCCAAATTCTCGGCCGCCGACCGAAAGAAGATCCTCTCCCTCAAGGAAAAGATCTATGCCACCGACAACGCTTCCGAGTACAATCCGCTGTACCTGCAGGCCCTGGAGATTATCAAGACGTACCGTGACCGCGCCGCCAAGGTGTGGGCCGAGGATGTCCAGAAGCGTTTCAACCAGATGAAGGCCAATATGTCGGAGCTCATCAAGCTCAACCGGCAGGCCGTGGCCGATGAAATCATCCCCGAGTGCGCCCTGTGGCGTATGCCGCTCAATGCGGTGATTTCGGCCGGTGACATCCTGGCCGAAGCCTACAGCGAGTTCCCGTCCAACTATCCGCCCATGTACAAGGAGGAAGTCATCCGCGAGGTTTCTGTCTCTGGCGTTCCCGGCACCTATGCCGCCGGCTGGTTCCCGGAGTTCTCCGTGTTCGGCGCTTCCCACTTCGACGACATCGCCGCCGGCAAGTACCTATTTGCCAGCAATGCCGAGGGCGAGGTGTATCAGTTCAACGGCGGCACCTGGACCAAGCTGTCCGACAAACGCATCAAGGAACTGAGCAAGATGAAGTACGACTACGAGATTGGCAACCAGAGCTGGAAGTCCCAGGATGGCAAGCGTGAAATAATCTTCAATGCCGACGGCGGATACATCGTCCTGCCCGAAGGTGACGAGATTTTCCAGCCGCACGCCTGGAAGGCCTATCCCGACAAAATCCAGTGGATTTACGTGGGTACCACCGAGAACGGTAAGATCCAGCTCATCCTTTGCACCTACAAGCTCTAATACTGAGTCTTTTGATTGCCACAGCGCCCTCTTCCGGGGGCGCTGCGTGGTATGATGTATGGCGGTCCTTCGACGTGGACCCCCTGGTAGCCGAAGCCGTCGTGTGGCCGGAGATGGAACGCTACTCCCGGCTGCAGGATATGATGGAAACCACGGCCAATTACGGGGCCTACGTGACCACCGGCGGTGGCCCGGACTTTTCCATCGGCATCTTCCAGATGAAACCCTCCTTTGTGGAGGCCATGGAAAAAGCCTGGATGCGCAGCGGCCTGGCTCGGCAATATGAGCTTTGGTTCGACACCGACGACACCGCCACGGCCCGCCGTGTGCGCATTTCCCGCCTGCAAAAAGAGGAGTGGCAGGTGATTTATGTGGGGGTGTTCCTGCGGCTGCTCTATGCCACTTACGGTTCCTATAATAAAAAAGGTGAGCACACGCAGGACGGCCTGGAAACCCTGCCGATGGAAGAGCAGGTGCGCCTGGCCGCCACCGCCTACAACCGCGGCTGCGTGTGGGCCGCCCCTGGTTACGGGGACATCGGCCTTCTGCGGGCCCATGCCAAGGAAAAGCACTTCCACTACGCCGTCATCCCCTCCCGGAGCACCCGCCGCTACTGCTACGCCACCCTGGCCTGGAAACACTATAAAAAGATTGCCAAATAGCGCAAAAAAGCCGGCCCGGGAAAGGGTCGGCCTTCGTTTTCAAGGAATAAGGTCTTAGCTCACATCGGCACGGGCCAGGGCGTCCTTGTAGTACTTCTGGTCCACGAAGACGTCTTCCTTGTAAGGATTGATGTGGCGTTTCTTGGCGATGGCGATGATCCAACCCAGGGCCAGGATGTTAGTCACCAGGGCCAGGGCGCTGATGAAGAGCATCATGGAAGGATTGGCGGCTACCACGGAAGGATCCACGGTGGTGCCAATGATCTCGGGCGTAACGGTTGTGGCGGTAATGCCGGCCGCATTGTAAAGCTGGGAGACGGTCTCGGCGCCGTTGGGATAAAGCACGGGCAGGGTGGCCCAGGAGAACCACTGCTTACCGTTCATGAAGGTTTCCTGGAACAGCGGGAATACCTGGGCGAACATGCACCAGATGGCCAGGGTGTTGGCACGGTTCTGGATCCAGCCGCCGCGGTTCCACAGGAGGGCAGCCACGGTGGGGGCCAGCAGCAGGGCCACGCCGCAGTACCAGCTGTGCGTGGGCAGGCAGTTGTAGGTGTAGGCGAAGTTCCAGATGTCATAGATCACAATGTACACCCAGGTCATATCGGCCCAGATCATATCCTGCTTGTTCTTGGAAGGCCAAACGCTCCACCAGGCGGTCATACAGAAGATGTTGATGAGGCCGGCCGTGCCGTTGAACACATTGTGCCAGCCGCCATACTGCCACACGCCCTCGGAAGTGAGCCACCACTTGTTCCAGCCCATGATGGCGCTTTCAAAGTCGGAGGCGCAGGCGATGAGGATGTTGATGGCCACGATGATGAAGGGGAAGGGTTTGAACCAATGCTTGGCGCCGATTCCCCATTTGTACTTGATCATCATAAAGCCGATGCACCCCGCAGTGGCGGCATACAGCTTGGCATAGTGGAACCAGCCGGCCATGTATACATGGGTCTGGTTGTTCTGAACCCACTGGGCACCGGTTTTTGCGCCAATCCAGATGGCCACAAAGTATGCGGTGAGAGCCAGAGGTATGGCCAGGAAGGTGATAATGCCGCCCCACTTGGTGCGGCGGGCAAACTCGTTGAAAAGAATCAGGCCCACAAGGACCACGATGAGCATGATCCACTGGGAAAGGGCGTTAGCCCCGTAAACTTGGAAAAACATGGTTTAGTGTTATTTAGTAGTTGATAATACTGTTTTTTTCTCTTTAATGAGCGCATAGATGATCCATACCAAAGTAATGGCGGCGCTCATGGGAACGCCTACTTTGAGCATCTCCATGGGCGTCCAGTCAAAAAGCTCTCCGTTGATGGCGTGGTCCACGATCAACATGACGGAACCGCCCCATAACATCTTTTCCAGGGAGGCCAGGTTGCGGCCCAAGAATCCGGTCTTCCATCCGGCCTTGCGGCAGACGCTGGTCACGGCAGCCTGCACAAGGGGTACAATGTAACAACTCATACTTCTATTTCTTTGATTTCAACTTCGTTTCCACGTAACAGATAGGTGTGTTCGCTCCCGCAGTGCGGGCAAATTTTGCCGTGCTCCACAGTGGAAAATTCGGACTGGCAATCCTCACAGTAGGTTGCCGCAGGGATGATGTTGCATTTGAGCTGACAGCCCTTCAGTATCTCCTCCTTATCGGCCGCCCACCGCCAGCAATCCTGCAGGTATTCCGGCACAATGGTACTTACCTCCCCAATGTTCATCACCACTCCGTACACATGCTCCACGGCATTCTCCAGCGCCGCCTTCTTGACGTCACGGATAATGTAGAACACAATGCCTAATTCGTGCATTATTTTTTCTTAAACAGAATCTTACCGGTACGTTTTACCATATACGGCAGGATGCCGGAGAACTTGTCCTCGGAGGTGCGCATCACAGATGCCTCGGGATGCACGCGGTGCAGGTGGATGGCGTCGAAGCCGCACTTGGTGGTGCACACGCCGCAGCCGATGCACTTGTTCTCGTCCACCACGGATGCGCCGCAGGAGAGGCAGCGCGCCGTTTCCTTGCGCACCTGTTCCTCCGTGAGCGTTCCGTGATACTCGGCAAACTTGCTCTTGACGGGCTCTACGCCGGGCGCCTGACGGGAACCGTTGTCGTAGGATTCCACCACGATGTTGCCCTTGTCCAGTTCGATGAAGTCCCTGCGGTTGCGGCCGATGGTCAGATGACCGCCCTGCACATAGCGGTGCAGGCTCTCGGCGGCCTCCTTGCCGGCGGCGATGGCGTCGATGGCAAACTTGGGACCGGTGAAGCAGTCGCCGCCCACGAAGATGTCGGGCTCGGCGGTCTGGTAGGTGAGTTTGTCGGCCACGGGATACACGCCGCGGAAGAATTCTACCTTGGTGTCCTTCAGCAGGTCCTTCAGGATGACGGTTTGGCCGATGGCGAAGATCACCATATCGGCCTCCAGGGTGATGAGCTGGTTCTCGTCGTACTCCGGGGCGAACTTATGATCGGCATTGAACACGGAGGTGCATTTCTTGAACACGATGCCTTCCACCTTGTCCTTGCCCAGTACTTCCTTCGGGCCCCAGCCGGGGTTCAGGACCACGCCGTCCTCGCGGGCTTCGGCGCGTTCTTCCAGGCTGGCGGGCATGATGTCCTCGGTTTCCAGGGACAGCATGGTCACCTCGGAGGCGCCGCTGCGCTTGGCCACGCGGGCGGCGTCGATGGCTACGTTGCCGCCACCCACCACCACTACCTTGCCCTTGATCTTCTTTGCGCCGCAGTTGGCGTCGTGCAGGAATTCGATGGCCGTGGTGGTGCCCTTCAGGGTTTCCCCGGGGATGCCGGGCAGGCGTCCGCCCTGGCAGCCGATGGCTACGTAGAAGGCCTTGTAGCCTTGTTCCCGCAGCTGGGCGATGGTGATGTCCTTGCCCACTTCCACGCCGGTGCGCACTTCTACGCCAATCTCCTTCATGATGTCGATTTCGGCCTTGATGACCTCCTTGTCCAGCTTATAGGAAGGGATGCCGTAGCGCAGCATGCCGCCGGGTTCTTCGTTTTTCTCGAACACGGTGGGCAGGTAACCCATGGTGGCCAGGTAGTTGGCGCAGCTCATGCCGGCCGGGCCGCCGCCGATGACGGCAATCTTCTGCGGCCAGCGTTCCTCTATGTTGGAGCAGATGTTCACCTCCGGCACAAAACGGGTCTCGGCCTTGAGGTCCAGGTCGGCCAGGAATTTCTTCACCTCGTCGATGGCGATGGGCTTGTCGATGGTGCCGCGGGTGCAGGCATCCTCGCATCGGCGGTTGCAAATGCGGCCGCACACGGCGGGGAAGGGATTCTCCCGCTTGATGAGCTCCAGGGCCTCCTGATACTTGCCCTGAGCGGCCTTCTTGAGGTAACCCTGGACGGCGATGTGGGCCGGGCAGGCGGTCTTGCAGGGGGCGGTGCCGGTGGGATAGCAGTTGATGCGGTTGTTGTCCCGGTAATCCTCGTCCCACTTATGGGGGCCCCACTTGGCGGCATCGGGAAGTTCATGCTTGGGATAGGTTTGCGGACCGCTCTTGGTGCACAGTTTCTGGCCCAGTTTCACGGCGCCGGCGGGGCAGTATTCCACGCAGCGGCCGCAGGCCACGCAGTTCTTGGGGTCTACTTCGGCCACATAGGCGCTGCGGCTCATATTGGGCGTATTGAACAGCTGGCTGGTGCGCAGTGCGTTGCAAATCTTCACATTGCAGTTGCAGATGGCGAAGATCTTACCTTCTCCGTCAATATTGGTCACCTGGTGCACGAAGCCGTGGTCTTCGGCCTTCTTGAGGATGGCCATGGCTTCGTCGTAGGTGATGTCGTGGCCTCGGCCGGTTTCCCGCAGGTAATCGGCCATGTCTCCCACGCCGATGCACCAGTCGCGGTAGTCGTCGGCGCAGCCTTCGTCCAGTTTCTTACGGCCATAGCGGCAGCTGCAGATACCTACGCCGATGTGGCCTTCGTACTTTTTAAGCCAATAGGAGATGTGCTCAATGTCAATGGACTGGTTTTCCATGGAAATGGCTTTTTCCACGGGAATCACGTGCATGCCGATACCGCTGCCGCCCATGGGGACCATGGGGGTAATCTTCTCCAGCGGCAGGAAAGTCATGCGCTCGAAGAACATGGCCAGTTCCGGATGTTTGTCCATGAGCTCTACGTTCATGTTGGTGTATTCGGCGCTGCCGGGCACGAACATGGGCACCCAGTAGATACGGTCTTCGCGGTTGAAAGTGGTTCCCTCGTCCGGCCCCTGACCATTGGTGTAATGGTCTCCGTAGTCATATTCCAGCATGCCGAAATAGGCCAGCTTGTCCAGAAGGTCGTCAAACGATTTGTCGTCCGGGGTATAATGCTTTTCCTTGTTCCAGTGATGGAGTTCGTGATAGTCGTGATGCTCCCGCACTTTGAAGAAATTGCCGGGCAGCATATCCAGCAGCAGGTCCAGGGAGGCTTCCCGGGTTACGGGATCCATCTCATCTTCGAAGATGCAGGCCAGGCCCCAGTATTCCGGGGCATTGGTATCCATCTTGATTTTGCCGGGAACGCGGTCCGTGACGTGACGGACAAACTTGAGGAGCTTGGGATTCGGGTTCTTGTCCCCCTTGTGTTTGGGAACAAATTTGGTGGACATCTCAGGCATAGTCTATTGGTTTTTCCAGTTATTAACTTCTTGCAGGAGCCAGGTGGCAAAGGCGTCCACGCCCTCGCCGGTTTTGGCGCAGATGGGAATGACCTGCGCCTTGGGGTTGCGCATGTGGATGTACTCCTTGCACTTCTCCAGGTCGAAGTCGAAGTAGGGGAGTACGTCCATCTTGTTGATGACAACTACGTCGCAGATAGAGAACATCAGCGGGTATTTGAGGGGTTTGTCGTGGCCCTCGGGGACGCTCAGGATCATGGCGTTCCTGCAGCTTCCGGTGTCAAACTCGGCCGGGCACACCAGGTTGCCCACATTCTCCAGAATAACCAGGTCTACATCGGCCAAATCCACATTGTCCAGGCCCTGGCGCGTCATTTCGGCGTCCAGGTGGCACATGCCGCCCGTATGAAGCTGGATGGAAGGAATGCCGGTGGCTTCCTTGATTTTGACGGCGTCTACGTCGGAGTCAATATCGGCCTCCATCACCGCCACGCGGATTTTGTCCTTGATGCGGTTGATGACCTGAATAAGGGTGGTGGTTTTGCCGCTTCCGGGCGACGACATCAGATTCAGGAGGTACACGCCCCGGCGCTTTAAATCGGCTCGCAGGGCATCGGCGTCCTTTTCGTTATCCTCGAAGATGCTCTTCTTGATTTCGATGACTTTGACTTCTTCCATGGCTTATACCAGCGACAGGGCTACGTCCATCATATTGGTGAAGGTGGTTTGGCGCTGTTCGGCCGTGGTGGCTTCCCCGGTGATGATATGGTCGCTCACGGTGAGGATGCCCAGGGCTCTGTTGCCGCTGCGGGCCGCGTTCATGTACAGCGCGGCAATCTCCATTTCCACGGCCAGCACACCCATCTTGATCCAGCCCTTGGTGTTGGGATTCTCCCGGTAGAAGATGTCGGAAGAGACCACGTTGCCTACCTTGTAGTTGAGGCCCATGGCCTTGCAGGTATCGGACGCCTTGCACAGGAGCTCGAAGTCTCCGATGGGCGCAAACATGCCGTCCAGCTGATATTGGTCGGCGTAATTGGAGTCCGTGCAGGCACCTTCGGCCAGCACCAGGTCCCCGATGTGCAGGTCCTTGTTGATGGAACCGGCGCTGCCCACGCGGATGATGGTTTTTACGCCGTAGAAGTTGTACAGTTCATAGGTATACAGGCCGATGGAAGGCATGCCCATGCCGTGGCCCATCATGCTGATGCGTTTGCCCTTGTAGGTGCCGGTATAGCCCAGCATACCGCGCACCTGGTTGAAGCACACGGGATTCTCCAGGTATTTTTCGGCCATGAATTTCACGCGCAGCGGGTCTCCGGCCATAATGACGGTTTCGGCAATATCTCCAAATTTGGCCCCGATATGCGGGGTAGGGGTATGGTTATCGCTCATAGTGTTATTAGTTGGTTAGTCCTGCTAAGTTACAAAAAATAATGCGTAGATTTGCAACAACCATCCTATTTTGTCCATGAACAGACTGTCTATCCTTGCCGTTGCGTTGGTATTGATGAGTTCCTGCTGCCATACCGGAATCCGGTATGAACCCACCTGGGAGTCTTTGTCGGCCTATGGCCAGGCGCCGGACTGGTTCCGGGATGCCAAACTGGGTCTCTGGGCGCACTGGGGGCCGCAATGCCAGCCCGAAGACGGAGACTGGTATGCCCGTATCATGTATCAGGAAGGGGAGAAGCAGGCCGTGGACCACAGGGCCAAATATGGTCATCCCTCGGAGTTTGGCTTCAAGGACGTGATCCATCTGTGGACGGCCGATAACTGGGACCCTGAGGCCATTGTGAAGCGTTTTCACCGTGCCGGCGCCCGCTATTTCGTGGCCATGGCCAACCATCACGACAACTTTGACCTCTGGGACAGCAAATATCAGCCCTGGAATTCGGTGAATATGGGCCCGCGGAAGAACATCATTGCCGGTTGGGAGAAAGCGGCGCGCAGGGAAGGGCTTCCCTTCGGCGTGAGCATCCACGCCTCCCATGCCTGGATGTTCTATGAAAGCGCGCAGGGTGCCGACAAAGAAGGCCCGTACGCCGGTGTCCCCTATGACGGGCGGCTCACCCGGGCCGATGGCGCTGGAAAATGGTGGGAGGGGTATGATCCCCAGGATCTCTATGCACAAAACCACCCGGTTGCCGCCGTGTACGGCTGGGAGTGGCAGGATACCGTTTCCGTGCCCTCTCCGGAATACCGGAAGAAGTTCCTGGACCGCCAGCTGGACCTCATTGACCGGTATCATCCGGACCTGGTTTACTTTGACGACACCGTGCTGCCCTTCTGGCCCATCGGCGACGAAGGCCTGCAACTCACGGCCCATATCTATAATCAGAAGCCCGACGCCGTGGTCACCGGCAAACTGCTACAAGAAGAGCACAAAAGTGCCATCGTTTACGATGTTGAACGCGGTGTGGCCGACGCCCTCCAGGAGAAACCCTGGCAAACTTGCACCTGCCTGGGCAACTGGCACTATGACCGCGGCCTGTACCAATGCGACGGCTACAAATCGGCCGCAATGGTGGTGCGAGCCCTCATCGACATCGTGAGCAAAAACGGCAACCTGCTGCTCTCTGTACCCGTGAGGGCCGACGGTACCATCGACGAGAAAGAAGACGCCATCCTGGACGATATGGCTGCCTGGCTGGAGGTGAACGGAGAAGCCATTTACGGCACCCGCCCCTGGAAAATCTACGGGGAGGGCTCCGATATCCGTTTCACCACCAAAGGGGAGATGCTGTACGTGCACGCCTTTTCCTGGCCGGCCGATGGAAAGCTGCTGGTCCAATCCCTTAAGGAGGAGGCTCCCATCGGCTCTGTGCACCTGCTGGGCTATGATTCCGAACTCCTTTTTGAGCGCACGCCGGACGGCCTTGCCGTTACCCTGCCGCCCGCCCGCCCCAATCCCATCTGTCCTGTGCTGAGGATTCAATTTAATTGATATGAACCGTTCCAAAGAAATCATCCGCACAAGTGTCATCGGCATAGTGGCCAATGTGCTGCTGGCATCTTTCAAAGCCATCGTCGGCCTTCTGGCCCATTCCGTGGCAGTGGTTTTGGACGCCGTGAACAACCTCAGTGACGCGCTCTCCAGCGTGATTACCATCATCGGCACCAAACTCTCTGTGAGGCCGGCCGACAGCAAGCACCCCTTCGGCTATGGCAGGGCGGAATATTTCACGGCCATCATCATTGCCGTCATCGTGCTCACCACGGGTGTTACTTCGCTGGTGGAATCCGTCAAGAAGATGATCAATCCCACAGAGCCGGACTACACCACGGTAACCCTAATTGTGATTATTGCCGCCATTGTGACCAAACTGGCGCTGGGATGGTATGTCCGTCGGCAGGGAAAGAAACTGGACAGCGACGCCCTCATTGCCTCGGGCTCCGATGCGCTTTTTGATGCCGTGATTACCTTGGCCACGCTCATTTCGGCCGGCGTGATGCTCATCTGGAACGTGTCCCTGGACGGCTATCTGGGTGCGCTGATCTCGCTGGTCATCATCAAAGCCGGTATCGAGATGCTGGCTTCGCCCATCAACCAGCTGCTGGGTGCCCAGGCTCCGCCGGACCTGATTCATCAAATCAGGTCCGAAATATCTGAACTAGAGGGTGTTCAGGGCGTTTTCGACATCATCCTGCATGGTTACGGTCCCAACCTGTCCATCGGCTCCCTGCATATCGGCGTGCCGGATACCATGACCGCGCACCAGATTCACGGGCTCACCCGTAGAATTTCCGAGATGATGTTGGAAAAGCACGGCATCATCATGACGGTGGGCGTTTACTCTTATGCCACCGGAGATAATAAACACGCCCAGCTGCAAAGAGATGTCATTCAGACACTTGCCCGGCAGGAACATATCCTGCAGGTTCACGGTTTCTACTACGACGAAACCACTGGCAGCGTGTCTGTAGATGTGGTGCCGGACCGTAGTGTAACAGATGATGATGCGTTTATCCGCCTGCTGAAGGAGCAATTGACCGCTGCCGTTCCCGGCGCGGCTGTCAGTATCGTCGTCGATCATAACTACAGCGACTGAATTTGCCCTCCTGCCCGGCTATTTGACCTATCACGGGCCGGACTGGATTATCCTTTCCATTCTTGGATAAGCCCATTTATTATTAAATATCGCTTGCGATATAAAAATTTAGTTGTATATTTGCATTGTGAACGATATAAATATACGCGATATGGCAAAGATTTATGATTACAAAGCCCAGAGCAACAAGGGCGCAGAAGTGGACTTCGCACAGTACGAAGGCAAAGTTCTGATGATTGTCAACACCGCCTCCAAGTGTGGTTTTACCCCTCAGTATGACGGCCTGGAGGCCCTCTATCAGAAGTATAAGGATCAGGGATTCGTTATCGTGGGCTTTCCCTGCGACCAGTTTGCCCATCAGGAACCCGGCAGCGACGAGCAGATTGCCGAGTTCTGCCGCATCAACCATGGCGTCACTTTCCCGCTGATGAGCAAGGTCAATGTCAACGGCAAGGATGCGCATCCCATTTACAAGTATCTAAAGAGCGAGACCAAAGGGCTGTTTGGAAGTTCAATTAAGTGGAACTTTACCAAGTTCCTGATTAACCGTGACGGTACGGTTATTAAACGATATGCCCCTACTGTAACTCCTGCAAAGATGGAGAATGACATCAAAGCTATGCTTTAATGGTAAAGGAAGAGTTTAAGCTGGACAACCAGCTCTGCTTCAGGCTGTACACTGCATCGCGCCTTCTCACGCAGGCCTATCATCCGCTGCTTTCGGCACATGGACTGACCTATCCTCAGTACCTGGTGCTGCTGGTCCTGTGGGAGAAGGATGCGCAGCCGGTTAATGACATTGCCAAACGCCTGTATCTGGAGACGAATACCGTGACTCCGCTGTTGCAACGTATGGAAAAGGAAGGCCTCCTTGTCCGTAAGAAGGGAAAGGAAGATGCGCGGCAGATGATAGTCCGTCTAACCCCTAAGGGAAAGCATCTGCAGGAGTCACTTTGCGACGTCCCGGCAACTGTTGGCGGGGCCGTTCTTTGCGAAGGCGTTACCCTCGAAACCGTCCCTACCCTTTTTCGAATGCTGGACGATATGATAGCCCGGTTGAAGGTACGGTGACTTCTAACAATTAGGCATGAAAAAAGACCGGACTTACCGGTCTTTTTTTGTGCCTCGGGCGGACACATAACCGGGAAAACAAGAGAAACAAAGAAAATCCAAGTATATGTATTTGAGGCACTTGCAAAGTTAAGTATTTTCCTTTAGTTTCCAAAAATATCCTTTGCTTGCTAAAATTTGATACCTTTTTGATACCCAAATAAAAAATAATTGCTATATTTGCATAACAAGAGAAAACAAAAGAAAATCAAATTGTTATGGCAAAGGAGCAATACCGGGCAAATTCAGGTGGAATTATCTACATTGATACCCAGAACAACCCCAAAGTGGGTGCAAAGCTAAAAAAGGATGGCACAGCAACCTTGTTTCTGGAGTATAACAGGGGTTGTGTTGAGGTGGTGAGCAAGACCGGGAAAGCCTATGTAAAGGCAGACCGGGAAAGGGTATCATACAAGGGCCGTTATATCTTCTTTCCTGCCAAGACCAAAGAGCAGGAGGCCCACAATGACAACACAATCAGGGCTTTCAAAAAGTTAGCGCTTGACCAGGCGGATGTGATTGCCACCAATGAGGATGGTATCAAGGTATCTGCCAGGAAGGAAAGGGTTGATTTCCTGCAATACTACCAGGAGTATATTGACAGCTATACAAAGAAGGACAAGAGAAATGTGGAGCTGTCCCTGTCCCGGTTTAAGGATTTCCTGCAAGACACTCCCAGATACACCCAATTTGCAAAGGGCATCAAGCCCCAACAGATCACCCCGGATTTAGTGAGGGCTTTTGCCGATTATGTGAGCAGCAGGAGCAAGACAGCAGAGGGCGCTGCCAGTATATTCAGGCGCTTTAGAAAGGTGGTCAAGTATGCCATTAACCACGATATATTTATGAAAGACCCCTGTATAGACAGGGATGGCAGAACAATCTGCATTAAGAGCGACAGCGATTTTTTAAGGAAGGATGTATTGAGTGCAGAGGAGGTAAAGATACTTTCCAATTGCCACTATACTTTTGAATCTGATGATATAAGAAGGGCTTTCCTCCTGTCCTGCCTTACCGGGATGGCCTTTGTTGATGTGAAGGCGCTGACCTGGGGCCAGATTGACCTTTCCAATGGCCTATTGACCTATAAGAGAGCCAAGACCGGGGTGGGGGTTAAAATACCCCTTTCCGACACTATTAAGAGCCTCCTGGGGGATGTTGAGGCCCAGCACCGGGAGAGTGATAAGGTTTACAATCTAAAGACCTATGAGAGCTGCCTGAAAGCCCTGCATAGGTGGGTAGAGAAGGCCGGGATTGGTGGAGTTAAGAGGGATGAGGAGGGCAATATAATAAAGGATGAGAAGGGCCTGCCTATCTATTGGGGCAAGCATATAAGCTGGCATTGTGCCAGGCACTCCTTTGGTACTATCTTAACCACAAACGGCACAAATCCCTTTGTTACAAAGGAGCTTATGGGCCACAGCGATATTTCTATGACCCAGAAATATGTGAGGGCTGTGGATGATGCAAAGCAGAAGGCCATCAGCTCCTTACCTCAAATAGAGCTTTAAGTAACATATTATAACTTATTTATTACTAATAATTTAAATACTTTGGGTATGGACTACAAAGAAGAGATTGCAAGACTGCAAAAGATTGTGGAGGGCCTTGTAGATAGTATGTGCTGGGTTATCAACAGGGTAGAGGAAAACACTTGCCTGCAAGGGGATGAGGTGCTGATACCGATAAACAGCGCCAAGTATGAGCTGGAGTGCTTGATAGACAGCTACAAGATGGAGCAGAGTAAGGCAGAGTAAAGGAGTACACCCCCGGGGGGCCTGGGGGTTATTTGCAGGCGCTATAATACCCTATAAAAATTTTTTTTGTTATGGAACAGGCAACCATTGAAGGCATCAGGCAGTATGCTGGATTTTTCAACGATTTAAGGGGGATTGCAACCAGCAACCACTATCCCCTTCCCCAAGACCGCCTAAAGGGTTTAGAGGCTGAATTTGGGGCTTTAAGTGGCATTGTGGAAGTTGTCAAAGCAGACCCAGACAAGGATAGGGCCAGAGTGATGTTGTGGGGATGGGCTGGGGAAAGCTGGCCGGTGCTGTTATCCCTTCAAAAGAGAGTGGACAGGACAAGGGCGATGATGGTACAAAACCCAAAGCGATCTCAACAGGAGATAGAGGCAACATTGGATGCCTTTAAGGACTTGATTAGGAGGGTTAATGATATGACTTGCCAGATAGGTAAGGCGCTGGGTCTTGTTTTACCCATTAGAGAGATTGAGGTGGTGGAGTTGATGGAGGGTGCAAAGTGTAAGAAGGCCAAGCTGGCCAAGGTGCTGGAGGAATACAAGAGGGGGCGCCACACAAAGAGGGATACAGCGATAATTGGGCTTTACTTGTATAATATAGTGAGGGACTCCAAGGAGGGGGAACCGAGGCAGAGTTATAAGGAGTTTCTGGGGAATCTGGCCGGGCTGTTGAATGAGGCCCCCGGGGAGTATAAAGAGAGCTATTTAAGGGGTTGGATGGGGAAGAATAAAGACGAGGCGGATAGGCTTGGGGTGCTTATGTTTAGTGGCATAAGATAGCAGATATTTACCTTTTATTTCCCAGCGCCTTTGCAACCTTCTGATTTTCAGGGGGTTGTTTTTGTTGTGTCATTTCCCCGGCCTTTGTGGTGGGTTGGCTATGCTTTTACTTTGCTCCCAGAAACAAAAATGCTATAAAAATATGAGCAAAAGCAAACCAATTAAAGTTGCCGACCTTACCAATAAGGCGGTGCTGACAACCCGGGAGCTGGCGGTTTATACCGGCTGGAGCTTGTCCTACATTTACAAGCTAACAATGTCTAACACAATCCCTTACAGCAAGCCAAACGGAAAAACTTGTTTCTTTGACCGGGAGGAGATTGAGCGCTACCTTATGAGTGCAAGGGTGCAGAGCCAGGCCGAGGTTGAGATCGAGGCCCAAAAGATAGGGAGGGCCTAACTATGTTGCTTACCGCTTACTTACTCTTGCAGCAGCTGCCGGATGCAGTCAAAGAGCAAAACGGCATTAAGGTTGGGGCAAGTGTTCCCAGGTTTGACCTTACAAAGATGGCCGGGAGCCTCCCAGGGCTGGAGGATATTGCAAACAAAAAGCATCAAGTTGTGATGTACTTACAGGAGTGCCGGGGAATCATTAACAGCACAGATACAAGGAGGGCCGATTGCTTTTTGATGGCCAAGAACTCCCTGAATTTCAGCAGTATATACTTGCTGAACAGGACAACCGAGGGAGCGCCCTTTCTCGGTTATGGTCAATTCCTCAAAACTGAAACCTATGGCCGGGATTGCTGGCCAAATCCATTCTATGATAATAGGCTGGATGGCCTTATTTTCATAATCAGCCCAGATTGGAAAAAGATTGAGGTGCTTGTGAGCCTTGCCGGGCGATATATCGCTGCTGGGGAGGCCGGGATGGTGCAGAGGGGCGAGATGGCAGAGGCCATTGACAGCATAAGAGAGAGCGCCCAGACCTTTTACCCCTATGGCGAACAAATGCCCAAACTTTGGTAAATGATTGATACACTGAATCTTTGGATTGACCGGGCAGATGCCCCAGACCCCTTTGCTGTTGTGGGTTTCCTTGCTGATGTTGAGGAGGCCCACAGCGACAAGTGGGGGTATCGCTGTAAGGGGAGCTTGGGCGATTACAGGGTAAATGCCGGGCAGTCTGGAATCAGTTTACAAGGCTCACTATCAAAGTTTTACCTTCCTTCCAACCTATACACCCTGACAAGGGACACAGCAGAGGAGGCGCTGGAGAAAATGAGTGACCAATTACACCTTGACCTGTTTTCCACAGCGAGGGTTACAAGGCTTGATATTGCAGCCATATTGCCAACCAGCCGACCCCCGGCAGACTATTACCGATTTATGGGTAACAAGCCATATTTCAAGCGCTTGCAGGCCCACCCGGACACATTATATTACCAGACAGCCCAGGAGCGCCTTTGCTTTTATGACAAGGCGAGGGAGGCCAGGGCCAAAGGTGCAGAGATACCGCCCGGGCTGGAAGGTGGGCACTTGTTAAGGTATGAGTTGAGGTATATGACAAGGATAGGGCAGCAGCTCAACCGGGGAGCGCCCTTTTATGCTGGAAACCTTGTTGCTCCAGACACTTACAGCGACCTGGTGAATAGATGGAGAAATGAATATGGAACAATCAAAAAGTTAAGAGATATGAACACCGTCACCAACACCCTGCCAACCACCCCCAGAGAGGCCAAAGAGGAGCTATTTAAGCGCCTTCTGGCAGAGGAGGGCCTGGAGGCCATTGATGCCTTTATAAGTGATTTGAAAGCTAAAAGAGCCTTCAAAGACAGCAAGTATTACAGCAGATTAAGGGCCGACCTCAACAAGACCCTGCAAGGCCGGGGAAAGGCAGAGGAGAGTGAGCTGATGAGGGAGCTGGAGGGGATGGTGGAGGAGGCAGCAGAGAATCAGATTTGCTAATATAATAAGCTGTAAGAAACCCCAATTTTTGGTAAAGATATTTATTTTCAATTAACACTATTTATATGCAGAATTTCAGCAAACTTTATGAGTGCCGGGCAGCAGCCTTGCCCCGCCTCAACCGCCTAATGGAGAAGATAGACCCCGGCTTTGTTTGGTCTATCAATGAAAATCCATCGCTTACTGCTTTCCTGATTGACCGGCGGAACAGCAGTTGGGGTAATGACCCCACCCCGGCCCAGGCTATGGCCCTGTCTGCATTTAGGCAGGAGGTAATGTTGAGGGGCCAGAAGGATTTTCAATTTGAGCTTTTTGGTAACTTGATTTGCCTTGATGGGCAGACCGGGAAGGCAACCCAATGGAGCTTTGATGAAACCAACCTTAAATGGGATAGCAAGGAGTTGGAGATGCTGGATTTTTTGAGGCTCCAAGACTATTACAGCCAGCATTTTGGCAAGGGGGCCGAGGATGCCAGGGCCAAGCGGTCAAAGGAGGATTGGGAGAGGGTGCAGGACACCATAGGCAAGAAACCCACAGGGCCAATTAAGGAGGGTTGATGCTATGGGACACGCACACAAAGGACGGCCCCCACGCCTTTCTTGGCGGGACTTAATTGTCAGCTACACGCACAATGGGAAGACCATCCAAGAAATTGCCAAAATGAAGGGCTATGATACTGATGGCCCCTATTGGTGGGAGTTCCAGGACTATACCGGACATATTGTAAAAATAACCCTTTCTGGATTGGGTATGCCACCCAATAGGGATTGAAACCCAGCACCACCCACTATTATTGCCAGCCTCCAAAAATACCCCTATTTGGAGGCTTTTTTGATACCTATTTGATACCTGGCAAAATATAAACCCCTCAAAATCAGGCGATTAAGAGGGGTTTTGTGTGCCTCGGGCGGGAATCGAACCCGCACGGCCGTTTCGGGCCAAGGGATTTTCGTACCACTATGGCTTTCGCCACCATTTCTGTTTGTGGTCTGGACTATTCCTTCACCATGGAGCGATGCTCTTTAGGTGTGTCGTGTCTAGTCTCTGCACCTTCCTCCTTTCAGAGGCTTGGCTCAAGATTGCCATCGGCCTTTCCCGTTATGGTTTCCTTGAATTTACGACATTCTACATCTCTCTTTTCAGAGAGTGCACTCAATTGTGCTCTTCCTCGATAATTACTTGTAAGGGCATGGCAGTTCGGACAGAGCAATTGGAGATTCTCCAACCGGTTATCTGTATTCTTGCCATTGATGTGATGAATCTCCAGCGGAATGGGAGTACCTCGCCACTCAGTTAAGCCACATTCTTCACAGTAGTTAATCTTTGTAGATTTTTTGTAACGTTCTCTTAATCTCCAGGAACAGCGGTAATCCGAATTGTCTATAAAGATTTCTTCGTCTTTGATGGATTGTTTGGGTTTAAAGCCAAGTCCAACATTCCAACCCTGTCCAGTAAAATGGGATGTGTCCAAATTATACTCTTTGATAAGTCGGTGAACCGTTTTATAGTTACCGCCTATCGGCCGCAAACCCAACTGCCGGAGGACACCGGCAATAGATTTGTTCTTTGCTACCGCGATGACGACATCTTCTTTTGTATAAAGTTTCTTCATGGCAGAGGCAAAGATAAGATTAACTTTGGTCTCTTACAAATAATTATTTCAAAGAACTGGTCTAAGTCCCTCGTGTCTACCATTCCACCACCAAGGCAAAATGTGGGAATGCAAAGGTACAATTTTTTTTTGAATAATGGTAGGAGTGTGGGGAGGGGGTATCGCTCGTAACAGAAATGGGCCTGTGTGTAGGCCTTTGTGCAGCGAGCGGTGCCGCGTTAGCGGCATGACGGACACTGTTTGACGACGTTAGGCCCGCGAAGCGGGACTAAAAGGAGGAGTTGGACGGTCAAGCGAGCGGGTGGGGCCCATTTCTGTGTGAGCGAGACTCCCTCCCCACACTCCTCGAGTTCTCATAAGTGATTGTAAATGAATATTTTAACTTTTTCTCTTGATTCCATTTGGTATCAAGAGAAAAACATAAGTAATTAAAAACCAGAAAGTTAAACTACGTGCAGCGAGAATGCCTCCCAACACGGACAACCCCTAATGCAGCAAAACGCCGAAGCCGGGGCGGGGGAGGGGCAAAACAGCGGGAGCGGGGGATTTCACGGCGGCCGTGGCGGCAGCGGAACTGACAATGGTCTGCAGGGCCACCCCCAGCATGGACTCGGAGGGGTCTCCCAGTTCCACGGGCAGCCAGGGCATATCGGGGGCGTCAACATCGGCGGGGATGCCGGAGGGCATGCTCAGGGTGACGCCGTTGCAGTCGGCGTATCGGCTGATAATAACGTACATGCCCCACAGAGGGAGGAGGCGGATGGCTTCCTGGCAGTCCAGCCCGGCCGGGGCGCTGTCCTTAACGGCTTTGAACCAGTCCGGGGCCTTAATAAGTACTCCGCCACAGTATTTACCATAAGTGTTGGTCCCCACCAGATACACGTCCATGTGGGCCTTGAGTCCGCAGATCAGGGCTTCGGAGGCCGATGCCGTAGTTCCCGAAACCAGCACCCACAGGCGTTTGAGGCCGGGGTTTACCTGGGCGGCATGGACCACGGTGTTTTTGTCCAGCGTGTAGGAGGGCTCGAAGCAGGTGTCCTGAGCCATTTCGCTGGAAAGAATATCGTTGTACACGTCCTTGTTGTAGACGGCTCCCTCTTCTACGACATCCAGGGGCGCGATCATGCTGGCCAGGACCAGGGCCGTCATGGCATAGCCTCCGCCATTGTATCTGAGGTCCAGAATCAGTTCATCGATGCCGTCGGCCTTAAAACCGGCGAAGGCGGTTTCCAAATCCTTGCAGGCGTCCAAGGTGAAATTGGTAAAGTTGAGGTATCCTATTTTGCGTCCCTCATATTGCAGGGTTTTGACGGTCTGCACCGGGTTCATGTACATGGTTACGGCCGTCAGGTCTATATCCCGGCCGCTTTGCAGGCCCAGACGGACCTGGGAAGCGGAGTAAAGTTTTCCCAGTTCCTGCTGGTAATTGTCCTTGGTGAGCTCGCTGCCATCTACCGTGATGATGATGTCTCCGCGCTGCAGTCCGGCCTTTTGGGCAGGGGAATCGGCATAGGTGTAGTTCACAATTCCGGCCACCCGCGTCTGGGATTCATCGGCCCAGTTGGCTGTAATGTCCAGGCCGAAGCTCTTCTGCGTCCCCGTGGTGGTCCCCTCAAAGCGGGTGTAATCTTCGTACAGGGTGGTCCATCGGTCCTGAGCCACCCGCACGGTTTTCACTTTCTCCACGGGGTTCGTAGAGGTGGACCAGTGCTTCAGGTCGTCGGCGATGTCCTCATTCCACAGATAGTAACTCTGCATGACATTGTATGCAAACGCGTTGGCGTAGTACCATGCTCCCTGGGGGGAGTCGGTGTTCGATTTATTGCAGGACGCCAGCACCAGAAGCAGGCAGAGCAGGCTAAAAATACTTCTTTTCATCCCGGTATAAGGCAAGGAAAATAAAAATCAAAATAGTGAAAGCCCACAGTGAGGATCCGCCGTAGGACAGCAGGGGCAGGGGAATGCCGATGACGGGCATCAGGCCGATGGTCATGCCCACGTTGATGAACAGGTGCATGAAGATGCAGGAGGCCACGCAGTAGCCATACACCCGGGCAAAGTGGCCGCGACATCGTTCGGCGTCGGTGACCAGCCGTACAATCAGGAACACGTACAACGCTATCACCAGCAGGCAGCCCAGGAAACCCCATTCCTCACCCACGGTGCAGAAGATGAAGTCCGTGCTTTGCTCCGGCACAAAGCCGAAGGTGGTCTGGGTTCCTTGCAGATAACCTTTGCCGAAAAGCCCGCCGGAGCCGATGGCAATCTTGGACTGGTTCACGTTGTAGCCGGCACCGGCCAGGTCCTCTTTCATGCCCAGCAGGACCTCGATGCGGGAGCGCTGGTGGTCCTTGAGCACGTTGTGGAAGATGTAGTCCGTAGAGAAGACCAGCATCACGCCCACCACGAAGGCGGCCAGGGATACTCCCAGGAACGTGTCTTTCTTTTTATAGGCCCACCACATGAGCAGGGGAAAGGCCACGGCGGCCCCGCCCAGCAGGACATGCATGGGCCGGATCTTGAGAATAAAGCTCCAGAAATAGTGGTCCGGTTCGTCGGCCCTCGGTACCCAGATGCGGTTGTCCAGGAGGTCGATCTGTGCCTGCACCAGACCGGACAGCCAGCTCAGCACGGTGGGCAGCAGGGCTATCACCAGCACGGCGCCGCCACAGATGGCCAGCCGCTTGAAAAAGCGCGACGGCTGCATATAGGCGTTGCAGGCCACCAGCACCCCAATCATGATGAGGATGGCCCAGAACATGCCCAGGGTAAGGGTGGTGATAAACAGGACGATGATCAGGCCGATGAGCCCCAGCCACCAGCCGGATAGCCCTTCCCGGTACAGCACGAAGATGAAGCCTATGTACACCAGGGCGCTGCCGGTCTCGCTCTCGGCAATGATGATGAGCATGGGCAGGCCGATGATGAGGCAGGCCAGCAGGAAATCCTTGAGCCGGCTCATCTTGAATCCCTGCCGGCTTACCCATAGGGAGAGGAGCAGGGAAGTGGATATCTTGGAAATCTCGGCCGGCTGGAAACTGATGGGCCCCAGACTGAACCAGGAGTGGGAACCCTTGATGTTGGACGAGACAAAGATTACCAGCACCAGGAGCCCCAGCACAACGCCATACAGCGGAATACTCACCGCTTCCCAAAGCCGGGCGGGCAGCAGGAACAGGATCATACCCGCCAGCCCCAGGGCCGTGAGGATCCACACGAACTGCTTGCCCGCACGCCCGTTGAAGTCCAGCAGGGACCCGGCCTCGGCCGTATGGGTGGCGGCATAAATGTTCACCCAGCCGATGAGTACCAGCAGGAGATAGGCTCCCACCAGCCACCAGTCAATGGACTGCCGTTTGTATGGGGCGTTCTCAATCATGCTTTACACGGGCCATTAAATCGGCATCTTTCATCCGCTTCTCCAGGTCGGGACGGGACGTCTCTCCACGCAGGTATTTTTCGGCCATCAGTGACGCGATGGGTGCGGCATAGGCGGCACCGAAACCACCGTTCTCCACATAGGCTGCGATGGCAATCTTGGGATTGTCCATGGGGGCAAAGCAGATGAACACGGAATTGTCGGCCCCGCGCGGGTTTTGCGCCGTTCCGGTCTTTCCGCAGATATCCATGCCGTCCACGTGGGCGATCTGCGCCGTTCCGCCCATTCCCGGGCCGGAATTCACCGCCCGCCACATACCCTTGATGACCTTGGGAAACTGGAGGGTGTCCACCAGAGTATATTGCGGCTCATAGAAGCGGTCCTCGATTTCCACGCCCTCCGATGCCTTGACGATGTGCGGGATGAAATAGTGCCCGCGGTTGGCGATGGTGGCGCACAGATTGGCCAGGTGCATGGGGGTGGCCAGGATTTCTCCCTGGCCGATGGAAAGGGAAATGACGGTGGTGGAGTTCCAGCGGCCGCGGCCATAGGCGCGGTTGTACGTTTTGGAAGAAGGAATGCTTCCGCTGAGCTCGGCGGGGAAGTCGCTTTCCAGTTTTCGGCCGAAGCCGAAGCTCATCACCATCTCCCGCCAGTGGTCCAGGCCTTCGGCTACGTTGTCGAATTTCTTCTGGTCCAGGATGTTCTTGAGCACATAGCAATAATAAGCGTTGCAGCTCATCATGATGCTCTCCTCCATGTTGAGGGGGCTCTTGTGCGCGTGGCAGCCCAGTTTGTGCCCGGCGCCGAAGTGGTAACCCTGGTGGCAGGGATAGGTCATTTCCGGCCGCAGCACGCCTTCCTGCAGGCCGATGAGTCCGTTCACCAGTTTGAACACGGATCCGGGGGGATAAGAAGCCTGCACCGCCCGGTTGTACATGGGCTTATAGGGATCGGAGGCAATCTGGTTCCAGTTTTTGCCGATATCGGCCAGCATGCTCACATCGATGCCGGGAGCCGATACCAGCGCCAGGATTTCTCCGGTAGAGGGTTCGATGGCCACGATACTGCCCACCTTGTTCTGCATGAGCTCCTGCCCGAACTGCTGGAGGTCGGCGTCGATGGTGGTGACGATATCGCTGCCCGGAACGGCCTCTTTATCCTCGGCTCCGTCTTTATAGGGCTGCTCAATCTGGTTGCGGGAGTTGCGCAGGAAGATGCGGTATCCCTTTTCCCCGCGGAGCTCGGTTTCCCGGGCGGCCTCGATGCCGGTCATGCCGGCATAGTCTCCGCTGCGGTATTCCCCGGGGTGCTTGTCAATATAGGACTGGTTCACCTCCGATACATAGCCCAGCAGGTTGCCGCCGGCATTGAAAGGATAGTCCCGGATACTGCGCACCTGGCCGCGGAACCCCGGGAACTTGTATTTCACTTCGTCAAACCGCATGTAGGTTTCGGCGGGGACGGTACGCATCATGGTCACCGCCTGGAAGCCGATGGAGGAACGCCGGCGCCGGTATTCCTTGAGTTTGCCGCGGATGAAATCCGGGTCCACATCCAGCACGGTGGCCAGCGCCAGGGTGTCGAAAGCCTGCACTTCCCGCGGGCTCACCAGGATGTCGTAAGCCACCTTGTTGCCCACCAGGATTTTCCCGTTGCGGTCATAGATGACGCCGCGGGTGGGGTAGATGGTCTCGTAGATGGTGGAGTTCCTGTCGGCGTCTTCCTTATAGCTGCCGTTGAGGATTTGCAGGGAAAAAATTTTGCCCAGAAGCAGCAGCGCGGCAGCTCCCAGGCCAATGAGCAGACGGATATGACGTCCGTCCCGGTTCATCGGCGGGAATCAGGTGCCAGCAGCCCCAGCGTGGGCAGGGAAATCAGGATGCCGGCCACCAGCGACACAGCAAAGCGGATGGCGTTGAAAGAGAAGGGACGCATGCCGGCGCCGTCCACCCAGATGTAGATGACCAGGAAGATAACCTGGGCGATGAGAAGGGCCTGGAACACTTTTCCAAAGCCGTTTTTCTGGACAGAGAAATCCTCTTCCCGGGCAAAGACTTCGGTGCCGAAGACCAGGCGGATGATGCCGTTGCGGCAGTAGGCGACGGGAACCAGCGCCAGGGCATTGAGGCCCGGCAGGCCGTCGGAAAGGAAATCGATCGCCAGGCCGGTGACGAAGGCGATGAGCATGGCGCCCAGCGTGCCGGTGCGGATGGAAATGCAGATGACCATCACGGGAAGGATGGTGAGCATCAGGTAGGGGCTCACCCGCAGGTAGTTGGTCAAGAGCAGCTGTGCAATGACCAGAAGGACGTATATCAGCCAGAATACGGGTTTCCTCATTGTACAAACTCCTCTATTTCGTCAAACGAATTGTTGTGCACCACCGTTACGTAACGGATGGCGCTGAAATCCTGGAACAGGCTCACCTCGATCTCGTTGGTGGCGCCGTTCACAACGTGTGCATTCCCGGCCACTCCCAGCGGGATGTCGGGCGGGAACATCAGGGAATGTCCGCTGGTGTATACGGTGTCTCCGGGGTTGTATTTGTGCTGCAGGGGGATTTCCTTGAGGATGGCCCTGTTGGAGGAGACGCCGTCCCATACCAGCAGGCCGCTGCCGCCGGAATGTCCCAGGCGGGCGCTGATGGAGATGTCGTTGTTGCGGAAGGAGAAGGCGTAGGCATGGTGGGCGCTCACGGCATCCACTATCCCTACCACTCCGTTGCGGGTAATGACGCCCGACTTTTCCTGCACACCGTCCTCATATCCCTTGTTCAGGACCAGGTAATTGTGCTGGCCGTTCCGGCTTTGGGTGACGGCTTCGGCGGGAAGTGCCGTGAAGCCGGGCACGGCCGGAATGGCGGCCGACTGGGCATAGGCGGCCCGCAGGCTGTCCCTTGCGGCCAGGAGCTCCCGGGTGAGGGCGAAATTTTCCCGAGCCAGGGCTTCGTTATCCCGGCTCAGGGAGAAATAGTGGCCGATATTGTAGGTTCCGCCCCACACTTTGGCCATGAAGACATGGGCGGTTTTGGCCGCCCAGGTGCGCTGCAGCGGGGCATTGTGGGACACCATGAAGAATGCGGCCATTTCCAGTCCGATGAAAATGACCACATTGACCAGCGAGGTGAACCACGATGTCCTCTTGCGCATGGCTTATCGCATGAGGAAGGAGTAGTTCTCCGTATTCTTGAGGGCAATGCAGGTACCGCGGGCCACGGCGCGAAGCGGGTCTTCGGCCACGTGGAACGGGATGTTCATTTTGTCGGCCAGACGTTTGTCCAGACCGCGCAGCAGGGAACCGCCGCCGCTGAGGAAAATACCGTTCTCCACAATGTCGGAGTACAGTTCCGGAGGGGTTTGCTCCAGAACCTGCTGGATGGCGGCTTCCAGGCGGGCGATGGATTTGTCCAGGCAGTGGGCAACCTCCTGGTAGGGGATGAGGGCCTCTACGGGGTGGCCGGTCATCAGGTTGGGACCGCGCACCAGGAACGGTTCCGGTTCCACATCCAGCTGGGGGATAACGGCGCCCACGGCAATCTTGATCTTTTCGGCAGTGGTTTCGCCCACTTTGATCACGTGCTGCTGGCGCAGGTAGTTCTGGATATCGGCCGTAAAGACATCGCCGGCAATACGGACGGACTCCTGCTGGACGATACCGCCCAGGGAGATGACGGCAATCTCGGTGGTACCGCCGCCGATATCGACCACCATGTTTCCCTTAGGGGCTTCCACATCCAGGCCGATACCCAGGGCGGCAGCCATGGGTTCATAGATCAGGTATACGTCACGGCCACCGGCATGCTCGCTGGAGTCACGCACAGCACGGATTTCCACTTCCGTAGAACCGGAGGGGATGCCCACCACCAGCTTGAGGTTGGAGGCGAAGATGCTGCGATGGCGGGAATTCACCTGCTTGATGAAGCCGCGGATCATCATCTCGGCGGCGTTGAAGTCGGCGATCACGCCGTCTCTCAGCGGCCGGATGGTCTTGATGCCCGGATTGGTTTTCTCATGCATCATTTTGGCCTTCTGGCCCAAGGCGATGCATTTGCCTGTCTGGTTGTCGATGGCTACGATGGAAGGCTCGTCCAGCACAATCTGGTCATTTTGGAAAATGATGGTGTTGGCGGTGCCCAGGTCAATAGCCAGTTCCTGGTTTAAAAAGCGGAATGCCATATACTGATTTTTCTTATTTCGAAATAACCTCCAAAATTACGAAAAAAAACTTACATTTGCGTAAAGATATTTCACGATGGAAAGAAAAAAATATCTCATTGTCACCGCGGGCGGAATGGGAACCCGGATGGGCGGTCCTGTTCCCAAGCAGTTCCTTGAACTGGACTGCAAACCCATCCTCCGTCTCACCCTGGAGAAATTCATGGAAGCCGAGCCCGACCTGCATGTGATTACGGTGCTGCCGGAAGCCCATGTTTCCACCTGGCGGCAATACTGTCAAAAGGCCAATTTTGCCTGTCCGCAGCGCCTGGTCAAGGGCGGATTCACCCGTTTCCACTCCGTGAAAAACGCCCTGGCATATGTGCCCGACGGCGTTCTGGTGGCCGTTCAGGACGGCGTTCGTCCCCTGCTTTCCATCGGCAGGATCCGTGAACTTTTTGAAGCCGCTCAGAGGGTTCCCGCCCTGGTTCCCGTCCTTCCTGTGACCGATACCCTCAAGGTGCTGCAGAAGGATGCCGACGGAACGCTGCACGCCACCGGAGAATCCATTGACCGCAGCCGCATCTGGGGCGCCCAAACCCCGCAGATTTTCTACAGCGAGGACCTCAAGGCCGCCTATGCCCAGGGCTACGACACCCTCTTCACCGACGATGCCTCCGTGGCCGGGAAATACGGAATACCGCTCACCTTCACCGAAGGAGAGCGGTATAATATAAAAATCACCACGCCGGAAGACCTGGTCCTGGCCGAAGCCTTAATCTCGACCTGTATAGGTCGTTGATTTAAAGTCTTTCACCCAGACTTGACGCTCGATGGGCTCATCCAGGGAGATCATGGTATCCGTGGACTGGATGTAGGGAATCTTCTGAATGGTGTTCAGGAGCACCTCCATCAGGTGGTCGTTGTCCAGACAGTAGAGTTTGGCCAGGATGGCGTACTTGCCGGTAACAAAGTGGCACTCCACAATCTCGGGGATCTTCTTCAGGTTGGCAATCACCTCCGGATACTTGGTGCTCTCGGAGAGGGTGATGCTCACGAATGCGCACACATTCAGACCCAGGGCCTGGGGCTTTACCTGCAGGCGGGAACCCGTGATGACGCCGTTAGCCTCCAGACGCTTGAAGCGCTGGTGGATGGCTGCGCCGGAAACGCCGCATTCGCGGGCGATTTCCAGGAAAGGCATACGGGCATTCTTGACAAGGAAGGACAGAATTTTCTGGTCCACAGGGTCTAAATGGTAACTGGACATTCTACTTACAATTTTAAACTAACCGCCACAAAGATACAAAAATTATTTATTTTCTGCTCTTGCGGGTGAATTTTTTTGTAGGCTCACTTCCGGCGATAATCGCCTGACAGTCAGCCTCTGTAAGAGAAGCGGCGTCCGTTCCCCTGGGAATTTTAAAATTGGAAGTACCCTGCTTGATATAAGGGCCGTATCGGCCATTGACTACTTTTATGTCACCGAACTCGGCGATATAGGCGCCGGTGGCCTTATCGTCTGAAGATTCGCGAATTAGCGCTTCGCATTCCTCCAGAGAAATGGTGAGGGGATCGGCGGAACGGGGAAGTTTCACATTTTTGCTTCCGTATTTTAAGTAGGGCCCGAACTTGCCCCGGGTGGCCACTACGTCCACACCGTCCACCTGGCCCACGGTGCGCGGGAGTTCCAGCAGCTTGAGGGCCTCTTCCAGGGTGATGGTTTCAATCAGTTGCCCCTTCCCCAGCGATGCACTCTGGCGTTTTTCGCCGTCTCCCTTCTGCACATAAGGGCCGAATTTGCCGAAGGCGGCAATCACCTTGTCTCCGTCCGGCGCAATGCCGATCTCCCGGATTACCTTGTTATAGGTGCGGTCCTGCATCACCTCCTCCACGTGCTTGTGGAAGGGGTTGTAGAAGGCGTTGATGGTGCGGCTCCACTCTTTCTTTCCCTCGGCCACGTCGTCGAAGTCGGCCTCCACGTTGGCGGTGAAGTCGTAGTCCAGGATGTCGGTGAAGTTGCCCACCAGGAAGTCCGTCACAATAAGGCCGATTTCCTGCGGCAGCAGTTTGCCTTTCTCGGCCCCCACGGTCTCTGTCTTCTGGGTGCTCTTGATGGTAAGACCCTTCAGGGAAAGGTTGGTCACCTTGAAACTCTGGCCGGGTTTGTCGCCCTTGGCCACGTAACCGCGTCCCCGGGTGAGGGTGTCCACCGTGGTGGCATAGGTGGAAGGCCGGCCGATGCCCAGCTCTTCCAGCTTTTTCACCAGCGTGGCCTCCGAGTACCGCATGGGCGGCAGCGTGAATTTGCACAGCGCGTTCACGCCTTCCTCCAGGAGGAGGTCTCCTCTGTGGAGAACGGGCAGGACGACTTCCTCGGTATCGGCGGGTTCGTCGTCGTCCCGGCCTTCCAGGTACACTTTCATGAAACCGTCAAAGAGCAGTTCCACGGACTGGATGCCGTATTGCTCGGGGCGTTTGTCCATGCTCACCTTAAGGGAGGTGTTCATCACACGGCTCTCGGCCATCTGGGAGGCTACGGTGCGTTTCCAGATGAGCTCGTACAGCTTTTTCTCCTGCGGAGTTCCGTCAATGGTAATATTGTCCAGATAGGTGGGACGGATGGCTTCGTGGGCCTCCTGGGCACCCTTTGACTTGGTATGGAACTGGCGGAAGTGATAATATTCGGGGCCGAAGTTGTCCAGGATGAACCGTTTGGCCGTTCCCAGCGCCAGGGAGGACAGGTTGGTGGAGTCCGTACGCATGTAGGTGATCAGACCCCGTTCGTACAGCGCCTGGGCTACCCGCATGGTGGTGGAAACCGGGAAGTGAAACTTCCGGGCGGCCTCCTGCTGCAGGGTGGAGGTGGTGAAGGGGGCGGCGGGAACGCGCACGCCCTCTTTCTTGTCGATGGACTGGATCAGGTAGGTGGCGCCGATGGAATCCTCCAGGAATTTCCTGGCCTGCTCCTCGGTGTCGAAGCGGGTGTCCAGCTGAGCCTTGACTTTGGCGGAGCTGCCCTCGGGGCAGAAGGTGGCTTCCACGCGGTAATACGGCTGCGGGACAAAGGCCATGATTTCCTTCTCCCGGTCCACAATAAGGCGCAGGGCTACGCTCTGTACGCGTCCGGCGCTCAGCTTGGGCTGGATCTTGCGCCACAGGATAGGGGAAAGTTCAAAGCCCACCAGACGGTCCAGCACGCGGCGGGCCTGCTGGGCGTTCACCAGGTTCATATCAATGTCCCTGGGGTTCTCGATGGCTTCCAGGATGGCTTGTTTGGTAATCTCGTGGAACACGATGCGGCGGGTTTTCTCCCGCGGCAGGTCCAGCGTTTCCCGCAGGTGCCAGGCGATGGCCTCTCCCTCACGGTCTTCATCGGAAGCCAGCCACACGGTGGTGGCGGCGGTGGAGAGTTTTTTAAGGTCGGCCACCACCTTTTTCTTGTCCGAGGGAACGATGTATTCCGGCTTGAAGCCGTGTTCTATATCTACGCTCAGCTTATGTTCTTCCAGGTCCCGGATATGGCCGATGGAAGCCTTCACCACGAAGTCCTTCCCCAAGTATTGCTGTATGGTTTTGACCTTGCCGGGAGACTCGACGATCACCAGATTCTTTCCTTCCATACCTTCAAATTTTCTGCAAAGTAAGGGAGTTTTCGGGGATAAATCCAAATTTTCTGATTACTTTTGCAGTTGGAATTTTTTCAAGACCTTAGGTCTTGTTTATATAGGTATTTTAGACCATGACGGACGTCCTGAAGAAAAAGATCGTAAGGTGGTTTTGGATTCTGCTGGTAACCCCGGTGGTGGCCCTCACGGTGCTGTTGGTGCTGGTGTGGCTGCTGGCCGACATCCCTTCCATCGAGCAGCTGGAAAACCCCGATACCAAACTGGCCACCCAGGTCATTGCCGAGGAAGGGGAGATCCTTACCACTTATCATATAGAGAACCGTACCTTCGTCAGCTATGAGGAGCTGGCCCCCTCGCTGGTGCAGGCTGCCGTGGCCACCGAGGACAAGCGCTTCTATGACCATTCCGGAGTGGACCTGGAGTCCCTGGCCCGCGTGCTGTTCAAAACCCTGCTGTCCCGGGATTCCTCCCAGGGTGGCGGCTCCACCATCACCCAGCAGCTGGCCAAAACCTTGTATCCCCGCGGGGAACATGTGGGTAAGGCCAGGATGGTATGGATTAAATTAAAGGAGTGGATCACCGCCATCAAGCTGGAGCGCAATTATACCAAGGAGGAGATTGTGGACATGTATCTGAACGCCATCTTCTTCGGCTCCAACTCCTATGGCATCTCATCGGCCGCCAACCAGTTTTTCGGGAAAAAGCCGGCCGACCTTCTCACGGAGGAAAGCGCCGTGCTGGTGGGCATGGTGAACAAGCCCACGCGCTATAATCCCGCCATCAATCCGGAGAATGCCCTCAAGCGCCGCAACCTGGTGCTGGACCGCATGGCCGGCATGAATTACCTCACCCGTCAGGAATGCGATTCCCTGCAGGCCCTGCCCATCGTCCTGCATGCCCGCAAGGGGGACCGCACCACCGGCGTCGGCCCTTATTTCCGGGACATGCTGCGCCGCACCATGAGTGCCGAAAAGCCCAGGAGAAGTTCCTATTATTTTGAGGACGACTACCGCGTGGATTCCCTCCAGTGGGCCGACGATCCCGTTTACGGCTGGCTCAACAAGAACAGCAAGAGTGACGGAACGCCCTACGACCTGGACCGCGACGGCCTGCGCATCTACACCACCATCAATTACAAGATGCAGCGCTATGCCGAGGAAGCCATTGCCGAGCATCTGGGCAAAGACCTCCAGGTGGCTTTCTGGAAAGAACTCAAATACCGCCGCAATCCGCCGTTCATGGCCGATACCGAGAAATCGGTCATTGAGAAGAACCTGCAGCAGGCCCGCCGCTGGAGCGACCGCAACCGCATGATGAAGGCATCCGGCCACACCGATGCCGAGATTGAGGCGTCCTTCGACCAGCCCGTGAAGATGCGTGTCTTCACCTGGGAGGCTCCCGGATACCGGGACACCACCATGACGCCCAACGACTCCATCCGCTATTACAAGTCCTTCTTCCGCGCCGCCTTCATGGCCATCGAGCCGGGCACGGGGCACATCAGGGCCTATGTGGGCGGTCCCGATTACCGTTATTTCAAGTACGACAACGTCCGTCAGGGAAAACGGCAGGTGGGTTCCACCATCAAGCCGTTCCTGTATACCCAGGCCATGGAAAGCGGCATGACTCCGTGTGATCCTGTGCTCAATTCGCCGGTGGTCATCGCCATCCAGACCGAGGACGAAACCTGGTCTCCCCAGGACGAGCACGCCGACGGAACCATGGTGGACCTCACCTGGGGCCTGGCCCACAGCTCCAACTCCGTATCGGCCTACCTCATGAAACAGCTGGGCGCCCCTTCCATGGTGTCCATGATGCGCAAGATGGGTATCGGCGGCTTCATTGATCCTGTGGTATCCCTGTGCGTGGGAGCGGCCGACCTTTCGGTCTACGACATGGTCACCGCCTACAACACCTATCCTTCCGGCGGCGTCTATACATACCCTGTTTTCGTCACCCGGATAGAAGACAGCGACGGCAATGTGCTGGGCCAGTTCAGTGACCGCAAGCGCGTGGCCCTGTCGCAGCGCGCCACCGGGGAGATGATCCATATGATGCGCTCCGTGGTGGACAGCGGTACCGGCGTGCGTCTGCGCCTCAAATACGGCATCAAGAACGAGATGGCCGGCAAGACCGGCACCACCAACGACAACTCCGACGGCTGGTTCATCGGCTATACGCCCACCATCACGGCCGGCGTCTGGGTGGGGGCCGAGGACCGTTACGTCCACTTCGCCAACACCAACCTGGGCCAGGGTGCCAACATGGCCCTGCCCATCTGGGGTCTCTGGATGCAGAAAGTGCTCAAGGACGGAACCCTGGGGATATCGGCCGAGGATGTGTTCCCCGAATCCCTCAAGGGAACCTGGTGCTCGTCCATGGAAGAAGACTCCACCCCGGAAAAGACCGATTTAGAGAATTATTACTTCGAATAACCTATGTCCAAGTATCAATCCATAGCCGTGATTTACGGCAGCGATTCCTCCGAGTGGGAGGTGTCGTGTCGAAGTGGTGAATTTACGGCCTCCCGTATAGACGAATTCAGCTACGACGTGTACGAGATTTTCGCCCGTTTCGGAGACTGGAAACTGGTGGCCATGCGCAAGGCCAATTCCATGCGCCAGCCTTTCCCGGAGGGTGCGCAGCCCGTGGTGGACAAGTCCGATTTCTCCGTCATGGTGCTGGGAGAGAAAATCAAGTTCGACTTTGCCTACATCATGCAGCACGGCGCGCCCGGAGAAACCGGCCTGTTGCAGGGTTATCTGGAAATGCTGGGCGTTCCGCATTCCACTTGCAGCGCCTTCGTTACCACCGTGGCTTTTGACAAATACTCCTGCAAGAGCTACCTGCGGGGTTCCAATATTGTGAAACAGGCCCCCGACGCCTTTATCCGCCAGGGAGGGGAGAACGTAGAGGAATTCAGCGCCCGTACCGTTGAGCGCCTGGGCCTCCCGCTGTTTGTGAAGCCCACCGACGGCGGTTCCAGCTTCGGCATTACCAAGGTGGAAAAGGCCGAGGACCTGCCTGCCGCCATCCGCTATGCCTTCTCCGAGGGTGACACCGTGCTGGTGGAGGCCGCTATCCCTTGTGAGCACGAACTCACCTGCGCGGCCTACTGGGACGGAAAAGAAATCAAGACCCTCCCCGTTATCGAGATCATTCCCACTACCGGCTGGTTCGACTACGACGCCAAGTACAACGGCTTCAGCCGGGAAGTGTGTCCCGCCGAGATTCCCGTGGTCCTGGCCGAAAAAATCCAGGAAATCACCCGGAACATCTACCGCCACCTGGGCTGCAAGGGCCTGGTGAGGATGGACTATATATCGGCCCTCGACGGCATTTATTTCCTGGAGGTGAACATCATCCCCGGAATGACCAACGCCTCGCTGGTTCCCAAGATGGTGCGCGCCGCCGGTATCAGCATTACGGATTTCCTGACCACCATCATAGAAAACTCATAGTCCATGCTGCTTACGGATTTTCTGAAAAAAGGGATTGCTGCCCTGGAGCCGCTGTACCCTACGGCCGAGGCCCGCAGCATAGTCCTGATGCTCTGTGAAGAAATCATCGGCACCAAGAACTATACCCATATCATTGATCCCCAGTACGAGATTGACAAGAAAGGGGAGCAGCCCCTGGCCGAGGCCATGGTGCGCCTGCAGGCCGGGGAGCCCATCCAATACGTGATTGGCAAAACCGAGTTCTGCGGCCGTCCCTTCCATGTGACCCGGGATGTGCTCATCCCCCGTCCCGAGACCGAGCTGTTGGTACGGGAGGCCGTCAAGCTGGCCGATATGACCCGCCGCATGCGCATCCCCTTCGGCAAATCGGCCGAGCCCGTGCGGGTATTGGACCTGTGCACCGGGTCGGGCAACATCGCCTGGTCCGTAGCCCTGGCCGTTCCCGGCGCGCGTGTGGTGGGCGTAGATATCTCCGAAAAAGCCCTGGAGGTGGCCCGCAGCCAGAATTTCTCCCAGGAACTCAAGGCCAAGGGAGCCCTGGCGCCCACCTTTGTGATGGCCGATGTCCTGGAAACGGAGCAGGAATTCAATTACGGCAGCTTCGACCTCATCCTCTCCAATCCTCCCTACATCATGGAGAAGGAGAAACCCTTGCTGCGTCGCAACGTGCTGGACTATGAACCGGCATCGGCCCTCTTTGTTCCGGACGACGATCCCCTGGTATTCTACCGGGCCATTGCCCGCTGGTCCAGCCGTTTCCTCTCGCCGGAAGGGAAGGGCCTGACGGAGATCAACGAGGTCCTGGGAAAGGAGACGCTGGCGGTTTTCAGTGGCGCAGGCTTCCAGGAATCTTCCGTCGTAACCGATTTTTACGACAAAAACCGCTTCATTTTTTACATGAAATAGGCCTTGCACGGTTGTGTAAAGCCTTTTTTTAAGATTATCCGTTTCATTTTTGATGAAACGGATAAGTTTGCTGTACTTTGCAAAAAAAGGATTATGAAGTACGGTAAATGGTTTCAATGGGCCCTTGTGGCCAGCGTGGCGGCCCTTTTCATGGGCTGCAATAAAGAACAGATCAATGGTACGGAAGAAGATGCACCGGAGCCGCCGGCCTTCGTCTCGCTGTCCGATGTGGCCAGGCTGCTCTCTTCCGTCTCTTTGGAGGCCGAGCACCTGGAGGAAGTCCACAGCGCGGCGGTCGTGTCGGCCGGCAACGGCTATGACGAGGAATACCGGATGAAGGACCTCTTCGAGGCCCCGGGCACGGGCGTGGGCGCCTCTCCCACCAAGGCCGATACGTACCGCCATCCCCTGCGGGATGCCTTGCGGGAAGCGCTGCTGGCCACCAAGGCGGGGACCGATGCATCGGCCTGGCTGGACTCCCTGGCGCTCTCCGACGTGCAGATTTACTGGCCGGGTTCGGCCGATTGGGATGGCCGCTCGCTGCCCGTCATTACCTATGACCCCGGAGAGGGCGCCGTGTACAACGAGGGCTATGAGGTGCTCCCGGACGGCAGCGTGAAGAAGGTGATGGTGGACGAGCAGATGACCCTGGAGCGCCCGGTATGGGTGGTGAACCGCAACTCCGATGCCGAGTACAAGTCCCTGGAGATGCGCCGCCGGGAGGATCCTTCCTGGGGCCAGGGCGGCGGAGACATCCTGGTGAAAGCGGGCAAGGAGGAGGAGGAGTTGAAAACCCTGGTCCTGCGCTCTTTCAAAGCCAATCGGCAGTACGATTCCTGGTTCGCCGGGGCGTCGGAGTTCTTTGTGAAAGTGGCGTCGGCGCAGGACTTTGTGGCCAGCACGGAGGCCGAACTCCTGCTCTACGACCCCCTCATTACGGATTTCATGATTGTGGTACGCCGCAAGCAGGTGGGGGAAGTGATTCCTTTCAACGCCGTGCTGGTGTCGGAGTGGGACACCCGCCTGTCCAACTATGCCTTCATGATGATTGAGGACGACGGCGGCACCCGCAAAACCTGGAAGTGCAGCGCTACGGTCAAATACGACTCCAAGAGCTACGGCATCGACCTGGAACTGCCCCTCTATTCCCGCGACGACATTGTCTGGCGCGGCTCCCTCACCCGCCGCTTCATTGAGAAATACAGCGGTCAAGTGCAAAGCTTCGGGGATGTGGAACTGGTATTGGAGCTGATATAAGCACTAGCTTACCGTCATTTCACAGACGGCGCAATTGAATGTAAGTTGGAGCCGCTCTTTTCCGTTTCGGAGGAAGAGCGGTTCCGCTTTTTGCTCCTTGCCCTGTTTGGGGCATAGACCCAGTTCGTGGCGGATGCAGTACTTGGTGCGCATGTATTCCACGCCGGGCCGATGACTGAGTTCATAGGCCTCCTCCATGGTTTGGGTGCCTCTTTCGGCATAGATGTGCCGATCCTCGGAGTTGGCAATATTGGCTTTGTAGGAGAGTGTTTCGGGGCTGCCGACGGAAGGATTGACGATGCCCTTTTGCAAGGGTCTGGCATGAACGGGCATCCGGTCCAATTGATCGGCCAATGAACGGCGGACGCCGTTGAGGAAGGAGGCTGGCATGAAAGGGATGGGGCCGTTCACCTTCACATCGGCCACGGAGAAAGCGTAACGGCCGCTGCGTTTGGCCAGCTGCGCTTCCAGGGTTTGCAACATCTTCTCCGGCTCCCGGGCAATATCGGCGGGCGTGGTTTCCTTTAGAATGGTTTGGCGGCCGTCTTCGGTAACTGCCTCGGCCGAAAGAACGCCATCTTTAATGGCCACCGACAGCCGCACATCGATTTCCCTTAAAGGTTTTGCGGCCTCCAGTTGCCGTTCAAAGGCGGCGCTGGTGTTGCGATAGAGCCTGGTGCCGGGCACCAGGCCGTCCACCTGCTTGCAGTGCACGGTGAAGCCTTCGCAGACATCGGCCCGGAAGCCGCCGCCGGCAAAGGTGAAGCCGTCTCCGTTGGACAACTTGACTCCCGGATGGGCGGGCTCCAGCACAAAGCCGTCTCTTGTCAGACGCTGTACCTGGCCGATATACTCCCCGCCGCCTTCCGCGGCCCATTGGCCCCGGCGGCCGTCCAGGAACAGTTCCGTGTACCCGCGGTTGAAAGTCTTGTCCAAGTCCGGGGCAAAGCCGCCGCGAACATGGCCGAAGGAGGCCCGGCAGTACTTTTCCGGGTAGCGGGCAATCAGGGCATCCAGTGCCTCCGAGTATGCCTTCACTACATTCCGCACATAGGATTCTCCCTTGAGGCGGCCTTCTATTTTAAAGGAGGAGACACCGGCATCGGCCAGGTCTTCCAGCCGGTGCAGCAGGTTGTAATCTTTTAAGGAAAGCAGCGGCTTGTTACGCAGCAGCACTTTGCCCTGGGCGTCTTCCAGGTCATATAGACTGCGGCAGGCCTGGGCACATTCGCCCCGGTTGGCACTGCGGCCCGTGAGATGCTCTGACAAATAACACTGACCACTGTAGCATACGCACAACGCCCCGTGTACGAAGAATTCGATCTCGGCATCCACGGCAGCGCCGATGCTTTTGATCTGTGCCAGAGAGAGTTCCCGTTCCAATACCAACCGGCCATAACCCAGGCTCTCGACAAAACGTGCTTTCTCCGGCGTACGGATGGCGCACTGGGTGGAGGCGTGCATCGGCAGAGTAGTACTCATTCCCAGAACCGCCGGGTCCTGCACAATGAGGGCGTCCACTCCGGCCTGTTCCAAACCGGCCACTAATCTTCGTGCCTCCGGGAGCTCGTTTTCATAGATGATGGTATTGACCGTGGCGAAGATGCGAGCCCCGAAACGGTGCGCATACTCACACAGTCTGGCAATGTCCTCCACGCTGTTTCCTGCCGCCTGCCGCGCCCCGAACGCCGGACCGGCGATATACACGGCATCGGCTCCGCAGTCAATGGCCGCGAAGCCGATGTCAATGGTTCTGGCGGGAGCCAGCAGTTCCAGAGGTCTCAAGCCTTACAGAGTCTTCAGCTGGGCCTCGGCCTGGGCGGCGTACTTGGCGCTGCCGGAAAGCTTCTTGTAGTAGTCCTTGGCGGTAGCTTTGTCACCAGCCTTCTGGGCGGTGGCGGCGATGGTGAAGATAATGTCTTCGGCGTCCTTGGCGTTGGGGCTCACTTCCAGATACTTCTTATAGGTTTCGATGGCCTGGGCGCTCTTGCCGCTCTTGGTGTAGGCGCTGGCGATGAGCTTGTAGGCGTTGGCGTTTTCGAGATAGGAGTTGGCTTTCTCCAGTGCGGCGATGGCATCGGCGTTCTTACCGGCCTTCAGCAGGGCCTGGCCCTGTTTGAGGTAGGCGTTGGAGAGGAGCTTGTTGGCTTGGTCGGCCTTGCCGAAGGCGGCGGCTTTCTCCAGGGCCTCGGTGGCGGCGGGCAGGTTGCCGTTCTGCATCTGGGCCTGGCCCAGGAGCAGGAAGGACTGACCGTCTTCGGGATTGAATTCAACTACTTTGGCCAGGGCCTCGGCGGCTGCGGCGAAGTTTTTCTCCTTGAGCAGGGTGGAACCCTTGCGGAGGTAAACGTTGGGAACCAGGGCGGCGGCTTCGTCGACAACGGCGGCTGCCTCATATTCGGCGGCTACGGTCTTGGTCTCTTCCAGGACGGTGAGGGCATCGTCGTAGGCTCCTTCGTTGATTTTTTCCTTGGCGATGGACATGAGGACACCGGGGATGGCATCCTTGCATTTGGCCACGAGTTCTGCGGCCTCGTCACCTTCCAGGGCCTGGGCGATGGAAAGGGCGGAACGGAACTGGGCCAGGGCCTCGGTCTTATTGCTTTCCAGAGCGGTTGCACCGGCGTTGAAAGCTTCTACGGCTGCGTTGTAATCCTGCGCAAATGCCACGGTGGCGGCCAGCCCGAGGGCTGCAATAGCTGCAAAAATCTTTTTCATTGCGTTGAGTTTATCTTAAGTTATACATTACTACTAGCACACGAATTGCAAAAATAGCAAAAATAGTTGTAATTTTGCACTCATAACGGGCTAAAATGAACCTCCAACGTGTCAAATATCTGTTGTTGGCCATCCTGCCGGTACTGGCATTGTCAATAACTGTGCCAGCGACGGCACAGTTGCCCCCTCTTCCGGTGGACAGCCGCATCCAGAAAGGCACCCTTCCCTGCGGCGTCACCTATTATATGGTAACCAACACGCAGGAAAAGGGATATGCCGATGTCCTGGTGGTCCAGCGTGACGAGCCTCTTTCCGCCGCCAAGCGGGATGGCCTGAACTCGGCCTTCCTGGGCCGGATGGGTATTGCCCCGGCACCGGAAGGTTATGTGTCCGACGTGGACGGTTCCACCGTTTACCGTTTGAATAACGTTCCCTTCTACAATCCGGAGGTGCTGGATTCCACCCTTCTGTTCACTTTTGCCAGGGTGGCCGAATCCCGTGCCCAACAGGCTGTAATCATCAGCGGAGACATCGATGTCCCGGAACTGAAGAAGAAGCTGGACATCTTTTCCATGCTGGTTCCGCGCATGCTGGTGCAGGAAGCACATCGGCCCGACTATGTGTGGGAGCCTTCTCCGGCGCCGGTGGTGACGGCCCGCCCCGACGGAGAGTCGGAGGTGTCGGTCACCTATACGTCGTCCCGTATTCCCTTTGTGCTGATGAATACGGCCCAGGCCATTGTCACCAACCTCTTCGGGGCCGAATTCCAGCTCCTGGTGCGGCACCGGCTGGAACGCTGTTTCCGGGATGCTGGCCTGGCCTACGGTGAAATCGGCTTCCGGTCCCTGCGCAGCAGCGATTACGGCGGAGACGAGAGTACCACCGTCTACGTGCGGGTGAAACAGGAGGACCAGGACTCCGCCATGCGCATCCTGGCCGAGACTTTGGGAGAGATGGATTCCTTCGGGGTAGCCCTGGATGAATTCACGGAAGCCAAGCAGGTGCTGTATCCCCGTTTACGCCGATGGGCGGCCGAGGCTCCTTCCGCCAAAGAGGATGTCAACCGCTGCATGGCCAACTTCCTGTACGGCGCCCAGCTGGCTCCCAATGCAGAATACCTGCATTACTTCTCCCGCAAAAACGTTCCCGACAGCCTGGAAAGACGGCTTTTCAACCGTTTCTCCAGCGCCATGCTCTCCCAGCTGAGCAACCTTACCCTGGATTTTTCCGGCGCGCAGGATTCCCTGGACCGTGACGACGCCCTGTTCTATTATAACCTGGCCTATCTGTATGGCTCGGTGGCCCTTTCCGGCAAGGACTTCGCCTGGCACGGGGCCGACACCCTGGCCCTGGAGCAGAAGTGTCCCAAGATCCGCCTCAAAAGCGAAAAGACCGAGGCCGTCACCGGAGGGACGCTGTGGACCTTCTCCAACGGCATGCGGGTCATTTTCAAACGGGTGAAAGGCTCCGGCACGTTCAGTTATTCGCTGCAGCTGAACGGCGGCCTGGCCCAGATTCCCGGTTTGCAGGAAGGAGAGGGAGGTTATATCGGCAGCCTCCTTCCCCTGTACGACGTTGCGGGAGTTCCCGCACAGGCCTTCCGGGACGTGCTGGCGGCCAATGGCATTTCCATGGAAACCAACGTGTCCCTGGGCAGCATGGATGTGAGCGGAAGCGCTCCGTCCAACCGCCTGTGCCTGCTGCTCAAGGTGTTCCTGGCCATGGCCAACCAGCGGGAGCTGAAGGATGAAGAATTCCTTACCTGGTACAACCGGCAGGGGATTCTGGCCGATGACATTACCGGAGAACTCTTCCGAAAACTGAACCCGGGCTATGCCTATAGCCCTTACAAACAGAAATCGGCCCTGTCCCAGGATATCCGCCAAAAGGCCGACCAGTTCTTCGAGGACCGCTTCCTGCGCATGAACGACGGCGTGCTCATCCTGTCCGGAGATTTGTCCGAGGAAGGGGTGAAAAAGCTGTTGCAGCGCTATCTGGGCGGTTTCCGCACCCTGCGCGGTTCCGTGGTAAGACGGCCCGTGGAGATGCGTACGCTCAGCGGAGTTTCCACCTATTCGGGCCCCGGAGGTCCTTCCGGTTTCCACGTGCTGATGGATGCTGAGTATTCCATGACTTCGGAGCATTTTTACACGGCGCAGGTGGCGGCTGAGGCCCTTAGGGCTGCGATGGCCACGCATCTGGCGGGTTACGGATATACTCCAGAGGTTAAGCTGCTGTACTGCGTGCAGCCGCAGGAGCGTTTTCAGGTGCTCATTTCCTGTTACCCCGTTCCCCGGGAGGGACTTCCTGCCGATGTCACGGAGGTGTCGGCGGAGCGGGCGCTTTCGGCCGTGCGGGTTGCCGTGGAAACCGCCGTCAATGAGCCGGTGGCTCCTGCGTCCCTGAATGCCTGGAAGCAGAAGACGCTAGCCCGTGTCAAGGATTATCTGGCCACGCCGGACGGCTTTGTGGCTACGCTGCTGGCCCGCTATTCCCTTAATAAAGACATTGCGTCCCGTTATCAGGAAGCCATCGGCTCCTGCTCACAGGCCGGCGTTCAGGATTTCCTGAAAGCTTTATCGGCCGGCGGACGCATAGAATACATGGTCCCATGAGCAGGGATTTCGGCACCATCATAGAGATTGGAGACATCCTGGTATCGGAGGATGTGGTTCTGGAGTTTTTCGCATGCGACTACCCCGTGTGCAAGGGAAAATGCTGCATCGTGGGGGACAGCGGTGCGCCGCTCAAGGAAGAAGAACTGGAGCCGCTGGAGCAGAATTATCCCATTTACAGTCCCCTGATGAGGCCCGAGGGCCGTGCCGCGGTGGATGCCAAAGGATTCTTCGAGATAGACCGGGACGGAGATATCGTAACGCCGCTGGTGGAGGGCAGCGAGGAATGCGCCTTCTGTCATTTCACGGCCGATGGCAGCTGCATGTGCGCCATCGAACGGCAGTTCTGCCAGGGTAAGGGCACATTCCGCAAGCCCATCTCCTGCAGCCTGTATCCCATAAGGGTGGCCGATCTGGGCGGCGGTCGCGTGGGGCTCAACCTGCACCGATGGGATATCTGCAAGGAAGCCTATGAAAAAGGGCGCCGCGAAGGAATCCGGGTTTACGAATTCCTCCGCGGGCCGCTTACAGAAGCTTTTGGAGAGGAGTTTTACTCCGCTTTGTCGGCGGCGGCCAAGATGCTCATCGCCGCCTCGTAATCACTTTCGTTTACTTTAACCTCGATGTTCCTGGCAAAGCTCAGGGACGGATAGGAGGAATCGGCACCGAACGCGCCGGCAGGGATGCCGTTGTCTCCCAGCATGGCCACGCACAGGTCGGTCAGGGCTTTGTCGGTGAAAGTGGCTACGGTCTTGAATCCTTGTGAATCACTCATAACGGTTGATTTTATGGTCGATGGACATTACCACGCGGGCCAGGTCCCGTTGCAGGCCCTCGGCCTGGAAACCGCCCAGCTGCGGAGTAATGGTGATGCTGTCTTCCCACAAACGGGCTAAGCGGGCGATGCCGCTTTTAAGGTGGTACTTGCGTCCTCCGTCTTCGGTATCGGCCGCCTTTACATAACCGCGTCCCTCCATGGCCTGGTCGATGGCGTCCCAGTATTCGGCCGGATCACCCGCTGCGCGGATATTGCGTTTTCCGTAGCCGAAGAAGGGGTAAATGGCGGCCATGACGGCAAACAGGCCCAGGATGAAGAACACGGATTCCCAGCCTTTCTTGAAGGCTGCCGCCACATCGGCCGGAATCATGCCCGCCAGCATCAGGATGCCGATGAGCACGATGAAGATGAAGGTGAGTTGAATGAGGTATTTGAACGCTCTTCTAATATAGGTCATACCAGGGTGCGGATAATCTCGTCCGATACAAAGAAATGGTCTTCGGGAATGCGGTAACGCCGGCCCACTTTGACCAGCGCCCCTTCTTTCATCAGCTGCTGGATGCTGCCGGGGATGCAGTTGGCCTGCAGGAATTCTTCGTCCACGCCGCGGGCGGTGCGAAGGGCAAGCATCAGGGTTTCCACTTTTTCGTCTTCCACGCTCAGGGCTTCCTCCGTGTGGCCGTAATGGTCCAGGGTGGCGTCGTTCCAGCTGCGGCCGCGTCCGCTGAAGGAGTGGGCGGCGGGCCCCAGGCCCACATATGGCCTGCGCTGCCAGTAGCCGCCGTTATGCACGGCTTCATAGCCCTGTTTGGCAAAGTTGGAAATTTCGTAATGGTTGTAGCCGGCGGCCTTGAGCTTTTCACACAGGACGTCGTACTGGTGCCGGCACACGTCGTCGGATGCTTCCTCGTATTCGCCTTCCTCCAGCCGGCGGGCCAGGACGGAATCTCCTTCCACGGTGAGCTGGTAGCAGGAAATGTGCTCCGGCTTAAGGGCGATGGCCTCGTCCACGGTTTGCTCCCAAACAGCGTCCGAGAGGTTGCTCAGGCCGAAGATGAGGTCTATGCTGATGTTGGTGAAACCGGCTTCCCGGCACAGGCGGAAGGCCTCTTTGGCGCGGGCGGCGTCGTGCCGGCGGTTCATCCATTTGAGGAGTTCGTCGTCAAAGGACTGCACGCCGATGCTGATGCGGTTCACGCCCAGCATCAGCAGGCTGTCCAGGTACGGACGGCCCTTTTCTACAATGTCATCGGGATTCACTTCCAGGGTGAACTCCGTGTAGGGGCCGCCACGCCCGCATTCCTCCAGGGTGAGGAGGATACGGGTAAGGTCTCCCAGCGGCAGCAGGGAAGGGGTGCCGCCACCGAAATACAGGGTGTTGGGCAGGCCGTTCATCTCGGCCTTGCGGCGGCGGATTTCCTCACACAGCTGGTCTGTGTAACGGGAAAACATGCCTTCCTGCGCAATCTCGGAGTAAAAGTCGCAGTAGGTGCAGAAACTCTTGCAGAAAGGGACGTGGATGTAAATCATACTACCTGAGCAGGCATTCTGCGCGGCCCAGCAGGCTTTGCTCCGTGTATACCTCCAGGGTATAGACGCCCTTCATGTATTCTCCGGTGTCGTTGATGTAGATGGACATGTCCACTTCCTGGCCTTCGTAATCCACTTCTCGGGATGCCGTGGCCTGGAGGGTTTCTCCGTTAACCGTGAATTCTACGGATTCGTTGTTCATCAGCAGCACGCCTTCGGGATCCTTCACCCGCACATAGACGCGCAGCGGACCACGGTCGGCCAGGGAATTCTCTACCAGGGAAAGGCTGGCCACCATATACCGCACGCGGCTGTGGCGTTCTCCCACTTTGTCGTTGCTGTAATAGCCGGCAAGGGAGATGGCGCGGGCGCGAAGTACCTTGCCGGCGCTCACCTGGGACGACAGATTCTCCACCTGCTGGGACAGTTGCTGGTTCCAGCGGCGGCTTTCCTCGGCTTCCCGGCGGGCGGCAGCGGCATCGGCCGTGAGTTTCTTGTTCAGGGTGTTGAGCGAGTCAATCTGGACGATGTAGCCCTTCATGATGGTGCGCAGGGTGCCCAGTTCTTTCTCGTACTGGCGGATCTTGGCGCGGTTGGTGGCCTCGGTCTTGCTCAGCTTTTCAATGAGCATGGCCACTTGTTCGCGGGAAGTGTCCAGCTGGTGGTTGATGGCTTCATAGTCGCTGCTCAGGGTGCTGAAATCCTGCTGCAGGGCCACCATCTGCTGGGCCAGTTCTTCCTTTTCTCCTTCCAGCTGGTTCACCAGGGTGTTGCGCTGGTACAGCATATAGGCCAGCACGCCGGCCAGTATCACAGCCACCACGGCCAGGATGGTCATCATGGTCTTGGGGCCTTTGTTAGCTTTCTTTTCACGCTCTTCGCGTTCAATTCTTTCGAGCGGATCTTCGGTCATGGCAAATTGTTTTTAAATCGTACAAATATAGTTATATTTGTGAAAATATCGTACCATGGCAACAATCTTTTCCGGCCGGGTGGAAGCCCTCCGCGGCCTGATGCGGGAAAACGGATGGGATATCGTCATCATTACTGGCAGTGATCCCCATGCCAGCGAATACCCCGCTCCGCGTTGGAAACAGGTAGAATGGCTCTCCGGGTTTACCGGTGAGGCCGGGGACCTGGTGATTACCCGGGACCACGCCGGCCTGTGGACCGACACCCGTTATTTCATCCAGGCTGTCCGCCAACTGGAGGGGAGTGGAATCGTGCTGCATAAGATGCGCGTTCCGGAGCAGGTTCCCATTCCGGAGTGGATCGCCTCCCTGGGGCTGGACAGCCCCGTAATTGCCATTGACGGCCTGTGCCAGACGATGGATGCCGTTGATGAACTCAGGGATGCCGTTCCATCGGCTCAGATAGATGCCGTGCCGGACCTCCTTTCCGTCCTTTGGGCCGACCGTCCCGCCGTTCCTTCATCGCCCATCATCACGCTGGGAGAAGACCTGGCGGGGGAGAGCCGGGAAACCCGCATCAACCGTCTGCGCAAGTGGCTGGTGCTGCAGGGGGGCGATTCCATCCTCATCACCTCCCTGGACCAGATTGCCTGGCTGCTGAACGTGCGCGGGGCCGATGTAGAATACAACCCGGTGGTCATTTCCTACCTCCTGGTTACGCTGGACGACGTTTTCTGGTTCGTACGCAAGGATGTGTATGCCGATCCCGACTCGGAGACCGCCGCCAGTTTCCAGGAACTGCAGGCCGACGGCGTCACCATCCAGGACTACGACGACATCCTCTTCACCCTGGCCTCCCTGCGGGTGGAACTGAGTGGGGTGGACAGTATCTGCATTGATCCTTCTACTTTGAGCGTAGCCCTTCGGGAAGCCATCGAAGACGGCGATTTGCTGCCCCAAATCTACGAGGTGGATTCCCCGGTAGCCCTGTGGAAAGCCGTGAAAAACGCCACGGAGGTGGATGGCATGCGGGAAGCGCATGTGGAGGACGGCCTGGTGATGGAGCAGTTCCTTTACTGGGTCTCGTGCCATGCGGGTTCCGTGAACGAATGGGAGGCGGCCTGTGAGTTGGGCAGGCTGCGCGCGCAGGTGCCCGGCTACCGCGGAGACAGTTTCCAGACCATATCGGCCTATGGGCCTTCGGCGGCGCTGCCGCATTATATCACTCCGGCTTCCGGTTCCGCTTTGCTGGAGCCCCACGGCCTGTACCTGGTGGATTCCGGCGGCCAGTATCTGTTTGGCACTACGGACATTACCCGCACCGTTCCCCTGGGGCCTTGCACGGCCCTGGAGCGGGAGGATTACACGCTGGTGCTCAAGGGGCATATCGATTTGGCGATGGCCATATTCCCGCGCGGAACCGCCGGCTGCCAGATTGATGCCCTGGCCCGGGAACCGCTGTGGCGCACGCGCCGCAACTTCGGCCACGGCACCGGTCATGGCGTGGGCTTCTTCCTCAATGTCCATGAAGGCCCCCAGGACATTCGGCAAAACTTTAACCGGCAGCCCCTGGAACCCGGAATGATCATCTCCAACGAGCCCGGCCTTTATCGCGAGGGCATGCACGGCATCCGCCATGAAAACCTGGTCCTGGTGCGTCCGGTGGGGGATAATGAGTTCGGCTCCTTCCTGGGTTTCGAGACTCTCACCCTCTGCCACATCGATACTTCCTGTCTGGACGTGGCGCTGTTAACCGCCGACGAACGCGCCTGGCTCAATGCCTACAACGCACACGTCTATGATGTGCTTTCGCCGCGCCTGGCCCCGGAAGTGGCCGCCTGGCTCTATGACCAGACCCGGCCGGTATAGGCAGGCCGCCCTCTTTTCCTCGCGCCGAAGTGGCTGTTTTTGTTAAATCACTGATTATAAAACATTGATAATTATCTTATTAGCAAAAACAGGCAAAATCCTTTTAACATTTTTTGTGGTGGTGCGTCTTTTGTATGCAAGCGCTTGGAAATTGAAAATGAAAAAACTGATTGTTACACTTGGAATCTTATTAGTCAGTACCCTGGTTTGGGCGGGTAAGCCGGCCAAAGTGCAGACGCTCATCAACGAATACCGCCATCAGGACGGTTTTGAAACCATTTCCATTGGTCCTTTGGGTATGTCCCTGTTGCGTTCCGTCGTCCGGCATTCCGACGATATGGACCGGGAAGACTTGGAGGTACTACGCTCCTTTGACAGTATCCGCCGGGTGACCATCGTGGATTTTGAAGACGCCGAAGCTTCTGTACGGGCGCGTTTTACCCGGAAGGTGGAACGGCTGTTGGACGGGATGGAACTTATTTTGGAGGCCAAGGATAGCGGTGACCGCTTCAGCATATACGGCATCGAAGACGGCGGCCAGGTCCGGGACTGCATTTTCTACAGTCCCGACGGGATGCTCCTGTATTTGAGGGGCTCCGTCAATCTGGAGAAATTGTTGGAGAATGCCAACTGATGACCGAAAGTGCCTTCCATACGGTCTGGATTCCCCTGCAGGGCCGGTTCTATCGCATTGCCTACTACATTCTGGAAAACGAGGCCGATGCCATGGACGCCGTTCAGGAACTGTACCTGAAGCTATGGAATCTGCGGAACCATCTGGAGATGGTGCACAATCCATCGGCCTATGGCACGATGCTGCTGAAAAACCTGTGCATCGACCGCATCCGCCGGTCCCGTCCCAACCAGCCGCCCGACGAAGCGGTCGCCCTGGAACCTCCGGTCGATGAAGCCCTGGAGAAGCGCGAGGAACTGCAGCAGGTGCGGAAAGCCATCGGCCATCTCCCTCCGACGCAAAGGAAACTGCTTATGCTCCGGGTGCTCGAAGGCCTCACTTATGAGGAAATCGCCCGTAAAACCGGACTGAGTCCGCTGAACATCAGGGTTCAGGTGAGCCTGGCCCGCAAAAGAATCAAACAAAGCCTATGAAAAGCATCCAAGACATAGAAAAACTGAGCATGGCCGACTGGGACCGTATCGGGGCCGATGAAAACATTCCGATACCGGATGACCTCCAAATCCGTCTGCCCCGCCGCCGCACTGCGGTGCTTTGGGGCGCCGCCGCTTCCGTAGCGGTGGTAGCTGGCATCGGCCTAAGCGCCTTGCTACGCACGCCGGAGCCCGAAGACACGTTTACGGATCCTTACCTGGCCTATGCAGCCGTGGAGCAGGCTTTCTCCCGTATGGGTGAGACGGTTTCCAAGAGCGCGGAGATCCTGGCCGAAAAAGAAAATGAAATTGACAAAGTGACTTATTGGAAATGAAAAAGTTTTATACCATAATGATTGCCCTGCTGATGGCAGTCGCCGCCTTTGCCCAAAGCGGCAAGGAACTGTATAACAAATACTCCGACCTGGAGGGCGTAAGCGCCGTTTATGTATCCCCCGCGATGTTCCGGATGATTGGCAAGATTCCGGACATTGATATGGAGGCCAAGAATGGCGGCAAGGTGAACCTGACGCCCATCATCAAGGATATGACGGGTTTTTACCTTCTGGATGCCGACGACGCCCAGGTGGCCGACAAACTTTACACCGAAGTGAAACGTATGCTGGACGGAAAGAAGTTCGAACTTCTGTTCGAAGCCAAAGAGAACGGAGAGGTGACCCGCTTGTTCTCCACAGGCAGCGGCAACACGGTTTCATCGGTGGTGCTCACCACCAAAGAGGCCGATGAGTTCACCTTCATGTGCCTGGAAGGCAAAATGGACCGGAATCAGTTGGAAAACATCCTGGCCGAAGTGGCCGCGGAATAAACTCTTTGAAGTGCCGTTTTTGTTAAGTTGTTAATTTATAGTATTTTATGCAAATTCCTCCCGGTCAAATAGCCGGAGGGATGTGCGTAATATATTAAAAATCAAAGATTTAATAAAAACGGGCTACTCCAGGGGCAGCTACTTGCCGAAATTGCGGGAGGCGAAGGGCAGGGCGGTGTAGAGGGCCGTGTGCCAGTATTCCCAGGTGTGACCACCGTCGCGCACACGCAGCTGGTTGGGGATACCCTTGTCGTTCATCTTGAAATGCAGGTCTACCGAAAGCCGAAGCAGGAAATCGTCGTCTCCGCAGTCCAGGAACCAGGCCACGGTCTTGAGCCGGCCGATGGTGGCGGCATCGGCATTGTCTACGAAGTCCAGGGCCGAATGCTCCCGCACCGAACGGTCTGTGATGGGAAGTTTGCTGCCGGGTTTGTCGGTGCCGCGCACCTCGCGGTGCTTGTTATCCAGCCAGGCGCTCATTCCATAGGCGCTGGAGAAGAGGTCCGGATGGCGCTGGGCATAGACGATGGCCCCGCCGCCGCCCATGGAAAGGCCGGCGATGGCGCGCTGCCCCTTGCTGCCGCCGCAGTGATATTTCCGTTCCACGGCAGGCAGGAGCTCCTGGAAGAAGTAGTCTTCGTAGGGCCAGTCCTGCACATTAAAATAGCCGTTCTGGTACCCGTGGACGTCAGAGTCACCGGCATTGGGCATCACTATCACCACGGGCTGGAGTTCTCCGTTGGAAATGAGGGCATCGGCCACATCTTTCATCCGGCCCGTCTTGACCCAGTTGGAATAGTCTCCGTACAGGCCGTGCAGCAGATAGATGACGGGGTAACTTTCGGTGGCTTTATACCCCGCCGGCAGGTACACGTTGAACTTTTGCTCGCAGCGCAGCTGTTCGCTGTAATAACCGTCCGTCTCAATACGGCTTTGGGCCGATGCCGCCAGGGGAAGCATCAGCCAGAGGGCAAGAAGAATCTTTTTCATGGCTTACGGATGAACTAAAGTACCCACCTTTTCTCCGGAGAGCAGCTTGGTGAGGTTGCCGGTGGCGTTCATGTCGAAGACGATGATGGGCATCTTTCCGTCGCTGCACAGGGCATAGGCGGTCTGGTCCATCACCTTCAGGTGCTTGGAGATAGCCTCGTCAAAGGAAAGTTCGTCGTACTTTTTGGCCGAGGGGTCTTTCTCGGGATCGGCGGTGTACACGCCGTCCACGCGGGTGCCTTTGAGGAGGGCATCGGCGCCGATTTCCAGGGCCCGGAGGGCTGCGCCGCTATCCGTGGTGAAGAAGGGATTGCCGGTGCCGCCGGCGATGAGGGCCACGCCGCCGCGTTCCATCACGGCCACGGCGTCATCCCGCATGTAGTACTTGGCGTGCGGCTCCATGGGGGTGGAGGTGAACACCACGGCATCTACGCCTTCCTGTTTGATGAACATGCTCAGGGCCAGGGAGTTGATGACGGTGGCCAGCATACCCATCTTGTCTCCGTCCACACGGTCGAAGCCCTTACCCACGCCCTGAAGGCCGCGGAAGATGTTGCCGCCTCCGTTCACGATGGCTATCTGCAGGCCGGCCTTGGCCGCTGCCGCAATTTCCTTGGCATATTTTTCCAACCATTCGGTATCCAGGCCTTTTCCGGCCGGGCCGCCCAGGCTTTCACCGCTGAGCTTGAGTAAAACGCGTTTGTACATGTGGTGTCGATTTTGAAACAAAAGTACCTAAATAGTGGGAAAAATCCAAGAAAGATTCTTATATTTGCATACTACGAAATTAACTAAACCTACAATAATGGCTAACTTTTTATCTTCCTCCATCGGCAAGAAATTCATCCAGAGCATTACCGGTGCTTTCCTTATTGTTTTCTTGCTCCTGCACGGAACCATTAACTTCTTCTCTGTCCTGGATACCTTCAGCGGCAAGTTCAATGTGGTTGCCAACGACGACGTCCTGTTCAGTACCGGAGACGGCTTGTTCAAACTGGGCTGCGACTTCATGTCCACCGGTTTCATCAGCATCATGGTTCCCATCCTGGCGCTGGGTTTCATCATCCACATCGGCTACGGCATCTGGCTCACCGTGGACAACTACATCCGCCGCGGCGGTATCAAGCGCTATGAAGTAGCCTCCAAGGCCAAGAACGACAGCTGGAGCGCTAAGAACATGGCCATCCTGGGTATCCTGATACTGGGCCTGCTGGCCTTCCACCTCACCCATTTCTGGGCCAAGATGCAGCTTCCCGAGATGTTCGGCGTGGGCAACTATGAGGATAATCCCTACACCCTGCTCATGGCCACCTTCGGCAATCCCTGGGTGGTTGTATGCTACATCATCTGGTTCATCGCCCTGTTCCTGCACCTGGAGCACGGTTTCTGGAGCATGTTCCAGACCATTGGCTGGAATAACAAGAAATGGCTCAAGCGCACCAAGGTGATCGGCATCATCATCAGCGCCATCATCGTGCTGCTGTTTGTGAGCACCGCCATCAACGCCTACTTCCAGGCTGCGGCACTTTAAAATTTTTTAAGATTTTTCTTGCATTTGTAATTTCCATTGTGCATCTTTGCAAAAGAATGAGAAAGAACAACAATAACTGGTGGCGCACTTACAGCTTAACCCTGTAAGTCGCTTCGCCGTAGTTATAAGTATAGAATAGGCCTGCTGACTTACAGCAGGCCTTTTTTGTGAATATTTGTAATTATAAACATAAAACACTTAGCATTATGAAACAGAAAAAGTACATCCTCCCGGACAGTGAGATCCCTACCCATTACTTTAACATCCAGGCCATCATGCCCAACAAGCCGCTGCCTTTCCTGCATCCGGCCACCAAGCAGCCCCTGAAGCCCGAAGATCTGTATCCTATTTTCTGTAAGGCCTGCGCCGACCAGGAACTGAACCAGACCGACGAATGGATCCCCATCCCCGAAGAAGTACGCCAGCAGTACGCCGCTTACCGCTGCACTCCGCTGGTGCGCGCCTATGAACTGGAGGCTGCGCTGGGCACTCCGGCCCATATCTATTTCAAGAATGAAAGTGTTTCTCCCGCCGGCAGCCACAAGCTGAACAGCGCCATCGCCCAGGCTTATTACGCCAAGGAGCAGGGAATCACCAACCTGACCACCGAGACCGGTGCCGGCCAGTGGGGTGGTGCTTTGAGCTATGCAACTAAAAAGTTCGGCATCGACTGCGCCGTATATATGGTAAAGGTGAGCTATGAACAGAAGCCTTTCCGCCGCAGCATTATGCAGGCCTTCGGCGCTGCCGTCACTCCTTCCCCGTCCATGAGTACCCGCGCCGGCAAGGACATCATCACCCGGAATCCCAATGACCAGGGCTCCCTGGGTTGCGCCATCTCCGAGGCCATCGAGCTGGCCGTGAGCACGCCCAACTGTAAATATGCCCTGGGTTCCGTGCTCAACCACGTGTGCCTGCACCAGACGGTCATCGGCCTGGAAGCCGAGAAACAGATGGCCCTCACCGGTGAATATCCCGACATTGTAATTGCCTGCTTCGGCGGCGGCTCCAACTTCTGCGGCCTGGCCCTGCCGTTCATGCGCCACAACATCCAGGAAGGCAAGAAGACCCGCTTCATTGCCGCCGAGCCCTGCTCCTGCCCCAAACTCACCAAGGGTAAGTTCGAGTACGACTTCGGTGACGAGTCCGGCCTCACCCCGCTGCTGCCCATGTTCACCCTCGGCCACAGCTTCAAGCCCGCTTCCATCCATGCCGGCGGTCTGCGCTACCACGGCGCCGGTGTCATCCTTTCCCAGCTCATGAAGGACGGTTATATGGAGGCCGTGGACATCGAACAGCTGGACTCCTTCAAGGCCGGCGTGCTCTTCGCCCGCACCGAGGGTATCATCCCCGCTCCGGAAAGCTGCCACGCCATTGCCGCCACCATCACGGAGGCCCTCAAGTGCAAGGAAACCGGCGAGGCCAAGACCATCCTCTTTAACCTCTCCGGCCACGGCTTTGTGGACATGAGCGCCTACGACCAGTACTTCTCCGGCGAAATGCAGAACTATCACGTTTCCGACGCCGACCTGGCCAAGTTCATCGCCAGCGCCGATGCCTTGAATCAGTAGCAGGGCATATAAACTGCTGTATATCAACGTTTTAAGTTTCTCTCATGACTCCATTTGGGATCAAGAGAGAAACTTAACTTGTTAATAATCAGTCGGTTGTACACTAATCCACCAAAACCAGCGCAGCGGAGGGGTGGGAGAAGTGGAGGGAGACGATGGGGGAGACGGTGCGGTTGAGGGTGGCTTTCCACCAGGCGTCGAAGACGACGTCGTCCAGCGGCCACTGCAGGCCCTCGGAGGTGATGCGGAGGGAGTTGTCGGCCGAAAACAGCGAAATGCGGCGGCCTTCTCCCAGATGGAGGTCGCAGGTGTCGGTAATCACGAAGGCCGTGCCGAAGTCCGACACCATGGACAGCCGACGTTCACCCAGGTCAAACTGCCTGGGGTAGTCCATCAGCAGTCCCAGGTTGCCGATGGTATGGTCCTCCCGCAGCCCTGTGGCCCCCAGAAACACAATCTCGGTCACCTCGGGGTGGTTCTCCAAAACCCAGCGCAGGGCCTTGGTCTGGTCGTTGTCGTCCTGTTCGTCCACTTTCACCAGCACGGAGGAAAAGCGCTCCTGCAGCTGGGCCGACAAGGAATCCATGTCGCCGATAACCGCCAGCGGCGCGGCCGATGCATTATGCTTCAGCCATTTCTCCAGCGCACCGTCGCAGCACACCACGCCCTCGGCGCTATCCAGCAGATACACCGGATACGGCTCTGTGGGGAACGCCCCGTTACCTAGAATGACAACGCTATTCATGATGGGAGGGTATTATATGGAGAGCCTGTGGCCACCCTCGGCCACATAAGAGGGAGGGACCCACGAAGTGGGAGGGGTCGCGAAGCGACGGTTCGCCATATAATACCCTCCCATCATTATTCATCCTCCTTGGGAGCGGCTTTGGCGATTTCGGCCTTGGAGGTGCCGGGAGTGGTCCCGTAAGACGTGGGATTGCGGAATCCCAGCAGGAAGGACTTGACGTCCATACGCTTCTTGCCCGACAGTTGCAGGTCCGTGATGGCGATGGCGCCGTCCTGGGTTGCTACGGCAAAGTATGTCTTGCCGTCGCTCAAAACCGTGCCCGGTTCGGCATGCAAATCCATGCGCATCTCCCCGAAGTACACCTTTAGTTGCAGAGCAGAGGAGGGTGATACTCCTGAGGGAACATCGGCCATCTTTTCAGCGACCGAAGGGGTGTTACCCTCCTCTGCGCCAGAAAATGAGACTTTTCCGCAGGCGGAAGGCACCAGCTCGGTGAAGGCGCAGGGGAACGGGGACAGACCGCGGATGAGATTGTAGATGTGGCGGGTGGTGTCGTTCCAGTCGATGTGCTGGAGTTCACGCGTGAGCTTGGGAGCGGGTTTCAGGAGCTCGGAACCCTGGATGAAGCTGCGCTGGACGCGCAGTTCCACATTCTTCTGGACAATGCCTTCTACGGTTTCCAGCACCAGCTGGGAACCCAGTTCCATGAGTTTGTCGTGCACGTCTCCGGCGGTGTCGGTGGGCTCCACATGACATTCTGTGCGCAGGATGATGCCGCCGGTATCGATCTTCTTGTCAATCATGAAGGTGGTGACACCGGTGATGTTTTCCCCGTTGATCACCGCCCAGTTGATGGGGGCGGCGCCGCGGTACTGCGGCAGCAGGGCGGCGTGCAGGTTGAAGGTGCCGAGTTTCGGCATGGACCACACTACCTCCGGCAGCATGCGGAAGCCCACCACCACAAACAGGTCGGCCTTCCAGGCAGCGAGGTCGTGCAGGAATTGCTCATCCTTGAGCTTTTCCGGCTGCAGCAGCGGGAGGCCTTTCTCCACGGCGTATTTCTTCACGGCGCTCTCGTTCATCTTGAGGCCGCGGCCGGAAGGTTTGTCGGGCACGGTGACCACACCCACCACCTTGAAGCCGCTGCCCATGAGGGCGTCCAGCGGTCCCACGGAGAATTCGGGCGTGCCCATATATACAATGCGTGTTTTTCGGAACATACGGAAGAATTTGCTCTTGATTTTCCGGAACCAGATGCGGCCGCCGTCCAGGTTGAACAGGCTGGCATCCTTCACCGCTTTCACAGTGAGGAACGCGCCGATGGGCGCCAGCACGAAGGCCGATATGAATTTGCCGATGAAGGCAGTGGTGGCGCCGTTGTTGGCCAGGCGCTCACCGGTGATGTCTACCACCCAGTACAGCACGAAGAACAGCATGGAAATGACCGCCGGGGCCCCCAGACCGCCCTTTTTGAGCAGGGCGCCTACCGGCGCGCCGATGAAAAACAGCAGCAGGCAGGCCAGTGCCTGGGCATACTTTTTCCAGATTTCTACGTCGGTGCGGTAAATAAGGTGGGTGTAGTCATAGGACTCCATGGTCATGCCCCGCGCGACGCTCTCGTACTGGCGTGCCGCATTGGCGGCATTCTCCAGCCCGCGTTTTTTGTTGCCGATGCTTTTCCATCGGGCGTCGGTGGGAGGGTCCAGCACGGCCGTGGCCTTGCTGCGCCAGGACGTGTCCAGCTGGTCCTTGTAATTGATGTAGTTCTGCCGGAGGAAGTCCTTCACATGCTTCATGGTGCCCTCGTGGGCCAGGTTATTCAGGGAATCCTGGCCGTGATGCAGGGATTTCAGGTTCATGGATTTCACCTGCTCCCCGTAACGGGCGCTGTCGGAATGGTGGAAGGCGTAGTTTTGCAGGGGAATCACCAGTTCCTGGCTGTGGAACTGGATGCGCTGCAGGGCCAGGGTGGTGTCCTTGTACTTGCGCGTGTTGGTCTCCTGGTAATTGATGCCGTCGAACAGCTGGAAGGTGAGGTAGTCCTTGGCCTTGGACATCTTGATGATGCCGCTGTCGGCCACCGTGATGCGCGTGTTGCCCGTTCCCACGGTGTGGTCGTACACCTGGATGTTGTACATCATCCCCGTCTTCTTGTCCCGCTGCTCTACCCTCAGGATATAGCCCTCGATACCGTCGTAGAAGGTTCCCGTGGGGATTTTGATCTCACTTTTGGTGCGGCCGATGTCGTCCCGCATGGTGTAGATCTGGTTGATGGAGTAGGGGACCAGGCGGTCTCCCACATAGAAGGCGCCGATGGTGATGAGTATGCTCACGATGGTCATGGGAACCAGCACGCGGGCCAGGGAGATGCCCGAGGCCTTCATGGCCGTGAGCTCGAATTTCTCTCCCATGTCTCCCAGCGTCATCATGGAGCTAAGGAGCGTTGCCAGCGGAATGGCCAGGGGAAGTGTCTGGCAGCTGCCCCACATGAGGAATTCCATAATTACCTTGAATTCCAGGCCCTTGCCCACCAGCTCGTCTATGTACAGCCACAGAAACTGCATGACCAGTATGAATGTGACAATTCCCAGGATCGCGAAAAACGGTCCTACGAATGACTTCAACAAAAACTGGTCAAGTTTTTTCACTATGCCGTTGCTACTTCCACCAATTTATTCAGGGCTTCGGGGAGGCCTTCTATCTGACGGCCGCCGGCGGTGGCCAGGCCGGGTTGTCCGCCGCCGCCGCCCTGGATGAACTTGGCGGCTTCGCGGATGTCCTTGCCGGCATTCTTGCCCTTGGCAACAAGGTCGTTGGAATACATGAGCACCAGGTTGGGCTTGCCGTCATAGGCAAACGCACCGGCCAGCACCAAGTTCTGGACCTTTTTCTGCAAAAGCAGGGCCACGTTGCGCACGATGGCGGGGTCCAGGGAATGGTCGAAGCGCACCACCTTAATGCCGTTCACGTCCTCTGCTTCGGCCTCCAGCTTGGCGGCCAGGGCTGCGGCTTTTTCGTTGGCCACGGCCTCCAGCTGCTTGCGGGCGTCGGCATTCTCGGCCACCAGTTTCTCGATGGCACCGGTGAGGTCCGGCACGTTGTTCATCAGGTTCTTGAGGTTCTTGAGGAGATCCTCCATGGCATGGATGTTCTCTTCGGCCTTGCCTCCCGTAACGGCCTCGATGCGACGCACGCCGGCGGCCACGGCACTCTCGGAGACAATCTTGAACAGGCCGATGGTGCCGGTGCTGGGGGTGTGGGTGCCGCCGCACAGTTCCACGGAATCTCCGTAGCGCACCACGCGCACCACGTCACCGTATTTCTCTCCGAACAGGGCCATGGCGCCCATGGCACGGGCCTCGTCCATGGTGGCGTCACGCTTTTCAACGAGCGGGAAGTCGGAGCGGATGAGCTGGTTCACGCGGGTTTCCACGGTGCGCAGCTCTTCGTCGGTCATCTTCTGGAAGTGGGAGAAGTCAAAGCGGAAATAGTCCGGGCCCACGAAGGAGCCTTTCTGCTCCACATGGGTGCCCAGCACCACGCGCAGGGCCTGGTGCAGCAGGTGGGTGCAGGTGTGGTTGTTCTGGATGTGTCTGCGGCGCACGTTGTCCACCACCAGGTAGAAAGACTGGGTGCTGCGGGAAGGCAGACGCTCGGCCAGATGGATGGTGAGGCCGTTTTCCTTGACGGTATTCAGGATTTGGATGCGTTCTCCGTTCTCTCCCTCGATGAAGCCGGTATCACCAACCTGGCCGCCCATCTCGGCATAGAAAGGCGTGTGGTCGAAGACCAGCTGGAAGTATTCCTTGTTCTTCTGCTTCACGGTGCGCTGTTTGAGCAGGTGGGCGCCTTTTACGCGGAGGGTGTCGTAACCTTCAAACACTACATCGGCCTCCTTAAACACCATCCAGTCTCCGAATTCGTTGGCGGTGGCGTTGCGGGCGCGTTCTTTCTGCTTTTCCAGCTCCACGTTGAATCCCTTGATGTCCACGGTATAGCCTTTCTCGGCGGCGATGAGTTCCGTCAGGTCGATGGGAAATCCGTAGGTATCGTACAGCACAAAGGCGTCGGTGCCGGCCACCACCTTGGTGGCGGTGTTCTTGGCCATATTGTCCTCCAGCATGCGGATACCGCGGTCCAGGGTGCGAAGGAAGGCGTTTTCCTCTTCCTTGATCACATTGGAGATAAGTTTCTGCTGGGCGGCGAGCTCGGGATAGGCTTCTCCCATATCGGCCACCAGCTGGGGGATGAGGCGGCACAGGAAGGGCTCCGTGAAGCCCAGGAAAGTATAGCCGTAACGCACGGCGCGGCGCAGGATACGGCGGATCACATAGCCGGCCTTCACGTTGGAAGGCAACTGGCCGTCGGCAATGGAGAAGGCGATGGCGCGGATGTGGTCGGCAATCACGCGCATGGCCACTTCCACGTTGCCGCCCTCGGCATATTTGTGACCGGAGAAGGCTTCCACCTGGCCGATGAGGCCGGAGAAGACGTCGGTCTCGTAGTTGCTCTTCTTGTTCTGCAGGATCATGCACAGACGCTCGAAGCCCATGCCCGTGTCGATGTTCTTGGCGGGAAGGGGCTCCAGGTGGCCGTCGGCCTTGCGCTCGTACTGCATGAACACCAGGTTCCAGATTTCGATGACTTCGTCGTTGTCCGTGTTCACCAGTTCCCGGCCGGGGACCTTGGCAATCTCTTCGTCGGGGCGAAGGTCGATGTGGATCTCGCTGCAGGGGCCGCAGGGACCGGTGTCTCCCATCTCCCAGAAGTTGTCGTGCTTGTTTCCGGTGAGCACGTGGTCGGCCGGCAGGTGCTTGAGCCAGGCGGCCTGGGCTTCGGTGTCCAGGGCGGTACCGTCTTCCTCGCTGCCTTCGAACACGGTGGCATACAGCTTGGTCTTGTCAATCTTGTATACCTCGGTGAGCAGCTCCCAGGCCCAGTCGATGGCTTCTTTCTTGAAGTAATCTCCGAAGCTCCAGTTGCCCAGCATCTCGAACATGGTGTGGTGACGGCCGTCGTGGCCCACCGCCTCAAGGTCGTTGTGCTTGCCGCTCACGCGAAGGCACTTCTGTGAGTCTGCTGCGCGGGGGAATTTGGGGGCGGAATTGCCCAGGAAAATATCTTTGAACTGGTTCATGCCCGCATTGGTGAACATGAGCGTAGGGTCGTTCTTGATGACCATGGGGGCCGACGGAACAATGGTGTGGCCCTTGGAGGCGAAGAAGTCCAGGTATTTCTGGCGGATCTCTTTGGAAGTCATATATACAAATTAAATATAGTCTGCAAAGTTAATCATTTTTCCGCTAAATCGCTTAAATAAAAAATTCTTACCTTTGTATTCTGTGGCAAAGAAAAAAATAGAACCCAAATACGTTCTGGACCCGGAAACGCTGACGTTCGAACTGCAGGAGCCCCCCAAAAAAGAGTGGTGGAGCCTGCCCGTGATTGGCGTGTCCGGTCTCATTCTCTTTGTCCTGTATGTGTGGATGTCCTATGCCATGGGGTTCAGCCTTCCCAAAACGGCCATTCTCCGTTTTCAGAACAGTGAGTGGAAAACCCGTGTGGACCAGATGAGCCAGCAACTGGACCAGTATGAGGACAAGGTTTCCCAGCTGGAAATCCGGGACGACCGTATCTACCGTTCCGTCTACGGTATGGACGAGATTCCGCAGACGGTTCGCCGTTCCGGTTTTGGCGGGGAAAACCGTTATGCCACTCTTCAGGGAACGTCTTTGCTGGGTGTGACCAAACGCCTGGACGACCTGGAAAAGCGTCTGTTCATCCAGTCCAATTCTTTTGACGAAGTAGCTCATCTGCAGCGCAATGCGGGTGACATGGCGTCTCATATCCCGGCCATTCCGCCGCTCAATACAGACCCCACCACCTATCGGCTTTCCAGTACCTTCGGCTATCGCTCCGATCCTTTCACGGGCGGTAGCAAGCGGCACACCGGCATGGACTTCGCCTGCAAGCCCGGCAACCCTATCTATGTGACCGGAGACGGCATTGTGACCAAAGTGGCCACGGACCGCAGGAAGGGTTACGGTTTCCACGTGGAGGTAGAGCACGGCTTCGGCTACAAAACACGTTATGCCCACATGTCCCGCATCGACGTATCCTTGGGGCAGGAGCTCAAGCGCGGGGACTGTATCGGCGCCACCGGCAACACCGGCCGTTCCTCCGGCCCCCACCTGCACTACGAAGTGCATTACCGCAAGGATTATGTGAATCCGGCCCTGTACATGGACCTGGACATTTCCCCGGAAGATTATTTTACCATGGTGCGTAAACCCGAGCAGTAGTATGGCCAAGAAGAAAAAAGTCTCAAAAGTGAGGAAAGTGCTGGGCAGTGTGCTGCGGCACATGGTGGGGGCGGTTTCCTTCGCCATTGTGCTGTATGTGCTCTTTGCCCTGTTCTTCTCTACCGACGAAGAGCGTCAGCTGCAACGGGAAAACCATCTGTACCGGGACCGCTATTCCAAGATGGTGGAGAAGGAGAAACTCATAGGAGATGTGGTGGAGAACCTCATGGAGAAGGACAACGACATCTACGAGGGCCTGTTCAAGACATCGGCCCCTTCTTCCGATGTGGCGTCGGCCACCAACTTCATCACCATTGCCGATACGTTGTCCGAGAGCTACTATGTGAGTACGGCGGCCTCCACCTCCGGCACGCTCATGCTCATGGCCGGCAACGTGGACCGCAATTTCCGGGAAGTGTTCCGCATCCTGGAGGAAAAGCGGGACAGCGTTCCGCCGCTCTCCCTGCCGCTTCACGGGATGTCCTACGTCCAGACCGGCGCGTCCGTGGGCATGAAATACAATCCCGTGTACAAACTGCAGGTGCAGCACGACGGCCTGGACCTGGTGGCCCCTCAGGGCGCGTCCGTATATGCCGTGGCCGATGGTACGGTCTCTCAGGTGGTGCGCAGCCGTAAAGGTCTGGGCAACGTGGTGGAAATCGACCACGGAAACGGCTATGTAACCAGGTATTGCCTGCTGGGAGAAGTGATGGCCGTGAAGGGCCGTCGCGTCAACTGCAACCAGCAGATCGGCACCGTGGGCATTTCGCCCACCCTGCCCGCCCCGCACCTGCATTTTGAGGTGCGCAAAAACGGAGTCCCTCAGGACCCCGTCAATTACTTCTTCGCTTCTGTCACTCCGGAAGAATATGCCCGCATGATGTATCTGTCCGTGAGTACGGAGCAGTCCATGGACTAATAGTCCCCCCGGTCCATTTCTCGCCGCACGTCCTTTTCCTTGATGGACTGGCGTTTGTCGTACTCCTTTTTACCCTTGGCCAGGGCAATCAACAGCTTGGCAAAGCCGTTGTCGGCGATGAACAGCTTCACGGCAATGATGGTGAGGCCTTTCTGTTTGTCGGCCTGCTGGAGGTGCCGCAGTTCGCGCCGGTTAAGGAGCAGCCGGCGATCCCGCACGGGTTCGTGCTGGCCCCAGCTGCCCCAGTGATATAGCGCGATATTCATGCCCCTCACAAAGAGCTCATTCCCCACGAAGAAGCAATAGGCATCCTGCAGGGAGCATTTCCCCGCACGGATGGACTTGATCTCCGTACCCACCAGCTGGATGCCGGCGGTATAGGTTTCCAGGAACTCGTAGTCGAACGAGGCCCGGCGGTTCTTGATCTGTATGGTGCTCTTTGCTTTGGGCATGGGAGTGCAAAGATACTAAAAATACGGCTGACGGAACACCCAGTTCTCGGCTTTATAGGCGGCCATCTCTTCAAACACGGGATCTCCCTGGTGTGCGGTGTAGGTCTTGTCCTGGAAAATCACCATGGGTTTGGTGTCGGGATTGTACACTTCCCACTTGAACTTCCTGGTATTGGGCACACCGTCCTTGGCGAAGGACACCCACACGTCGCTCATAAAGTCGGCGAACTTGTAGGCGCTCTTGTCGCAGCCCACCATGAAGCGGCCCAGCCAGATGTTGTTGAACACGAAGGGCATCTCCGTGCAGTGGTTGGTGCCGAAGGTGCCGTCCATCAGCGTGGAAGGCTTGTTGAAGATGTAGAGGTACTGTTTGGTGTCTCCCATATTGTAGCGGTTGTCGGCATTGGCATACACGGCCGGGAGCATGTTGTTCTCGGCAAAATTGCAGCCGATGATGGTGGGCAGGCCGCCGGAAATCTCGGCCACGCGGGGATCGGTGAGCTGATAAGGGATGACTTCGCCGTCATACTCGGGGGAGAAACTCATAACGGCGCCGAAAGCGAGGAGGAAGGGATTGTTCGGATTCTTCTCGGCAAAATAGGCGTTGGTCGCCTTGAGGAGGTCGGCGTAAGGGATGGTCTGGATCTGGTCGATGGTCTTTGCGTTCAGTCCCAGCTTTTCCACCACTGCGCGGCCGATGGCGCGGGCTTCATCCTTGTCCATGAGCGAAGTCATGGAACCGCTCTCGATGATACCGCGGTGGAACAGGCCCTTGGCCGACGGGGTGCCCAGCAGGATGTTTACCTTGCCGCCACCGCCGCTCTGGCCGAAGATAGTTACGTTGTCGGGGTCTCCGCCGAAGGCCGCGATGTTCTTGTGCACCCACTCCAGGGCTTTCACCATGTCCATCACGCCGGCCACGCCGGAGTATTTGTACTTCTCTCCAAAGTCGGACAAATCCATGTATCCCAGGATGTTGAGCCGATGGTTGATGCTCACCAGCACCACATCCTTCTTGGCCAGATTGGTGCCTTCATAGAAGGGCAGTTCGTTGCTGCCGCCCATGGCATAGCCGCCGCCATGGAGCCAAACCATCACGGGGCGTTTTTTGCCGTCGTTGATGCCTTTGGTCCATACGTTCAGGTTCTGGCAGTTGTCACTCTGCACGCCGTCGTCCCACTGATACAGGAAGGCCTCGGTGTCGTTGCCCCAGAGGAAACGGGGGGCCTGGCTACACTGGTTGCCATAGTAAACGGCTGTCTGCACACCCTCCCAGGAATCGGGATCCTGGGGAGCCTCAAAGCGCGCTGCCTTGGCATAGTCGATGCCCTTGAAGGTGTAAATACCATCCTCGATGTAGCCGCAAAGTGTGCCGTAGGTGGTTTCTACCAGGGCGTCTTTGCTGTTGAGAATGAGCGAATGCTCCGGATAACGGGTTCCACAGGCCGCAAGAAAAAGGACTGCAAAGGCTAGGATAAAGTACTTTTTCATAATGAATTCATTAGTGGTCCAACAAAAATACATAAATTTGTGCAGATGAACAAGACAGAACTGCTCCCCGACCGCCCCGGCATTCCGCCCATGGCCAAACTACCGGACCCCGAGACCGTGGATCCGGCGGCCCTTTTGCGTGCCTATGCCGCCGGGGACATCGACCTCATCTGCGTCCTGGGGCCCACCGCTTCCGGCAAAACGAAGTATGCCGTGGGATTGGCCAAGGCGCTGGCCGATGCTGGAAAGGGGGACTTTTCCGTCGCAGAAATGATGGCCGATGCTCCGGAAAAGTCCGCCACTTTCCAGACATCGGCCGAGATACTTTCGGCCGACTCACGGCAGGTGTATAAGGGAATGGATATCGGCACGGGAAAGGATCTGCGGGAGTATGGTGACGTGCCTTATCACCTGATTGACATTGCTCCGGCGGGCGCCAAGTTCAATATCTATGAGTATCAGGCCGCCTTCGCCCAGGCTTGGGCCGATATCCGCCGGCGGGGCGCCATCCCCATCCTGTGCGGCGGATCGGGCCTTTGGATCGAGAGCGTCACGCGCGCCTACAAGTTTGAAAAGGGGAACGGCGTGGATGCATCGGCCCTTCCGCAGAAGGTATACTATATAGGTACGCTGGTGTCCCGAGAAGAACGGGTGGCGCGAATAGACAGGCGCCTGGAGGAACGCCTCCAGGAAGGCCTGGTGGAGGAAATCCGCGGCCTTCTGGACAGCGGGATTCCGGCCGATGACCTCATCTACTATGGCCTTGAATACAAGTTTGTTACGCAGTATGTGCTGGGGCAACTGAGCTACGACGACATGGTCATTGCCCTGGGGAACGCCATCCACCAGTTTGCCAAACGCCAGATGACCTGGTTCCGCGGCATGGAACGCGACGGCGTCCGCATCCACTGGGTGAGGCCATAATTTATTTTGCAAATTCAAAAAAAGGTACTACCTTTGCGGTCCCAAAATAAATGTGGATAGATTTGGCTGCTTGCAACCACGTTAAAAAATGCTAAAATTACATTCATATCAGTGTTTTGTGTTTTTTAGCCTCCGCATTCATGCCCGGGGCTAATTTTTTTTGTATATGGCTAAGAATTACTTATTTACCAGCGAATCGGTGAGTGAAGGTCATCCGGACAAGGTGGCCGACCAGATCAGTGACGCCATCCTGGACGAATTCCTGAAGCAGGACCCGGAGGCCAAGGTGGCCTGCGAGAGTTTCTGCTCCACGGGCATGGTTGTGGTGATGGGAGAGGTGAAGGCCGAGGCTTATGTGGATATCCAGAACACGGTGCGCGACACCATCCGTAAAATCGGCTACACCAAGGCCGAATATATGTTTGACGCCAGCGGATGCGGCGTGTTGAGCGCCATCCACGAGCAGAGTGCCGACATCAACCGCGGGGTTGAACGCGCCAGCGAGGAAGAGCAGGGCGCGGGAGACCAGGGCATGATGTTCGGTTATGCCTGCCGGGACACGGAGGACTATATGCCCCTGCCGCTGTACCTGAGCCACAAGATCCTGCAGATCCTGGCCCGCATCCGGCACTACGAGATTGGCCTGATGCCGTATCTGCGTCCCGACGCCAAGAGCCAGTTCACCATTGAATATGACGGGGAAACCCATCAGCCCGTGAAGGTGCACACCATTGTCCTGAGCACCCAGCACGACGAATTCGTGCCCAAGAGCCTGGGCCGGATGTCCTATGACAAGGCCGTGTCCCAGTTCGGCCAGTCCCATGTGGACAAAGCCATGCAGGAGAAGATCCGGGAGGATGTGGAGAACATCCTCATTCCCCGCCTGAAGGCCGAACTTCCCAAGGAGACGGCCGACCTTATCCACGACTATGTGCTGCACGTGAATCCCACGGGCAAGTTCGTGATCGGCGGCCCTCACGGAGACACCGGTCTCACCGGCCGGAAGATCATCGTGGACACCTATGGTGGCAGGGGAGCGCACGGTGGCGGAGCTTTTTCTGGAAAGGATCCGTCCAAGGTGGACCGCAGCGCGGCCTATGCCGCCCGTTACATCGCCAAGAACCTGGTGGCCGCCGGCGTGGCCGACCAGTGCCTGGTGCAGCTGGCCTATGCCATCGGCGTGGCCAAACCCGTGAGCGTGTTTGTGGACACCTACGGCACGGCCGTCAAGGGTCTCTCCGACGGTGAGATTGCCGAAAAAGTGGCCGGTCTCTTTGACCTGCGTCCTGCGGCCATCATCCGCAAATTCGGCCTCAAGAACCCCATTTACGCCCCTACCGCCGCCTATGGCCACATGGGCCGCAAACCGTACCGGAAAACGGTGACGGTCCAGGGCAAGGAAAAGATTGTCCAGTTCTTCGGCTGGGAGCTCCTGGACAGCGTCCCCGCCGTGAAGAAGGCCTTCGGCCTGTAGGTGTTGATAAGTTTTTGATAATAGCATTATTTTCCCCTTTTTAATGTCAAGAATTCGTCGTATCTTTGCGGCGAATTTTTTGCATACTGTTGTTAGTATCAATATTTATTCTTATCAAAAACTTATGAAAAAAGCTTTCAAAAGCCTTCTGCTTGCGTTCACTGCGATGATCGTGAGCACTGTCGCCTTTGCTCAGGTGACCACGTCTTCCATTTCCGGTCGCGTGGTGGACCAGAGCGGAGAGCCTGTCATCGGCGCTGCCGTGCTGGCCACCCATGAGCCTTCCGGTACCGTCTATGGCGCCATCACCAATGCCGACGGCCGCTATACCATCCAGGGTATGCGTACCGGCGGTCCTTACAAGGTGGATTTCAGCTGCCTGGGTTACCAGGAAGCCACCTACACGGGCATCGCCCTTCAGCTGGCCGAAACCTACAGCCTTAACGCCAAGATCGCCGAATCCAACGAAATGTTGGAAGGCACCGTTGTGGTTGCTTCCGCCAGCTCCAAGTTCAGTGCTCAGGAGCGCACCGGCGCTGTGACCAACATCGCGGCCGACCAAATCCTGTCCATGCCCACTGTGAGCCGCAGCATCACCGACGTTACCCGCCTGTCCCCTTACGGCGGTAACGGCATGAGCTTCGCCGGTTCCGACGGCCGTACCGCCAACTTCACCGTTGACGGCGCCAACTTCAACAACAACTTCGGTCTTAACTCCAACCTCCCTGGCGGCGGCAACCCCATCTCCATCGACGCCATTGAGGAAATGCAGGTCGTGATCAGCCCCTACGACGTCCGTCAGACCAACTTCATCGGCGGCGGTGTGAACGCTATCACCAAGTCCGGTACCAACACCTTCCGTGGCAGCGCCTACATCTATCACAGGAATGAAAACCTGAGAGGCGACACCGTGGACGGAGACCAGATTTCCGGTGCCCGCGCCAAAGACCGCACCACCACTTACGGTTTCACCCTGGGCGGCCCCATCGTCAAGAACAAGCTGTTCTTCTTCGTGAATGCCGAAATGTCCAAGATTCCTTCTGTGGTGAACCGCTGGCGTGGCTCTACCGACGGTAAGTCCGATGCCAACAACTACATTTCCCGCACCACCGTTTCCGACCTCCAGGCCGTGAAGGACTATGTTGCCGAAAAGTATGGCTACGATACCGGCTCCTACACCGATTTCCCCGCCGACGAAAAGAATACCAAGATCCTGGCCCGTCTGGACTGGAACATTACCAGCAAGCATCACCTGGCCCTGCGTTACAACTATACCCTCAACAAGTACTGGGTATCTCCCAACGCCTCTTCCATGGACGGCGGCACCCGTATGAGCCATGCCCGTATGTCGGACTACTCCATGTCCTACGTCAATTCCATGTATTCCATGCAGAACCTGGTGAGCACCTGGTCCCTGGATCTGAACAGCCGTCTGAGCGACAACCTGTCCAACCAGTTCCTGGCAACCTATTCCAAACTGGATGACGTGCGCGGCTCCAATTCCGCCGAGTTCCCCTTCATCGACATCACCAAGGACGACGACAACTACATGGCTCTGGGTTACGAACTGTTCACCTGGAACAACGCCGTGCACAACACCGTTGCCAATGTGAAGGACGACCTCACTTACTACTTCGGCAACCACAAACTCACTGCCGGCGTGAACTTCGAGTACCAGATGGCCGACAACCAGTACATGCGTAACGGTTCCGGTTACTATCGTTTCAACCTGGACGATGACAAAATGCGCAACGCCGACGGCTCCCTGAACGCCGCCGCCCTGTTCGGTTCTACTCCGGAAATCGTGTGCCTCACCTACGGCTACGATGGTGAGAAGGCTCCCGCCGCCCGTGTACGTTTCTACAAGGCCGGCATCTATGCCCAGGACGAGTGGAACGCTTCCGACAACTTCAAGCTCACCTTCGGCCTCCGTATGGACGGTCTGTTCTTCAATAATTCGGACCTGATGACCAATAATGCCATCAAGGAGCTGACCTTCTATCCCAAGGCCAAGAACTATCAGGAAACCCACATTGACACCGGTAAGTGGCCCACCGCCAAGGTGACCTTCTCCCCGCGTGTTGGTTTCACCTGGGATGTTCTGGGCAACCGCATGCTCAAGGTTCGTGGCGGTACCGGCCTGTTCAGCGGCCGTCTGCCCCTGGTGTTCTTCACCAACATGCCCACCAACGGCGGTCTGGTCCAGTATCAGGCTCAGCTCAATGCCAAGAAGGGTGTTGACATGAGTCAGTTCGCCGGCCTCATCACCGACGCCAACGGCAAACCCACTGTGGATGCCCTCCTGGGCAAACTCCAGGGTCTGGGTTATCCTACCACCGTGAGCCCCGAGGACGGTTCCGTTCCTTCCTCCATCTCTGCCGTAGATCCCAACTTCAGGATGCCGCAGGTCTGGAAGAGTTCCCTGGCCTTCGACTTCACCTTCCCCACCAGCTTCCCGCTGAGCATCACCGCCGAAGGTATCTTCAACAAGACCATCAACGCCGTGGCCATCTCCGACTGGAGCATGGTGAACGTGGGCGGTTTCGCCCGCCTGAACGGTGCCGATAACCGTCCCCTCTATCCTGATGGCGCTTATCGCGTGTCCAACATGGTAGACGGCAAGGCCAAGCAGATTTCCGCCTTCGTCCTGGAGAACACCTCTAAGGGTTATGGCTGGAGCGCCAACGTGACTGTGAATGCCCAGCCTACCGAATACCTGAGCCTGATGGCCGCCTACACCCACACCGTGAACAAGGAAGTGACCGGTATGCCCGGCTCTGCCGCCGAATCCGCTTTCACTTATGTTCCCACCTCCGAGGGTCCCAACTACATTCCGCTGCACAACTCCCAGTATGTGACTCCGGACCGCGTAGTTGCTTCCGCTACCGCCCATGACAAGAGCGGCAACCACTTCTCCCTCATCTACGAGGCCTGGCGTGGTGGTTACAACTATTCCTACATGACCACCAACGACATGAACAAGGACGGTTACAACTACGACGCCATCTACATCCCTACCGATGCCCAGGTGGAGGCCAACGAGTTCCGCTTCAAGAGCGCCGACGACCGCGACCGCTTCATGGACTATGTTCACAAGGATGCTTACCTGAGCAAACATCAGGGCCAGTATGCCGAGGCTTACAGCGTGTATTCCCCTTGGGTACACCGCTTCGACATCAGCTACAAGCACGACTTCACCGTGATGATCGGCAAGAGCCGCAACACCCTGCAGCTGAGCCTGGATATCAAGAACGTCCTCAACATGTTCAACTCCAGTTGGGGCGTCTCCAAATACCTGAACCCCGAAATCGGCTCCGAGGCCCGTATCCTCAAGTACGAAGGCGCCGACAAGGACGGTTATGCCGTGTTCTCCACTCCTGCTTCCATCAATGGCAACACCCAGACCTTTGTCCCTTACCACAACCTGGGTCAGTGCTGGTATGCTTCCATCGGTCTCAAGTACATGTTTAACTAATCTACAATCGGCAATCTTATGAAACTTAAATACATCATTGCATCCCTGCTGGCCGGCGTCACCCTTTTCAGCGCCTGCGAGAAAGAGGCCGATCACTATCTGAGCGAGATTAAGGTGGACAAGTCCTTCGTGGGTTTCCCCAAGGAAGGCGGTTCCCAGACCATCGTGCTCACTGCCACCGATGCGTGGACCATTGAAATCTCCGAGGACGATGCCGCCTGGCTGTCCGCTTCCCCTGCATCCGGCGCTGCCGGCGAGCAGAACGTAACCCTCACCGCCGTTGCCGGCGAGGACGGTCACGATACCTCCATCAACATTGTTTGCGCCGGCCAGAAGCAGATTGTCAAAGTCTCTCAGGAAGCCGGAGAGAAGAAGGAACCCGCCATTACTCCCATCGCCGACGCTATCGCCGCCGGTGCCGGTTCCTTCCGTCTGCAGGGTTTGGTTACCAAGGTGGCCAACACCGACTACGGCAACTTCTACATTGAGGACGAGACCGGTTCCATCTACATCTACGGTGTGAAAGACGCTAAGGGTTATCCCAAGGACGACGCTTCCGGTTGGGCCCGCTTCGGCATTGAAGTTGGTGACAAGGTAGTTGTGGAAGGTCCCTTCAAGCTCTATGGTGACACTCCCGAACTGGTGGACGCCGAGGTTATCTCCGTCACCAAGTCCCTCATCGACGTAGCCGCCTTTGACTTCGACAAACTCCCTTGCATCGACACCACTTTCAACATGGTTGTCAAGGCCAAGGAAAGCCCGCTGCTGCTCAGCAGTGACGCCTCCTGGCTCGAGATCGCAGGCGTGAATGCCGACGGCAGCTACAAGCTGCACGCCGATGAGAATGTGAAGACCGCAGAGCGAACCGCCAACATCTCCATCTCCGGCCCTACTGCCCGCAAGAGCATCGCCATCACCCAGAAGGGTGTTGAGGCAACCGGTTCTACCGTGAGCGAAATCATCGCCATGGAAGACGACTCCATGGTGAAGACCCTGCCCAGCACGGTTGTCGTGGCCCTCACCACCAAGGGTGCCATCCTCTCCGACGGTACCAAGGCTATCTATGCCTACGGTGATGCGGCTGCCGCCCTCAAGGTGGGTGACGGTGTTAGCTTGGGCGCCAAGAAGACCACTTACAACGGCGTTCCCGAACTCACCGACCTCACCGACGTATTCGTGGACAGCGAAGGCAACGAGGTCTCTTATCCCGAAGCCAAGGACATCACCGCCGGTGTCGTTGAGTACGCCGCCTCCGAGGCCGAGTATGTGAAACTCACCGGTACCCTGGCTGTTTCCGGCAACTATTACAACCTGATTCTGGACGGAACAGAGGACAAGCAGGGCTCCATCGTGAACCCCGTCGACGCCCTGAATGCCGCCAGCTTCGACGGCAAGAAGATCACCATCACCGGTTTCTTCAACGGCATCTCCGGCAAGGGTAAGTATGTGAACATCGTTACCACCAAGATTGTGGAATACGTGGACAATCCTAAGGGAACCGCTACCAACCCCTACATGGCTTCCGAGATTGCCACTCTCCTGGCCAATGGTACCACCTTTGACGAGAACGTGTATGTGAAGGGCGTTATTTCCCAGAAGACTACCTACAATTACGGTGGCGAGAAGCAGTATAATACCGCTTCCTTCTGGATTTCCGACGACGGTAAGGCTAATGGCGTTGCCGAAGACGGGAAAACCACTACCGAACCCACCAAGGACTTTGAGTGCTATGGCGTGTTCTGGCTGGGCGGAAGCCTGGAGACTCCCACTGCCGGTGCCGACATCAAGGCTAACTTCGAGGTGGGTGACGAAGTGGTTGTCTATGGTGCCGTTACCTGGTATGCCAAATCCGGCGTGGCCGAGACTTCCAACAAGAAAGCCAAGATTTACAGCCTGAACCGGGCCACCACCGATGAGAACGGTGTGGGTAATGCCTCTTACCCGTTCAATACGGCTGGCGCCAAGGCATTCATTGACCTGAAAGTAGCCGAAGAAGCTGCTGCCAAGGCCGCTGATGCCCCCGCTCCTGTTTTCCCGAATGTCTGCGTAAAGGGTATAATCAACGAAGTTGTCTATACCTACAATGCCGACAAGGGTACTTGCACCTTCTGGATGTCCGACGATGGCAGCGCCAAGGATTTCGAAGCCTACAGCCTGTACTACTTTGATAACAAGGCCTGGGTAGAAGGCAACAAGCAGATTGCCGTGGGAGACGAAGTGATTGTAAAGGGTCAGCTCACCAAGTACAACACCACTTACGAAACCTCCAGCAAGAAAGCTTGGCTGTACTCCCTGAACGGAGCTACCGAGTAATCCTTAACCTGCATATTCATCAAGCCCGAGGCTCACGCGAGCCCCGGGCTTTTTGTTTGATGGAAAAAAGTTGTATATTTGTAGTTACACTACAACAGAAACAATAACCATTAATTCCATACATTATGAAATTGAAGTCCCTTATTTTAGCTGTTCTGGCCGGTGGCGCCCTTCTGGCGTCCTGCCAGCAGGAAAAGCCCATCTACGGCATTTCCACAGACAAGGATGTCCTCGAGTTCACCGCCGAGGGAGGGCAGGCTGCCGTTCAGGTAACCACCGGGCAGGCCTGGACCGTTTCCATCCCCGCCGATGCCCAGGAATGGCTGGTAGCCAATCCCACCAGCGGCACCGGCAGCGCCAGTGTAGTCTTTACTGCAGCTGCCAATGCCGGTAAGGACCGCAAGGCCGGCGTCAAAATCAAGGCCGGTATGTCCGGTTATGTCAACGTGGCCGTCAATCAGGCCGGTTCCGTAGCTGCCGGTGACGGTCTCACCCCGGAAACCGCATGGAGCGCCTCCGAGGCCAATGCCTGGGTGAAAGCCAACCTCACCGACAAACAGGTGACCACAGAGAAATACTACATCAAGGGCAAGATCCACAAGGTGCAGACCACCTTCGCCGCCAGCGGTGACTTCGGCAATGCCGTGTTCTTCATGTCCGACAACGGACAGGCTGCATCCGACGACTTCGAGGCCTATCAGGTGTACTATCTGGAAGGCAAGAAGTGGGTAAAGGGCCAGCCCGATGTGGAAGTAGGAGACGATGTGATTATTTATGGTCCTGTCACGCTTTATGGCAGCACCGCAGAAACCTCCGGAAAGGGTGCCGCCTTCATCTACAGCCACCTGCGCAACGGTGAAACGCCCACTCCCCCCGAGGAAGAAGACTACACCAAGGCCGAGGCCAAGACTGTGGCCGAATTCATTGCCGCAGCCGATGCAAACACCTATTACAAGCTCACAGGTACCGTATCCAGCTTTAACAAGACTTACTGCAGCTTTGACCTCACCGACGCCACCGGCAAGATTTACGTGTACAGCGTCCTGGCCGACTACAAGACCGAATGGGCCGATAAGATCAAGAATGGCGGCACCATCACCATCGCTGCCAAGTACAAGAAGTATAACGACAAAGACGAAGCCGTGGATGCCGCTATTCTGGCCTATGAAGACGGTCAGGGCGGTGGAGAAGAAGACTACACCAAGGCCGAGGCCAAGACCGTAGCCGAATTCATTGCTGCGGCCGATAAGAACACCTATTACAAGCTCACAGGTACCGTAACCAGCTTTAACGCTACTTACTGCAGCTTCGACCTTACGGACGAAACCGGCACCATCTACGTGTACAGTGTGCTGGATGCCTATAAGACAGACGAATGGAAGAACAAGATCAAGAACGGCGGCACCATTACCATTGCCGGCAAGTATGACTATTATTCCAGCAAGAGCCAGCACGAGGTAGTTGAGGCTGCGTTCCTTGAGTTCACGGAAGGTGAAACCCCTACCGAATTCGAAGATCTCACCGTGGCCGAGTTTATCACCAAAGCCGATGCTACCAAGCCTTATCGCCTGGCCGGTAAGGTGGAAAGCTATGTGGTAACCAACAAGGATAAGGGTTACATGACCTTTAACCTGGTAGACGCTACCGGCAGTATCCTGGTATACAGCCTGGCAACAGGCCAGTTCGCCGAATGGGGTGAGAAGATTCAGGATGGCGGAAGCATTGTGCTGGTGGGTACTTATAAACTGTACAACAACACGCCGGAGGTAGTGGATGCCACCATCGAGAGTTTCGAGGCCGACCCCAACTACAAGTACTGCAAGGTGGATAAGAAGACCATCAACGTAGCCGCTACCGATACGGAGGTGGAAATCAAGGTTGAAGCCAACGCTGCATGGGCCATTTCCCAGACCACCAATCACGCGGGCGTCTCCGTGAATCCTGCAAGCGGCGAAGCCGATGCTACCGTCAAGGTGACCATCCCGGCCAATACTTCTACCGAGGCTGCTGTCGAGTACACCTTCATGCTCGCCTGCGAGGCCGCTTCTGTGGAAGAGACCATTACCATTACCCAGGGTAAGGCTTCCAGCGGAAACGAGACTATTGTTAATGTGGATTTCGTTGCTGAGAATGCGGATCTTCCGCAGGGTTCTGCCAATAAAGCCACGGACGGCACTTACACCCTTGGCGGTCAGGCCTTCGTAATGCATGCTGCCAATGGTTTCTATCAGGCAAAGAATGGAGACAAATACTATCTGCTCATCGGCAAGCAGGGCTCTTATATCCAGCTTCCTGTTATTGACGGCAAGGCTCTCAAGAAGATTGAGTTCAAGACTGGCGAAGGTGCATCTACTTCCGTTATCGTGGATGTAACGAAAGATGGTACGGCCCTGGAAATCAATACAGGCGCTCTGAATAAGAATACCGAATATAGCTGGAATGTGGCCGGAGAGACAGGCGTTGCCTACAGACTGCAGGTGATGTCTGAGCATAATGCTCAGTATCAGTACATTAAACTTACCTACGAATAATCGTTAAGCCACATGTCAAGACGCCTTGTCATACTGGGCTTCATGATAGCTCTGGGAACGCTCCTCTTCTCCTGTAAAAAGGAGGAGGAGCGCATCCCGGTGCTAACACTGCCCAGCCCCATGGTCACGGCGGCCGGCGGCACGCAGACGCTGAGTGTGGCGGCCGAGAGCAACTGGACGCTCACCGTGGAGTATCCCGTGGCCGACAGCCAGAAGGGGTGGGTGAGCGTGAATCCTGCGTCGGGCAGCGGCTTTGGCAGCGCCTTGGTGACTGTGGAGGCCAACACCGGGGATAACCCCCGGACGGCCAGCATCCGGCTGGACACCCGTTCCCATACCTTGAGCGTGGAACTTACGCAGGCGGCCAGCTCGGTACACAACATGCCCATGTGGATGGAGCTTCCTGTACCCGAGGACAACCCCAATCTGTACTTCTTCACCCATGACTGGGCCGGAGGTGAATACATCAACAAGGACAAGAGCCCCAAGCGCAATTATTCCTTCTACTGGGATACGGAGAACTATGTCTCCCACTGGGTGGCCTATCCCCTGAATACTGGTCTGATGAAGGGTAATTATGGCCGATACGACAGCCACGACGGCGGCGGTTTCCCGGCCGATCCCATCCTGGAAAGACTGAAGATGAAGCAGCCGGAGCTGTACTCCCATTCCTATGGCGGCGGCTGGACCCGTGGTCACCAGATTCCCTCGGCCGACCGCCAGGAGAACGAGGCCGTGAACCGGGCCACCTACTTTGTGACCAACATGACCCCCCAGCAGTACGACTTCAACGGGAAGATCTGGGCCAATCTGGAGATTAAGGTACGCGCTTACGCCAAGAACTGCGACACCCTGTACGTTTGCACAGGCTGCCATATCACCGCCAGTTCCGGCTGGTCCGGAACCAGCGGCGGCGTGGCGGCACGCGTGCCCGACGGCTACTACAAGGCCCTGCTTCGCCGCAAGGGAAGCGACTGGTCGGCTGTGGGTTATTACCTGCCCCATAACAAGAGCATTGCCACGGGCGACTTCCAGCAGTATTCCGTGTCCATTCAGGCACTGGAGACCAAGACCGGCGTAGATTTCTTTGCAAACCTGCCGGCCGTCCTGGGCAAAGACAAAGCTGCGGCCATTGAGAAGGCCGATCCTAACACAACACTTAAAAACTGGTAACCTTTAATAGCATGAGAAAGATCTTTTTCTCCCTGTCCGTCATTCTGCTGTTGCTGTCCTGCGGCTCCCAGGCCCAGGTGAGCAAGGGCACCAAGGGCGGAACATCCTATGTAATTGGTTTCTACAACCTGGAAAACCTGTTTGATACTTATCACGACGAAGGCAAGAACGACTACGAATATCTGCCCGACGGCGCCAATGCCTGGACCGAAGCCAAGTATGCCAAGAAGCTGCAGAACATGGCCAAGGTGATTGCCGAGATGAAGAAGGACAATGGTGCCTGGCATGCCGTGCTGGGTGTTTCCGAGGTAGAGAACCGCCACGTGCTGGAGGACCTGGTGGCCGAGCCCGCCATTGCTGCGGCCAACTATCAGATTGTCCATTACGACAGCCCGGACCGCCGCGGCGTGGACTGCGCGCTGTTCTATCGGCCCGAAATCTTCAAGTTCATCGCCAGCGAGGCCATTCCCTTCACCTTCGAGAATTCCCGCATCGACTGGAGCGAATGGACCCAGGAGGAGAAGGACGACTTCCGCACCCGTGACGTCCTGATGGTGCGCGGCACCATCGACGGGGAGATGTTCGCCTTCTTCGTGTGCCACCTGCCGTCCCGTCTGGGCGGCAAGGGTGCCGACCTCCGTCCCCGCGGAGCCGAGATTGCCTACCAGCGGGCCATGGAACTGCAGAAAGAGTTCCCGGGCATCAAGATTGTGGTGATGGGCGATATGAACGACAACCCCGGAGACATTTCCATGACGGAATTCCTCCGCGGCAAGGAAACCATTGCCGAGACCACCGACCAGGATTTCTTCGACCCGTTCCTGAGCATGATCAAGAACGGTTACAGCTCCCTGTATTATCGCGGCGAGGGCAACATCTTCGATATTGTGATGGTGAACAACGCCCTGGCTCACGCCCCGGCCGGCACCTTCCAGATCCAGCCCATCACCCAGGGCAAGTATTATGGCCGTGTGTTCCACAAGCCGTTCATGACCAACCAGAGCGGCCAGTACAAGGGAACCCCGTTCCGTACCTTCTCCAACGGCGCCTTCATCGGCGGTTTCTCCGACCACTATCCCACTTACATTGTAGTTAAGAAGTAACGAGATATGAAACGTATTATTTTGGCATTCGCGGCGGCCTTTGCGTCACTTGCCCTTTTGGCCCAGGCCCCTACGGGCGGCGTCAAGGGTACGGTGGTGGACCGTAACGGCCGTCAGCCCGTGGAAAACGCCCGCCTGGTCATCATGTCCGGCGCCCAGGAGATTGCCACGGTGACATCGGCCCAGGACGGCTCCTTCCTCATCCCCGGCCTGGCAGACGGTGTTTACACCCTGATGATCCATGCCCCCGAATTCCTTGAGAGCCAGGTTCAGGTTACCGTGAACGACGGCTACGTGAAGAACATGTTCAACCTCTCCCTCACCGGCATCCAGCGGGTGACCGAGGTGGACGACGACTCCTTCGCCGCCTTCGACATGGACGACTCAGGCTTCAATGACAACCCCACCATCCTGTTCGGCAGCAACGACGTGTTCAACAACATCGCCGGCTACAACTTCTCCTCCGTGCGTTTCCGTGCACGCGGTTACAGCTCCGAGAGCCAGGAGGTGTATCTGGCCGGTGTCAAGATGAACGACGCCATCACCGGCTACGGTCCCTTCTCCCTGTGGAGCGGCCTTAACGAGGCCATGCGTTCCAAGGAGACGGTGAACGGCAGCGAGGTGTCCGACATTGCCCTGGGCGGCTACAACGGCGTTACCAACGTCTTCGGTACGGCCGATGAAGTGCGCAAGGGCCTGCGCGGAAGCGTGCTCACCAACAGCACCCTGTACCGCCTGCGCCTGATGGCTTCCTATGCCACCGGTTATATGGACAACGGCTGGGCCTTTGCGGCTAACGTGAGCGCCCGCCTGGGTGGTAACGACTGGATCAAGGGCGTGTACTACCGTTCCTTCGCCTACTATCTGGCCGCTTCCAAGAAGCTGAACGACGCCAACACCCTGCATTTCGCCTTCTTCGGTACGCCCGGTCAGCGCGGCGCCCAGATGGCCTCCACGCAGGAAGTCTACGACCTCATGTACGACAATATGTACAATGCCAACTGGGGTTACCAGAACGGCCGTGTACGTAACGCCCGTGTGCGCAAGACGCACGAACCCATCGCCTATGTCAAGTGGGATTTCAATCCTTCCGACAAATTCCAGAGCAGCACCACCCTGCTGTTCCGCTTCGGCAAGAACGGCTACACGGCACTGGACTGGTACAATGCCCAGGATCCCCGCCCCGACTACTACCGCAATCTGCCTTCCTACTTCTACAACGACAACCCGGACTACAAGAGGAATAACCTGGCCAAGGCTGTGGAGGCTTTCGGTTCCTGGTATAACGAGGATCCCGACGTGGTGCACATGAACTGGGACCGCATCTACCAGGTGAATGCCATGGCCGCCGACGGCCGCGCCAAATACGTGCAGGAAGAACGCCGCACGGACCAGCGGGACCTGAACCTGGCCTTCAACTTCAAGTATCGGCCCCAGAACTGGCTCACCGTCACCGGCGGCCTCAACGCCAAGTGGAACAAGACCGAGTACTATAAGATTGTAGCCGACCTCCTGGGTGCCAAGTACTTCGTGGACGTGGACAACTTCGCCGACCGCGACTTTGCCTCCACCCCGTACATGGCCCAGAACGACCTGGTCTATTATCTGGAGCACAACGGCGCATCCCGCACCCTGGGCGTGGGAGACAAGTACGGCTATGACTACTATGCCCATGTGCACAATTACGGCGGCTGGGTGAATGGCCAGTTCACCTTTGGCAACCTGGAGGTCAACGCCGGCCTCAAGCTGGGTTACCAGAGCTTCTGGAGAGAAGGTCTGCTGTACAAGGGCCTGTTCCCCGGCAAGCAGTTCGTAGATCCCCTCACCGGCGCCACGGTGGAACCCGCCAAGGATTCCAACGGGGAAGTCATCACCTCCTATGGAAACTCCAAGAAGGCCGGCTTCTTCACCTATGCGGGCAAGCTGGGTGTGAACTACGTGATTGGCGGCAACATGCGTGTGTACGGTAACCTGGGTTATTTCAACGACGCCCCCAACTTCAACCAGGTGTTCCTGAGCCCCCGCACCCGCAACTCCATGGTGAGTGACATCACCACGGCCAAGACGTTCACCAGCGACCTCAACTGGCAGTACAGCGGCGGCGGCATCAACGTGCGCGCTACAGTGTACTACACCACCATCAAGGACCAGAGCAAAATCATGAGCGCCTATGACGATGTTCAGAACGCCTTCTCCAACTTTGCCCTTAGCGGAATCAACCAGCGCCACATGGGTCTGGAGTTCGGCTTCAAGATGCCCACCTACATTGTTCCGGACCTGAGCCTGCAGGGCGTCGTGGCCCTGGGTGAGGCTGTGTACACTTCCAACCCCACCATGGTCCAGACCCTGGACAACAGCGCTTCCCTGGTGAGCTACAACGGCTCCGAGGTGATGAATGTCTCCTTCTGGAAAGAGCATCCGGTGTATCCCCGTGACGTGTACGGCAATATTCCCGCCGGCACCGGCATCAACGACTACAGCCGCATCCAGAAGCATTACGTTCCTTCCACGCCGCAGACGGCCATCAGCCTGGGCCTGGCCTGGAACCACAACTACTGGTTCATTGACGCCGATGTGGAATACTTCGACAGAGCTTACCTGGACATGAACCCGCTGTACCGCACGGACTACGCCGTGATGGGCCCGGACTACAAAGCTACTCCGGAGGAAATCGAATACATGACCAGCCAGGAGAAATTCACCCCGGCCTTCCTGCTTAACCTGTCCGTGGGCAAGTCCTGGTACATCCAGCGCAAATACCAGCTGGGCTTCTCCTTCAATGCCAAGAACCTCCTGAACAACAAGAATGTGAAGACCGGCGGTTATGAGCAGACCCGCATTGTGGACAACACGGAAGGCAAGAACCGGTTCTACCGCTTCGACTCCAAGTACTTCTACATGTCCGGATTCAACTATATGCTTAACATTTACTTCAGATTCTAAGCGCCATGAAAAAGTTACTTTACGCAATCGCCGCCTTTGCGGCCATCGTTTCCTGCCAGAGTCTGAAAGAAGAATGGCAACCCGTGAACCCCAAGCCCTATGAGGATGGGAAAGCCTTCGTCCCCGTGAATATGGACGACCAGGTGAACACCACCATCAAGGAGCTCAAGGCCCTGTACACCAAGCACGGAAAACCGGTGGAAATCATGGACAACCTTATTATTAAAGGTGAAGTGACCACCTCCGACGAAGACGGCAACGTGTACCGCGAAATCTATATCCAGGACGCCACCGGCGCCATCTGCCTCAAGCTGGGCCGCAGCTCCTCCTACGACGACTACAAAGTGGGCCAGATCCTCTATGTCAAGTGCAAGGGACTGGTAGTGGGAGAGTACGGCTACAAGAGCGGCAACTACGGCGGAGCCGGCCTGCTGCAGCTGGGCCTGCTGGGAGACGGCTGGGAGGATTACCTGAGCGGAACGTCCGACAAAGAGCCGGAATACGAGACCTCTTACCTGGACTTGATGCCCATCATCAATAAGCACGTATTCCGTGGCGCCATCCTGGCCGAGGCCGACCGTGTGCAGCCGGTCTCCTTCACCGGAGCCCAGCTCACGGCCATGAAGGACGACACCCAGAACGCCGCCGTGAGCATGCTCACCAAGCTGAACGGCCTCAGCTACGGCAATTCCGACAGCGGCAAGGAAATCTTCTGCCTGTTCTATCCGGATCCCAACCTGAACCACACCAAGTATGAGTCCTGGAACCGCGTGTTCCTGTCCTCTCCCAACACTCGCGTGAAGGGGGCCGACTATACCTTCGGCATCACCACCTGGTCCCTCACCAAGCACCGTTTCCTGGCCCTGGCCCAGTCCGGCGTTTGGGACAATGTGGAGATTGGTGACGGCAGCGGCACCATCGGCAGCGCCTACACCTCCTTCGACAACTTCGGCTACGAGGAACTGTACAAGGATGTGATCATCTCCCATCCCAACGCCCAGAGCGTGAGCCATTATTTCATGTACGACGGCGTGGAGGTGCAGATCCGCACCAGCGGTTTTGCCCGCTTCGCCGACGTGGCCATCCCCGAGGATGTGCGCGACGGCAGCAGGAAGGTGGACATCGTGGGTATCCTGTCCCGTTACCAGGGCAGCGCCCAGTTCACCCTGCTGGATGTTTATTATGCCGGTACCAACGATAGCCTTATCAAATGAAAAAGTTACTGATTGTATTGGGAGCAGTGTGTATGCTTGCAGCCTGCAATAACAACTCCGACAATATCTTCCTGAAGGAATGGGACACTCCGTACGGAACCGCCCCCTTCTCCCAGATTACCCTGGACCAGTACATGCCCGCCTTCAAGGCCGGCATCGCCGAAGAGAAGGCCAACATCGAGGCCATCATCAAGAATCCCGAGGCTCCTACCTTCGAGAATACCATCCTGGCTTTCGAGAACGCCAGCCCCATCCTGGACAAGGTGCAGGGCGTCTTCTTCAACCTGGCCGAGAGCGACTCCACCCCCGAGATGCAGGCCATCGAGGAAGAAGTGACCCCCCTGCTCACCGAAGCCTCCAGTGAGATCATGATGAACGAAGACCTGTTCGCCCGCGTAAAGGCCGTTTATGAGAATCAGGACGGTCTCACGCGTGAGCAGCAGATGGCGGTGAAAAAGCTGTACCAGAGCTTCGAGCGCAACGGCGTGGGTCTGGACGAAGCCGGCAAGAAACGTTTTGCCGAGATTTCCACCCGCCTGGCTACCCTCACGCAGCAGTTCGGACAGAAACTCCTGGCCGAGAACAACGCCTTCAAGGAAGCCACCGGCATCACCGTGAGCGAGTACTACGACTTCATGGGTTCCTGCGAGGACCGCGCCAAGCGCGAACAGGTGTTCAAGGCCTATTCCAGCCGCGGCAACCACGGTGACGGCAACGACACCAACGCCATTGTGCTGGAGGTCCTGAAACTGCGAGCCGAGATGGCGGGTCTGCTGGGATATCCCAACTTCGCCGCTTTCCAGCTGTCCAACAAGATGGCCGGAACGCCCGAGACCGTGGACAACTTCCTGCAGCCCATCATGGATGCCTGCATGCGCAGCGCTCGTGGCCAGATGAAGGAAATGCAGAAGATGGCCGGTCATCCCATCGAGGCCTGGGACTGGATGTACTATGCCGAGAAACTGCGCGTGCAGAAGTATGCGCTGGACGAGGCCCAGACCAAGCCGTATTTCCAGGCCGACAGCGTCCTCAAGGGTGTTTTCACTGCTGCCCAGAAGATTTACGGCATCTGCATCGAACCTGCCCCCGAGGTAGAGGTGTACCATCCCGATGCGCACGCCTACAAGCTGAGCGAGCCCGATGGAAAGCTCATCGGCATCTTCTACCAGGATTACTACGTGCGTCCCACCAAGCGCGGCGGCGCCTGGATGAACAACTTCCGGGAGCAGTCCACCGGTGTGCGTCCCATCATTGTGAACGTGTGCAACTTCCCGGCTCCCGGTGCCGATCCTACCGACGCCCAGCCCAGCCTGCTCACCATCGACAATGTGCAGACCGCCTTCCACGAGTTCGGCCACGCCCTGCATGGCTTCCTGAGCCAGTGCAACTACACCAGCGTGTCCGGCACCAACGTTGCCCGCGACTTTGTGGAGCTTTTCTCCCAGTTCAACGAGAACTTCGCCTTCGTGCCCGAAATCCTGGCCTGCTATGCCAACAATTACCGCACCGGAGAGCCCATCCCGGCCGCTCTGGTGGACAAGGTGCAGAAAGCGCTCAAGTTCAACCAGGGCTTTGCCGCCGGTGAGACTTGCGCCGCCTCCATCCTGGATATGAAGTGGCACGAGCTGTCGTCCGAACAGCTGGCCGCCTTCAACGGCCCCGACGACATCCGCGCCTTCGAGGAAAAGGTGTGCAAGGAGATGGGACTCATCGACCAGATTATCCCTCGCTACCGCACTTCCTACTTCAACCACATCATCGCCAGCGGCTACAGCGCCGGCTACTACAGCTATCTGTGGAGCGAAGTCCTGGCCGTGGATGCCTGGGAGAAGTTCAAGGAGGACGGCATCTTCAACAAGGCCACGGCCGATTCTTTCCGCAAGACCTTCCTGGAGAAGGGCGGCAGCGAGGAACCCATGGTCCTGTACAAGCAGTTCCGCGGGAGCGAGCCCAATCCTTCCGCGCTCATGCGCGCCAGGGGTCTCCAGTAGGCGTGAGGAGGAAGTAATTATAAATCAGTTAGTTATAAAAATCCTCCTAGGTCATTTGGCCTAGGAGGATTTTTGTATGTGTCAAATAATGAATTAGTTACATTTCACATTAACGAATATGGCTGGTCAGTAGTTTTAGGGTTTCATCGGGGATAAAACAAATGTCATCTGTTTCGGCGGGTATCAGGACCGTTTCGCCTTGACGGATATCCACGGATTCCCCGTCCACTTCCAGGGAACCGCTGCCTTCAAGGCACATGACGGTGAGGAAGGAATCCAGTTCGGAGAGATCCTTGGCATAGGGGAGGGTGAGGTCCAGCACGCTGGTGGTGAAGTGGGGGCAGTTCACCAGCTCCACTTCGTCATCCTGCACGGGCTCATAATGCGTGCGGTATTCGGGGTACACCTTGTAGTCTACAGCCAGTTTGGCCTGCTCCAGATGCAGCTGGCGCGGCTTGCCGTCCAGGCCCATGCGGCCGTAGTCGTAGATACGGTAGGTGATGTCCGAGGTCTGCTGGATTTCGGCGATGAAACAGCCGCCGCAGATGGCGTGGATGCGGCCCGCGGGGAGGTAGAACACGTCTCCGGGATGCACGGGGAAACAGGCAAGGGAGCCGGTGATACTGCCGTCGGCGGCCTGGGCGGCAAGTTCCTCGGGCGTGATGGACTTGGCCAGACCGCTGTACAGTTTGGCGCCGGGTTCGGCGTCTATCACATACCACATCTCGGTCTTCCCGTGGGACCCGGGTTGCAGCCTGGCAGCCAGTTCATCATTGGGATGCACCTGGATGGACAGGTCTCTGTGGGCGTCGATGAATTTGAGCAGGAGGGGGAACTGGTCCCCGGTGTTGGCATAGACATGTTCTCCCACCAGCTGCCCCTTATAGGTTTTGATGAGCTGGGAGATGGTTTTCCCGGCCAGGGGACCATCGGCCACCACGCTTTCCTTTCCTTCTACTCCGGAGATTTCCCAGCTTTCTCCAATGTTGTTCTTGGAGGTTGAAATGCCTTTATACTGTGCTATCTTTTCTCCACCCCAGACCAGCGGGGTGAGGATGGGTTCAAATATGAGCGGATACATGGTGCAAATATACAAAATTTCCCTTGCCCATGTGGATTCTTCATCGTAAATTTGTCCTATTAACCAACGACATTAACCTTATCATTCCTATGTTTAAAAAGCTACAGTCTGTACTGCTTATACTCTTCTTCCTGACGGGTGTGAGCACGGTGGCCTTTGGCCAGACGGCAGGCGGTACCGTTGTGGATACGCAGGGACAGCCCGTTCCGGGTGCCAGCGTCATCGTCAAGGGTACCAGTACGGGTACCACAACCCTTGCCGACGGTACTTTCTCCATCAAGGCGGCATCCGGCGCCGTGCTGGAGGTCTCGTGTATCGGCTATGCCACCCAGGATGTCCCTGCAGGAGTGAACCTGCGCATTGTCCTGGCCGACGACAACATGTTCCTGGAGGAATCCGTGGTGACCGCCCTGGGAATTTCCCGAGAACGCAAGTCCCTGGGATATGCCATCGAGGACATCAAGGCCGAGGAACTCATGAAGAACAAGACTGCCAACCCCATCTCTTCCCTGTCGGGTAAGATTGCGGGCGTTAACGTCACCCAGTCTTCGGGTGCCGCAGGCGCCGGCGCGCAGATTATCCTGCGTGGCGGTACCTCCTCCGACGAATCCCGGGACAACCAGCCCCTGTTCGTGGTGGACGGCATCATCTACGACAACTCCTCCAAGGTGGTGGGTAACTCCGCCTTCGACGGTTCCATGAAGTCGGCCACCACATCGGCCAACCGCGTCATGGATATCAACCCGGAGGACATCGAGTCCATGTCTGTCCTTAAAGGACCTGCCGCATCGGCCCTGTATGGTTCCCGCGCCGCCAACGGCGTCATCCTCATTACCACCAAAAAGGGTAAGGAGGGCACCGTGGAGGTGAACGTGAGCGCCAAGTACATCAACAACTGGGTAGAGAAGTCGGCCCTTCCCGCCGTGCAGCACCAGTATCGCCGCGGCTTCATGGAGGACCAGTACGACGCCGCCAAGAACTATACCGGCACCTCGTTCAACGACTTCTCCTACAATTCCTGGGGAGAGTCCTACACCGGTCCCTGGTACGACAATATCGGCAATTTCTTCAACAATTCCAGCACCTTCGACGGAACGGTGAGCGTGGCCGGCGGTACCAAGAACAGCAACTTCTATCTGTCCGGTTCCTACTATGACCAGGCGGGTATCGTTCCCCAGACCGGTTACAAGAAATACTCCTTCCGTTTCAACGGAGAGCAGAAGTACGGTATCTTCACCTTCGGCGCCAGCGCAGCCTATTCCCAGGCGCACACGGACCGCACCCTCACCGGCGCCGCCCTGTACGGTTCCTCCGGTACCGGCGCCCTGTATGCCGTGTACAACTGGGCTCCCTCCGACGACATGCGCAATTACCTGAACGACGACGGTACGCGCTACCGCATGTTCCCCACCAAGCTGGATCCCGAGGACGAGCGTGACAACCCGTACTGGATTGTGAACAACAACAAGATGTACGACAACACCAGCCGCTTCACCGGTAACTTCAGCGTGAAGGCCGACATCACCCCCTGGTGGTGGGTATCGGCCCGCGTGGGCATCGACACCTACACCACGGTGAACTCCAACCGCTTCAACCCCGGCGGTGTCATGAAGAAAGTGTGGCAGCAGGGTATGATCAGCGACAATACGCTGGCCTTCACCTACCTGTCCACCAACTTCCTGTCCAACATGAACAAGCAGTTCGGAGACTTCAACCTGAACCTGCTGCTGGGTCTGTCCACCGACGACACCCACACCTATACGGACTACAAGATGGCCTACATGTTCTCTACGCCGTTCATGTCCTATGCCAACACCATCGCCAACAACAAGCAGTTCAGCCATGCCGAGGCTCAGAAACGCCTGCTGGGCGTGTTCGGTGAATTTAGGGCCGACTGGAAGAACACCGTGTTCCTCACGATGACCGGCCGTAACGACTGGACATCTACCCTTCCCGTGGAGAACCGCAGCTACTTCTATCCTTCCGTGAGCGGCGCCGTGGTGTTCACCCAGCCGCTGTTCGACGCCGGCATCATCGACGACACCGTCCTGTCCTTCGGTAAGCTCCGCGCTTCCTGGGCCGAGGTAGGTAAGGACACGGATCCTTACGTGACCAGCACCCAGCTGTGGCCCGCCGGAGATTACTTCGGCATCTACTCGGCCGGCAACTACTGGAGCAAGGGTAACCCCGTCCTTCGCCCGGAGCGCACCCGTTCCACCGAAATCGGCCTGGAACTGAGCTTCTTCCGCAACAGGCTGCATGTGGACTACGCCTTCTATACCAACGATTCCTATGACCAGATTCTGAGTCCCCGTACGTCCCAGGCCACCGGTTACATCTTCTGCGCCATCAACGCGGGTAACGTGCTCAACCGGGGTATGGAACTCACCGTGAGCGGCACTCCTGTCCTTACCAAGGACTTCACCTGGAACGCTTCCCTCAATGTGGCCGGCAACCGTGGCCGTATGACCAACTTCCCCGAGGGCCTCACCGCCATGTACGTGACCGACGTCCAGTACGGCACGGCCAAGGCCGGTACCATCAAGGACGGCTGCTTCATGGGCATTGCCGGTTACAAGTACGTGCGTAACGACGACGGAGAGATTGTGCTGGACAAGAACGGCTTCCCCACCCACACCGGCGACTACGTAGAAGTGGGTAACCGTGAGGCCAAGTTTGCCGGCGGTTTCAACAACACCTTCTCCTACAAGGGCTTTACCCTCAATATGCTGTGGGAATTCCGCGTGGGAGGAGACGTGTTCAACGGTACCAAGTATGCCATGACCCAGAGCGGTGTGAGCCAGTTCAGTGCCGATATCCGCAACCAGCCGCTCACCATTTCCGGCGTGAACAGCAAAGGCGAACCGGTCACCAACACCTGGGAGCCCGATAAAACGTATACCTTCAACGGTGTTACCAAGATGGGTGTGAACATCATCCAGGACTACTACACCAACTATTATCCTTACGAGACATCCCATTACATCACTTCCGTGAACCTGCTGCGCCTGCGCACCTTGTCGCTCACCTACGACGTTCCGCAGAAAGCGCTGCGCAAACTGGGCGTGATCAAACGTGCGTCCGTCACGGTAGCCGCCAACAACCTGCTGCTGTTCACCAACTATGAGGGAGACCCCGAGGTGGCTGCTTCCGGCGCCGGCGTGGGTGGTTCCTCCTCTGTGGGATTCGACTACTGCGGCGTTCCGGCCATGTCCGGCATGTCCTTCGGCATTAACCTGACCTTCTAATATGACAAAGCGTATGAAAACCATCGATAAACTTTTCTTTTGCGTCTTGGTTGTGGCAGGTTTGTCCTCCTGCCAGAAATGGCTGGATGTGAATGTGGATCCCGAGAATCCTACCGCAGAGACTTCTACCTACGACGGCCTGCTGGGCAACGTGGAGTTCTATGCCAACAGTGCCCATCAGTTTGCCGACTGGCGCACCGGCCAGGGCATGGGTGACTGGACTGGCTGCTATGGCCGTGGCAACTACGCCAACGCCTCCTACTGGCTTCCTGTCAGTGGCTGGGTAACCACCTCTTACCAGTGGTGGTTTGTGGGCGCCTATGTCAATATCCCCCAGATGATTGAGAAGGCCGAGGCTGCCGGTGCCTGGCACTATGCCGCTGCCGCACGCGTCATCAAGGCCTACGGCTTCATGCTGATGACTGACCTCTATGGTGAAATGCCCTACGAGGAAGCCGCCGGTACCGATCCTTCCATCACGGCTCCCAAGTATGCCGATGGCAAGACCATCTACCTGGGCTGCCTCAAGGATATCGACGACGCCCTGGCCCTTTTCGACAAAGACCAGAATACCGCCGCCGCGGGTCTTGCCGCCGGCGACTGGTGGATGAACGGCAATGTGGCCATGTGGAAAAAGTTTGCCAATTTCCTCAAGGCCCGCTGGATCCTGAAACTCTCCAAAAAGGCTCCCGGCAGCTATCTGGAAGGCAAGTATGACGAGGCCGCCATCCTGGCTGCTCTGGCTGCCAGCTACGGGGAAGGAGAGAACTCCGTGCTTCATCACACCGACAACAACAGCACCACCCACGACCATCTGGGATGGGACGAGCCCGTGGATTATTCCCCGCTCTATTCCGTTTGCGGCATGAACTGGGGTTATCTGGTGACCAAAATGCTGTACGACAACCTCACCAACTTTGCCGGTCTGGGTGTCGAGGATCCCCGTGCCGACCATGTCCTCCCCTGGAGAGAGGCTTCCGTGGCCCGCACCGACGGTGTGACGATGGATCCCGTCACCGGCCTCAAGTATTCGGCCGACGGTAAATGGTTCCGTGGTCTGGGTGTGGATTTGTCCGAGCCCATCTTCTCCCAGAAGGGCCCGCTTCGTACCTATGTGGACAAGGGCGGTCACTGGTACTGCGACTCCGACAACGCCGTGCGTCAGAACGACACCGTGTACGTGGAGCAGACATCCAGCTCCAAGGGCTATGCCGCCAACAAGGACCTGCTGTACCGCCGCGGTGTGAAAGGCGGCATCTACAAAGCCTATTCCGGCTCCTTCTACACCCGTGTGTCTTCTCCCACCTACCTGGGTACCTATGCCGAGGCCTGCTTCATCAAGGCCGAGGTCCTGTTCAAACAGAACAAGACCGCCGATGCCTTCACCGCCTACAAGGCCGGTATCAAGGCCAGTATCGAGCTTATGAACCAGCAGTTGGAATCCTGGGTGGCCGGTGACGGCACGCTGGAAGCCTGCCCGTCCTTCGCTCCCATGGCCCAGGCCGATATCGACAACTACCTGGCCAACGGTATCGGCACGGCTGCCGACCTCACCCTGGCCCGTATTCTCACCCAGAAGCGCCTGCACCTGATGTATTCCGTTGAGGTTTGGAACGACATGCGCCGCTACGACTTTGCCGAGGACAAGTTCCTTAACTGGCACATCGCCGCCGACCACGCCGTGAGCACCGACGCCCTCAAGGCCATCCCGGCCGGAAAGTACCTCCGCCGCTGGATGCAGTGTAGCCACGAGCTCAACTACAACTCGGCCAACCTTAAGGCCATCCGCGACGAAGTGGTGAAGTACGCCGACAACGTGGATATGGACCGCGACCAGTGGAACAACGCCCCCGACGTCTGGACCGTCAACGTCTGGTGGGATTCCGATAAATAAGCAAAAAGGCCCTGCGTTTTCGCGGGGCCTTTTTGTGTTCTACTCGGCTAAACAGCTGTCCATCAGCTTTTCCAGGGCGGGTTTGTCCAGGTTTTGGCCGATGAAGACAATCTTCTGCATGCGGTCTCCATATTCCGGGGTCCAGTCCTCTCGCAGTTTGCGGTCCCGCTCCATCATCTCGGCCAGTTCGTCGGGTTCCATGGTGGCGAACCACAGGCCGCAGTCCTTGAGGGTTTTCTGTCGGCCGGCCTGCTCGAAGAGATAGCACTTGTCAATATCCTGTGAGAAGTAGCACAGGCCCTTGGCACGGATGACGTTGGCCGGCCAGTGCCTGGCTACCATGTTATCGAACTTATTGAGGTCCAGGGCCGGGCGGCGGGTGTACACGTAGGTGTCTATACCGTATTCCAGGGCTTCGCCTTCGGCCTCTTCTTCCTCGTCCTCACCCTCGATGGCGGCAATCCAGGCGGCCGATGTGGCCACTTCGTCAAAGCGGAACATGCCGGTGTAGATGAGTTCGTCCAGGTCTACGTCTCCGTAATTGCACTCCAGCACCTTGGCGCCGGGGTTGATGCTCTTGACGATGCCCTTGAGTTTGCCCATTTCGTCGGCGGTGAGCTCGGCGGCCTTGTTCAGGAGCACAATGTTGCAGAACTCAATCTGTTCGATGACAAGGCGCTCCAGGTCGTCGTCGCCGATATCGTCCTTCTCCAGGGCGCTGCCGCCGTCAAACTCGTCCTTCATGCGCAGGGAATCCACAACGGTGGCGATGCAGTCCACGTAGGGGACGCCGTCCAGCACGCTCTGGGGAGCCAGGGCAGGCATGGTGCTGATGGTCTGGGCGATAGGCGCAGGCTCGCAGATGCCGCTGGCCTCGATCACAATGTAGTCGAACTTGCCGCCGCGGGTCAGATCGGCCAGCTGGGCCACCAGGTCCATTTTGAGGGTGCAGCAGATGCAGCCGTTCTGCAGGGCCACCAGGGAGTCGTCGGTGCTGCCCACGATGCCGCCTTTCTCGATGAGGCTGGCGTCTATATTTACTTCGCCGATATCGTTCACGATAACGGCGAATTTGATCCCTTTTTTGTTGGTAAGGATGCGGTTCAGGAGGGTGGTCTTGCCGCTTCCCAGATAGCCGGTAAGCAGCAGGACCGGCACCTGCGGTTTATTGAGCTTGATTTCCATAATCCGTTAAAAGCTGTAACCCACGCCGAAGGAGAGGGTGTTTCCCAGTATCGGAGAAGCGGTGAGGTAGCTGATGTCTGCGCGGAATCCCATGTAACGGAAGCCAACGCCCAGGGCCAGGTGGCTGGGAATAACGGCGTCTTTGCCGGCCAGCCGATAACCTACGCGAAGGAAGCCCATAATATTGTAGGCGTATTCTGCGCCGATGGCAGCGGCAAAAGCGCTGTTAAAATCGTATTCGGCATCCAGCGCCAGTTCCAGGCCATGCTTCTGTGCCAGGGCGTGTTTCCAGGCTGCGCCGATATGGGCATACGCGGGCTGGCTGTATTCGGCCACCGAACCCTTTACCTTCGGCCCCAGGCAGGCTACGCCGCCCATGAGAGAGAGTTCCTCTCCGATATTGCCCTGCACAGAGATGTCGGCGCTGAAGCCGCCCACCTTGGCCGACGGAGCCAGACTCTGGCCGGCATAGCGTGCGTTGAGACCCACGCTCACGATATCCTTTATATTATAGGCAAGGCCCAGGGACACCATGTAATCTTTAGGCGCAAAGTCTCCGTTCTTGACCCCGGTCTGGAATACGCCGCCCACGGCAATGCCCAGCTGGCCGAAGCGGAAGCCGGTGCCCGCAACGATGTTGGTGGTCTTGTCCACCTCGTTGGTCATTTCCCACAATTGCACGGAGGCAAAAGCGTCACCCAGCCCCTGAAGGGAAGGCAGAGCAGCGGCATTGTTGAAGGCGGAATAAGCGCCGTTATCCAGGGAAGCGCGTCCCGCACCGGCCATGGCCGATGTACGGGGATTGCGGTCTATACGGGTAAAGCCCAACGCTGTGTTCTGTGCGCCCAGGTTGCCCAGGTTGGCGGAGCTGGCCAGCAGCAATGCAGCTGCTGCGGCAAGGAGTTGTTTCAGCATCTTCATAACGTACAAAGATGGCCATAATCCGGCGGATTACCAAAATATTTTTTGCAAAAAGCGAAAAAGTATTTATCTTTGCAGTCCCGATTTTTTGGTCGGTCACTCTGGAGAGATGCTCGAGTGGCTTAAGAGGCACGCCTGGAAAGCGTGTATACTCCAAAAGGGTATCCCGAGTTCGAATCTCGGTCTCTCCGCAAACCAACATTCACAGCCGACTGCACAAGCAGTTGGCTGTTTTGGTTGTCCGGGGCCTTGAAAGCGGACCAAGTCCAAAACCATGTGTTAAGGAATGTAATTGAGAATAAGTGAGTACCTTTGTACGAACGTTACAAAAGGTATTCAAATATGTCATCATTAT
>CAJOIQ010000001.1 GCA_905234795.1 uncultured Bacteroidales bacterium | reverse complement strand
GACCTCAGGAGTAGAGAAGGTGATATAGCCACCGGCATAGGCAACAGATGCAATCACGCTGTTGGCGGTAACTTCCTCGGCGTTATTCCAGGTCTCCCAAACAATCTCGGCGGAGGCAACGGCGCCCACGGATTCGATGGAATTACCCTTCACGGCTGCAAACATGTAATCTCCGGCTTCTGTCACAATATAGCTGTTGGCAGCGCCCTTCTTGCTCAGGTTGGCAGGACCGGCGGGAACAGGCTCGCCAGGGCCTTGGAGGATGGTGATCATCTGTACAATGAAGCCTTGGGCATCCATGATGACGATGTCGCCTTCACGTTCCTCGGTGGTGTTGTTCTCGTCCACGGACAGGGTGATGACATACAGCTGTCCCTTGGTGCTCACATGGTGAATCCAGCTTTCCTGCGGTTCAACAGTGAAATTGATGTTGGAAACCACACGGGCCTTTACATTACCGCCTTCTCCGTCAATGACATAGTCAATGTCCCTTTCGGTACTCCACTGCGGGTCAACCTTGACAACGCCCTTGGGTTCCACAACCAGCTTCACGACGGACGTGAGACCAATCTGGGAATCGGCATATGCCATCATGACGGCGGACACACCATACCGGAGCGGTTCGATGACAATCTTTTCGGCCGTCACCTCAACGGTGAAATCCTTGGGATCGTAGCCGATCACGTTCACCACGGTATTGGCAGTCTTGGCAGAAACGGTGTAGGGAATCTCAACCTTTTCCAGACCGTTGTAGGCATACTCTTCATTGGCAATAACCAGCTTGAAGGCCTCGGCGAAGGGGATGTTCACCGTGCTGCCGTCGCTCAGGGTGAGGACAATCTTGTCCTGCAGCACCTTGATGTCGGTGAAAATGCCGTCCTCCAGGGTGGCGCCACCGTCGGTGACAGGACCCAGGTTCACGGGATCGGCACCGTCAATGGATACCCACAGGTTACCTTCATCATCAATGGTGAAGGCAGGGGTCTGGTACACCGGGACTTCCTTGTCGTCAATCTTGATGGCAACGCCGTCCACAGCCCATACCAGGTCTCCGGCGCCATTGGTGATGATACCCAGGACAGGACCGGCATAGCCCTCTTCGGGGGAAATCTTGAAGTGCTTTACCTCACCGTTGGTGTAGGTAACGGTGACGCCGATGGTCTTGCCGGTATCGGGATCCACGTATTCCTGGACCTTGGCCACGAATACGCCGTCTCCAATGGCCGACTGGATGGCATCAATGTTGGACTCCAGCGCCGTCACGCGGATCTGGAGGTCATTGATGGCCTCCCGGATGGCAGAGTCGTTGTACTCCTTGGCGCAGCCAACCAGGAGCAGCGCCATGGCAACAAATGTCAAAAACTTTTTCATAAATGGTTATATTTTAGTGATTAATTATTCCACAACACAGCGTACGGAACCCAGTCGGGCCTTGGGGGCGGAACCGAACTTGTACGTGCCTTTGTCGTAACGGAGGTCGGCACCTGCGCCGGCGGCGTCGGAGGCATTACGGGCAAACCAGTACAGCGTACGGACGCCCACCTTGGCCATTTCTCCCACGCCATAGTCGTCACGGTAACCCGCGATGGGGAACACGGCTGCAGGGTCTCCCAGTTTGAGCCATCCGGCAGTACTGCTGATACCCCATCCGCCCTTTGCAGAAAGATCTGATGCCCAGAAATCTCCGCTGGACTTATTGGGAACACGGTATCCGGCCGGACAAGGGTCGTACAGCGTCTTTTCGGTCTCCATCCAGAAATTGTTATTGGGGACGTCGGCCCAGTCGCCATTGTTGATATGACCCATGGAACGGGGATTCGCGATGGACTCCTCGAGGGAAATCTGACCAGGGGCCACTACCTCGGGCTCACCGGCATAGGTAGCCTGGGAAGAGCTGTTGAAGGAGCCGGCCGCCGTGAACGGGTCTTTTCGGCCCCACTGATACACCATACCGTAGGACAGCGGATCAATAGCGTCTTCCGTAGCGGCAGTTGCCACCAGGGCGCCCAGGTTGCGGTCCATGGCGTCGGAGCCCAGGATATTGCCGTAACTGGCCGTCTCGATGGCCGTTGCCGGTATCCAGATGTGCCAGCTCCACAGAATCTGGTTGTCCTCATTGCGGACAGCCACCACGGCGTTGCCGGGACGGAGGGTTTCGGGAGTCTGGATAATCACATAGTCCTCGGCATAGAAGGCCGATGCCAGCACGCTGCCGGCGGTCACCTCGGAAGCGTCGTTCCAGGTTTCCCACAGGACCACGGCATTGTCGGGATCCTCCAGGAAACTGACAGGGTTGTTACCCTTGACGGCCTTGAACTTATATCCGCCGGCCTCGGTCACAATGTAGCAGTTGGCGTTGCCTGCGGCATCCAGATCCTTGATTTCGGGAGAGAACGGGTTCACGTACTCCTGAAGGTCGTCGGTCACATCACCCAGGTCGGTCACGGTGCCGCGGGCAAACGCCACGGGCTCCGTGTACTTGAAAATCTTGGTGAATTCGCCGTCGTGCTTCAGCTTCATCGTGAATCCGGCCGCCAGGGAAGTACCATCGGGCAGATAGACCCGGATATTGGAATCGGAGATCTCTCCGGAGAGCTCCATCACGGGAGTACCCTTATACTGGGTATAGAGCTGCTCCGTGTCGGTAATCTTTACCTGCAGGAACTCGTAGCCCAGGGCCTCTTTCTTGGGGGTGGAAAGGAGGAATTCCTCGTATTCTCCCTCTACGGAAATATTCAGCATTCCGCAGATATTCTGGAACTGGAAGGTGTCTCCGCTGTTGCAGGCAGCCATAAGCTGCAGGTTGGTGTCGGAGAATTTGCTGTAGAAGAAGCAGTGTTTGAGGTTGTCCACGGCCGATGCCGGATAGGAGGCATAGAGGGTGCTGGTGCAGTCGTCCCGCTTGTAGGGATACAGGCCCTCCACCGTCTTGGTGGCCGTCCTGCCGTTGATATCACCGGCAGCCAGGGTAACCGTGACCTGGTCCTTGGCATATTCGCCATGGATCACAATCTGGTCTCCGGCTTCCCATGCGGTCTTGACGCCCGCGGGCGCTTCCTCACCCTCCTCCAACACGAGGTCGGGGAGGATGAAGGTAAGCGTACGGGTCTCGGGGTTCACCACCGGCTTGGGATCCGGGGTGGGCTCGGGATTATTCTTGGAACCGCCACATGCGGCAAGGACAGACAAAACGCTGCAAAGAATGGCTATTTTGTAAATTGCTTTCATAATCTGTATCGTTTATTCGTCCCAGTTCATCGGAGCGGTGTAGTCGTACCATTCGCAGATAGCGCTGCCGGCCGTATCACAACCGATGTACATATTGATGCTTGCACCGAAGTAGACAGAACGCAGCATGTCGGAGGCCGTATCGAAACTGCCCACTTCCACACCGTTCACCAGGTAGGTGACATGGCACCATTCCACATCTATTTCTTCGGTGTCTTTCTTGAACTTGCCCGTCTTACCGTTCGGGGAGAACTTGTAGGTGAATTCTACGGGCTGGGTGAAGTCTACGGCGGTATAACCGTCGATGCTGGGCTTGTTACCGTCTCCGGCCACATTGAAGTCGAAGCTCACCTTGCCGTCGGCAGGACGGATATCGGCCTTGAGTTCGCAGCTTTCATTGAAGCAGAACCAGTGACGGACGCGCGGTCCGGCACCCTCGGCATCGGAGGTAAGGGCACTCCAGCGGAAGGTATACGTGCCGAACGGCATGCTGCGGTTCAGACGGGCCTTCGCCTCGAAGAGCAAGCCGACATCCTTGACGTAGGTGGGCTTGTTGGCCCAGTCGGAATTCCACAGGGACAGTTCGTCGTTGTTCATCAGGTGACGTTCGGCCTCAATCTTATAGGCCTGCTTGAGGACAACCACCTTTACAGCTTCGTAGTCACCTTCCTGTTCCACAACGTTCTTAACGGTAATGTTGGCCTTGCGGACACCGTTTTCATCATTCTGGGTAAGGGTGATGGTAATGGTTCCATTGCCTTCTCCGGAAGTCTTGTCCAGGGTGAACCAGTCGTCGGCCTCGTCCTTGCTCACCGTCCACTTGGTGTTGGAGACAATCTCCAGGGATGTGGAAGGCTGGTCGTAGTCGGTACGGAGCTCGAAGGTGGCAGGATCCAGCTGTACGCCGTCCTGAGTCAATTGGGATTCGAACATCAGCACATTGTGACGGTCATAGATGGAAACAGTGGCATAGCGCTTTTCCTGGGTATTTTCCGTAGCGGTAACAACCACGTCACCTTCCAGGGTGCCGGTAGCACCGCTGGAAATGGAAAGCCATTCTTCTCCGGCGGTAACCTTGGCGCTCCAGTTCTGGTTGGAAACCACATGGATGGTGTAGTCGCCGCCGGCCTTGGCCACTTCCTTCTCCAGGTCTTCTTCGGGAACGGTAAGGAAGGCAATACCTTTCTGATTCACGGTAACCTCCTTGCCCACCCAGTAATCACTCTGGATGGTAATGACGTCGGTCCTGTCGTCCAGGCCGGTATTGTCATAGTATTGAACTCGGACAGTGGTAACCTTGCCCTTGCCCACTCTCACGGAGTCGGCCGGGGAGGCTTCTCCCTCTTCCTCGCTGATGATGCACCAGTCCGGATGGTCGCTGGTGATCGTCCAGGGATCGGAAGATGTAACCAGGATGACGAAACCCGGAGCGTCGGTGGCCGGCAGGTCATAGCTGTCTTCCACGCGGTAGCGCAGGTCTACTGTCTTCATGGTTCCCTGCTCCGAGTTCTTCTGGCAACCCACCAGGGCTGTCAAAAGAGCTGCGGCTGCGCAGAGGATATATACAATTCTTTTCATAATTATTCGGCCTTCTGGGTTACATCGAAGCTTTCTTCGTCATCACCGGCCACTACGGTTACGGTAGCGGTGCGTTCCACGTCATCATTGGCAGCAGCGGTGGCGATGATGGTGATGGTACGGCCATCGGGATCGGGATCTCCGCTGTCACGGTTGAAGGTGAGCCAGGCTGCGCTGGAACGGACTTCCCAAGGCAGGTTGGTCTGGATGGTGAAGCTGAGCGGACCGCCGGCGGCAGAATAGTTCTGCGCCATGGGCGTTACATACAGCCGGCCCATGCGGGACTGCTTTACAGTGATGATCTTGGTCCTGGCCACATTCTCTCCGCGCAGGGTAATGGTAGCGGTGCGGTCCACGAGGGCGGTATTGGACTGGGCCTTTACCGTGACGTCCGTGATAAGGGAACTGCTGGCGCTGGAGGCGGGAGTGATGGTGAGCCAGTCGGCACCGCTGGAGAGCGTGAGCGTCCAGGGGGTGTTGGAACTTACGTTGAAGGTAATGTCCTCCGGGTTCTGGGCCGGGAGGGTGTAGGAATCTACGGCACTGCACTCCATACGGATGGAAGCCGCCGCCTTTTCAGGGGTCATCTGCGTGTCAATCTGATACATCTGGCAAGAAGCCAGTGCACCGAGCACAGCCAGAGGAGCAAAGATTCTTAAAAAGGTTTTCATATGGCTATTGTTTTTATTCTTCAGTGGTTATATTCCATCCGTCATTTTGGGTGAGGTTGGGATTATTGAATGTCTCGGACTGCGGAATGGGATAGAGATACATCTTATTGGCCCAGGTACGGCTTTCCACCGTCTTCCTGCTGTAGGTGTATGTGGCGCCGTTCTTCACGATTTCCACACCGTCCAGCTGGCCCATGACGCTGGAAGCGATCTTCCAGCGGCGGATATCCCAGAAGCGGTGGTCTTCGAAGGCGAATTCCACACGCCATTCACGCTGTACGGCCGTACGGAAAGCTTCCTTGGAGGCTGCTGTCACGTCGGGCATGCCGGCGTTGGCGCGCACCTGATTCAGGGCGTCGAGGGCGCTCAGACCCAGGGAAGCGTCAGTAGGGCCGAAAGCCTCATTGGCGGCCTCGGCAAACGTCAGCAGGGCCTCGGCATAGCGGTACACAATCCACTGGTGCTTGTTGGCCAATGTAGCCTCCGGAGTGAAACTGGTGCTTTCCTGGATGTAGCGGCGCAGATAGTATCCGGTCACCGTACCCAGGTCGCTGCGGGTGGCGCTGTAGTCCTTACCACCCACGAAAGTTTCAATGGTGGAACCCTTGAAAGCCATGCCGTTGGCCAGGATGGCCCGTGCAAAGCGGGGATCTCGGCCTTCATAAGGCGTGGTGACATCGAAGGCGGCGTCTTTGGTCTGCCAGCCGTTGGCACCCAGGGTAATGTCTTCACCGGCCAGGGTCTGGAAAGCATCCACCAGGCTCTGGCTGGGGTAAGTTCCACCCATGGAAGTACGGTCACCCTCGGTGAAGCGCACCGGGAAGTTGTAGCGCTCGAAGCTCTGGCTTTCGGAACGGGCAATGGCCAGGATGACCTCCGGGGAGCGGTAGTTGTTGGCTTTCTCGGAAGGATCCAGCGTGTAGTAGTTCATGTCAATGATTTCCTTGGCAGCCTTGGCGGCTTTTTCCCACTTGATCCTGTCTCCGGAAGGATTGAACAGCGGAGAGGCGGCATACAGCAGGGCCTTGGTCTTGACAGCCAGGGCAAAGCCCTTGGTCACGCGGCCGATTTCATTGTCGGGCAGGCCCACATAGGTATTGGGCAGATGGGCGGCACTCTCGTCGCATTCCTTCACGATGAAGTCAATCACCTGGTCGAAGGGAGTCTTCTCGATGGAGTTGGCTTCCTCGGCGGTGAGCATAGTGAGGGGCATGGCGATGTCGCCGTAGCGGCGGGCCAGTTCAAAGAAGAAGTAGGCGCGCAGCACCTTGGCCTGGTACGGATAGTACGGCAGGTGCGCCCACCAGTTGTTCCACTGGTTGTCGTAGCGGTACATGGAGAGGTCGAAGGTGGGCTGCAGTACCCCTTCTTCGTCCAGTTCCCAATGCTCCAGGAACTCGTTGGCGCTGCGGATGCCGTAATACAGGCTCCACTTGTCGTCCACGGTCTGGATAGGGCTCCAGTTACCGTTGGTGAAACGCTGGACAGAGGCATCGGGGTCGGCGTATTCGGCATCGTCCGAACCGCAGTCTCTCAATGCGCTGGAAACATCGGCAATATCCTTGTTGGGCATATAGCCGTAGATGTTGGTGAGCATCTTCTGGATATTGCTGTACGTGCTGTACATATCATCCCGGGTATACTGGCTGGAGGATTCATCAAACTCCAGGGCTTTGCAAGAAACCACCAGAATGAAAGCACTCAAAATGTAAATAAGCTTTTTCATATCTCGTATCCCGGTTTAGAAGTTAAACTTGACTCCTACCCAGAAAACACGGGTAGAGGGATAGTAGGCACCCAACTGTTCGGGATCGGCAAATCCAATGTTGTCCAGGCTGAACAGGTTGGTTCCGGTGAGGGAAATGGTGGCGTCGCAAATCTTGAGCGCCTTCCGGGGAATGGTGTAGGAAACACCCAGATTCCTCAGCTTGATGAAGGAGCCGTCGCGGTACCACAGGGAGTTGGAGCGATAGTTATTGTTGTTCTCCTGGGTGGTGAGACGGGGCATGGTGGCCACGGCTTCACGTCCGGGAGCCCAGGTGATTTCGCGGGAAAGGAAGGTGTTGGAAATGGTTCCGTTGCCCACCAGCGGCTGGTACAGCGGGCTGTCCAGCAGGCTGACGGTGACACCCGTCATGCCCTGGAAGTCGGCATATACCTTGAAGCCCTTCCAGGAGGCGTGCAGGCCGAAGCCGAACTGCAGGCGCGGCAGGGAGCTGCCGAACATCTTCACAACGTCCTGGCTGTTGACCACGCCGTCACCGTTCTGGTCACGGTACTTGAGGTCGCCGGGACGCACTTCTCCGAAGGTCTGCTGGGGACTGTTGTTAATCTCCAGCTGGCTCTGGAAGATACCGATCACCTCCAGACCGTATTTCTGTCCCACGGGGTTGCCCGCACGGTACAGGTAGTCGTACATCTGGAAGGCCTGACCGTCGTTGATCACCTTGGAGAACAGCCAGTTGCCGTTGGCATAGGCACCGTAGTTGAAGTCTCCGCGGGTCTCTTCCCAGTTCAGGGCCAGGTCGAAGCCCTTGTAGCTTTCCTCACCCAGGCTCTGGTCCTTCACGCCGATACCGATGACACCGGAGATGTTGGACGGGGAGATGAGGATGTTGCTGCGTTTCTCCACGAAAGCTTCGGCATTCACACCCAGGCGGCCGCCGAAGAACTTGGCGTCGGCGCCGACGGTGATTTTCTTGGAAAGCTCGGGAGCCAGGGTAACGGCGGGCATGTCGCCCTCCTTGCGGCCGCTGTAGCCGGTGTAGTTGCCATCGGTGGCGCCGCCGAAGTTATAGCTGTTTCCGCTAACGTAGTTTTCTCTCCAGAGCTCGTGCTCCAGATCTCCGTCGCTGCCGCTCATACCGGCCGAGGCATAGGCCTTCAGATACGGGTCTCCGGGCAGGATGATGGCACCCAGGCTCAAAGCGGGATAGGCGTTGAAACGCCGGCCCTTGGGCATATAGGCGCTGCCGGAATAGTTGAAAACGAGGTCGGCGAAAATGCGCTGATTCCAGTTGTAGCTCACGGTGGCCAGGAATTCCTGCGTCTTGGAGGAATTGTTCTGACCGCTCAGGATCCAGGAGCGCTGGCGGTAGGCCAGGTGGCCTTCCAGGTGATGCCTGTCAAAATCATGGGCGTAATTCACACGGCCCTGAACCTCGAACTTCATCGCCAGATTCTTGAAGTAGTGGTCAAAGTCCACAATCTTGGAATTCACGCCGTAGTACTTCTGTTCACTGAGGATATAGCTCTGGTCCCCCTGGGTGGCCAGGGTGCTCACAAGCTCGGAATACTGGTAATCCTTGGAGGCGCGCTCATACAGCAGGCCGGTGTAGTCGAAGCCCACGTTCACGTCGGCCCAAAGGCCGGGAACCAGAGCGCCGAAGTCCTGACGGAGCAGCATGTCGGCCAGCACCTTGGTCTGGGAGAACTGACGCTGTCCGCTTTCCTGCATCACGGCCACAGGGTTGGAGGAACCGTAGATGGAGCTTCCGCCATAGGTTCCATCGGCCTGTTTCACCGGGAAGGCGGCCGAAGGAAGCCTGTACAGCGTGCTCTCGATACGGCCGGAATAGTAACCCTGGTTGAACTCGGCCAGGCGGGCCTTCACACCAACCTTCATGGAAGTGGATTCGGTGATGTTCACATCCACGTTGGCCCGGATGCCCAGGCGGTTGTCGTAGTGGTTGGCATTGTAGCGGTCGTCGGCAGTGGCCTTCTTATAGAGGAAGTCCTCTTTAAGGTAATCCACCGCAGCGAAGTAACGGAAGTTCCTGTTACCGCCCTGGAAGGTGAGAACCGCACGGTGATTGTCTCCGTGGTTGCGGAATATCTCGTTCCACCAGTTCACATTGGGATAGGCGTAAGGATACTGTCCGCTGTACAGGGCCAGGAGTTCGGCGTCGGAATACTTGGCCGGCAGGCCGTCCAGGCTACGGGCTTCATTCATCATGAAACCGTAGGTGTAGGCATCGGCGAATTCCGGGGCGCGGAACATGGTCTGGTAACCGTAGGTATACTGGGCACTCACTTTGAGCGGGGAGTCCTTGCCGCGCTTGGTAGTAATCATCACAACTCCGTTGCCGCCCTTTACGCCGTACAGGGCTGCGGCGGCAGCGTCCTTGAGAACAGTAATCTGGTCTATTTCCATGCCGCCCAGGTCGTCCAGCTCACGGGGCAGGCCATCCACCAGGATGAGCGGGCTGTGACCATGAACCCTGAGGGTGAGCTTCAGCTTGGACTGGTTGGAGTCGTAGGTGCTGGAGCTGTTCTTCACCCACAGGCCGGACAACTGGCCGTAAAGGGCATTGGAAATATCTGCTTCGGGGCTCTTTTCAAAGATGCAGCTACCGGCAGTGGGGTTCACATTGGCCTGGAAGTGGAATGTGTTGCCCAGCTGGATGGAGTCCAGCATGGACACTTCCTGTGCGAACGCCGTGGTGCCGAGGAGCAGAAGCGGAAGGAAAATATATGTATATAATCTTTTCATCTTCGGGTACTATTTATTATTTCCAACCCGGATTTTGAGTCATACCATAGTTCTTTTGGATCTCTATGGAAGGGATGGGGGCAAGATACCACTTGGTATCGAAGCTGTTTTCCCAGGCAGGGCGGGACGGATAGGCAACCTTCTCCTTGAAGGTGAAGACAGTTGCCGCGTTGTTATTGTCGCCATAGGAGGTGAGGCCCTTCAGGGGCGTGGTATAGGCTTCCTTAATACCCCAGCGCACCATGTCGAACCAGCGCACTTCCTCGAAACCGAACTCCAGTTCGCGTTCCAGGATAAGGGCCTTGCGGAATTCTTCCTTGGTGAGGCCCTCCGGCAGACCGGGCAGGCCCACGCGGGCACGCACGGCGTTCACATAGGTATAGGCTTTGTCGGAAGGACCGCCGTCGGCCTCGTTATAGGCTTCGGCCGCGTTCAGGAGAACCTCGGCGAAGCGCATCATGCACCAGTGCGGCGGATTGGCACGGTCACTCTTCTCCTGCATCACGAATTTCATCATGAGGAAGCCGGGGCAACCATCCTGGTGATATTTGTGGTTGTCGTAGGCACGGCCCACGGTACCGTCTCTCCAGAGGTCACCGGGGACACCCACATTCTCGTACAGACGGGGATCGCGGGTCTCGGTAAAGGTGGCGCCATTCACAGAAAGGGTACCATTGGGATCCGTCTTGAAGAACGGCTGTTCGGGCCAGCTGCCCTTATCCTCCCAGGGGAAATCGGCCGGGAATTCAGTGCCGTCGGCCCAGGGGAACTTGTTCACCCAGTTCAGGGAACATCCGCTACCGTAGGAACCTTGAATCTCAAAGTGTTTGTCGTGGTAGTCGGTGGCGTTGCTCTTGCGGATGGAGATAATGGCCTCGGAGGAACCGCGGTTCACATAGCCACGGCGGTAGGCCAGGCGGTAATCACGCGGCTGGAGACCCTTTACGGGATTGGCCACAGTGGCCTGCTCCAGTGCATAGTGACCGCTGGAGAGCTGCTCCTTCATGAATTCGTCGGCAGCAGCCTTGGCCCGGGTCCACAGGGTGGCGTCATATTTCTCGGCATAACGGACATACTTGCCCATTCCTTCCCAATCGGCGGCATCGGGGTGCCAGGGAGTGTCGGAGTTGAAAGTAGGAGAGGCGGCAAAGCACAGCATGCGAAGCTTGAGGCCGATAGCGGCGGCACGCGTGAGGCGGCCGTCATCGGCTGCCGACACCGACCACGGAAGATCGGCTGCGGCTTCGTCGCAGAGCTGGACGATGAACTCGATGGTCTCGGCAAAGGTATTGCGGGCATACTTCATTTCTTCGTCGGCCTGTACGGCGTGGTCCAGGATGGGAACGCCGCCCAGATAACGCACCATGTTGGCATAGGCGATGGCCATGCACATCTTGGCTTCGGCCTTCTTGCGGGCCAGAAGGGCTTTGTCGGCATTGGGAATGCGGTCGGCATTCTCCAGGAACAGCCAGGCATAGCGGATGCACTTGTAATCCAGCTCGCTGCCGAAGCGGTAATTCTCACCACCTGCATAGGAGCCGGTGAGGTTGGCGCTGAGACCGCCCGAATAATAGAGGTTGTTGGGACCGTCGTTATCGGAGTGCTTGTTGGAAATGAAATGGTCTGTGATGGACTCCAGGAAGTCGCTTCCCATCTTGGAGTCGAAGGAGGATACCAGGCCGTAAGGCAGGTAATAGTAGGCCGAAGTCAGCACTTTGTCGGCATCCTTCAATGAGGCGAAGAGGGTGTCGACGGTAGCACCGGAAGTCTCCGGGGCCTTGGACAGGCCGGCGTCTCCCAGCTTGAGGCTCTCACAGGCAATCAGTCCTGCGCCCAGAAGGGCGATACATATAATATTGATATACTTTTTCATAGGACGCCTGATTTAGAAAGTGATGTTGATAGCCAGGTTGTAGGTCTTCACCAGCGGGTAGGTACCACTGGAGGAACGGGCTTTGGCCTCGGGGTCCTGCAGGGTCTGCTTGGACAGGGTGAACAGGTTGTAACCCGTGAACATCAGGCCCAGGGAGCTGATACCCAACTTGTCGAAGAACTTGTTCCTGGAGAAGGTGTAGCCGAAGCTGGCACTCTTGAGTCGGAGATAGGAGGAGTCCACGGTCCAGAGGGTAGAGTCCATGGAGTTCCAGGGATAGTTGGTCTTGGTGAATCGCGGCAGGGTACCGTCTTCACGGCCGGGGGCCCAAGGGTTGTCGTTGTCAATCCAGGAATTGTCGGCGAAGATCTGCAACAGTCCGCGGTGGCCGGAGTTGGTGAACGGGATACGGTAGTCGGCGTTCCATACACGGCTCACGTTGGTGGCTGCGGTCCAGTTGAGGGACAGGTTGAAGCCCTTGTAACCGAACTTCCAGTTGGAACCGAACACATATTCCGGACGGTCGGGATAACCGTCGTACATACGGTCACGGCCATCGATGATCTTATCCCCGTTCAGGTCCTTGTACATACAGTCACCGGGATAGACGGTGTTGGTGGGCTGGGGCAGATCGGGGTTCAGGCGCTGAACGCCGTCGGCATCGATATAGAAGTCGCTCTTCTGATACAGACGGTCGAACTGGTACAGCATATACCGGCCGGTGGAACCGCCGGTTTCGCGCTGGTACTCGTATTCGGGTTCTACCTCGTCCTCGAAGATAATCTTGTTGCGGGCAAAGGTGACGTTGGCATTGAGGTCATAGGTGAAGTCTCCAATATGGTCCTTCCAGCCCAGTTCAATCTCATAACCCCAGTTGTCCACGATACCCAGGTTCATGTTGGGCAGGCTGGTGGCAATGATGGAAGGCAGCGTTTTGGGAGAAATCAGGATACCGGTACGGTGCTCCTTGAAGATATCTCCGCTGAAGTGCAGGCGGTAGTTGAACATGTCAAAGTCCAAACCGATATTGCTCTTGACAGCGGTTTCCCAGGTCACGCCCATGTTACCGGGGGTACCCAGTTCGTAACGCGGAACACCGTCGCTCTTACCGGTACCGAAGTAGTAGGAGCCGGCCTCGTTCCACACGCCGTCCATGTACATGAAACGCACGGAGTTGCCTTGGTCGTTACCTACTTTACCGATGGATGCACGGATTTTGAGGAAGTCCAGCCAGGTGGCCTTCTTCATGAATTTCTCCTCCGTAACCACCCAACCGATGGAAGCGGAAGGGAAGAAACCGTAACGGGTTTTACCGGGGGCGAAGTTCTCGGAGCCGTTGTAACCGGCGCTCACGTCCAGCAGGTATTTGTCGGCATAGGAATAGGTGGCACGGCCGACCCAACCCACATAACCGTACGGCAGCCAGGCGTAAGAGCTGGGATAGTAGTCGCGGGACTGGTTGTAAAGCAGCAGACCGCTCACATTGTGCTTGCCGGCGAATTTGCGGCGATAGTCCAGACGGGCCTCGATGTACCAGCTCTTGTCGTCGTCGGTGGACTCGCTGTAGCTGAGGGTGGGCGCGCTGCCGCTGATAACCGGCTGGTAGGTGCGGTCGAAATAAGGATCGGACATGCTGAGGCCGGAATTGTTGGCCCAGGACACGTATTCGATGGTCTGGTGATAACCGCCGCTACCCGAACGCTTCTTGGTAATGGCCATCTCGGTGTCGTAACTGCCCTTGAGGGAGAAGCTGAGACCCTGGGTGAGGAAGTCCAGGCGCTGGGTGATGGTCATGTCCATGTCCAGGGTGGTCTTGAACTTGTTCTGGTAACCGGACCAGTAGTAGTACTCCCAGCCGTTCCACTTGGTGAGGCCGTCGGGCAGGGCGTCGTAGGAGACCACCGTCACCGGCATGCCGTTCACGATGCCCGGAGAGGCCGTGGGGTGGGCCCACAGCATGGTGAGCATCCAGATGTTGTCACGGTCGCTGGCGAGGGGCTCCCGGGTGTTTCCAATGACGCCGCTGATGTTGAACTTCATGTCCGTGGTTTCAGTGAGCTTGAAGTCCAGGTTGGCGCGGTAGTTATAACGGTTGTAGGAATAGTTGTTGTCGTAGGTGACGTCCGGAATCTGCTTGAGCAGACCGTTCTGGAACATGTAACCCATGGACACGAAGTAACGGACTTTGTCGGAGCCGCCGGAGATGTTGATGTTGTTCTTGGTCTGGACGAAGGCCTTGCGGAACATGAGCTCGTGCCACTGGGTGTTCGGGAACATGACCGGGTCGCTGCCCGTGCGGTAGGCCTCGATGGCCTCACGGGTGAAGTACAGGCCGGGATCGGTCTTGCCGTCGTTCCACTGATACACGTTGTAGTAACGTGCGAAGTCGTAGCTGGAGCACTGGGTAATGTAGGACATAGGGACCTGCACACCGGTGATGGAGCTCACGGAAATCTTGGGTTTGCCGGCATCGCCGCGCTTGGTGGTAACGATGATGACACCGTTAGCACCACGCACACCGAACACAGCCGTAGAGGCGGCGTCCTTCAGGATGGACAGACTCTCGATTTCGTTCGGGTCCACCGTGTTCAGCGGACGTTCCACACCATCCACCAGGATGAGCGGGGAGGCGTTGGAGTCCGACAGGGAACCGGAACCACGAATGTAAATCTTGGCATAGTCTTCACCGGGCTGACCCGTTTCCTGCACGGTGGACACACCGGGCATCTGACCGGCCAGCACGTTGGTAACGTCGGCCACGGGAGCCTTGATGAGGGCCTTGTTGTCGATGGAGGTCAAGGCACCGGTAACGGTGGCCTTGGTCTGGGTACCGTACGCCACCACCACCGTAGCTTCGATGGTCTGGGTGTCGTCACGGAGCACAATGGTAAAGTTGCGCTCCTTACCCACTTTCACCTCCTCGGTCACATAACCGAGGGCGGCAACCTCCAACACAGCAGTCTCGCCGGGAACGGTTAACGTAAAGTTACCGTCGAAGTCGGCAGCCACACCGGTGGTGGTTCCCTTGAGGGTGACACCAGCACCGATCACCGGCAAACCGTCTGCGTCCACAATCCTACCTTTGATGGTAATACCCCGCTGGGCAAAGGCCGTAGGGCCCCACATCCCCAGGAGGAGACACAGCACAGCAGCCAGTTTCGTTAGATGGACTACTTTCTGTTTCATTGGTTAGTTAGTTTAGTTAATAGTTATAATTTGTATATAAATTATTGTAAAACGGATTCTTTTCCGTATATCGCTTTCACCAGGGGTTTGAGCAGGCCATGGTCTTGCGTATCCCCTCTGTATTCCCAGAACATGGCGCCCAGGAGAGAGTTGTCAATCACATACTTTCCCTTGGCCGTCACACTCTCGGGGTCGTCGTAGGAAAGGAAGTTGCGGCCCGTATCGTCGGCCAGGAACGGGACCATGGACTTGGGGTCCCATACACGGTGGAGTTTGCGGTTAAGGGCAACGCCCATGTACGTTCCCTTCTCCACAACGGGAACGATATCCTTGTACTTGATGGAATAGCCCAGCTTGCCCTTGCTGTCCACAAAGACTTTGTCGGCATCGGCAGGGCTTTTCTCGGCCTTCCCGTAGAAGGGCACGCCCATCACCATGCGGTTCTTGGGAATGCCGGCTTTCACGTGTTTCTGGATGGCTTCGTCCCAGCTGCTGTGCGTAAAGCGCTCTCCCTTATGCAGCGGGGAATTGTGGCCTTTGGGGGCCGCACCCATGTCGTAGGTCATCACATTTACGTAGTCAATGTACTTGATGGCGGTGGGCCAGTCTACGTATTCCGGATGGGAGGAAGAGGATGCGTAGGAGATAATCTTATCGGTGCCGATGGTCTCCCGCAGCTCCTGGAGCACCAGGTTGAAATTCTTGGTATCGTCCGGGCTGCAGCCGGTCTCGTTGTCGGCGCTCTGGGTGGGATATTCCCAGTCGATGTCCACGCCGTCCAGCTTGTGCTGGTCCAGCAGGCTCTTCACGCTCTTGCAGAAAAGCGTGCGCTTGGCCGCATCACGGGCCATCATGGAGAAGCCGTCGGCATGGCCGCCCCAACCGCCGATCATCAGGCACACCTTGAGCTTGGGGTTCACGCTCTTGAGCGCAATCACCTTGCTGATAGGGGCTTTTTCGGACTGGGTAATCACAATGCCGCCGTCTCCGGTCTTGGGATTGCCGAAGCGGCCGTGGGCATAGTTGATATGGGTGAGGAGGGTGACCTCCGGCAGTTCCTCGGTATACTCCGTGAAGTAGGCCAGCACAATGGGAGACTGGCCGATATCCTTGCACAGGGTACCCGTATTGGTGTTGCCGCCATTGTCTCCGGTGCCCGTATCACCCGTGTTACCCGTATTTCCGGTGTTTCCGGTATTGCCGGTGTCTCCCGTGTTACCCGTGTTGGGCTTGGAGTTCGGCGGGGTAATCACCAGGCCCTGGGACCCGCCCTTGGTACAGGACGTGCCGCAAAGCGCAAGCATCAGGAACAGGCTTATGATCCAGTATCTTTTCATACTACAGCAGTTCTATCTTTCTCCATTTGCCGGAACCGGCGCGCATGATCTGCACATCCGTCTTATTGCGGATAGAGTTCCAGCCACCTATTACATTATAAATATATACCACTTTCACGCTGTGCGGGCCGGCCTCCAGGGCGGCCTCGGCATCCTGGCGGGAATAGCGCTTGACCTGGGCCCCGTTGTCGATGAGCAGGCGGCCGTCAATCCACACCTGGTCACAGTCGCTGGAGAAACGGTACACAGCGGTTTCCTTCACGTTGAAACAGGCCTGGGCCTGGACGGCATAGAAACGCAGGGTGTCGGGCATGTTGCGGTCGAAGGGCTCCAGCGTATTCATGTCCCGCAGTTTTTCCAGCTTGATTTCCTTCCAGGCGGCGCCCTGGGTATCGGCCACGGTCACAAAGCGGCCGTCGGCCCGGCTGGAACGGATTCCGCTCTCTACCGCAGCGGCGGGAAGGGCCTCCATGGGTTCTTCCTGCCGGATGGTGATGGTGCGCACCGGGCTCAGCTTGCCGTAGGAGGTGAGGCTGGCTATCTTGAGGGTGGCGTCCCGGGTGAATTCCAGGGGCTGGGTGTAACGGGCCGATGCCGCCGTGGGCTCACTGCCGTCCACGGTATAGACCATGGCGGCCACGGGACGCGTGGTGGTGAATTCCACCACGGCTTTATCCGTGAATACCAATTTGTCACAGGAACCGCCCGGCTGCTCCGGAAGCGGAATGTGGTAGTTCACTCCCCTGCGGTCCAGGTCCCGGCAGGCTTTGTCCACGCGCACACGGAAGCTTTCCCAGTCCTTCTTAGCCTTGGGCGTCCAGCCGGTCTCGGCCACGGCGAAGGCGCGCGGGAACAGCATGTACTGACGGTGGCTGTTGGAATAAATATATTCGCTCCAGTTATTGCACTGCAGGCCAATCACGTGGTCTTCCTTGCCGTTCTGTACCAGTTCGGCGGGAACGGGGTCATAGGCATAGGCCTTTTCCAGCGTGGTGTAGTTGCCGATGGCAACCGGTTCAATCTTGGAATCTCCCTGGTAATGGTCCAGGTACATGCCCTCCTTGGACGGGGTCATGATGACGTCGTGGCCCTGCAGGGCGGCGGCAATTCCGCCGGTTTCCCCGCGCCAGCTCATGACCGTAGCGTTGGGGCTGAGGCCGCCTTCCAGAATCTCGTCCCAGCCGATGAGCTTGCGGCCATACTTGTGCAGAATGTCCTCCATGCGGCGGATGGCGTAGCTCTGGAGTTTTTCCTCGGCCGTTCCTTTATCGTCGGCCACAAGGCCCAGGGCCTTGATGCGGGCCTGGCAATGGGGGCACTGCTCCCACTTGTCTTTCTTGCATTCGTCTCCGCCGATGTGGATGTATTCTCCGGGGAAGAGCTCCACGACCTCGGCAATTACGTCCTCCAGAAATTCGAACATGAACTCGCGGCCGGGGCACAGGACAATATCCGGGGAGCCCCAGGTGTAGAAGGTGTTCACGGTCTCCTTGGTGCAGGACAGGCCGGGGTATGCGCGGATGGCGGCAATGGCGTGGCCGGGCATCTCGATTTCGGGCAGCACGGTCACATGACGCTGGGCAGCATAGGCCACCACTTCCTTGATCTCTTCCTGGGTATAGAAGCCCTGGTGGACACTGCCGTCGAATTCGGTGCGCGTGCCACCCACCTCTGTGAGACGGGGATATTTCTTGATCTGGATGCGCCAGCCCTGGTCGTCGGTCAGGTGCCAGTGCATCACGTTCATCTTGTAAGAGGCCAGGATGTCGATGTACTGCTTGGTGTCCTCCACGCTCAGGAAATGCCGGCAGGGATCCAGGTGGAAACCACGCCAGGCAAAACGGGGATAGTCCTTGATGGTCACGCAAGGGATGCGGCCGTTCTCCTCCAGCTGGTTCAGGGTTTGGCGGGCATAGAACAGGCCGGCTTCCGTGGACGCGACCGCGCGTACGCGTGAGCGCGTTACCTCTAATGTATATCCCTCGGCCGGGAGCCCACAATCGGGCTCCAGCCGGAATTCGATTTTATTGTTGGAGGGGGGGGTAACTAAAAACGAGCCTCCCCGCACCTGCATTTCTGCGGGAGCGGGAATGAGCTGCGGTACCAGCGCCAGTATGAGAGTAAGCAGTTTGAGCATTACTTCAGGAGCTTTTTCACAATCTGGCCAATCTCGGCGTTGTCGTGCCAGCCGGCAAAAGCTTCGGCACCGGGGCCGTAGGCAAATACCGGTACCACAATGCCGTCGTGGCCGGACGTGGAGAAGTGCACTTTCACCTCGCGGTCCTTAATACTGCCCTTGAGCAGGGTGAGGCCGCCGGTGTTGTGGTCGGCGGTGACAACCACCAGGGTTTGCCCGTCTTTCTGGGCCCACTCCAGCACGGCGCCAATCACTTTGTCGAAGTCGAAGAGTTCCTCGCACACATAGCCCACCTTGTTGCGGTGGCACCAGTCGTCAATCTGGGAACCCTCCACCATGAGGAAGAAACCTTTCTTGTTGTCCAGCATCTGGATGGCCTTCATGGTGCTTTCCATGAGGATGGGGCCGCGGTCCAGGGCGGGTTTCAGGTCATACTCGTCGTACAGGCCCAGGAATTTGTCTCCCTGTGCTCCGGCAATGTCCTCCAGCTTGTCCACAAAGGTGTAGCCCTTGGCTTTCATTTCCTCAATGAGGTTGCGGCCGTCGGAACGCTGGTTCCAGAAATGGGTGCCGCCGCCGGAGATGAAGTCCACATTGGCGTCCACGTACTGGGCGGCCAGGCCTTCTTCATCCTTGCGGGAAGTGCCGTGGATGCAGAAATCGGCCGGAGTGGCGTCGTTGATGCGGCAGGTGACGGTAACGCCCGTCTTCATGCCTTTCACGCGCTTGGCATACTGGAGGTTGGACTCCACGGGCTCGCCGGCCTCGTTGCAGCCGATGTAACCGTACTTGGTTTTCTCGCCAATAGCCAGGGCGGTGCCGCCGGCGCAGGAATCGGTGACCAGTTTATCGGTGCAGGTGGTGTTGGAATAACCGGCCACAGGCATGTTGTCGATATTGAGGGCGCCACCGTTGGCCACCCACCCCACGCTCCACTGGGAAAGGCCGGTGCCGTCACCGATCATGAAGATGACGTTCTTGACCTTTTTGCCCTTGGGCTGGGACACCTTGACGGTCTCATAGGGCGTCTCCACTTTGTATTTGTCGTCCTTGGAGAAGGAATAGGTGGCATACTTGGAGCGGTCCCGGTCCAGGGAATCGGGGGTTTGGGCAAAGGCCTGCAGCGCGCTCAGCGCCAGGATGACAGTTAGAAGCTTTTTCATTATTCGGCGATTTTAGCGTTCCAGCCGGAGAAGCCGATTTCGGCATTGGCGCAGCCTGCAGGCAGGGTGCAGCGCACCGTGCGGGACTCTCCGGGAAGGACGGTGAAGAAATTGTCGAACCAGAAGGTGCCGGGGATGAGCTGGCCGTTGGCGTCCAGGGCCTTGAGGATGTTCTGGTAGGCGATGACCTCTCCCTTGTTCTCCAGGGTTACATCATAACCACCCTCCACGGCTTTCACCTTCATGTTCAGGCTGGTCTTGGGAAGATCCCGCACAAAGCGCATGTTGGCAAATTCATCGAAGGGGATGCCCCACCAGTCGGCCCTGTGCCACTTGTAGCGGTTGAGTTCTCCGGAAATGCAGTAGAAGTTGGTAGCGTGGTAATCCTTGCCGGTCACTTCCAGGGCCAGGAAGCAGGGGCCTTCGATGCCGCTGTCCACCTTCCAGGGATCCCGGGGACGGGACAGGATGTTCACTTTACGGTCCCGCAACAGTTTGCCGCGTTTGTCGTACAGGCGGATGTGTACCTGGCAGTCGGCCGCGGCGGCGGTGTCGTTCACCACCCACACGCTGCCGCTGGCATAGTTGTAAACGGCCTGGATGGGGGCGTTGGCGGCTTTCACGCCATAGTAACCGGCGGTGGGAATGCCGTACCAGTCGTACAGCTGCCAGTACAGGGAAGGCCAGGCGCTGTTGAGCATCCACTGGACAATACCGGTGGCCACCGGAACGTTGGCGCGGAAGGCCTCGAACATGGAGCGCGTGGCGTCATAGTCCATGGCGTGCGCCTTGCGCATGAAGTCGTCCAGACCTTCGATATGGCCGTACATGTGCTTCATGGCGTTTTCCAGGAAGCTGGTGTTGTTCATCACAGAGCTGGATGCCGTGCAATGGTAGGCCCAGTTGGGGCCGATGGGCCAGAGGTCTTTCTCTCCCACCAGCCGTTTTACGGATTCCAGTTGAGGAATCTGCAGCCCCGGGCCGGTTTCCGTGTTGAAACCGTAGTTGCCGCCACTGCGGTTGTCAATCCACCAGTAGTCCGGTCCCACGTACTCGTAGGGGCCGGCCATCTTCATGCCGGAAGGACCGGCCAGGCTGCGGAGCCCCGATGCCGAGCACACATAGGGGCGATAGTCAAGTTTTTCATAGATAGTGAGATACTCTTTCTCCAAACGGGGATTAGGGATGCGGTCGCTTCCGGTGAGCCAGCCGATGACGCAGGGATGGTTGCGCAGCCACACCACTTGGTCGTGGAAATACCGCACGGCCACGGCCTCGGAGGCGGGATCGTTGATGCAGCCGTAGCTCTTGTACTCGGGAAGGCCGCAGTAGTTTTCCCATTCCCACTGGCAGCTGAAGCCCACCATGGCCATGAGACCGTATTGGTCGCAAAGGTCATAAACGGTGTGGTCCTTGCCCCAGATATTCTCGAAGCGGATGCAGTTGAGGCCCATATCGGCCACCATCTTCACCTGAGCCTCGATGCTCTCGGGCGTGTCCTGCATGAAGATGTCGTCGGTCCAGCCGGCGCCCTTCACCAGCACCTTCTTGCCGTTCAGGATGAACTGGCGGTGGCCGAAGGGGGTGATTTCGCTCTCGATACTGCGAAGGCCGAAGGTGACGGCCGCGCTATGGGAAACCTTCTTGCCTTTACAGAAGGCTACATTCAGGTGATAGAGTTCGGGCTTGCCCAGTTCGGCTGTCCACCAGATGCGGGGGTTCTCCACTTTCTCCGTGACGCAAACCTGACGGGTTTCTCCGGCTTCCAGGGATACGGGAAGGGAGAAGTTGCCATCTTCATAGCTGAGCTCCAGGTTGCCTTCCACGGCCTTGTTGCTGCGGTTCACCAGGGTGACCCAGGACTCAAAGGCAGCCTTGGAGAAATCCTTGGGATTCACCAGCGGCTTCACAAACACGTCCTGCACCTGGACATCGGGGGTGGAGATGAGGGTGACGGGGCGGATGATGCCCATGCTCTCGTCCACGGGACGGGGGTTCCAGTCCACATAACCGGCGTTGAGGTCTCCCTCGTGGGCGCGGCGCAGGGTAACCTTAAGGGTATTCTTGGCCTTGGCCAGGGCGGTGATGTCGAACTCACGCACGCTGTAGGCGCCGAAGGTGGTGTCCCGGGAGGCGATGAGCTTGCCGTTGAGCTCGATATCGGCATAATAGTTCAGACCCTCGAAGCGCAGCACGTGACGCATGCCGCTCTGGGCCTTGAAAGTGGTGGTGAACACCCAGGGTTCATCGAAGATGCTCTTGTCGATGGCCTTGTAACGGTCCTGGTCCAGGACATCCTGGCCGAAGACGCCGGCCTCATTGAGGACACCGGCCACGGTGCAGGGAACCTGGGCCTTGAAAGTCTGTTTCTGGCCCTGGCGCTGCAGCGTCCAGTTGGTGAGCGGGCCCGCCATGGCGGTGAAGCTTGTCAGAATCACTAATGCAAAAAGGGCAATTCTTTTCATGATGTATTATGTTAATGAGGCCGCGCCCACCAGTGCGGTGTCTTCGTCGGGCATGGCGATGATTTTCAGGTTGTCCAGAGCGTTCTGGTATGGATAACTGCAGCGGAGGGCCTCCCACATGGCTTCCTGGAAGTGCGGGAAGGTATGGGCGATGCCGCCGCCCAGTACGATGACGTCGGCGTCGTAGGCATACATCACCACAGAGAGGAAGGTGCCCATGTGGCGACCAAAGTCACGGAAATGGGCCAGCGCGGTTTCATCGGCCTCCGACGCAGCCTTGGAAAGGGCGCGGGGATCCAGACCGCGGGTGGTGAAGTACTTCTTGGAGCAGAAGGATTCGTAGTCCGTTCCCTCATAGGGGATGGCGCCGATCTCTCCCGCGCCGCAGTGCGTGCCGGAAAAGAGCTTGCCGTCAATGACGATACCCACGCCGGTGCCGGTGCCCAGGGTGACGGTAACCACGGTAGAAGGGCCCTCACCCACCTTTACGGCAGCGCCCAGCGCATAGCAGTTGGCGTCGTTGTTCACGTAAACGGGAATGTCGAAGCGGGCCTCCATGGTGTCCTTGAGGGGAACCACATCCCAGGACGGGATGTTTGCGGCGTTGTACACGATGCCCTTCACGGGGTCTGTAAGGGAAGGTACGCCGATACCGATTTTCTGGATACCGGGTACCAGGAAGTTTTCTATCTGGTCTCCCAAATAGATGAGGGTGTCCTCTTGCGTTGCTGTTTTGGGGAAGGACGGAACCTGTACTTTTTTGAGCAGACGGTCTCCATCAATGAGCCCCAGGTTGATGGTTGTTCCACCGATGTCGATACCTAGTGTCATCAGATTAAGCGGTTAGTAACACAAAGTTAGATGACAACTGAGGCGGAAAAGTGACGTTTTGCGAAATTAAGTGCTCGATTTGCGCAAATTTAGCTTCCTGTACTCCATAGGAGTGCAGCCTTTCAACTCCTTGAAGCGGCGGGTCAGGGATTTGGGATCCGGTTCGTCCATACGGGCGGCCAGATTGGCGATGGGCTCCTTGGTGTCCAGCAGCATACGGGCAAAAAGGTCTATACGTTGCTCCGAAATATACTGGTAAATGGTTTTTCCGGTGGCCTTGAGGAAACGCTGTTCCAACAGGCGACGGCTCATGGGAACCTGCGCCAGAACGTCGGTCACCGCAATCTTGTGATCCAGGTTGGAATGGATGAACGCGAGGGCCTGATGTACCTGTACGTCCTTTGTGGTGATGACGTTGGAGGACTCCCGCGTGACAATGTGTAAAGGCTGCAGCACAACGTCGTTGCCCAGATACGTGGGGTCATGTTTCATCTGGACAGTCATGGCGGCAACTTCGTAACCGCCCCGTTCGATATCCACATCGATGGAGGTGATGGGCGGATTGGCCATATTGCACAGAATTTCATCGTTGTCCACGCCCAGGATGGCCACCTCATAGGGAATCTGGATACCCAGCACGTTGCAGGCTTCGGCCAGGATGACGGCCTGGTTGTCGTCGCAGCAGAAAACGCCCACCGGCTTGGGCAGGGACAGCAGCCAGTCCCGCAGCAGGTCCTGACGGTAATACCAAAGGTTGGAGATGCGCTGGCGGTCGTAAATGAACACGCGGTCCCCATAACCGGCCTCTACCAGGTAATCCCGAAAACCGTCCCGGCGGGCGTCGCTCCAGCACATGCCGTTGTTGCCGAAAAAGGCGAAGTTGCGGAAACCGCGCGCAACACAGCGTTCGGCAGCCATCTCTCCGGTCTTTTTGTAATCGGCGGTAATGTTGGGAACGCCGACGAAAGGGGCGATGAAGTCCTGCGCAAAAACGATGATGCCATTGCGACGGAATTCCCCGAGGTCGTCCTTGGGCGGAAACTGGCCGATGACGACGTCGGCCTTCCATTCCTTGCACCAGGATACGAAGCGGTCAAATGTCTCCAAATCCCGCAAGGAGGCGGGCATACGGCACACCGTCCACGGTTCTTTGGTCTCCTGGGCATATTGGTAGATTCCCCGCAGCAGACGGTAGGGAAACTGTTCGGAAAAGTCGGTCAGGTAAACAAGGCGCATAAGCTACTTTTTGGAAATAAGCCACAGACCGGCCATGGTGAACACGCCGTTCATGGGCAATATTTCATAGCTGAAGTGGTAACCGTTGAACCACGCCACGGAGTTCAAATCCAACACCAGGCACAGCACGGGCGCCAGGATGGCCACCACGGGCACCCAGCCGTCCCGCACCTTGCGCTTGCAGCACAGGCCGAAGGCAAACAGACCCAGAATGGGGCCGTAGGAATAGCTGGCCAGCCGGTACACGGCGTCAATGACGCTGGTGGAATTCAGGGCGTTGAACACAATGATGCTCACGGCCATCAGGACAGCCATTCCCGTGTGCACCCAGGTGCGTTTTTCGTCCTTGCCGCCCAGGATGTCAATGGTGAAGGAGGTGGTAAGGGCTGTAAGGGCACTTCCTCCGGCCGGGAACCCCGCCATGAGCAGCCCCACGATGAAGAGCCCCGCCACCAGGCCGGAAGCCGGCAGCAGGCCGCTCCAGGTGACCGCCGGGAACAGGGCGTCTCCCTTGGCCTCCAGGCCGTGCAGGCCGGCAAACTGATACAGGTACACGCCCAGGAACAGGAACAGCGAAATGACCACTATCTGCAGGATAACACTTACTATCAGGTTCTTCTGGGAATCCTTCACATTCTTGCAGGCCAGGGTGCGCTGCATCATGTCCTGGTCCAGCCCGGTGCAGGCCACCACGGTGAAAAGACCTCCCAATAACTGTTTCCAAAAGAATTGCGGATGGTTGACATCGTCAAAATAGAACACACGCATCATGGAAGTGTCGGGTTTGCCCACTTCCCGGCCGATGAGCACCAGGCACAGGACCACGGCCACCAGCATGCACACTGTCTTGAAGATGTCCAGGCCGATGACCGCCTTGACGCCGCCGCGTACCGTGTACAGCCATTCCAGCAGTACCACCACCAGGGTGGTTACCCAGAAGGGAATGCCCAGGGGGCCGGCCACCAGCAGTTGCAGGGTGGCGATCATCAGGAACAGGCGAACGGACGCGCCCAGCATCTTGGACACAAAGAAAAACCACGCCCCCGTCTTATGGGAAGCCGCTCCGAAGCGTTTTTCCAGATATTCGTACACGGACACCACGTTGAGCCGGAAGTACAGGGGGGTGAGCACAAAGGCAATGACCAGGTAACCCAGGAAAAAGCCGATGCACATTTGCAGGTATCCGAATCCCACGGATCCCACCATTCCCGGAACCGACACGAAGGTAACCCCGGACAGGCAGGAACCGATCATGGCGATGGCCACCTTCCACCAGGCCGTGGAACGGGTTGCGTAAAAGTCTTTCTGTTTACTCATTCTTCAAGCTGTCTTTGTATGCGCGGCCGATGGGCAGTGCGTCCTTCACACCCATCAGCCTTACCTCGGCGCTGGTCCTTTGGGCTATTCTCCACACCGGCACGATGTAGGAGCGGTGGATGCGGACATATTTCCCCTCCGGAAGCATGTCCATCACGCTTTTGAGGGAAATCTGGGACACTACATCGTCCCGGTGGTCCAGGTGGAAACAGGCGTAATTGTTGCGTCCCTCAATATACTGGATGGCCGACAGCGGCAGGTGGAGGAGTTTGTATCCGGCCTTTACCTGGATTTCTTCTCCGGACACTTCCTCGGCCTCCAGGCGCTTCTTTTCCAAAGCGTTGCGGGCTTCGGCATGGGCCTTATGCGCGGCATTTACGGTATTGAGGGAGCGGATGCGACCACCCAGGACACCGGCGGCGATGGCATAGGTGTTCACAAACACGAACATCACCCACATGGCCCTGGCATGCGGAAGCATCTCTCCCACACGGCCGGGAGTATTGTTGGGGAAGTTCACCGGAGTAAGGGTCATCAGGAAGGTCACTGCCACCATAAGGAACAGCACACCCGCTGCGGTAACCTTGCTTCCTCCTCCCCTTTCCAACAGCATGGGTCCCAGGACCAGTCGTCCCATCGCCCACATGCCATAGAGCCACAGCATGTACAGCAGCACATAGCCCGGCTGCCACATGAACCATTCTCCGATAGGGAAAAGGAACATCATCCCCGGCAGCAGGACTGCACAGAAGATGATGTCCAGCAATACTTCCGTTTTCACGGCATTCCTGTTTTAGAACTCGTAACCCGCGAATTCGATGTCACGGGCGGCACGCTCCTTGAGTTCGGGTTTCCTGAAGGCCTTTTCCAGGTTCTTCTTCACGTCGTCGGCCTTGCCCTGACGGGCGGCGATGATGGCCTTGAGGTACCAAACCTTGGGATCTCCGCAGTGGGCGGTCTTGAGACCTTTGTCCAGCTGGTCCGTGAGGATGCAGGCCAGTACGCTGTTGTGGCAGCAGCCCAGGGGAGTTTCCAGCACCTTTGCGGCCTCTTCATACTGGCCGGTGAGGATGAGCACAATGCCCAGGTTGGACTTGGCTTCCGGAGTTCCGGACTTGCGGAAGCAATCCTCGGCGGTCTTGAGGTCGTCCTTGTGGAGAGCCAGCACGCCCTGCGCGTTGAGGACGTCGGCGTCACTGCTCTTTACCTCGTTCAGACCGGCCTCGGCCTTGGCGTCCTTGCCCTGGCTCAGATAGAGGACGGCCAGGTTGTACAGGGCGCGGTCGCTGCCGAAACGCTCGATGGCTTTCTGATAGATGTCTTCCTTCTGGGCCTCGTCCTTGACCACGGAAGCCACACGCAGGAGAGCTTCCTCGTCCAGGACGGACTCATTGTTGGAAAGCAGCACCACCAGTTCCTCGTTGGAGTAGTTCTTCTTTTGCACGTTGGCAATCAGGCGGGCGCGGCGCAGTTCCGGGAGCACTTCGCCTTTGAGGGCGGTGAACACCTGGGACATATTGCGGATTTCGTTCTCACGCACGGCGGGGTCACTGTACATGGACAGTACGCGAAGGATGAGGTGCTTGTCCTCCAGGTTGCTTTCCTGGACCAGCTGCTGGAAGCCTTCCCAGTCCTCACCTACGCTGCGCACGGTGGGATCCACGGTGTCGATGCCCTTGGTCACCTGCTTCCAGGCCTTGTTGGCGCTGGCCGAACGGTCTCCGGAGAGGTTGTTGTTCAGGCTCTCGGAACCTTCCGGGGAAGCGTAGGCCACAATCTCGGTGCTGGTAACGGTGGCGTGCTCATCCTTGGAGGCCTCCTCCAGGAAAGCCAGGAATTCCTTCACGGACTTGCCCTGAAGCTCCGAGTTACGCACATCGGCGCTGTTCACCAGATACTTGATTTGTCCTTCCGTGCTGGTAGAGATGATTTCCTTGTAGTTGTCCTGTTTGTAGGCCAGGTCTCCGGTGCGCTTCACCAGCATGTAGGTGGTGTTGGCTCCGTCGGCTACCTTGAGGGTGGGCAAGGTGATGGTCTTGTTGCCGGCAATCACTTTCCCGCGCAGTTCCAGATAGCACTTCTCCATGCCTTCCACATAGTCGAAGTGCACTTTCTCGGTCACTTTCTGGCCGTCCTTGGACACCACTTTGTAATTGTTCCTCACATCTTCTCCCTGATACTTGAAGGGTTTCATGGAGGCTTCTCCACCTTCATAGACAATCACGGGAGTCACTTCCATCACCACGTTGGGATTGAAGTAATCTTTGGGATAGGTTACGCTGACAGTGGCATCGATGGTGCCGGCGACAGCCTCCAGGATGGAAGGGGTGCATTCGGCCTTCACATTCTCTGACATCTTGGCCATTTTTTCCGGAGAGGCGCAGGCAATGGTCATAACCGCTGCAGCCAGGTACACGAGTGTTTTTTTCATATAGTATAGAAGTGTTATATTTTACTGCAACTACAAATATACATATTTTTTCGTAAATTTGCACGACCATGGACTTACAAGCCTTAAAGAACAAATACGATATCATCGGCAACGATCCCGTGCTGAACGACGCCCTGGAGACAGCGGTGAAGTTCGCGCCCACCGGTCTCAGCGTCCTCATTCAGGGAGAGAGCGGCGTGGGTAAGGAGAACGTGGCCCGTATCATCCACCAGTTCAGCCCCCGCAAACAGGGGAATTTCTTCGTGGTCAACTGCGGCGCCCTGCCCAAGGAACTGGTGAACTCGGAGCTCTTCGGCCATGTGAAAGGTTCCTTCACCGGAGCCATCGAAACCCGCAAGGGTTATTTTGAGGAGGCCGATGGCGGCACGCTCTTCCTGGACGAGATTGCCGAACTTCCCCTGGAATCCCAGGCCCTGCTGCTGCGCGTGCTGCAAAGCGGAGAATTCCGCAAGGTGGGTTCCAACAAGGTGGAACACACCGACGTCCGCGTGGTGGCCGCCACCAACGTCCATCTGTACGAGGCCGTGAAGCGGGGTAAATTCCGCGAGGACCTTTACTTCCGTTTATCGGCCGCACAGATCCGCATCCCGCCGCTGCGGGAACGCAAAGGAGATATCTACCTGCTGTTCCGCAAGTTTACTTCGGACTTCTCCGAGGTAAACGGCATGTGCAAGATTTCCCTCAAGCCCGACGCCATCCACCTGCTGGAGCAGTACCGCTGGCCGGGCAATATCCGCCAGCTGCAGGGCTTCACCCAAAGCCTCACCGCCCAGCTGTCCGTCAAGGTAACCCCCACCCTCCAGCGCATCGAACTCAGCGCACAGGACCTGCTGCCCATCATGCCCAAGGAGGAGGGAGACCCCATCCCCGTGCTCTATGAAGGCCCCCAGGCGCAATCGGCCGGTCCCGCTTTCAATGCCGACGAACGCCAGGCCATCTTCAAGGCCATCTTCGACCTGAAGCAGGAGGTGGACGCCCTCAAGGCCCGCCTGGACCGCCGGGAGCTGCCCGCTCCCGTCTCCACCGCCCCCGCCGAGGAGGAGGCCGAGTGGCAGGAGCAGAAGGAATTTCCGGAACCCGCCGGGGAAAATTCCCTGAGCGTGCGGCGCAATGAGGAAGACCTCATCCGCCAGGCCCTGGGAAAGTATCACGGCAACCGTAAAAAGGCCGCCGAAGAACTGGGCATGAGCGAGCGCACCCTGTACCGCAAACTCCCGCCAGAATACCGCCGCAAATGAAACGCGCACTAAGCATACTGGTTTTGGCCGTGGTGGCCGTATCCTGTGGAATCTATTCTTTCACAGGCACTTCCATCCAGGCCGATGTAAACACCATCACCATCCCTTACGTGGAGTACAAGGCCCTGCGCGTGAACCCGTCCCTGTCCAACGACCTCACAGAGGCCCTTCAGGACAAATTCCGCAAGCTCACCCGCCTGGAGCAGGTGGATGTGGACGGAGACCTGGAGCTGGTGTGCGAGGTAACCGGCTACGACGTAAAGGCCACGGCCGTCACCGCCGACGAACAGGCTGCCCAGAACCGCCTCACCGTTACCGTGAAAGTGGAATTCACCAACCGCAAATACCCCGAGGACGACGTGAACAAGAGCTTCAGCGCCTATGAAGACTTCGACGCCACCCTGTCCCTGGACGCCGTGGAAGGCACGCTTTGCGAGACCATCATAGATAAATTGGTGGAGGATATCTTCAACGCCACCGTAGCCCAATGGTAGAGACCGCCCGTCATATGGATTTGCACTCCCTCAACCTGGACGAACTCTCCGGGGTGGTGAACCTGTATCCCTGGTTCGCCGCCGCCCGCATGGACCTGTGCCGGCGCATGTTCGCCATGGGAGAGAACGCCTGGACCCCGGAAGAATTCGCCGCCCAGGCGCTGTATGTGGCCGACCGCAGCAAATTCAGCGACCTCATCCGCGGCAAGCGCCAGGTGGACTGCGCCGACAAAGACGCATCGGCCCTGCTGGCCTCCTACATGGACTCATCGGCCCAAGCTCAGGCCCGGCCGCATCAGGTGCGGGTTGTGGGCGGCGACTATTTCTCCCAGGCCCAGTACGACAAAGTGAAGGACGGCGGCGGGGACGGCATCTTCTCCCGCATGGCTCTTCAGTCCCGGGCCGAAGCTGTTGTGGAAACGGGGGAAGAAACGGAGATTGCCGACCGCTTCACCACCGAAACCCTGGCCCAAATCTTTGTGGAACAGGGCCTTTATGAGGAGGCTAAACGCATTTACTCCCGTCTGATTTTGGAAATTCCGGAAAAAAGTGCTTACTTTGCATCCCTTATTGAGAAATTGGACCAATTAGACTAATAAAAAAGTAACTATACATGAACGCAGCATTCACTATCCTGGTTGTTCTTATCATCATTGCAGCCATTCTCCTGATTGCGGTCGTCCTCCTGCAGAACGGTAAGGACGGCGGCCTCGCTACCAACTTCACATCGGCCAACCAAACCCTGGGCGTGCGCCAGACGGCCACCATCCTGGAAAAGGCCACCTGGTACCTGGTAGCTTTCATCCTGGTCCTTTCCATCATTACCGTCTTCGTTGCCCGTGGCGGCACCCAGCGCGGTACCAACGACGCCATCTCCACCGAGATCCTCAACCAGACGGAGCAGGCTGCCGACGAAATGCCCACCTTCCCCATCTCCCAGGAGAATCCGGAAGAGTAAGCATCCACACCATTTAACGCTAAAACGGCGACCTCTTTCGGGGCCGCCGTTTCCTTACACGAAACCGTCCTTGTCCTGAACAGGGGCGTTTTTGCCGTTTTTTGCACCTGATCAGGAACGGGACGTTTTCTGCCAAAATGTCAGTAAATAGCCCGGGGAACGGAGATTGATGGAGAGGAGTTGCCCCCGAAAAGGGGTAAAAAGGAGAAAAGATTATGGCAGACAACAGTAACAACACATTTCTGGACAGGTTCGCTATCAACCTGAACGAGAGGGCCGCACAGGGCAAACTGGATCCTGTAATCGGCCGTGACGACGAGATTCGCCGTGTGCTGCAAATCCTGTCCCGCCGCACCAAGAACAACCCTATCCTGGTGGGCGAGCCGGGCGTGGGCAAGACGGCCATCTCCGAGGGCATTGCCCAAAACATCGTGAACGGGCAGGTGCCCGAAAACCTGAAATCCAAGAAGGTCTACTCCCTGGATATGGGCGCGCTGATTGCCGGCGCCAAGTATCAGGGTGAATTTGAAGAGCGTCTGAAGGGCGTGGTGAAGGAAGTGGTGGACAGCGCCGGTGAGATTATTCTGTTCATCGACGAAATTCATACCCTGGTGGGTGCGGGCCGAAGCTCCGGCGCCATGGACGCCTCCAATATCCTGAAGCCTGCGCTGGCGCGCGGTGAGCTCAGAACCATCGGCAGCACCACCCTGGACGAATACCAGAAGTACTTCGAGGCCGACAAGGCCCTGGAGCGCCGGTTCCAGATGGTGATGGTGGACGAACCTTCTCCCGCCGAGAGCATCGCAATATTGAGAGGCCTGAAGGAACGTTATGAGAACCACCACAAGGTGCGCATCGAGGACGACGCCCTTATTGCGGCCGTCAACCTGAGCCACCGTTACATCACCAGCCGGTTCCTGCCGGACAAAGCCATTGACCTGGTGGACGAGGCCGCTTCCAAGCTGCGGCTGGAGATGAATTCCGTGCCGGAACCCATCGACGACCTCAACAGCGCCATCCGTCAGAAAGAGATTGAGCGAGAGGCTATTAAGCGGGAAGGGACATCGGCCAAAATGGACAAGCTGGAGGCCGAACTCAAGGAACTGCAGGAAAAGCGGGAGGTGCTCATGAAGCGCTGGAACGAGGAAAAGGAAACGCTGAGCGGCTTGCAAACCGCCCGGCAGGAGATGGAGGACCTGAACCTCCAGGCCAAGACTGCCGAACGCAATGGCGATTACGCCAAGGTGGCCGAAATCCGCTACGGACGCATGGCCGCCACGCAGAAACGCATCGACGACCTCACCGCCAAAGCCAATGCCATCAAGGATCCCATTGTCACCGAGGCCGTTACGCCCGAGGACATTGCCGAAGTAGTGGCCAAGTGGACCGGCATTCCCGTGAAGCGGATGCTGGAAAGCGAGAAGGAAAAGCTCCTGCGCATGGAAGCCGAGCTGCACAAGCGCGTCGTGGGTCAGGACGAGGCTATCCGGGCCGTGGCCGATGCCGTGCGCCGCAACCGCGCGGGGTTGAGCAACGAGAAACGGCCCATCGGCTCCTTCCTATTCATGGGTACCACCGGCGTGGGCAAGACCGAGCTGGCCAAGGCGCTGGCCGAGTTCCTGTTCAACGACGAGAACATGATGACGCGTATCGATATGAGCGAGTACCAGGAGCGGCACACCGTCTCCCGCCTGGTGGGCGCGCCTCCGGGATACGTGGGTTACGACGAAGGTGGCCAGTTAACGGAGGCCGTGCGCCGCAAACCGTATTCCGTGGTGCTGCTGGACGAGATTGAAAAAGCCCACCCGGACGTGTTCAACGTGCTTTTGCAGGTGCTGGACGACGGCCGGCTCACAGACAACAAGGGCCGTACCGTGGACTTCAAGAACACCATCCTCATCATGACCTCCAACGCCGGGGCCGATATCATCCAGGGCTACATGGAACGCCTGCCGGAAGTGAGCGGTGTGGATATGCAGGCCATCGCCACCCGCCGCAGTCTGCTGGACGAGTGCCGGAACAAGGTGTTGGACGTACTCAAGATGACCGTCCGTCCCGAATTCCTGAACCGAATCGACGAGATCATCATGTTCGATCCCCTCACCAAGGCCGACATCCGCGACATCCTGCACATCCAGGAGGCCGAGTTGCAGAAACGCCTGGCCCAGAACGACATCACGGTGGAGTTCACCCCGGCCTTCGAGGACTACATGACCGAGCACGGCTACGACCCCGCCTACGGTGCCCGTCCCGTGAAGCGCCTGATGCAGCGGGAACTGGTGAACCTCCTGGCCAAGAACATCCTGGACGGCAGCATCCGCAAAGATAGCACTGTTCTGGTAGATGTAAGCGGCGGAGAGGTTGTGGTGCGGAACAAGTAACAAGCTTCCCGTTCCTGATCAGGTGCAAAAAACGGCAAAAACGCCCCTGTTCAGGACAAGGACGGTTGCATGCAAGGCGAAATAGTATGGACTACTCCGGGACGCGGATGAGTTCCCCGTGTTCCTGGGCCACGGTCTCCTTCCAGAGGTCCGTGTAGCCGGGCCATTCCACTTTCTCGGGGATGCCCTCGCTGTACTCGGAATGCTTGAAGGTGCCGTCCTCGTTCTGGGGCTTCACGTTGCCGTCCATGAACTTCACCAGCAGGTCTTCTTCCAGCTGTTTCCAGGCGGCGAACTGGGCATCGGCGGTCTTGATGGTATAGTCCGTGACGTATTTGGTGATCTTGGCGAAAGGAGTGCGGGAAACCATGACATCTCCTTTGGAGGAGAGCTTTTTCTGCATCTTGATGGCGATGTTGTTGTACATCACCACGGCCATGCTGTCCACGGAATGGGTCTTGCGCTCCATCTGGTTCCACTCAAACACATCAATCCTGTCTCTTACATAAGGCGCCATTACATTATACATCTTGTAGCAGGCGTTGGAAACCCGGTTGTTGAGCCAGAAAGAGGAGGTGGGAGAGTAATGCAGCAGGTCTCCGTTGCCGGCCTTGAAGCAGTCCGGAACCTTGGTGGTGCTGGTGTAGATGGGGGTGAGGTAGGAGGTGGCGGCGTCGTCGGTGCCAAACCACAGGATGCCGCCCACCACGTCGGGGACGTAGCTGCGGGCCTGGCCCACCATCCAGAAGCCGGTCTGCTGGGTGGCGATGGCGCGTTCGTTCACATAGGTTTTGCCGTCATATTTGAACTCCATGGGTCTCCAGCGGTACGGAAGGGCGTTTCCGCCGGCGCCGATATCCTGGGTCATATCCATGGGCGTGCCCTCGAAGTGGTCTCTCATGACATCGGCCACCTCTTTCACGCCGGTTTTCTTGCGCGGGTACACGAACAGCGGCAGGTCTCCGTTGAGGTCGTTGCCCAGCACATAGTCCAGATAGGAATATGCGTCACGCGTAACGGCGTTGCCGTTTTCGTCGTAGAAGGCGAACCAGCCGTCGGTGAGGATGTTGTAGGCGGCCCAAACGCGGGCGTCGCAGCCGCGCACGGTGCCGAAGTCGATGGGATTATAGGCACGCTTGAAGTTGAAGTCGGTGTCCAAGCCTTCGAAATAGCCCTTGCGGCGGGCGAAGGAAATCACGTCGGGAGCATAGAGGCAGTTGTCGGGGTCGTCCAGCGGGAACTTGCCGATACGGGCCTGGTTGGCGTGGGCGCAGATGGCGCCGTCGGGCACACGCATGGCCACCCACACGATGCCTTTCTGGGTGTTCACGCCGTTTTTCATGTTCATACCCTTGCCGATGATTTCCATGATCCAGGCCTCGTTCTTATCGGCGATGGAGAAGGTTTCTCCCTCCGATGCATAGCCGTAGGTGTTGGCCAGGTCCACAATGACGTCAATGGCTTCACGGGCCGATTTGGCGCGCTGCAGGGTGATGTAGATGAGGGAACCGTAATCGATTCCGCCGTTCTTGTCCTCCAATTCGGGCCGGCCGCCCCAGGTGGTTTCGGTGATGATGAGCTGATACTCGTTCATGTTGCCCACGGTCTGGTAGGTATGGGGAACCTGCTCGATCTCTCCCAGGAAACGGTTGGTGTCCCAGTCGTAGACAGACAGCATGGCGCCGGCTTTCCAATCCAGGGGTTGCTGGTAATACAGCTCTCCGTACAGATAGTGGGAATCGGCCGCATAGGACACCAGAACGGAACCGTCCCGGGTGGCCCCGCGGGAGACAATCACGTTGGTGCAGGCGTTTCCTTCTGCCTGGATGGCCACTGCAGCCAGGGCCGAAACCATGATTTTCAGTATGGTTTTTCTCATCGTATTTGGGCTTTTTCGATTAATTGCGTAATTTTGTCGTCTGACATCAATTTACAAAGGTATGAATTTTTATCGTTTATTGAACGTCATACTGGCTTTCTGCCTGTCGGTTTTTGCGGCCGCCGCCCAAAATCAGGGCCCGCAAACTCCGGAACAGCAGGAAAAACAATTGTTGGAATTCGTAGACAAGGAAGTACAGCGGCTGTCGGAGTTGCTCAATCTGGAATACTGGCAGGAGTTTTACGTGGATTCCACGCTTACGCATGACTACCACGCCATGACCGAGGAACTTACCGCCCTGCAAAAGGCCAAGGTGGAGAATACGGATCTGTATGTGGGTATCCAGGATAAATGGGCCGAACAAATAGACCATTCCTATAAGAAGTTCTTCACCCAGGAGCAGTGGGACAGATACTGGAAGACGGGGGGGAAGAAAGCCCAGGCCGCCCGTGACAAGAGAAAGAATAAAAAGAAATAAATATCGGTATGAAAGAAGCGATTGAACAGATTTTAAAGGAAATCGAAGACCTCAAGGCTGCCAGCCAGAAAGAGGTGGAGGAAGCCCGTATCCGTTTCCTGGGCAAGAAAGGTGAAATCACCGCCCTCATGGAGCAGTTCCGCGGTGTTGCCCCGGAGCTCAAGCGGGAATATGGCCAGAAGCTCAATGACCTTAAGAAGGCCGCCCAGGCCAAGATCGATCAGCTTAAGGAGGCTGCCGAACAGGCCGCCGAGGCCATTACCCCCAAGGAGGACCTCTCCATGCCGGGAGACGCTTTCCCGCTGGGCAGCCGTCACCCCGTCTCCATCGTGCGCCAGCAGATTGTGGACATCTTCCGCAAGTTTGGCTACGACGTGGCCGAGGGTCCGGAGATCGAGGACGACTATCATGTGTTCGAAGCGCTGAACTTCCCCCCGAACCATCCCGCCCGTGAGATGCAGGACACTTTCTTCGTGAGCACCGGTCATGTGAATCCGCTGCTGCTGCGCACCCATACGTCTTCCGTACAGGTCCGCACTATGGAAAGCCAGGACCTTCCCATCCGTGTGGTATGCCCCGGCCGCGTTTTCCGCAACGAGGCCATATCGGCCCGCGCCCACTGCATCTTCCATCAGGTGGAAGGCCTTTATATTGATAAGGATGTCACTTTCGCCGACCTCAAGCAGGCCATCCTGCTCTTCGCCCGTGAGATGTTCGGCCCCGAAACCCAGATTCGTATGCGTCCCTCCTACTTCCCGTTCACAGAGCCTTCGGCCGAGGTGGACGTGAGTTGCAATATCTGCAAGGGCAAAGGCTGCAACATCTGCAAAGGCACCGGCTGGCTGGAGATCATGGGCTGCGGCATGGTGGATCCCAACGTCCTCAAGGCCAGCGGCATTGACCCGGAGAAATACTCCGGCTTCGCCTTCGGCATGGGTGTGGAACGTATCGCCATGCTCAAGTGGCAGGTGAACGACCTCCGCCACTACTTCGAGAACGACATGCGCTTCCTCCAGGAGTTCGCCACGGCCACGGAGGTGTAGAAAAAAACTCTACAAAAACCCAACAAACGCCTCCGAAAATTGGTTTTCATGTGAACAATGGTTAACTTTGAGCTAAGAAAGCTAACCAGAACGCATGAAACTGTTCCAATTATTCTCTACAAACCGCGCAAAACTGTTTGCAGAAAGCGTGGACAAACTCCTCAATACGGTAGATACCGCATTGATACTCTTTAAGGAAGGCGTCCGCAGTTACCTCTACAACGACACCGAGAGTTTTTCCCAAACCCTCTCGGCCATGGCCACCGCCGAGACCGAAGCCGGCGCCCTGCGGCGGGATATCGAGAACATGCTGTACTCCCGCGGCGCCCTCATCCGCTACCGCGGAGACATCATGCGTCTGCTGGAGCGCTTCGACCACATCCTCTCCATCCTGAGCAACGACCTCATCCAGTTCGAGATCGAATCTCCTTCCGTGCCTACGGAACTGAAGAAGGAGTTCGTGAAGCTGGCCGAGCTGGCCACCCTGGCCGCCGAGACCACCATCCCGGGCACCAAGGCCTATTTCACGCACCCGGACCAGGTGAGCGAGAACATCCATCGCGTGTACCTCTATGACAAGCAGGCCGTGAAGCTGTCCCAGTCCATCAAGCGCACGGTCTTCCACGAGATGAAACAGCTCAAGCTGAGCGAAAAATTCCACCTGCGCTACTTCGCGCTCCATATTGAAGACCTGTCCACCGCCGCCGTCAAGGTGGCCGAACAGCTCTCTGTGATGTCCATCAAGAGAAGCTTATAGGGAATGTTCCTCACGCTGAGCACACTGGTCTTCGCCCTCTTCTCGCTGGGTTTCCTGCTGATGCGGCTGGAATTCCCGGCCGTTTCCGCACCGGTCAACGCCTCCGGCGCGCAGGAGAGGTGGAGCGTCAAGTTGCTGCTCCCCGTGCTGGTCATCGCCGGCATCGGCATCCCCATTTTCATCCAGGAACCCTACGGCGAGTCCCTTCTCTCCGCCGCGGCATCGGCCGATCTCCGGGACATCTTCATTATTGTCCTGGGCGCAGCGGCCGCCGTGGCCATCTCCGCCGTCATCCATCGTCGCACCTCCGTTCCCTATGCCGTGATGGGCGCCCTCTTCGGGTACCGCTTCATGGCCGACGAGACCTTTGACTGGATGCGTGCCGGGAGCATGGCCCTGAGTTGGGTTGCGGCCCCTGTCCTGTGCTGCATCCTGGCTTTTCTGGTGGGCAAATGCCTGTGCTGGTACGCCACTCGCCCGGGCCGCCATCTGGCCCTCATTGACCAGCGGCTGCAGGCTGGCTGTGCGGTAGCATCCCTGCTGCTCACCGGCAGCTGCGTGTGGAATATGGGGCAGATCATCACTTTGTTCCCGCGCCTGCTGCTGGAGGATGGAACCCTGGCCGCCGGGCTGGCTCTGATCCTGTTGGGCCTGGTGAGTTTCTTGCGCACCAAGCCCTCCCTGGAAGAGGACAGCGACTTCGGCTCCTGCTCGGCCCTGGCCGTAATGTTGTCCATGACCATTTGCTTCCTGCTGTTCTCCTGGACCGGTATCCGGCAGGTGGGACTGGAGCCCACGCCGCTCAGTGCCTGTTCCCTGCTGATGGCCGGGCTGGTGGGCATGAGCCTGGCCCAGAAAAACGCCCTGGTGACCGGAAAAGACATCCTCAAGAGCACCGGATCACAAGGCGCCGCTCCCGTGTTGGCTTTCCTCATCAGCTACTGCCTGGGCATGGTGCTCTCTACCCTCATCCTGGTGGGCCTGATTGCCGTGGTTGCAGCCTTATATATATACGTGCACGCCCAGAGGGCCGAAACCCGCCGCGCCGAGATGCTGCGCTCCCGGGAGGAGCAGGTTTATTCCACGCAGAAAGCGTTATCGGCCCTTGAGGTGCGCGTGGAAACCAACGAGAAAGAGCTTCTCACCAAACTGGAGAACAAGCGCAAGGAGCTGGTGGACTACGCCGTGGGCGTAAGCGAGCAAAAGGCGTTCATGGAAAAGGTATACGCCCGCCTGTCCCGGGTGCGTGACCTGCCGGAAGGGCCCAAGCGGGAGGAAGCGCTGGACGCCGTATTGAACGAACTGCGGGAGCGCATGTACTTCTCCCGGGAAATCAGCGACTTCTATGCGCGTACCGAGATCCTGCACCGGGACTTCAACACGCGGCTCAAAGAAGCCTTCCCGGACCTGACGGATAGCGAGCGCCGGCTGGCCAACCTGCTGCGCCAGGGCTTCTCCTCCAAATACATCGCCTCCCTCATGAACATCACGCCTAAAAGTGTAGAAATCAGCAGGTACCGCCTGCGTATCAAACTGGGTTTGAAACGCAGCGACAACCTGGTCCATTATATCAAAACTATCTAACTAACCTTAATCAATAATTACTATGCGTAAACTAATCTCTATCGCTGCAGCAGTGCTGCTGACCCTGTCGGCAGCCTTTGCCCAGAAGGTGAACCAGTACGGCGTGGCCGTGCAGAGCGACCGTCTGGATGTGGAAGCCCAGGACGGTATCCTGGTATTGTCCTCCCCCACCAGCAAGTACAAACTCTGGTTCGACATCCGCGCCCAAATGGACGCCGCCGTCTTCTTCGGCGCCCCTTCCTATGCCGACAAGATCGGTAACGGCGTGAGCATCCGCCGCGCCCGTTTTGCCGTGAAAGGCCAGATTGACGAGAACTGGTACGGAGAATTCGACATGGACCTGGCCAACGGTCTGGTGGAACTGAAAGACGCTATCGTGCGTTACACCGGCGTTCCCAACCTGGAACTGCAGGTGGGTAACTTCAAGGAGAACTTCTCCATCCAGCGCAACACCACCTCCCGTTACCTCCAGTTCATCGAGCGTCCCATGGTGTGCAGCGCCCTTGCACCTTCCCGCCACGTGGGTATCAACGCCAAGTACGCCAAGGACTGGCTGTGGGTGAGCGCCGGCGTGTTCGGCCCCGAAATCGCCGGATCCGAGGAATGGCAGTACATTGCCGACAACAACAAGGACTATGGCTACAACGCCGGTTATTCCCTCACCGGAAAAGTAGTCTTCCGCCCGCTGTACAAGATGGAGAATGCCAGCCTGCACCTGGGTGCCGCCGTTTCCTACCGCACCCCCAAGGCCAGCGACGAGAAATACGGCACCTATCGCGCCAGCGCCCGTAATTCCACCAGTATCAACCGCAAGAAATATCTGGACACCGACAACCTGGCCGACTACACCCACAACCTCCTGTGGACGGCCGAAATCGCCGGTCACTGGGGCGGTCTGCGCTATGAGGGCGCCTTCATGCAGGACATCGTATCCTTCAAGTCCACGGCTGTGGATCCCACTCCCAAGAAATTCTGGGGCTGGTACGGCCAGGCAGGCTACCTGCTCTTCGGCGGCACCCAGCGCTACGACGCCAACGGCGGCAAGTACACCAAGGTGAAGCCCGGAAAGAAATGGGGAGACATTGAACTGTGCGCCCGTTATGAATTCCTGAACCTGAACTGCGGCAATGTTTACGGCGGTGCCGCCGAAGCCATCTGCGTCGGCCTCAACTACTGGGTGAACAACAACGTGAAGTTCCAGGTAAACTACCAGTACAACCACAACGACCGTTATGCCAACGGCAAGAACAAGCTCTTCGTGGGCCTGGACGACACCGGCGCCCCCACCAAGGACTATACCAAGATTGCCGCCGCAAAAGCCGGCGTCAGCTACAGCATGTTAGCCGTTCGTTTCGAGATTGACTTCTAATATTGACCGTCCTATGAAAAAGTTATTCATTGCTTCTATAGCCGCCCTCCTCGCCCTCACCGCCTGTGTCAAAGACGAGGTTTACCCCATCGCTTCCCTCAGCTCCATCGCCAACACCGTCGCCTACTACGAGACCGACCAGGTCACTGTTACGGCTACCGTGAACGCCTTTGTTCCCATCCAGGAAGTGAACCTGTACTACACCCTGGGCTCCGCCGCCGAAAAGTCGGTCAAGATGACCGCCGCCGGCAGTGTCTATTCCGGAACCATTCCCGCCGCCGCCATCGGCACGGAAGTGAAGTATTACATCGAGGCCATCACAAAAGGTGGTTCGTCCAAATCGGCCGTTGTATCCTACAAGGTGGGAGAGGCTCCCGTAGACTATACCAAACTCAAGCTGAACGAGCTCAACGGCAACGACAAATTCATTGAGATCATCAACACCGGTACCGATCCCGTCACCATGAAAGACGTGACCATCGTCAAGGACGGCAAAGCCGACGCCGTATGGACCGGTCCCGCCATCCTGCTGGAACCCGGCGCCATCCTGCTCCTATACAGCGAGGATGTAGTCGTTGCCGGCGGTAAACAGGAAGGCTATGACGAAACCCTGGTGTTCCATTCCGGCCTGTCGGCCAAGAAGGCTGTGCGCATTGAGCTCAAAGACCCTTCCGGCAACGACGTGGACGACTTCAACCTGGTCACCGTAGCCAAGACGGCCCCGGCATCCTACAGCCGCGTTCCCGACGGTACCGGCACCTGGTGCTATACCGCAGCTACCCCCGGCGCCAAGAACGACACCGACAACTCAGACCCTGTAACCGGCTTACAATAAATCAAATAGTATTATGGCAGAACTTAAAATCGGCGAGATCAGCAAACCTCGCTTCGAATTCCGCAGCTTCGGTCAGTGCTTCTGCGAAGCGCACAAGAGAATGGCTCGCCTGAGCGCACCCGTCCCCGAGAAAGTGTGGGAGCGCACCAGTGATGAGATCTACATCATCAGCGCCAAGAACGACATCAACAACACCAAGATCCGAGACGGTAAGATGGACATCAAGACCTATGTCCAGACCGTGGACGGCTTCGAGCAGTGGAACCCCCTGATGAAGGGTGAATTCCCCATCTCCAAGGAAGTCCTGGAGAAGGAAGTGTTCCCCGCTTTCATGGTAGAGATGCCCAAGCTCACCAAGGACACCTACACCTTCGAGGAGTTCCTGGCCATGGTGAAGGCCAACAAGGACCTGGCTGCCGTACGCGTGCACAAGCAGCGCTTCGGCTACATGGTAAACAACACCATCTGCGAGGTAGGTAACGTGCTCATCAACGGCGCCAAGGTGGTCACCATCAACAGCGAGAGCACGGAGATCGAGGATATCAAGAAAACGGTGGCCGACTGCCACCTGGAGGGCGTTGAGAACATCAACTACCTGCAGGCCATCAAGCGCGTCATCGGCATGAGTGACAAACCCTTAGCAAACGAATAAGCCATGGCACAGGAAATTGAAAAGAAATTCTTGGTAAAGGGCGACTTCAAGGCCGAAGCCTTCAAGGCCACCCGCATCACCCAGGGTTACCTCTCCTCTGTCCCGGAGCGCACCGTGCGCATCCGCGTGAAGGGAGAGAAGGGCTTCATCACCATCAAGGGAATCGGCAACGCTTCCGGCGCCGCCCGCTTCGAGTGGGAGAAAGAGATCCCTGTGGAGGACGTGAAGGCCCTGTTGGACCTGGCCGAACCCGGCGTGATAGACAAGACCCGTTATCTTGTCAAGAACACCGACGGCGTCCACACCTGGGAAGTGGACGAGTTCTACGGCGACAACGAAGGCCTCACCGTGGCCGAAGTTGAACTCTCCGACGAGAACGAGCCCTTCGACAAGCCCGCATGGCTGGGAGAAGAAGTGACCGGAGACCCCAAGTACTTCAACTCCATGCTGATGAAGAACCCTTATAAGAACTGGAAGTAATATGATGGACCCGCTGGATATGAACAACTACCGGATCGAGAAGCTGCCCAAGATGCAGAAATCCGGTTTCGAGATCTGGATGGCACGCCTGGGCGCGCCCTTAGCACTCATTGCCTTTGTCTGGATATGTTGGTTCTGTCACATCGGGTTCATCGACAATCTGGACCAGAGCCTGTTGGCGGGGACGGCGCAAAAGCGCCTCTCCGCCTTGGGCCTGGACGGATTCATCCGCGCCAACTATGCCATGCTGGGCATTTTTGTCGCGAGCCTCATCCTGTGGATGACCGAGGCCATTCCCAATTACCTTACCTCCCTCATCCTCATCCTGGGCGTGGTATTATTTAACGTGACCACGCAAAAAGAAGCCCTGGCACAGCTGGGCCACCCCGTGATGTGGCTCAATATCCTGAGCTTTGTGCTGGCTTCCATGCTGGTAAAAACCCAGTTTGCCAAACGCCTGGCCCTGGTCTTCGTGACCACGTTCGGGCGCAGCGCCAAGGGTGTCCTGTGGAGTTTCCTGGTCATCAACCTGGTGCTGAGCGCATTCATATCGGCCACTACCGTCAAGGCTACCATCATGCTGCCCATCTTCATGGTCATCTGCGCCATCTACGGGGCAAGCGACGGCAACCGCAACAACTTTGGCCGGAATCTGGTTATCCAGAACCTTTTCCAAGTGAACATCGGCGCCAACGCCTTCTATACGGGCAGCGGCGCTCACCTGTTAGCGATCTCCCTCATCGCCGGCTTTGTAGGATCCTGCGACTTCGGTTATGCCGATTGGTTAGTGGCGGTAGGTCCCATGAGCATCATTATCCTGGTGGTGGGCCTGCTGCTGGGCATGTATGTATTCTTCCCTATGAAAAAGGAGGAGCAGGTGCCGCAGATCGAGGGAGGTCTGGACAGGTTGAAGGCCGAACTCACGGCTATGGGCCCCATGTCCGCGCAGGAATGGCGTGCCGTGAGCATCTTCGGGGTGGTGCTGTTCCTTTGGGTGACCAAGGGCACCTTCCACAACATTGACGAGACCATCGTGGCCCTCATCGGCGCCGTACTGGCCCTTATTCCGGGCATCGGCGTGGTAAAATGGAACGACGTGGACATTCCCTGGCACTTGATGCTGTTCAGCGCCGGCGCCTACGTCCTGGGAAGCGGCCTCAACGCCACCGACCTCCCCAACACCATGGTGAACGCCGCCTTCAATTCCCTGGGGATTGGGGCCGAGACGCCTTTCTGGGTGCTGTACGTCATCCTTACCTTCCTGATGATGTATTCCGGACTGGTGTTCCAGTCCAAGACCATCCGCACCATGGTCTTCGTTCCCATTGCACTGGGCGTTGAGAAGCGCTTCGGCTTCCCGCCCATGAGCCTGGCCCTGCCGGTGTCCATGCTCATCGAGCACTGCTACGTGCTCCCCTTCAACAGCAAACCCGCCGCCCTGTTGTACACCACCAACCAGTACAGTATGACAGACGCGTTCAAATACGGCATCACCATGATGACCTTTTCCTGGCTGCTCATCCTTCTGTTTGGACAGACTGTCCTGAAATGGCTGCATATCACGCCGGGGCTGTTCTAATCGATAGGATTTTTTTTAACTTTGCATGTTATGAGTATTGACTGGGTACTGATCTTCCGGCTCATTGCTGCCGGACTGCTGGGCGGAATCATCGGCCTGGAGCGGGAATTCCGCGCCAAGGAGGCCGGTGTGCGTACCCACTTCATCGTGGCCCTGGGCAGCGCGCTGTTCATGATTATCTCCGAGTTTGCCTTCGAGGGCAAGCAGCACGACGCCGCCCGCGTAGCCGCACAAGTGGTGTCCGGCATCGGTTTCATCGGCGCCGGCGTCATCATCTTCCAGCGCAACGCCGTACGCGGCATCACCACCGCGGCGGGCCTGTGGGTGGCGGCAGCCATCGGCCTGGCCTGCGGAGACGGCATGTATTCCGTGGCCATTGCGGCGGCGGTCCTCACCGTCCTGTGCCTGGAGATGATGCACTTCGTGAACCTGCATTACAGCGAGAAAGTGGTGGACCTCACCCTGGTCCCGGACAAACCCTATGACCTGCCCACCCTGCCTCAACTGCTTAAGAAACAACGTATTAATGTGGATTCCTACTCCATATCGGGAGGAAAGATCCGCCTGTCCCTGCGCCTGCGCCAGAGGGACTACCTCACCACCATCAAAAACCTGATGGACAGCCTGGAGGGCTTCACCATTGAGGAAATGAACTAACACTATAAACTAAACTTATGACCTGGTTATTTTATCTGGTTCCCACTGCCGCCGTGCTGGCGCTCCTGTTTGCCTGGATCTTCTTCCGGCAGATGATGAAGGAGAGTGAAGGAACCGTGACGATGAAAGAAATCGCACAGTACGTGCGTGAGGGTGCCATGGCATACCTCAAACAACAGTACAAGGTGGTCATCATCGTATTTGCGGTGCTGGCCTGCCTGTTTGCCGTTCTGGCCTATGGCTTCGGCGTCCAGAATCCCTGGGTGCCCTTCGCCTTCCTCACCGGTGGTTTCTTCTCCGGCCTGGCGGGCTTCGTGGGCATGAAAACCGCCACCTATGCATCGGCCCGTACGGCCAACGCCACCATGCGCAGCCTGAACAGCGGCCTCAAGATTGCCTTCCGCAGCGGCGCCGTCATGGGCCTCACCGTGGTGGGCCTGGGCCTGCTGGACATTGCCATCTGGTGGCTGGTACTCAATACCTTCGTCCATGAAGCCTCCGAGGCCCAGACTCTGGTTGTGATCACCACCACCATGCTCACCTTCGGCATGGGTGCCTCTACGCAGGCCCTCTTCGCCCGTGTGGGCGGCGGTATCTACACCAAGGCGGCCGACGTGGGCGCCGATATCGTGGGCAAAGTGGAGCAGGACATCCCCGAGGACGACCCCCGCAACCCCGCCACCATCGCCGACAACGTGGGCGACAACGTAGGTGACGTGGCCGGCATGGGCGCCGACCTGTACGAGAGTTACTGCGGCTCCATCCTTGCCACCATGGCCCTGGGTGCATCGGCCTTCTTTGCCGACGGTACCGCCGTGCAGATGCGCGCCATCCTGGCTCCCATGACCATCGCCGCCATCGGCGTAGTCCTCTCTATTTTAGGCATTTACGTGGTACGCACCAAGGAAGGCGCCACCCTTCAGGACCTGCTGGGTTCCCTGAGCCGCGGCACCAACCTGGCCGCCATCCTTATCGCCGCCTTCTCCTTCGGCATCTTCTGGCTGCTGGGCTTCCCCAACTGGTGGATGCTGGCCCTTTCCGTGGTGAGCGGCCTGCTGGCCGGTGTCATTATCGGCAAGATTACCGAATACTATACCTCGCACTCCTATAAACCCACCCAGAAACTGGCCGAGAGCTCACAGACCGGCCCTGCCACCGTCATCATCAACGGTGTGGGCCTGGGTATGATCTCCACCGCCGTGCCCGTGATCACCATTGCCTGCGCCATCCTGCTGGCCTATGGCTTTGCCACCGGCTTCAACTTCAGCGTGGACACCCTGAGCCACGGCCTGTACGGCATTTCCATCGCCGCCGTAGGTATGCTCTCTACCCTGGGTATCACCCTGGCCACCGACGCTTACGGCCCCATCGCCGACAACGCCGGCGGCAACGCCCAGATGAGCGAGCTGGATCCTTCCGTGCGTGAGAAGACCGACATCCTGGATTCCCTGGGCAACACCACCGCCGCCACCGGCAAGGGCTTCGCCATCGGATCGGCCGCCCTCACCGCCCTGGCCCTGCTGGCTTCCTACATCGAGGAAATCAAGATTGGCCTGGGCCACATCGGCCAAACCGCCATCCAGGTGGGAGACCGCATGGTGGACACCGTATCGGCTACCATTATGGATATTGTGGACTACTACGACATTACCCTGATGAACCCGATGGTGCTGGTGGGCGTGTTTGTGGGTGCCATGATGGCCTTCCTGTTCTGCGGCCTCACCATGAACGCCGTGGGCCGCGCAGCCGAGAAAATGGTGGTGGAAGTCCGCCGCCAGTTCCGCGAGATTGCCGGTATCCTGGAGGGTAAACAGCGTCCCGACTACACCTCCTGCGTGCGCATCTCCACCAAGGCTGCCCAGCACGAGATGATTTTCCCGTCCCTGCTGGCCATCATCGTCCCCATGCTGGTGGGCGTGATCCTGGGCCCTGCGGGCGTTATCGGCCTGCTGGCCGGCGGCCTGGGTGCCGGATTTGTGCTGGCCATCTTCCTGGCCAACTCCGGCGGTGCCTGGGACAATGCCAAGAAGTATGTGGAAGAAGGCCACTTCGGCGGCAAGAACTCCGCGTCCCATCACGCCACCGTGGTTGGCGACACCGTGGGAGATCCCTTCAAGGACACCTCCGGTCCTTCCCTGAACATCCTCATCAAGCTCATGAGCATGGTGAGCATTGTGATGGCTGGGTTAACCGTGATGTTGCACTAGCGTGCAACGTTAGTGCTGCTCAAAACATTTATAATCAAGTATTTAAGTTTTTCTCTTTAGGCTGTTTGGCCTAAAGAGAATTTTTTAATCTCTTCATTATCAAATAATTAGACCTGGAGCAAAAATCAGAACTGGAAGTAGATGAAGCTCTGGAGGTCGGCGGTGATGAACTGGAAGATGAACACGATGATGCCGGTCACCACAAGGGCCATCAGCCATAGGGGCATGGCCGAGAATACCAGACGGTAGCGGCGTTTGAAGCGCTCCGGCAGCCAGTGGATGACCATGCCGATGACAAACAGCAGCAACACCTGCCAGTGAGCGGCGGTCATGGCGGGTACCAGCGAGAGATCCCAAGGGCCGCCAATCTGGTTCACCATGTTCTTGGCTGTGTTCCAGGCCTGTTCGTTGGCCAGTGCGGGGTCCAGGTTGGAACCGCTGCGGAAGAACAGACGGGTGAAAGTGATGAACACGAACGTCTGGAATATATCCCAGGAGGTGTCCAGCCATGCCGGCTGTTTTTTCAGCAGCGCCTTCACCACGGTTCCCACCAGGATAATGAGCGTCCACACGAAGAACATGTTCCACACAGGATAGTGCAGGGTGAGGGACAGGGTGCCGCAGAGGGCGGTCACCAGGCCGATGATGAGGAGTTTCCCGCCCATGCTGCGCTTGGTCCATATCTTATAGATGACCATGCCGATGCCGTTGAGGCCGCCCCAGATCATGAAATTCCAGCTGGCGCCGTGCCACAGACCACCCAGGAGCATGGTGTTCATGGAGTTGATGTTGGTGGTGATGAGTTTGCGGTCTCCGGGCTTGAGCCAGGCCCAGATGCCGATGCCGGCCGCCAGGGCCAAAACACCAACAGCCACCCACCAGGAGCCGCTGAGGAAGCTGCCGATGACGACAATGGCGCCGATGATGATGAACGTGCCGGGCGAAGCGTTGCGGTTACCGCCCAGGGGAATGTACAGATAGTCCCGCAGCCATCGGCTCAGGGTCATGTGCCAGCGGCGCCAGAATTCCTGCGTGCTGCGGGCCTTGTACGGAGAATTGAAGTTCTTGGGCAGGTAGAAGCCAAAGAGCATGGCCACACCCGTGGCAATATCCGTGTATCCGGAGAAGTCGGCATACACCTGCAGGGAATAGCAGAACAGGGCCGACAGGTTCTCGTAGCCGCTGTACAGCAGGGGGTTCTCAAACACGCGGTCGGCGAAGTTCACCGCCAGATAATCGGCCAGGATAAGCTTTTTCAAAAGACCGTTCATGATCCAGAAGATGGCAATACCGAACCACCTGCGGCTCAAATTGTACGGCTTGTGCAGCTGCTGGACAAACTCTACGGCGCGCACGATGGGACCGGCCACCAGCTGCGGGAAGAAACTCAGGTAAAAGCCGAAGTCCAGGAAATTGGCCACCGGGGCAATCTTTCCCCGCTTCACGTCCACGATATAGCTCACCGCCTGGAACGTGAAGAAGGAGATACCTACTGGCAGCACGATGGCATCCACCCGGAAAACAGATGTGCCGGAAACCATATTCAGGAACTCTCCCAGGACATCGTGCACCTCGATGGACAGGCCGAAGAGGTTGTTCACGAAGTCCGTGATGAAGTAGGCATATTTGAAGTAAGCCAGGATACCCAGATCGATCACCACGCTCAAGGCGGTCAAAGCTTTTCTCCAACCCTCCTTTTTGAGCCGGGCCAAACCTTTGGCGGCCAGAAAGTTATAGACTATCACAAACACCAGCAGCGCCAGGAAAACGCCGCTGGTCTTGTAGTAGAAGAACAGGGAGCAGGCAAAGAGGTAGCCGTTGCGCAGCAGAACCTTGGAATGGAAGAAGGAGAAGACGGCAAATACCAGCGCAAAGAACGCCCAGAAGTAAAACTGGGTGAACAGCAGTGGGTGCGCCTGGTCAAAAGCGAACAGGTTTGCCAGAAAATCCTTTATGACATCCCACAGGTTCATTTCCCGTAACTTTCCATGATAGCATCGAACAGAAGGTCGGCCAGCAGTTTATATCCGGCGGGGGTGAAGTGCACTTTATCGGCCTGTGCCAGGCCGGCGGCCTCCCAACGGGCCATGGAACCGTAGCCGCCCATGATGCGGTACCAGTCCCAAAACACGCCGGTGCACTCGTGGGCCAGTTCCCGGAAGGCTTCCTCGGCGGCCTCGGTGTGGTCGTTCACATTGCGGCGGCGCCAGCTGTCGTTGATGCCGCTGAACAGGATGGCGCAGTAGGGATTCACCCGCCTCACCGCCTTGATGAGTTGCCGATAGTGTTCCTTGAAGCGGCGCACGTCAAAATCGGTTCCCTGGATGTCGTTAATGCCGATGGAAAAGATGACCAGATCCGGCATCACGCGGTGCAGGTCCTCTTCCCAGAGGTCGCAGCGGAGCCAGGAGGTGGTGGAGGCGCCGTTCACGCCGGCTTCCATGAGGCTGAAGCCCATGTTGGGCTTGTCCAGATAGAAGCCACGGAGGGTATAGTAACCGCTGCCCGCAAAGGCCAGCTGCACATAATCCATATAATAAGGCAGCGTAAAATGGCCTTTTACGCCCCTCAAGGTGTCTTTTTTATCCAGCAACAGCACCGGTTCCAGGGTACCTTCCCCCAGCACATCGACGTTCTTGAACGTGTAGCGCTGCTGCAGCAGATGCATCTCCCGGGGCAGCAGGTCTATAGTGACATGGGCCGATGTGTCGGTAGCGGTGACAGCCATCCCGGTGAGTCCCAGGGCAACGTCATAGTCCGGTCTCAGGCAGCTGGCGGCGTCCCAGTCTCCGGAATAGGAACTCCGGTAGCCGGACGGCGTATTGGTGCCGGCAGCAGAGAAAGGGAACACCAGTCCCCGGCCGCCATCGGCCCCATAGCGCAGGCTCAGGAAATCGCGGCGCAGGCGGTCGCTGAACGTTCCTCCCTGTACGTGCGACCCGCCCACATGCAGAATGCGTACGTCGGTGCCGCCCGTGCGGACGAGAGTGTCCAGCTTGCGCAGGAACACGTCGTAGGTGGGAGAGGCGCCGGCGGGCATTTCCAGCACATTGAGGTCGGACCTCACAAAGGGATAATGCGGCACGCGGCGAGCCGTTACCGGAAGCAGAAACAACAAAGCTAATACAGTGGTAATGAGCCGCTTCATGGACGCATGGCCTCCTGCACCCGCTGCTTAGGATAGGTTTTCCGGAGCTGATAGAAGTCGTAGCAGGTCAGGAAGGACTGGCCCAGCGTCTCTCCTACCTTCCTGGCCCCGTCGGCCGTGAAATGGATGTAGTCGGGACCGGCGAGGGCGGGCCGATGCTTGACCCACTGGCCCATGGAATTCTCTCCTCCCATCATGTGGAAGAGGTCCCAGAAAGCGGCGTCGTTGCGCAGGGCCGTGGATTTGAGGGAATCCACCATCTCCGGCAGCCGGGGCCATGTGACAATGCGGCCGTTCACGCTCTTGCCCATATCGGACGGGCCGATAAAAAGGATTCGGGCCTGGGGGGCCACCTGGTGGAAGTATTGGATTTCCCGGGCGATGAGCTCCTGGTATTGTTCAATGACCTGAGTGTTGCGTGTGATGGGCATGTAGTTGCCGCCGAACTGCAGGATGATGAGCCGGGTATCGGTGAGAGCGAAACAGTCGGTCATCAGTGCCGGTGAGATGCGGTGGAAAATGGTGCCCGAGCAGCCCCGTAGCGGCACGTTGTCCACGGCCACCCCGGCGTCTCCATCGGCCCCTACCGCATAGATCTCGGCACTTCCGCTGATGCGCAGGACGGCTTTATCCACTTCCCGCGGGAAGGTCCAGGTGAGGAGGGTGGCGCCGCCTTCTCCCACCTGCTTCACGGGCTGCGGCTTCAGGGTATCGGAGACCACGCTCACGCTGAAGCCCTGGGAGGGACGGCCATAGAGCAGGCTCACGGAGCTGAAGGTCTTCACTCCTTCACGTGCATTCTTGTTCTTGCTGCCGCGCAGGGTGATGGTGCCTCCGCCACTCAGCTGCACCACCTGGGCCAGGAGGCCGTAACGGTTGTGTCCGGCGCGAAGGGTGGTGGAATCCCCGTACATGGTGTAGTGGACGAATTCTCCGCTGGCCACCTTACTGATACTGGCCGACGGCACATTGCTCAGCGCCGGGAAAAAGCCCGTTCCACATCCCCCGAACCGATCCTGAAGGGCTTCCCGCAGGTCCTGCGAGATACGGTCCAGCTCCAACTGGGAGTCTCCGTAGTGGACAACGCGCACCAGCCGCTTCTGGGCCTGTGCGGTTTCCATATCGGCAAATACGGGGTCGAAGAATGTATAGTCGTTGCCGGGGAGATAGATGCGGTCCGGGTTCTCATAGAAGAACCTGCGGTAATACTGCAGGGTGTCGTCCTCCATCCGGAAGCGCGCCGCGGCGGCGGCCAGCACCGAGTCTACGTCCACTTTCTTCTCATGCGCCTCCCGCAGCGTGCGCTGGTAGGACGCGAAGCGCAGGGTCATGGGCCCTACCGGGATACCGTCGGCCGGTGCCACCAGCCACAGGACCCCCATCAGGGCAAAGATCCCCAGGAAGAATATGAGAACTTGACGCGGTTTCATAAGATGCAAAGATACACAATTTCTCCGTGACCCCCAACCCCTTTATGCCTATGGTCCAATCAATTTGTGATAATTTTGTATTTACAAGAAAATCAGTAACTTTACACCATGAGAATACCCACGATCATTGCACTGCTCCTGTGCTCCCTGCCGGCATGGGGCCATACCCAGAACGTAGAGAAAAAGCTCCGGGAGTTGGACGTCACCCTGGAAAACAAGGCCGAATACGATGCCCGCAAGGAGGAAAAGATCGGCCTGCTCAGGAGCGCGGTGCGGGACGCCGTAGATGACGGAAGCCGATGGGACGCCACCTTTTATCTGTTCCAGGAGTACGCCAGTTACAAATATGATTCGGCCTACAATTATGCGCTTGCTCTGGGAGAACTGGCCGCCAAATCCACCAGCCCGGACCTGGTGGCCGAAGCCAAAATCGCAAAAGTAACCTGCCTGATTAACGCCGGCCTTTTCAAGGAAGCCTTCGACGCCGCCGAAACTTTGTCGGAAAAAGGACTTTCCCCGCGCGCGCAACTGGACTATTATAAGATAATGGTGCGCCTCTACTACTCGGCCCGGGGATATGCGCAGACCGATCCTTACTGGGACCAGTATTCCCAGGCCGGGGAACACTTCAGCCAAAAGATTCTGGAAACGGTTCCCATCAGCAGCCGCATCTGGCACGAGTTCAACGCCAACTTCCTCATGGAAAACCGGCAGTTCGACGAAGGGATCAAAGAGTTTGAGGGATTGCTGGCCGACACTGGCCTGGACCTCCACTCCCGTGCCATCTATGCCTCCTCCATGGGTTGGATGCTCCAGCTCCAGGGACGGGAAGACGAAGCCCTCATGGCCATCTGTGAATCGGCCATTTGTGACATCAAATCCTCCACCAAGGAAACCACGGCCCTGAGGATGCTGGCCGAATTCCTGTCCCGTCGGGGAGAGGTGGAACGGCCCACCCGCTACGTGAGGGCCTCCTTCGACGATGCCAACTTCTACAACGCCCGCCTGCGTAAACTGGAGGTGGGGGCAGTGCTTCCCCTGGTGGAGAAAAACCACTACGACAGCCTCAGCCGGCAGAATAAACTGATGGGAACCAGTATCATCCTGATCATCATCATCGCCGTAGCCGCCATCGTAGCCCTGTGGTTCTTCCGTCGGCAAAACCGGCGCCTGCACGAAGCCCGGCAGGGAATCGAGGAGCGTAACCGGCAGCTGGAGGACGCCAACGCCCGTCTGGCCGAGGCCGATGCCATCAAGGTGGAATACATCGGCAACTCCTTCTATAACAATTCCGAATTCATCGAGAAGATGTCCCAGCTGTACAAACTGGTGGACCGCATGCTGGTGACGCACCAGTACGACGAACTGCGGCGCTCCCTCAAGGAATCCACGCTGGACAAGGAAAGGGACAGCATGTACGAGTCCTTCGACAACACCTTCCTCAAGATCTTCCCCACCTTTGTCAACGACTACAACGCCCTGTTCCCGGAGACGGAACAAGTGTTCCCCACCCATGGCCTGAATCCGGAGATGCGTATCTTCGCACTCATCCGTCTGGGCATCCAGGAAACCGAGCGGATTGCCCGCTTCCTGGACTATTCCGTTCACACCATCAACACCTATAAAACGCGCGTGAAGAACAAATCCTGGGTGGAAAACGAGAAATTCGAGGCCGAAATCATGCAAATAGGGAAATAATCCCGTTATATTTTCCCATTTTTCTGCTTTTGCCAACTTGCTAACAGTCAGCGGGTTGGCAAAAATATTATTATCTAACCCATTATATTTCCTTTATGTAAATAGGACGCGCATGTGAAAGGGGGTACTTTTGCAACACACTGAAAACCAAAACAAACCAATAACCAACACACGCAACCCTATGAAAAGGATTATCTCCACTCTGACCCTCTGGCTTAGCCTGACGGTCATGGTGTTCGCCCAGGGCGGATACCAGGTGAAGGGTGTAGTCGTGGACAGCCAGGGACCCGTCATTGGAGCCACTGTCATGGAACAGGGCACCTCCAACGGAACGGCCACCGGACTGGACGGTGATTACATCCTGCGCGTCTCCTCCCCCGAAGCGCTGGTGGAAATCAGCTGCATCGGCTACAGCACCCAAGTCTTCGCCGCCAAGGCGGTTCCGGCAAGGGTGACGCTGGAAGAAGACGCCGAATTCCTGGATGACGTAGTGGTCATCGGCTACGGCACCCTGTCCAAGAAGGAATTGTCTGCATCCGTCGTACAGGTGGACAGCAAGGATTTCTTCCGGGGCACCACCAACAATCCCATGACCATGCTCACGGGTAAGGTGGCCGGCCTGAACGTGGTCACCAGCCAGGGTTCCAACCCCAACTCCGGCTCCGACTTCCAGATTCGTGGCGCCACATCCCTGAATGCAGGCAACGGACCCCTCATCGTCATTGACGGCGTTCCCGGCGGCGAAATCCGCAGCCTGTCGCCCCAGGACATCGAATCCATGACCGTCCTGAAAGATGCCGCATCGGCCTCCATTTATGGCACCAGCGGCGCTAACGGCGTCATCCTCATCACCACCAAGAAGGGTTCCAAGGACGAGCCCGGCACGGCCCACGTCACTTACGACGGCGCCTTCAACGTGAACTTCGCCAAGGCCCCCATCCCCGTTCTCACGGCCGATGAATGGGTGCGCTCCCGCCGCGGAACCGACTACGGTTACCGCACCGACTGGTACAACGCCCTCCTGCGCAAGTTCTCCTATGGCCACAGCCACTATGTGTCCGTGGACGGCAGCACCGCCAAGGGCTCCTACAACGCATCGGTCAACTACAAGAACTCCCTGGGTGTAGACCTGGTGGACGCCCGTGAAGAGTTCGGCGCCCGCGCCGCCCTGGAGCAGCGTCTCATCAAGGACATCCTGCAAATCAACGTATCCCTGAACGTGCGCCGCGTGAACGAGGAATATGGCAACGACGGGTCCTTCGGCACCGCCCTCACCATCAACCCCACGTTCCCTATATATAATGAGGATGGCTCCTATTATCAGCCCACCGCTCCCACCAACGCCACCAACCCGGTGGAAGCCATGCTCAACAAGACGGCCAACGGCCAGCGTCTGTACACCACCGGCGCCGTCTCCCTCAAGGCCAACTTCATCAAGAACGATGTCCACAACCTGAGCTCTACCATCACGTACTCGCTGGATTACAACGACTACAAGAGCAACAACTATACGCCCATCGAGTCCCACGACAAGTATTGGAACGGCTATGAAGGCACCGCCTCCCTCAGCTATTCCAAGAGCTGGCGCAATCAGTTGGAATGGCTGTTCAACTACTCCTTCCACCAGGGCGCCCATCACATCAACGCCGTGGCCGGTTACTCCTATCAGGACTTCAACTCGGAGAGCATGAACATGACCAACCGCGGTTTTGCCTACGACTCCATCCTGTGGAACGATATCGGCGCCGGTACTGCCCGCACCGAGAATCCCGCCCAGACCAGCATGGGTTCCGGCAAGTCCCTGAGCAAGGTGATCGCCCTGCTGGCCCGTGTGAACTACAACTGGAACAACCTCATCTTCGCCCAGGTTTCCCTGCGCCGGGAAGGCGCCACCAACTTCGGTGACAAGAACAAGTGGGGTAACTTCCCCGCCGCTTCCATCGCCTGGGAAATGGCCAACATGGACTTCATGCACAACGCAACCTGGGTGAACAGCCTCAAGCCCCGTGTCTCCTTCGGTATCACCGGCCGTCGCGGCGGTTCCAATGTGGCCCGTCCCACCTACGGCAGCCATGGGCAGTACTATATGGACGGCGAATGGATCAAAGGATACCGTCCCGCCTCCAATGAAAACCCGGAACTGCGCTGGGAGAAACTGGTGGCCATCAACGCCGGTGTGGACTTCGCCTTCTTCGGCAACCGCCTGCGCGGTAGCCTGGACCTGTACGACCGCGAGAGCCCGGACCTGCTGTACAACTACACGGCTCCCCAGCCTCCGTTCATCCACAGCTCCATCCTGGTGAACGTGGGTAAGACCCAGAACCTGGGTGCCGAACTCTCCCTGGACGGCGACATCCTCACCAAGACCGCCGTCAAGTGGACCTCCGGCATCAACGCTTCCATAGGTTATTCCCGCATCGTGACCCTGTCCAACCAGATTTACGGCGCCTCCTATATTGATATGCTGGGAACCGGCGGCCTGGGACAGACCTCTTATTATTACCGCTACACGGAAGGCAGCCGTATCGGCCAGCTGTACGGCTATGAAGCCGCCGGCGTGAACGAGTACGGAGACATGATGGTGTACGACAATGACGGCAACACCATCACCGCAGCATCGGCCAACGCCGCCTACAAGCGTTACATCGGCAACACCATTCCCAAGCTGTTCCTCTCCTGGAACAACACCATCCGCTACAAGAACTGGGATCTGAACATCTTCATGAACGGCGCCTTCGGTCACATGATCTACAACAACCGCCGCGCCGGCAACCTGCAGAGCTCCGGTAACGCCAACGTATTCCGCACCGCTTACACCACCGACAAAAATGTCCGTGAATACGGCGGCGTGGTCACCTCCTACTTCCTGGAGAAAGGTGACTTCATGAAGATCCAGAACATCACCTTGGGTTACACCTTCATTCCCAAGCAGAAAGACATCCTGCAGAGCCTGCGCGTGTTCCTCACCGCATCGGATCTGTACACCTTCACCGGCTACACCGGCACAGACCCGGCCCTGCTGAGCACCAACGGCCTCACCCCGGGCGTGGACAATGGCACCGGCTATCCCGAAACCCGCGTGGTCACCCTGGGTGCCACCGTTACCTTCTAATCGGACTGCCTTATGAGAAAGATATTCAATACCCTTGTTATGGCGGTCGCCGCTGTGAGCCTCACCGCCTGCTTCGACCTCACCGAGAAGGCCTTCAACCGCATTGAGAAAGACAATTTCTACCAGAATGAAGGCAGCGTAAAGGGCGCCATCGCCTCCGTGTACTACACGGCCGAAGGTTCCTTCGGAGAGTATTTCTTCTACCTGAACGAGTTCACGGCCGACCAGATTGCCTGGCGCGTATGGAACGGCGGCCAGTGGGGCTGGGACAATGCCGAGAAATTCGTGCTGTCCTCCCACACCTGGACATCGGAATCCACCATCATCCGCAGCGCCTGGAACAATACCTGGGGCGCTATCGGAGAAGCCAACAGCATTATCCACGACCTGGAGACCATCGACCTGGAGACCATCGGCGTAACCCAGGAAAAGGCCAGCCAGTACATCGACGAGATGAAGACCCTGCGCGCCTGGTGCTACTACAACCTCTTCGAGGTATGGGGCGGCGCCCTGCCGCTGAACACGGAGGTCACCTCCACGGTTCCCCCGTCGGCCGATCCCGACTTTGACAAAGGTTGCAAGATTATCTGGCAGTTCCTGATTGACGAGCTGGACGCCAGCCTTGCCAACCTGCCCAAGAACAACGTGAACCGCATGAACCAGGCCACCAACCGTATGATCAAGGCCCGCCTGCTGTTCAACGCCAAGGTGTTCATAGGCGAAGACCACTATGCCGACGCCGCCACCCTGTGCCAGAGCATCATCAACGGTGATTTCGGCACCTACAGCCTGGCCGCCGACTACCGGGATATCTACAACATTGACAACATCAATTGCCCCGAGGTGGTGTTCGCCCTGGCTTCCGAATACGGCAAGTCCCACGGCAACGCCTACAACTGCCGCGACGTCACCTTCTTCCCCTACAACGCCTTCGGCGATCCGGACTCCATCTTCGGCTCCAACAATGACCAGGGCCGCTGGAACTGCGTGATCATCGCCCCGTCCCACGACAACACCGGCACCGTCCTTCCTACCGGCGGGACCGACACCGGCGGCAAGTCCTTCGTCTTTGACTACGGCGACAAACTGGGCGCCGTCTGGGACAGGTTTGACGACAAAGACATCCGCAAAAAACCCTACCACGCCGACACAAACGGAAACTGGGAAGGCCTCTTCCTGCTGGGTCCCCAGGTGGACTACTACACCGGCGCCGCTCTCCCGGCCGATGCCGACCGCGAAGGCCAGGATCTGGTCTATGTAGACCAGGTGGGTACCTTCCAGAACAAGGGCCGCGACCTGGCGCCCGTGATGTCCCCCCACTGGGGCGAGACCAACTCCGGCTACCGCCTGGTGCGCTATCCGGTGCTTCCGGACGTATGCGGTGTTGACTTCCGCGACATTGACGAGGTGGAATTCCGCCTGGCCGAGGTCTACTACATGCTGGCCGAGTGCAAGCTGCGCGCCGGCGACGCCGAGGGCGCCAAGACCCTGGTGAACCAGGTACGCCAGCGCTACTTCAAGGCCGCCGACTGGAACACCAAGAAGGATGAACCCGGTCCCGGCTTCGACGCCTTCGACCTGGACTGGATGCTGAATGAGTGGGGCAAGGAGTTCCTGTGCGAGGGACGCCGTCGCCGCACCGACCTCCGTCGTTTCGACAAATTCACCCAGGGCCAGTGGTGGTTCTTCGGCCGCGGCGAGGGTGATGACGCCTATCCCGCCAAGCGCGACCGCAAATATGAATGGTTCCCGCTCCCGGAAGCTGCGCTTACCGTGAATCCGGGCCTTGTACAGAACCCTAATTATGTAGTCGAATAGCCATGAAAAGATTCTTAACATTCTTCATTCTCCCGGTCCTGGCCCTTGCTGTCTCCTGCGTCCAGAAGGAAGCGATTGAATTCGCGCACGAGCAGCCGGCCTTCCAAACCCGGAACGACATGATTCTGCTGGAGGTCATCATGCCTCAGGCCAGTGCCTCCACAGACGAAATCTATATCGTGGGTGAGTTCAACGGCGGTGAAGCCGCCATCGGCAACCCCACCTACCTCATGACCCATTCCGAGACCATTACCTCCAAGTGGGGCATCTATCTGGATCCCGCCCGGTTCAAGGATGGAAAAACCCTGGCCGACGGCTTCACGTTCTACAATGTGCAGCAGGGCTACGAGCGTTCCTCCCGCAATGAGGAAGTGAAACACACCCTCAACGTGGGGGCCGGCGAATGGGCCAACGTCTATGCCGACAAGTGGGAAAAGTATTTCCTGCCTGTTAATCCCGACGAGGGCAAGATTGTACTGCCCGAGCACAGCGGCGTACGCATCTACATCATCGACCAGACCGGTTGGGACGCCATCGCCCTGTACATGTGGGGCACCGTGAACAACTACGGCGGCGACTGGCCCGGCGCACAGGTGTCCGGCACCTGGACCGCCGACGGCCAGGAGTACAAGTACTTCGAGTACGGCGACGATATCTTCGGCCTGGAAGAAAACCTCATCTTCAACAATAACAACAACGGCACCCAGCTGGCCGACTACAACGTCACCTTCGCCGAAGGCGTGAAGGATTACTTCTTCCTGGTGACGGCCGACGGCGTATCCGAGGCTGCCAATCCGGCCGAAGGCGGCAGCTCCGATCCCCGTGACACCATGACCGAGGCCAGTCCCTGGGGCGTAATCGGTTCCATCGCCAGCACCGGCAACAGCTGGGGCGCCGACGAACCCATGTTCACAGACGGTACCTGGCACGTGTGCCTGGCTCTCGAACTCACCACTTCCGATGAATTCAAGTTCCGCAAGGATGCCGACTGGGGCGTCAACTTCGGCGGTGCATTTGAAGCCTTTGGTGAGCCGTTTGCGGTCACACAGGACGGGAGTAACATCAAGGTGACGGAGGACGGCACCTATGACCTGTTCCTGAATCCGGAAACCGCCGTGGTTATCATCGTCAAGGCCGGAGATCCGGTAACCCTGGATGGCGGTGGCGGCGGTGGTGAAGAGCCGCCGGTACCCGAAACCAAGGATCCCGTGACCATCTATGTCCAGGACCTCACCGGCTGGGATGCCCTGTACCTCTATATGTGGGGTGACGTGAACGACCTGGGCGGCGGATGGCCCGGCATGGCGTTGACGGAAACCGCCAAGATTGGCACCGTCACCTACAAGAAGGTAGTTGTGGACGATGCCGAAGGCCGCGCCGAAAACCTCATCTTCAACAACAACGCCGGCACCCAGACCGAAAGCTATCCCGTGACGCTGTCCGGCGAGCTCTTCGTCTCCGTAGACGCCGACCTCAACGTGGTTCAGTTGGATCCCCGCAACCCGGACATCAAGATCCTCATCAACAACAAGACCGACTGGGAAGAAGTGGCCCTCTATGCCTGGGGCGACGCCGAAGCCTTCGGCGGCTGGCCGGGCGCCACTCCGGTGAACGTAGAGACCGTCAAGGGCGTAGACTATCTGGTATTCGGCCTTCCTGCCGACATGGCCGGCAAGAACCTCAACCTCATCTTCAACAATAACAACAACGGCAAACAGCTGGACGGCTTCCCCATCGTTGTTCCCGAGGAAGAGATTTTCCTGACCATCAATGCAGCCTACAGCCTGGGTAACGTGGACGGCAACCCCCGCGGAGAACCTTCAACCATCTATGTGGTGAACAAGCAGGGCTGGGAGACGCTGAATCTCTATGCCTGGGGCGACGCCGAGGTCTTCGGCGGTTGGACCGGTGCAGCCGGTACCAAGATAGGCACCTGGTGCGGAGAACCCGTCTACACCTTTGACGTGTCCGCCGACGCTACCGGAAAGAAAGAGAACCTCATCTTCAACAACGGAGAAGGTAGCCAGTTTGATGCTCTTTCCACCACGCTGGGAGAAGACCTGTTCCTAGAGATTGAGAATTCCGCCTGCACGGAGACCACTCCTGTCACCCGCGTGTATGTGATTGACGACACCGGTTGGGACGAGATTGCCCTGTATGTGTGGGGCACTTCCGAAATCTTTGGCGGATGGCCGGGCGCTGCCCCTGCCGGAACCCAGGAAATCGGCGGCGTAACCTACAAGTACTTCGAGGTGCCGGCCACGGCCTTTGGCAACACGGCCAACTTCATCCTGAACAACAATAACAACGGTGTTCAGCTGGAGAACTTCGACATCCTCAAGGGCCAGACCATCAAGACCGACTTCTTCTTCCACTTCACGGCAGACAATGTGACCGTGGTTGAATAACCCGTTTTCGGGCCGGCGCCCCCGACCGGGCACCGGCCTGCCAAACCACCTGCTTATGAAACACACAAGAATAGCCCTGTTCGCCCTTTCCATCATGCTGGTCTGCGCCTGCAGCAAGCCGATGGCGGCCAAGATTATCACTACCAATCCCGAAAACGGGAACACCACAACCGGCAGTTACGCCAAGGAACTGCTGTCCCTGCCCGCCACCGCGCGTGACCATTATCAGATTTACCAGGTGAACCCCAAACTGTACGGCAGCAGCGGCGCCTTTGGGAAGATCCAGAACCGTCTGGACGACATCAAGGCCCTGGGCACCGATGTCTTTTATCTGATGCCCGTCTATGCCGAGGGCAAGGAAAAAGCCATCGGCTCACCCTACTGCATCAAAAACTTCAAGGCCGTGAACGCCAGCTACGGAACGCTGGAGGAACTGAAATCGCTGGTGGACGCTGCGCACGCCAAGGGCATGAAGGTGATGTTCGACTGGGTAGCCAACCACACCTCCTGGGACAACGTGTGGATTACGGAACACCCCGAATGGTATGAGCACAAGGCCGACGGCAGCATCGCCTGGCCCACCAAAGACGGGGAATGGAAGGACGTGGCCCAGCTGGACTACAGCAAGAAAGAGCTGTGGGCCGCCATGGAAGATGCGCTGGAGTACTGGGTGACGGAACTGGGCATTGACGGGTACCGCTGCGACTATGCCCACGGCGTACGCGACGACTTTTGGAAAGAAGCCATCGGCAAACTGAAGGAACTCAAGCCGGGATTTCTCATGTTGGCCGAATCTGACTACGAACGGATGTTTGACGATGGCTTTGATATCATCTTCGACCGCGCCATGAAGCGGCAGATGATCACCCTGATCGGCGGCGGCGCTCTGAGCAATTTCGCCAACTGGTACAAAGGTGACCAGGACAAGGCCCCGGCGCCCAAGACCAAGCTCTACTTCATCACCAACCACGACGACCTCACGTCCGACACCCCCGCCGGGCAGTTCAAGAGCCTGGACGGCAGCCTGGCCGCCTATATCCTGATGGCCGGCCTCAACGGCTCCTCCATGATTTACGGCAACCAGGAAGCCGGCAACAACAAGACCATCAACTTCTTCAACACGCAGACGTTCAACTGGAACGCCATGCCGGAGTTTACCAAGAAGTACCAGGAGGCCATGCAGGCGGTATCCAAACTGAACCGCAAGGGTGCCTGCAAACTGTATGAAAGCGGCCGCGTGCTGTTTGTATACTACGAAAACGGTGGCCTGCTGGCCGTAAATGTGAGCGGAAATGAGGTAGAGGCCAACTTCCCGGAGCCCGTGTCCGGCAAGAACGGCATCCCCGCCTCACAGAAATTCGGGGCCTATCAGTTCCAAATCTGGGAATAGACCATGAACAGAATTGCCAAAAAATACGTAGCTTTGGTTTGCGGAATCCTTTGTTCCCTCCATGCCATGAATGCACAGAAGATTATCCAGCAGGTAGAACCCCTTTGCTGGTGGACCGGGATGAACACCCAGCTGCAGCTGCTGGTGCACGGACAGGATATCGGCCAGGCCGATGTTTCCCTGGAAGGCGCCGCTGGCGTGTATATCAAAGCCCTGCACAAGGCCGACAGCCCCAACTACCTGTTCATTGACCTGCAGATTGACGCCAAGGCCCAGCCGGGCACCTATACCTTCGTCTTCAAGAAAGACGGGCTTACCGTGCGCTATCCCTATCAGATTTATGAGCGCGCAAAAGGAAGTGCCCGGCGGGAGAGCTATACCAGCGCCGACCTGATCTACCTCATCGTCCCCGACCGTTTTGCCGACGGAGACTCGTCCATTGACTCCACGCCCGACACGGCCGAGAAGGCCAACCGGGAGCAGCCCATGGGCCGCCACGGCGGCGACATCCAGGGTATCATCGACCACCTGGACTACATAGCCGACCTGGGCGCCACGGCCCTCTGGAGCACGCCGCTGCTGGGCGACAACGCCCGCCACGGCTCCTACCACGGATATGCCTGCTCTGACTACTATCACATCGACCCCCGCTACGGAACCAACGAGAAGTACAAGGAACTGGTGGAGGCCGCCCACGCCAAGGGCATCAAGATGGTGATGGACGTGGTTACCAACCACGCCAGCACGGAGCACTGGTGGATGAAAGACCTGCCGTTCAAGGACTGGGTACACATGAACGATCCTTACGTGAACTCCAACCACACCATGTCCCTGGCCCTGGACCCCAACGCCTCCAAGGCCGACCTGGCCGTGATGGAAGAGGGCTGGTTCTCCCGCGGGATGCCGGACATGAACCTGGACAACCCTTACATGCTCAAGTACTTCCAGCAGTGGGCCGTGTGGTGGATAGAGTATTCCGGCCTGGACGGTTTCCGGGTGGACACCTGGTTCTATAACGAGAAAGTGCCCATGTCACAGTGGGCCAAGGCCGTGACCGACGAGTATCCCCACTTTAACATTGTGGGCGAAAACTGGCACGCCAGTCCCGATTTCTGCGCTTACTGGCAAAAAGACAATCCCAATACGGACGGATTTAACTCCAACCTGCCCAGCATCATGGACTTCCCGCTGCAGGGTGCCATTTCACAGGCCCTGTCGGCCCCCATCCCCGCCGAAGGCGCCCCGGCCCCGGGACGCGGTCGCCGCGGAGCCGACATTTCGGCCGTGTACACTGCCCTGTCGCACGATGGAATATACCATGACCTGAGCCACATGCTCATCTTCCTGTCCAACCATGACATCGCCCGTATCGGTGACACCTACGGGCAGGACCCGCGGCGCATGAAGATCGCTTTCACGTTACTGGCCACCCTACGGGGCATTCCCCAGTTCTTCTACGGCGACGAAATGATGTTCGTGACGGGCAACCCCCGCCGCGACGACGGGCGTCTGCGGATGGACTTCCCCGGAGGCTGGGCCGGTGACAAGGTGAACCTGTTCACCGAAGAGGGCCGCGTGAAAGCATCGGCCACCAAGGAATGGGCGCACGCCAAGGACCTGCACGACTATGCCCGCACGCTGTTCCAGTGGCGCAAGGGAAAGGAGGTGATCCACTCCGGAAAGACGCTGCACTTTATCCCCCAGGACAACACCTACGGCTATTTCCGTTACAACGACAAAGAGGTGGTGTTTGTGTTCATCAACAACTCGGCCCAGGAGCAGAAAGTGCCCTGGACGCGCTTCAAAGAGATTTCGGCCGGCCTGGGTGCAGGACACAACGTGCTCACCGGAGAAAGCATGACCCTTACGGATGAAACCACCGTGCCTGCCCTGAGCACGCTGGTGGTGGAATTCCAACGATAAACACTGCCGTGAGGCAGCGGAATCCAATGTTCATTAGTGTGTAGTTTGTATCATTGGAGCGAGGGGGGGTGTTTGGTTTGCGCCCCCCTTTTTTATGAATTTTGTAAAAATACCAATATGAAAGCCCGTCACTTTTTACCCTTCCTGCTGCTGCTCTGGTGCACCCAAGTACTGGGAGTTAACGTAGAGCGGATGGATCCTCCCTTCTGGTATACCGGCATGAAGAATCATGAGGTTCAGATTCTGTTTTATGGGCAAGGAATCGCCAAGGCGGAAATCGGCCTGGAAGAATATCCCGGTGTACGCATCAAGGAAACGGCGGGTGTCCAGAATCCGAATTACCTCTTCGTTTATCTTGAGGTAACGGAAGAAGCTCCGCAGGGAACGCTGAAATTCACCTTCAAGGAGGGAAAGAAAAAGACTGTTCAGACCTTCCGACTCAGGGAACGGAATGCCAAGCCCGGAGCGCAGGGATTTACATCGGCCGATGTCCTGTACCTGATTATGCCGGACCGTTTCGCCAATGGGAATCCCGGGAATGATGTGCTGGGAGAATGGGGCGTGAATCGCCAGAATGGCGGCGGACACCATGGAGGAGACCTTAAAGGCATTCAGGACCATCTGGATTACCTTGACCTGTTGGGTATCACGGCTATCTGGCTTAATCCCGTCCAATTCAACAAGGGCAACGCCTCTCACGGGTACGCCATCTCCGACTATTATCAGGTGGACCCTCGCCTGGGCAGCAATGAAGAGTATTGCGCTTTTATCGATGCAGCGCATGGGAAGAACCTGAAGGTGGTAATGGACATGATTTTCAACCACTGCGGCAGTTCCCACTGGTGGATGCAAGACATTCCGGATTCCAACTGGTTCAACCAGAACGAGGTGGCCCGCAAAGTGGGGAAAATGGCCTCCCAACCGCGCCCGCAGCAGGGGCAAAGGGGCGGTTGGCGCCGTATAGAGGGACTCCAGACCACCACGCATTACAAATGGTCCTTGATGGACCCCCATGCTCCCCAGAGCGAAAAAGACGTTCTGGTAAACGGATGGTTCTCGGGGGGAATGCCGGACCTCAACCAAAAGAACCGTCATCTCGCCACCTATCTTATCCAAAATAGCATTTGGTGGATAGAGTATGCCCGGATCGACGGAATCCGGATGGACACCTATCCCTATGCCGATTATGACTTCATGGTGCGTTGGTGCAAGGAGATCGAGGACGAATATCCGGATTTCAACATCGTGGGCGAGGGGTGGTATCCCCGTAATTCGGCTGCCGGCTGGTGGCAGGGAGGATCGGCCCTGAATGCCTCCGATTCCCACCTGAAGACCGTGATGGACTTCGACCTCACCTTCACGGCCAAAGAGGAGATACTAAAGGAAAGCAACACTTCCGAGGGCTCTGAAGCCGGTCTGTTCAAGTTGTACGAGTGCATCGCGCAAGACTTCCTGATTCCGGATCCGTCCTATGTGCTCACTTTCCTGGACAACCACGATATCGCCCGCTTCATGGAGCCGGGCGAACCCGCCTGGAAACTCAAGCAGGGCCTGGCTTTCCTGCTCACCACCCGCGGCATCCCGCAGATTTACTACGGAACGGAGATCGCGATGGGTGGCCGGGATGCCCTGCGGGCCGATTTCCCGGGCGGCTGGGCCGAAGACCCTCGCAGCGCCTTCACCCCGGAAGGACGTACGGAATACGAGAACGAATGCTGGGACTTTGCCAGCAAACTGCTGAACTGGCGTCGAACCTCGGGCCCCGTTGCCAACGGCAAACTCGTCCACTATACGCCGGATAACGCAACCAAGTGCTATGTCTATGCCCGCACCGACAGTCAAAACACCGTGCTGGTCATCCTCAACGGAAGTGACAAGGAACAGACGGTTCCCATGGAGCGTTTCCGGGAGGTGACGCGGAATTATAACATCGGCCGGGACGCCGTTACGGGGGAAGTCGTAGACATCACCCGTCCGGTAAGAATCTCACCCAGAGGCGTTTATGTGCTGGATTTGGCTGTTTCTTTCCCGGAATACGCCGTCTTTGACGAAGGTCTCATTGACAAGATTGAGGCCCAGGGCTGGCTGGCCGAAATCCTGAAAAGGCAGCGGGACGGGCTCACCGGCCACCCCGAGGCTATGGCCTACCCCTATAATTCCGTGCTCTGGGCCGGAGAGTTGAAGCGGTCTTTCCCTGCGCCGGGGCCCCGTGCTGTATGCTTATGCCGTCCCGGCCGATGTTAAGGAAGATACGGCCATCTACGATAACCTGGCCGGGAAAGTATCGGCCAACCCGGGGTTCAAGAGCTGGTCCATGACGCCCGCCGGGGCTTGGAACTATGCACTGGTAGAAAACCGGTTGAAGGATGTCAAAGTGGTGAAAACCAAAGCCGATGGCTTCCCCTTCGACCCTGGAAACGCTCCCCTGAAGTTGCGGGTGCCCGTAGTAAAGGTGAGCGGCTGGTCTTTGGAAGAGGGCCGATACACCCCTCCGCTTCCCAAGACCGTAACTCCGGAAAGCAAGAAAGTCAGTTATATAGAGCTGGTCCCTTATGGCAGCACCACCCTCAGACTCTCCATTTTCCCGAAATATTAACATATTATGCGTAAATTATTCCTCATAAGCGTTTTTGTTGCGGCCGCCATCCCGGCTTTCGCCGCAAACAACCCCGTAGCTAACCCCAAAGCACAGGTCGTTGAGGGCAATGCCCGTTTCACCGTGCTCACCGACCGGCTCATCCGCCTGGAATGGGCGGCCGACGGCCAGTTTGAAGACCACGCCACCCTGGCCATCGTGAACCGGGACCTGCCGGTTCCCTCCTTCACCGTTTCCCGGTCCGGCGGCAAACTGGTGGTGAAGACCAAGTCCCTCACGCTGGATTACAAGCCTGCCGAGGGTCCTTTGTCGGCCGACAATCTCCAGGTTACCTTCAAATTGAACGGGAAAACGGTCAAATGGCATCCCGGCCTGGAAGACAAGGGCAACCTGATGGGCACCGCCCGTACGCTGGACGGCTGCCAGGGACCGGACAAGATCAATTACAACGACCCCATGGAGAAAGGCATCCTATCCCGCGACGGCTGGGCCGTGGTGGACGAGAGCACCCGGCACCTGTTTGTGGCCGACGACAGCGACTGGGGCGAGTGGGTGGCCGCCCGGCCGGAAGGCGAGCGGCAGGACCTGTACCTCTTTGCCTACGGCCACGACTACAAGGCCGCCCTGGCCGACTACGCCAAGGTGGCCGGCAGCATCCCCATGCCTCCGAAGTTCGTCTTCGGCTACTGGTGGAGCCGCTACTGGGCCTACACCGACCAGGAGTTCATCACCCTGGGACAGGAATTCCGCCAGCGGGAACTGCCCATCGACGTGATGGTGATTGACATGGACTGGCACGAGACCTGGCGGGGTGCCGCCCGGCGCCAGCGGCGGGACGAATTCGGCCAGAGCATCGGCTGGACCGGCTACACATGGAACCGGGACCTCATTGAGGACCCCGAGGGCTTCCTGAACCAGGTGCACAGCATGAATCTGAAGACCTCCCTCAACCTGCATCCGGCATCCGGCATTGTAGTGCGGGAACAGGTGTACCCCGCTTTTGTGAAGGACTACCTGTCGCGAACCGACGACTATGACGGCCCCCGGGGCTATGTGAAGCGCGACGGCTATCACGCCAGCGTGCCCTTCCGCATGGACCAGCGCGCCTGGGCCGATGCCTACTTCAACTCCGTGCTGCATCCCCTGGAGAAGCAGGGTGTGGATTTCTGGTGGCTGGACTGGCAGCAGTGGAAGGAAAGCAAGTACGTGCCGGGACTGAGCAACACTTTCTGGCTCAATCACACCTTCTTCCATGACAAGATTCGCCGTAATCGCGGCCTGGCCCCCGAACAGGCCGAGCGTCCGCTCATTTACCACCGCTGGGGCGGCCTGGGCAGCCATCGCTACCAGTTGGGCTTCTCCGGCGACACCTTCATCAAGTGGGATGTGCTGGGCTACCTGCCGGAATTCACCGCTACGGCCTCCAACGTGCTTTACGGCTACTGGGGCCACGACCTGGGCGGCCACATGCAGCGGGAAGACAATCCCACGGATCCCGAGCTGTTTACCCGCTGGCTGCAGTACGGCGTGTTCTCCCCCATCTTCAAGACCCACAGCACGTCTTCGGCCGTCCTGGAACGCCGCATCTGGATGTTCCCGGAGCACTACCAGTATATGAAGGAGGCGCTGGAGCTGCGCTACGCCCTTACTCCTTACATCTACGATATGGCCAGGCAGGCCTACGAGACGGGCGTTTCCCTGTGCCGTCCGCTCTATTACGAGTATCCGGAAAAGGCCGAAGCTTATACCTGGAAACAGGAGTACTTCTTTGGAGACAACATCCTTGCGGCCACTGTGTGCAAGCCGGTGGGCGCCGACGGCCTGGCCTCCCGCGAGGTCTGGCTTCCTTCGGGCACCGAATGGTACGACATGGCCCATCACAAAATGCTGAAAGGCGGTACGGTGCAGAATCTGAGCTATTCCATCGACCAGAACTGCTGGTTTGTGAAAGCCGGCGCCATCCTGCCCCTGGCCGCCGAAGGCATCCAGCACCTGCAGTCCGTCTCCGACGAGTTTCGCATCTACATTGCTCCCGGCAACGGCCGCAGCAGCTATGTGCACTATGAAGACGACGGCGTTTCCCAGGCCTATCCCACGCAGTACGCCTCTACGCGCATTGAAAAAACCGCCAACGCCTCCGGCGTAACGGTGGAAATCGGCCCCGTTGAAGGTTCTTTCAAAGGCATGCCTTCTATCCGTAAGCTCTCCCTGGTGCTGGGCGGCGCCCCCCGCTGCCCCAAGGCCACGCTGAACGGCCAGCCGCTGGAATGCCAGTACAACGCCGCCACCCGCGAAGCCAGCGTCTACCTTCCCGCCTCTTCGGCCCATGAAGCCCAAAAGGTAGTTGTCGCTTTTTAGTAAGTGATTGATTTATAATACTGTTTTGAAATTTCTTGATCCCGTTTGGTATCAAGAAATTTTCTTTTGTGGCTGATTATCAGTCATTTAGAGCACTACCGCAATAAGTTGGTAAGCTCCACGAAGTCCTCCACGGAAAGTTGTTCGGGGCGTTGGGAGAAGACAGGCTGGGCCAGGAAGGCCGATAGTTGCTCCTGCGTCCAGCCTTCGCGGGACGCTTTGGCGGCAGCCAGGGGTTTGAGGGGGTTGCGCATCATCTTGCGGCGCTGGCCGAAGGCCGTTTTCACCACGGTCTTGAACAGGGCTTCGTCGCAGCCCAGCGAGGTGCGGCCGTTGCGGGTGAGGCGGATGACAGCGCTCTCTACCTTGGGCGGGGGCGCGAAGCATCCGGAGCCCACGGTGAACAGATACTCAATGTCGTACCAGGCCTGGAGCAACACGGAAAGGATGCCGTAGGTTTTGCTGCCGGGCTTTTCGGCAATGCGCTCGGCCACTTCCTTCTGCACCATGCCCACCACTTCGGGAATCTGGTCCTTGTAGTCCAGCACCTTGAAGAAGATTTGGGAAGAGATATTGTAGGGGAAATTGCCGATGATGGCAAAGGCCGACGGAAAAATCTTCTCCAGTTTGAGCCGCAGGAAGTCTCCCTCCATGAGGCGCCCCTCCATGCCTTGGAAGTGCGTAAGGAGGTATTCCACGCTCTCGGAGTCAATCTCAATGAGCCGGAGGTCGATGTCCTCCCGCTCCAGCAGATACTGGGTAAGCACCCCCATGCCGGGGCCTACTTCCAGGGTGGGCATGGGATGCCCCGTCGGGGCCGGGCATGTCGATCCCAATGCATCCACAATGGCCCGGGCAACCTTCTGGTCCGTGAGAAAATGCTGGCCCAAGGCCTTCTTTGCGCGTACTTCCATCATAGCAATGCAAAGATAACGTATTTTTTGCTAATTTTGTAGATTGGAAAATAACCAACACAAGATATGTACAGAACACACACTTGCGGGGAACTCCGCATTGAGAACAAGGGACAGCGCGTGACGCTGGCCGGATGGGTACAAAAAGCCCGAAAACTGGGCGGTATGACCTTCGTGGACCTGAGGGACCGCTATGGCATTACCCAGCTGGTTGTAGAGGCCGATGCCCCTGCAGAACTGGTGGAGACCGCCACCTCCCTGGGCCGTGAATTCGTGATTCAGGCCACCGGAGAAGTGGTGGAGCGCCAGGCCAAGAACGCCAAGATGCCCACCGGCGACATCGAGATCAAACTGGAATCCATCAACATCCTCAACAAGAGCGTCACCCCGCCCTTCACCATCGAGGAAGAGAGCGACGGCGGTGAGGACCTCCGTGCCAAATACCGTTATCTGGACCTGCGCCGCGGCCCGCTGCAGCGCGCCCTGGCCCTTCGGCACAAAGTGGCCCACGAGGTTCGCAACTACCTGGACGCCAACGGCTTCATGGAGATTGAAACCCCCTACCTCATCAAGAGCACCCCGGAAGGTGCCCGCGACTTTGTAGTTCCCTCCCGCATGAACCCGGGCCAGTTCTACGCCCTGCCGCAGAGCCCCCAGACCTTCAAGCAGCTGCTCATGGTGGCCGGTTATGACCGCTACTTCCAGATTGTGCGCTGCTTCCGTGACGAGGACCTGCGTGCCGACCGTCAGCCGGAATTCACCCAGATTGACTGCGAAATGTCCTTCGTGCAGCAGGAAGATGTGCTGAATACCTTCGAGGGCATGATGCGCACCCTGTTCAAGAACGTGCTGGGCGTGGACATCCCAAACCCGCTTCCCCGCATGACCTGGTACGACGCCATGGACAAGTACGGCTCCGACAAACCGGACGTACGCTTCGGCATGACCATCCACGAGCTCACCGGCGTAGCCAAGGGCAAGGGCTTCTCCGTGCTGGACGACGCCGCCTACATCGGCGCTATCTGCGTCCCCGGTGCGGCCGAATATACCCGCAAGCAGATTGACGAGCTCACCGAATGGGTAAAACGCCCGCAGGTGGGTGCCAAGGGCCTCATTTATATCCGCGTGAATGCCGACGGCTCCTTCAAGAGCTCCATCGACAAGTTCTATGCTCCCGAAGACCTGGCCAAGCTGGCCGAAGCCGCTGAGGCCAAGGCCGGAGACCTCATCCTGGTGATGAGCGGCCCCGCCAAACGCAAGGTCCAGACCATGCTCGGCGTCCTGCGCCTGGAAATGGGCGGCCGTCTGGGATACCGCAACCCCAAGGAGTTCGCTCCCCTGTGGATTGTGGACTTCCCGCTACTGGAGTGGGACGACGAAACCCAGCGTTTCTACGCCATGCACCATCCATTCACCGCCCCCAAGCCGGAGCACGAGAACTGGTTCTACAGCAACAAGAAGGAAGACCTGGAGCGCGTGTGCGCCAATGCCTATGACTTTGTGCTCAACGGCAACGAGCTGGGCGGCGGTTCCATCCGTATCCACAATGCCGACATGCAGAAACGCATGTTCGAGGTCCTGGGCATCGGCCCCGAAGAAGCCGAGTACAAGTTCGGTTTCATCATCAACGCCTTCAAGTTCGGCGCCCCGCCGCACGGTGGTCTGGCCTTCGGCTTCGACCGCGTATGTGCCCTCATGGGCGGTCAGGACACCATCCGGGACTACATCGCCTTCCCCAAGAACAATCAGGGCCGAGATGTGATGATCGACTCCCCGTCCCAGATTGACCAGGAGCAGCTGGACGAACTCCAGATTGCCCTGAATGTAAAAGAGGTTTGATTCAAATCCCGTCATACGACCTTAGTGCGCGGAACACCTTCCGGATGAAGGTGTCCTGCGCGCTTTATATAGAAATAGAGGCCGAAGAAGAGTTGCCGGCCCTTGACTGGTCTGCCCTCCCGCAGCCCGTGATGGTGATGGGCGGCGGCTCCAACCTCCTCTTCACCCGGGATTTCCCCGGCACCGTGCTCCACATGGGCATCGGTGGCGGAGAGACTCCCCTCGGAGGAACTCCGTTCGCTTCGCTCACTCCGGCCCCTCCCATTGTCTCCTGCGTCCCCTCCGGGGACTTGTATCCAACGGGCCCCTCCCCCTGCCCGTGTCCGGGGGTGGACACGTCCTCCAAGGGGAGTCTCTCCGTCACCCTGCCGGCCGGCGTGGTCTTCGACGAGTTCTGCGCCTGGGCGGCCGTGGAAGGATTGTGGGGACCGGAAAACCTGTCACTGATACCGGGAGAAGTGGGGGCCAGCGCGGTGCAGAACATCGGCGCATACGGCGTGGAGGCCAAGGACATCATTGCCGATATCAGGGCCTGGGACCGCGTAGAGGGCCGATTTGTACACATTGACCCGGCCACTTGCGGGTACGGTTACCGCACTTCCAAGTTCAAAACCGAGTGGAAAGGCCGGTACATCATCACAGCCGTCACCTACCGCCTGTCCCGCGAGCCCAAGCCGGTGCTGGATTACGGCGGCATCCGCAAAGCACTGCCGGAAGGGCCGCTTACTCCACAAATCATCCGGGACACCATCATCGGCATCCGGAACCAGAAACTGCCGGATCCGGCGGTGACAGGATCGGCGGGAAGCTTTTTCTGCAACCCGGTCATCAGCCGGGAGCACTTCGCCCGCATTGTGGCCATTGCCCAAAAGGACAACGGACCGGAGTATCAGGTGCCGCATTACGTGGTGGGAGACCAGATCAAGGTGCCGGCGGCCTGGATGATTGAGCAGTGCGGCTTCAAGGGCGCCACCAACGGCGGCGCGCAGGTGTACCCCAGGCAGCCGCTGGTGATTGTCAACGCGTCCGGAGAAGCCTCCCCGCAGGAAATCATCGGCCTGGAGCAGCGTATCATCGGCACCATCCGGGAAAAGTACGGAATAACCCTTCACCCCGAAGTGGAACACATCTAACCCCCTCAATACCATGAAAAGAATCCTCCTAACCCTTTTGGCCATCGGCCTGCTGCTGCCCCTGGGCGCACAGGAGAATCACCGTTACGGCGTCAAGTCCGGTTATATGAAAACCGCGTCCATCATGGGCGACTACAAATCCTACAACTACCTGTGGTTCGACAACTATGGGTTCGACGAAAAAGGGGTCACCGAAATGAACATGGGTCCGGAACTGGGCGTCTTTCTGGCCACTACCGTTTTCAAGGGAGAAGAGGGCTGGGCCATCAACAACGACAACCAGGTGAAAAAGATGGAAGGCCGGCCGCAGGTGAACTGGCTCACCCTCACCGAAGCACAGATGAAGGAATTCAAAATCAAGAAGATAGGAGAAGAAGAATACAAAGGCTACCCTTGCGTGGTGTATGAGGAAGAGCGGAAACAGATGCTATCCAAGGTCAAGGTGACCAACTGGGTATATAAAGGCATCATCATCCGGCAGCATTTCAAGAAAAAACTTTCTGCCGACACCTTCATCGAGCTAGAGGAACTGCAGGAGAACCCCAGCATTCCCGCCGGCACCTTTGACATCCCCGAAAAGTAGTACTATTACTCAACATGAGAAAGACTCTTTATTTATTACTCCTGTTGATTTCCCTTTCAGGTTGTTTGACCAACTGCAGCAAGCTTGGAAATGAATCAAATTATATTCATGTTGTTTCGGCCAAATATGAACAATCTTTTTATAAGGTTGGCTCTGTCTTTCTTGGCTATCATATAAAGTATGACAGCATCGTTTCACGTTTTTTTAGCAACAATTATTCTACTTATCCAGAAGGCCCGGAAAACACACCTCTTCTTATAGTTGAACAACGTATTTACCAAGGTCTCAACTATGATGAAACGTTAACGGGGGATCAAATTGTTGAAAGGATTTGCATTAATGGCCTGAACGAATCTTTAGGGTTGGGTTCTACCCTTGACATTCCCATGCACCAGGGCCAATATACTGGAAAGAATGAGTTGGTTAAAAACGTACAACTTGGTGTCTTTCACATGCCCGACTATGAAGAGAACGAAGAGAACTATTTAAGTTTCAATATAACGATTACCTCCATTAAAGGTGATAAAATCAATATCATTATTAACAAGATTACTCCCGTAAGACACGACTTTATCGACTAATAGTGTTAACATTTCTGCACGTATAATGGCAAAATTCATCATCGAGGGAGGGCACAAGCTCTCCGGCAGCATTACCCCGCAGGGGGCCAAGAACGAGGCCCTGGAAGTGATTAGCGCCGTGCTTCTTTCCAGCGAGCCCGTCACCATCTCCAACATCCCGGAAATCCTGGATATGAAGAACAGTCCTAAAAACTAGGGGTAAATTCAATATGAAAAAGATTCTATTTGTTTTTTCTCTGTTATTATTTCTTTCAGGCTGTTTAAGCACAAAAGGAGGTTTCGATGTTCGAAGCTCTGTTGTTGATATTATTCAACAGGAGATTTTGACCAAAACGACAATAGCAGAGGAAAATACAAGTGTTTCTATGAAAGATGTAGAAGCGTTCCTTCATTATAAGAATCTTGGTTATGGTAAAACAGCTGTTTCAGTAGAGCCCCTTTCCGATGGCGAAGACACTCTGCTGTACGTAATTAACTACAATAAAGGCTGGGACATTATCGCTGGCGACAAACGTGCCCCTGTGATAATTGCAACCGGAGACAATGGTGGCTTTTCCAAAGAAATAGAAAATGTTGAAATGCTCGCATGGGTAGAATCTCTTGCTGCCGATGTAAAAATCCTCATGCATTTGAAAGATTATTCATCTCTCACAAATGAACAGTTGACTAATATTGAGCAATCTAAGCATTTTTGGAGATTGATTTGTTGTGATGAAGAACTTATTTCTTCCACACTCCGAGAGGAAAGATTTTCCATATTTGACACGCTTCCTGTTTACCCGGGAACAGGGCATTGGGAGCTTGTAAACGTCTCTTCGAGTTCTGTGGTATACGACGATATTCGTTTAACAGAAACACAGTGGGGGCAAGAGGGTAACTATAATGAGTATTGTCCATTAATTTCTGCTGGAAGTCAATATCATGTCTATGCTGGATGCGTCGCTGTTGCTGGAGCTCAAATGCTTTTTTATTTACACGACAAACTCGGGACTCCAGTATTCGCTCCCGACACCGCCTATTGTAACATCCCTTACGGAAGTGGATACGGATATACGGGCGGAGCATCTAGTTCCACCTGGAACTACATGAAATATAATTCTATCAATCTTAAGAATTGTTATTCTGCCGCTGTTTTGATTGCCGATGTTGGTAAAAGGGTTGGTATGGATTACTCGCCCAATGGATCGGAAGCCTCAACCAGTGATCTTGTTGACGATGTGTTTGAGTATTATGGGATATCCTGCTCTTATTCCAGCTACGACCTTGCAACAGTAAAAGAAAGTCTAACCAACGGGATGCCTGTTATCGCCCGAGCAGATGGGACAGTAGAATATATTCTTGGGCTTTTCCCTGTTTATTCTGATGGACATTGCTTTATCATTGATGGTTATAAAAGAAACAGTATTCAATATATCAACGAATACGAATGGGTTTGGGATGAATGGTGGGGCCCGGGGCCTGCCATGCCATATATTCGACCAAAAACAACAGTAACATATGACATTCCATACGTTACTCATTTCCGAATGAATTGGGGATGGGGAGGATTACATAATGATGATTACTTTGCCCCGTCAGGAGACTGGCTTATCCAAGATGTCTCCACAACCTATAATTTCATTTACCAAAGAGCAATTATTCATAACTTTTCCATTTCTGACTAACGCCCAAGATCATGAAAACGCTACACATATTTGCGACAATCGCAGTAATTGTCTTATTCGTTGCTGCTTCCTGTAAAAAGACAGAGGGGAATTGGAAGAAAATGAAATTGGATAAAACAGAAGTGGTTTTTAATTCCGAGGGTGGAGAAGAAATCGTGACTGTCCTTAATTATTCCGCGTTGTGGCTTGGAGGAGCAGAAACATACCGATTCGTGAATGCGGAATGGCAGGTAGATAGACTTTTTAGTCCTCAAAATTCTGACGTGGCTATCACCCAAGATGTTTTAGAGGGAGATTGGATTCATGCATTGGTTCCCGATAAAGGAAAGAGCAACAAGGTGATTATCACTGTCGACAAAAACGAACAGGGTAACCCAAGAAGGGCCTATATCCAGATAACGTACGGCGACGCTGGAGCTGGTATCACCGTTACCCAAGAATAATGATATTGAACTTGAAACACTTATTTTCGCTCTTTTCTATCCTTGTGTTGCTGGGTTGTTTGACCAACTGCAGCAAGTTTGGAAATGAAACAAATATGATTCATGTTATTTCGGCCAAATATGAACAATCTTTTTATAAGGTTGGCTCTGCTTTTATTGGCGCTTCTAGAATGTATGAAGGCTTAGTCATGCGTTTTTTTTGCGATTCTTTTTCTTCTTATTCGGAAGGACCAGAGAACACACCTCTTCTTATAATTGAACAACGTATTTACATTAGTCACCATTATGATGAAACGCTAACTGGGGATCAAATTGTTGAAAGGATTTGCATTAATGGCCTGGATGAGTCTTTAGGGTTGGGCTCAACCCTTGACATTCCCATGCACCAGGGCCAATATACTGGAAAGAATGAGTTGGTTAAAACTGTACAACTTGGTGTCTTTCATATGCCAGAATCAGAAGATGACTATTTAAGTTTTCAAATAATGATTACCACCGTAAAAGGTGATAGAATCAATATCCATATTAACAGGATTATTCCCGTAAGACAAAACTTTACAGACTAATAGTATTGAGAATCCTGCACATATAATGGCAAAATTCATCATCGAGGGAGGGCACAAGCTCTCCGGCAGCATTACCCCGCAGGGGGCCAAGAACGAGGCCCTGGAAGTGATCAGTGCCGTGCTCCTTTCCAGCGAGCCCGTCACCATCTCCAACATCCCGGAAATCCTGGATGTGAAGAACCTCATCAACCTGTTGGAAAAGATGGGGGTGAAGGTGACGCGCCATTCCAAGGGAAATTATACCTTCCAGGCCGATTCCGTGGACACCTCCTACATCGAGACCGAAGAATTCGTGGCCAAGTGCGCCGAGCTCCGGGGCTCCGTGATGGTCGTCGGCCCGCTCCTCACCCGCTTCGGCAGCGCCTGGTTCGCCAAGCCCGGCGGAGACAAAATTGGCCGACGCAGGGTGGACACCCACCTGGACGGCATGATGAAATTGGGGGCACAAATGGCCTACGACGCTTCCCGCCGCGCTTTCCACCTCACATCGGCAGGCCGGCTTACGGGCCGATACATGCTGCTGGACGAGGCCTCCGTTACCGGTACGGCCAACATTGTGATGGCCGCCGTGCTGGCAAAAGGCACCACCACCATCTACAACGCCGCCTGCGAACCTTACCTGCAGCAGCTGTGCAAGATGCTCAACCGGATGGGTGCCTTTATCGACGGCGTGGGCTCCAACCTCCTGCGCATCCACGGCGTGGAGAAGCTGGGCGGCACCACCCACAAAATCCTTCCCGACATGATCGAGGTGGGCTCATTCATCGGCATGGCCGCCCTGTGCCAGAGCACCATCACCATCAAGGACGTGAGTTATTACGACCTGGGCATTATCCCGGATTCCTTCCGCCGCCTGGGCATCAATCTGGAACAGCGGGGAGACGATATCTATGTCCCGGCGCAGGAAAGCTATGTGATCGAGTCCTTCATGGACGGCTCCATCATGACCCTGGCCGATGCCCCCTGGCCCGGATTAACGCCTGACTTACTGAGCGTTATGCTGGTGGTAGCCACCCAGTGCAAGGGCAGCGTGCTCATCCACCAGAAGATGTTCGAGAGCCGCCTGTTCTTTGTGGACCGCCTCATCGACATGGGCGCTCAGATCATCCTGTGCGATCCTCACCGCGCGGTGGTCATCGGCCACGACCACCGGATTACCCTCAAGGCCTCCCGGCTGGTCTCCCCCGATATCCGTGCGGGTATTGCCATGCTCATTGCCGCCATGAGCGCCAAGGGCACTTCCACCATTGACAACATTCAACAGATAGACCGCGGCTACGAGGACATCGAAGGCCGCCTCAACGCCCTGGGGGCCCATATTACCCGTGCCTGATTACAGCAAATACTTCTCGGCCGACGTGCCGTCGTTCCTTCGCTCGCCCGTGAGGGAGATTTTCCGGAAGGTGGACCTTTCGGCCATCTGCTCGTTTGCTGGCGGTTACCCTGCAGCCGACACTTTCCCGATGGACGAAATCCCGTCCCTGGCGGCCTCCGTGCTGGCCAAGTACGGGACGCGTGCCCTGCAGTACGGCGCCACGCAAGGTGTGCCCGAACTGCGGGAAGCCATCGCCCGGCGCTATGACGTCCCCGTTTCCCAGGTACAGATTACCACTTCTTCCCAGCAGGGCATCGACGTCTGTTCCCGTGTGTTCCTGAACCCAGGGGACGTGGTCCTGGCCAACAATCCCGTCTATCTGGGGGCCCTGCAATCATTTAAGGCGTATAGGGCGGAAGTGAGAGAGATACCCTCGGGGGCTTGTGCACCCCCGCACAAGGGTAGGAGGAGGGGCCCGTTGGATACAAGTCCCGAAGGGACGCAGGAGACAATGGGAGGGGCCGGAACGGAGCGAAGCGAAGTGGAGTCCCCCGAGGGTATCTCTCTCACTTCCGCCGTCAAATTCATTTATGTGATTCCGGATTTCAATAACCCGTCGGGAGAAACCATGAGTCTGGAGGAGAGGAAGGAGATTGTGCGGATAGCCAGGGAGTTGGACGTGCTCATTGTAGAGGACAGCCCGTACAGGGAATTGCGGTATGAAGGAGTACAGGTGACAACCATCCGGGAACTGGCGCCGGAGCGGACCCTGCAGCTGGGGAGCTTTTCCAAGATCTTTGCACCGGGGTTCCGGCTGGGATGGATAATCGGCCCGGAGGAAATTCTGGAACAGATTTACGTTTGCAAACAGTGCCTGGACTTATGTCCGCCGGTGCTGGACCAGTACATGGCCGCCGAATTCCTTTCCAGCGGGGCGCTTGACCGCAACTTGCAGAAAACCATCGGCTTATATCGGCACAGAAGGGACAAGATGCTGGCATTGCTGGAGAAGTATATGCCCGCCGGCGTGTCATGGAACCACCCGGAAGGCGGCCTGTTCCTCTGGCTCAGGCTTCCGGAGAGCATCGACACCGTTGCCCTGTACGACGAAGCCTTGTCGGCCGGCGTGGCCTACGTGGCCGGCTCCTTCTTCTACACGGACGGCAGCCACCGCAACACCATGCGCCTCAACTACTCGTTTGTTGACGAGGCCAAGATGGAACCTGGCGTGAGGCTCCTTGCTTCGCTCCTTACGCAACACACTGATTAACAGCCAGTTAAGTTTTTCTCTTGACACCAAACGGGATCAAGAGAGAAAACCAACAAATTGAATATCAAACAGTTACACCATGACCATATATAAGTTCAGCGGAGCGGGAAACGACTTTGTGGTGCTGGACGGGCGCCAGGGCGGGGTGGAAGCCTTCCGCCAGGCCGATAACATCACCGCATTGTGCCGGGAATACCGCACCGACGGCCTCATGATCCTGGGGCTGGCCGATGGCTACGACTTTGCCATGGAGTTCTTCAACCCCGACGGCAGCGGCGGCATGATGTGCGGCAATGGCGGACGGTGTATCGTGGCTTTTGCCGATTACCTGGGCCTCAAGCCGGCATCGGCCGATGGCACATGGAACTTCCTGGCTCCCGACGGGCCGCACCAGGCACAGATCCTGGCCAAGGGAAAAGCCTGGACGGTGAAGCTGAAAATGATTGATGTAGTGGGTGTTAAGCCGATGATGGGCGGGTATTTCATGAACACCGGAACCCGGCACTTCGTGAAGTTTGTGCGGGATATCGAGGGCATCGATATGGAGAAAGACGGGCCGGAGATCCGTTGGGACGAAACTTTTCAGCCGGAGGGCACCAACGCCAACTTTGTGCAGGTGACGCCGGACGGCCTGCTGGTGCGCACCTTCGAAAAAGGTGTTGAGGCCGAGACCCTGGCCTGCGGTACGGGCATCACGGCATCGGCCATTGCCGCCTGCTACAGCGGGGTATCCAGCCCGGAAGGGGCACAAAACTACCACTTGCGTTGTCGCCGGGGCGACTGGCTGCAGGTGGCATTTCAAAAGCAGGAAGACCGGTATACCGATGTGTATCTCACCGGCCCGGCCGAACTTGTGGGAGATGACGAAAAAACCTTTTCGTTTCTCAAAAAACTGTAACTTTGTAAATTAAGACTTTATTACATATGTTAAAAGGTTTAGGAACAGCGCTTTTGACCCCGTTCAAAGGTAAGGAGGTGGATTATGACGCATTTGCCGCGACAGTGGACTGGCAAGTGGAAGCCGGAACCGATTTCCTGGTGCCGCTGGGCACCACCGGAGAGACGCCCACTTTGAGCGATTCGGAGAAACTGCAGGTGCTGGAAGTGACGCTCCAGCATGCCCAGGGCCGCCCCGTGGTGGCCGGAGTGGGCAGCAATTCGGTCTCCGGCACCCTGGCCAACATCCGCCTGCTGCAGGACGCCGATGCCTTCCTGGTGGTGGTTCCCTTCTACAACAAGCCTCCGCAGCGGGGCATTTACGAATACTTTAAGGCCGTGGCCGGCGCTACCGCCAAGCCCGTTATCATCTATAACGTCCCCGGACGCACCGGCTCCAACATCGAGGCCGATACCACCCTGGCCCTGGCCCGCGACATCCCCAACATTGCGGGAATCAAAGAGGCTTCCGGCAACTTCGCGCAAATCAAGGCCATCCTGGACGGCCGCCCGCAAGGCTTCTCGGTACTCAGCGGCAACGACGACGACACCTTCAACCTTATGAAGGCCGGTGCCGACGGCGTCATCTCCGTGGCCTCCAACGTGTTCCCTTCGGCCGTAGCCGACTTTGTGCACGCCCTGCAGGCAGGACGCATTGAGGAGGCCGAGGGCATGGACCGCCAGTTGCATCCGCTGTTCAAAAACCTCTTTGTAGAGTCCAACCCCATCCCCGCCAAGGCCGCCATGGCCCAGCTGGGGCTTATGGAAAACAGCCTCCGCCTGCCGCTGGTACCGGCAACCCCGGAGACCGAAGAGATTATTCGGAAAACCCTTAAGAATCTGTTCTGATGGAGATTACGCTCAAAGAATTCACCCAGGTCATCGAGGCACTGGAAAAAGGAGAGCTGCGAGTAGCCCAAAAAGTGGACGGCGTGTGGAAAGTGAACACGCACGTGAAGGAGGTCATCCTGGCCGGCTTCAAGCTGGGTGCCGTCAAGGACATGTCCCAGGGCCAGTTCCCCTTCTTTGACAAGGATACCTTCCCGGTGCGGGGGTTTTCGGCCGATGACGGCGTGCGCATCGTCCCCGGCGGCACCAGCATCCGGCGCGGCGCATACCTGGCCCCCGGCAGCATCGTGATGCCTCCGGCCTATGTCAACGTGGGCGCCTATGTGGACGAGGGTACCATGGTGGACAGCCATGTGACCATCGGCTCCTGCGCCCAGGTGGGAAAACGCATCCATATATCGGCCTCCACGCAGATTGGCGGCGTGCTGGAACCGGCGGGCGCCCTGCCCACCATCATCGAGGACGGTGCCTTCGTGGGCGGCAACTGCGGCATCTATGAGGGTACTATTGTGGAAGAGGGCGCCGTGATTGCCTCCGGTGTCATCATCACTTCCTCCACCGCCATCTTCGACGCCACCACCGGTGAGTTCATCCGCCGCAACGCCGACGGGCGCGTCGTCGTCCCCCGCAACGCCGTGGTTGTGAGTGGATCCAAACCCATTATCCGCGATGGAAAACCGCTGGAAAGCGGGGTGCATCTGTACTGCCCCGTGATTGTAAAATACCGGGACGAAAAGACCGCCGGCAGCGTTCATTTGGAAGATTTATTGAGATAAAACAAAATTGTTATAACCGATTAGTAATGATAGTAGCCGTAGTGGGAGCCACCGGGTTAGTGGGCTCCAAAATGTTGGAAGTATTAGAAGAGCGTAATTTCCCCGTAACAGAATTGTTACCTGTTGCTTCCTCGCGATCCTGGGGCAAAAAAGTGACGTTCCAGGGAAAGGAATGGACGGTCATCAGTGCCGATGAAGCCATCGCGAGAAAACCCGCCCTGGCCCTGTTCAGCGCCGGCGGTGCGGCCTCCGGAGAACTGGCTCCCAAGTTTGCCGCCGTGGGTTGTTATGTGGTGGACAACTCCTCCTTCTGGCGCATGCACACCAACGTGCCGCTGATTGTTCCGGAGATCAATGCCGATGTCCTCACCCCGCAGGATCACATCATTGCCAACCCCAACTGCTCCACCATCCAGATGGTGCTGCCCCTGGCACCCCTTCACAAAGCCTATGGTATCAAGCGCATTGTGGTGAGCACCTACCAGAGCGTCACCGGCGCCGGTCAGCGCGGTATCGAACAGCTGGAGGCCGAGCGTGCCGGTGGCACCGGTAGCAAATTCCCCCACCCCATCGACCTCAACGTGTTGCCGCATATCGATACCTTCCTGCCCGACGGCTACACCAAGGAAGAGATGAAGATGGTGAACGAAACCCGCAAGATTCTCCGGGACCCGTCCATCGCCGTATCGGCCACCACCGTGCGCGTGCCGGTGAAAGGCGGCCACTCGGAAAGCGTGAACCTGGAGTTCTCCAAGCCCTATGACCTGGACGAAGCCCGCGCCCTGATGGCAAAAATGCCCGGCGTGGTTATCCAGGACAACCCCGAAGAAAATGTCTACCCCATGCCGCTTTATGCCTGGGGCAAGGACGAGGTGTTCGTCGGCCGCATCCGCCGGGATCCTTCCGTGGAAAACGGCCTCAACCTCTGGTGCGTTTCCGACAACCTGCGCAAAGGCGCCGCCACCAATGCCGTGCAAATTGCCCAGGTGCTGCTGGAAAAAGGTTTCTTGTCATTCTGAGCGAAGCGAAGAATCTCATGAACTGGGAACTGTTTCATACCCTGCTGAGCATCGATTCCACTTCCGGCAAGGAGCGGACCGTGGCCGAATGGCTCCTGGAGCACCTGGAAGCCCCTTCCAAACAAGCCATGGAAGTGGGAGACGGTACCCTCAACCTCCTCCTTTCCTGGGGCACCCCAAAGGTGGTCTTCTGCACCCACATGGACACTGTACCCCCGTACATAGCACCTTCTTTTCCGGAGGAGACTCTCTCCTGCGGACTTGTCCACCCCCGGACAAGTATAGGGGGAGGGGCCCGTTGGATACAAGTTCCCGAAGGGGACGCCGTAGACAATGGGAGGGGCCGGAGTGAGCGAAGCGAACGGAGTTCCGCAGGAGAGAGTCTCCTTCGGATAGAAGGCCGGGGTAGCTGTGATGCAAAAGGGCAGATCTTTGCGATGTATACGGCGTGCAAGGAGCTGGAGGCGGCGGGATGCACGGACTTTGGGCTGTTGCTGCTGGCTGGTGAGGAAACCGGCTCCTGGGGCGCCAAGGCCTTTGCCAAGACAGGGTTCCAGGCGCCGTTCCTCATTGTGGGAGAACCAACGGAGAACAAAATGGTATCGGCCTCAAAGGGCACTAAGTCCTATGATTTGACGTTTACCGGAGAGGCTTTCCATTCCGGTTACCCGCAATATGGCGCGAGTGCCGTAGACCTCTTTAACCAGTTCTATAATCAATTAAAGGCGGTGGACTGGGGCGTGGACCCGGTGCTGGGAGAGACCACCTGGAATATCGGACTGCTGCACAGCGACAATCCGCAGAACATCCTGTCCCCGAGGCTCACTTGCCGGCTGTACTTCCGCACCACCTTCGTCTCCGACCAAAAGGTCCAGGACTGGATGGCTGGTCAGCCCGGCGTTTCGGCACGCGGCGGCGACTCCCCGGCAAACTACGTCACGCTCCCCGGCTTTGCATCGGCCCCCGTGGCCTTCGGCAGCGATGCCCCGCACCTCACAGGCTTCGGCCACAAAATCATCTGCGGCCCCGGAAGCATCCGCCACGCGCACCGGGACGACGAACAAATCCTGGTAAGCGAGCTGGAAGAGGCGGTGAAATTATATATTAAAATGTATCACGCATTATGATAAAGGTCATTATCAGTGGATACGGCCGCATGGGCCATATGGTAGAAAAGGAGCTCCAGAAGCGGGGCATCGAGCTGGTGGAGGCCAGTGAGGACATCACGGGCACGGACCCGGCCAAGGCCAAAGAGTGCGTGTGCATCGACTTCACCACGCCGGACGCCTTCCGGGCCAATTACCCGTTCATTGCCAGGCATTTCAAGGCGGCAGTGGTGGGCACCACGGGCTGGAATAGCATTGAGGCCGATGTCAGGAAAGCCTTCGAACAGGCCGGCACTCCCCTCATTTATGCCTCCAACTTCTCCCTGGGTGTGAATGCCCTCTTCGCTGCGGTGAAAAAAGCATCGGCCCTGCTCAAGGGCAACGGATACACGCCCGCGGTGGAAGAAACGCACCACATCCACAAGTTGGACGCTCCCTCCGGTACAGCCGTCACCCTGGGCCGCATCCTGGAGGCCGAACTGGGAGAAAAGCCCGAAATCACTTCTCACCGCATTGGAGAAGTGCCTGGTATCCACACGGTTACGCTCAAATCGGACTGTGACGAGATCACCCTCAAGCACGAAGCCTTCTCCCGCGAAGGCCTGGCCAAAGGCGCAGTGGTCGCCGCCCTCATGACCGAAAACGTCACGGGCGTGCACGAATTCAGTGAATTGCTTTAGCGCAGAATATCGTTAAGGATACTGCTGGCGGCCTCGCGCGCGCCTTCGCCGGGGCCTTGGATTACCAAAGGATAAGGGTGGAAGGCACTGCGAACGATGATGGCGTTCTCTGTGCCGCGCAGGTGGTAGGCCGGGTGCACGGGCGGCACATTTCTGAGGCCGATACCCGCCACATAACCTTCGTCTTTCTTCTCCAGCCAGGCCACAAAACGGCGGCGGAAGCCCTGTTGTTCGGCTTCCATAGCCTGCTGCGCCCACTGCGGCTCGTAAGCCTCAAGCCCTTCGTAAAACTGGCCCAGACTGCCTTGCAGCAGCTCCGGAGGCACAATGGGCTGCACTTTTACCTGCGCTTCCTCCAGCGGAATGCCGGCCTCACGGGCCAGGATGAGCAACTTGCGCAGGGCGTCCTTGCCACCCAGGTCCAGACGGGGATCGGGCTCCGTAAGACCCGCCTCCTGCGCCTTTTTCACCATGGCCGCAAAGGAGGCTCCGCCAGGCCGATAATCGCTAAGGATCTGGTTCAAAGTACAAGACACAACGGCCTCGATAGACAATACTTCGTCGCAGCTGTTGGCTCCCCGGGCGATGGAGTCCAAAATGGGCAACGCGGCACCCACAGTGGTCTCGTAGCGCAGTGGAGCGCCGTTTTCGCGGGCGGCCAGATGCACGGCGGCAAAGTCCGTATAACTCCCGGCAAAGGAACGCCGGTTGGAAGACACAATGCCGATTCCGGCCTGCAGTAACTCCGGATAACGGAGATAGAGCGTCTCGCTGTTGGACGCATCCACAAAAATGGAGCCTTTAGACGCTTCTTCCAGGATGGCGCGGATGTAATCTCCTTTCTTGCCGATGACAGGGTTCCCACCCAGATCAATCCCGTATTGCGTGCTGTTGGCCAGCCCGACGATGCGCAGATGCTTCCCGGTGCGTTCTTTTACGGCACCGGCGCTCTCGCGTACCATTTTCACCAACGCCTGGCCCACCGCGCCGTTACCGGCAATGAACAGGTTCACTTCCTGCACGGGCAGCTCCTGGAAGAACGCCCGGTGGAGTGCCCTCAAGGCCTGGTCCAGGACACCCTCTCTTACCTCAATATTCAAACTGGGGCCGTCAGGGGTCATTTTTACGGCGGCAATTCCAGCTTCGGCCAAGGCCTTCCCGGCATTTTCCACGGCGTCATCTCCGGTCACATCCGGCATCTGGGCGCCCACCAGACGGATGTTGCCTTTTTCCGAGGCCACACCAATCCATCGGCTGGCATCGGGGCAGTTGCCAATTACGGTATATTTCCCGTCGGGGGCAAAGGTGTTACGGATTTCGATATCGATTCCCGCCGACATAGCCGGTGCCACGGTGGGCGCATACAGCACCTTGGCACCGTGGGAGGCCATGTCCAAAGCTGCCCCATAGGACATGCGGGGAACGGTACGGGCCGCGGGAACCTGTTTGGGGTTGGCGGTCATGATGCCGGGCACGTCGGTCCAGATCTGCAGGCTTTCGGCCTGTACGGCGGCGGCATAAAGGGCCGCGCTGTAATCGGAACCGCCACGGCCCAGGGTGGAAATTTTGCCGTCACCGTCCTGGCAAATGAAGCCGGGCGCCACAAAAATATCGGCCTGGGTAGCCTTTACGGCCGATTTTATCCTTTTATATGTGGTGGCCTCGTCTCCTTTTACTACCAGGTCCCGGGAGTCCAGCCAAATGGTGCGGTACCCTTCTGTCTCCAGTTTTTCGGCCAGGATAGTGGTGGAAAAGATTTCGCCGAAGGTCACTTTTTCATCGGCCGGAGCTTGCCGCATCTGGCCGAAAAGCGCCTTCATCCGTTCCTGCAGGGCTATGCGCTGGGGGCCGGTGAAAAGACGTCTCACCATATCGGCGTGCCGACGTTCCATCTCCCGGAACTGCGCTTCGTCGCCGCTCAAAAGGGCGTCGGTACAGCCGGAAATGGCGCTGCTCACCAGGATGACGCAGCCTTTCTTGGCCTCGGCCTCCACAATATCCAGCACGCGCGACACATTGGTGGCGGAAGCAACCGACGATCCGCCGAATTTCAGGACTCTGTACATACTATATAATTCTATGACAAAGGTACAAAAACCCTCCTTTTCCACCAAACGAGGGAAATAAACTGGTGCAGGCTCCCCCATCAAGTGGAACTAGCTTGATTTTAGGGCGGGAGCTAGCGCCACTGGAACGCACAGAATGCAGAAATACGGTGCAGGCTCCGGCATTATTTTGGAGCTTGCGCCGTTTGATATGGGAACTAGTACCACCTAGGGCCGGAGCCTGCGCCACAGAAGGCCAGAACCTGCGCCACAGAGCACGGACAAGTGCGCATTTCCGGAAAAAGTAGTATCTTTGTGAGCTATGATGCGTGTGCTCACCATATTCGGTTTCCTCAGCTTCGGCTGGGCCGATGTCCTGGACATCCTGATGGTGGCCACGCTCATCTTTTTCCTTATCAGGAGCATCCGGGGAGATTCCACCGTGCTGAACATCGTGCTGGTGCTGGTATTCCTGCTCATCATCCAGGCGGTGGTCACTGCCCTGAACATGCGCATGATGACGGTGCTGCTGAACACCCTGCTGGATGTGGGCGTACTGGCCCTCATCATCCTTTTCCAGCCCGAAATCCGCCACATGCTCAACCGGGTGGCGGTGAGGAGCGGCCTCACACGCCGCACCGGCCAGCTGTTCAACCGTCTGCTGGGCATCAAGGAGGAAAAGATGGGTTCCAAGAGCGCCGAGGAACTGGTCGAGGCCGTGCGGACCATGTCGGCCGAGAAAACCGGCGCACTCATCGTGCTGCAGCACAAGAGCTCCATGGAAGACTACATGAGCACCGGAGACCGCTTTGAGGCCGACATCAACCGGCGCCTCATCATGAATATTTTCTTCAAGAATTCCCCCTTGCACGACGGCGCCATGATCATTGTGGGAGACCACATCGCCGCCGCGCGCTGCCAGCTGCCCATGACCAACCGCACGGACATTCCCGCCCACTACGGCATGCGGCACCGCGCCGCCATCGGCCTCACGGAAGACACCGATGCCGATGTCCTGGTGGTGAGCGAACAAACCGGCAACGTGAGCTTTGTGCGGGGAGGAGAAATCCAGACCGTAAACGACGTAAAAGAGCTGCGGCAACTGCTGGGCTCCATGATGACTCAGGAAGGAGAGAAGTAGGATGGACGGCAGGCTGGAAGCGAAACTGGGCTTTGACAAAGTGCGGGCGGCCATTCAGGGCCGATGCTCCACGGACTATGCGGTGAACCGCGTGGCCGAAGAAGAGTTCTGCACCAACGGCGCCGAAATCCACCGCCGCCATTTGCTGGCCGACGAAATGCGCCTCATCCTCATGTTCGAGGACAGTTTCCCTACTTCCGGCTATATCGACGCTATTCCCTTCCTGGAGCCCATCGGCAAAAACGCATCCATCGACCTGCTTTCGCTGGGCAAGCTACGCACCCTGCTGGACACGCTGCGCAAGGCCCTGCACTTTTTCCATACAGTCAAGGAAGGCATTTACCCCAACTTGCAGCACCTGGCGGCCGGCATCAACGCGCCCGCCGAAGTCATCCGCCGCATAGACGCCATCCTGGACCGCCACGGTGAAATCAAGGACACCGCGTCCGAAGAACTGTACAAGATCCGCCGCAGTATCAAGGAGAAGGAAATCAACGTCTCCAAGCGCATGAATGCCATCCTGAGGCAGGCGCAGCAGGACGGTGTGGCCGAGGCCGACGCCAGCGTGGTCATCCGAGACGGCAAGATGCTCATTCCGGTGACATCGGCCAAAAAACGCCAGTTCCAGGGCTTCATGTACGACGAGAGCGCCACGGGCAAGACAACCTTCATGGAACCCGGGGAGATTGTTGCCCTGCAGAACGAGATTGCCGAGCTCCACTTTGCCGAGACCCGGGAGATTGCCCGCATCCTGTACGAGTTTGCCGAATTCCTGCGCCCCTTTGTGGACGAACTCATTGCCGGTGCCACTTTTGTGGGAGAGTTGGATTTCAATATGGCCAAGGCCCAGGTGGCCCTGGACTATATCGCGGGCATGCCGGTGGTTTCCCAGGACGGAAGGCTGGACCTCCGGAAGGCCCGCCATCCCCTGCTGGAGAAATCCCTCCGCAAGGAGAAAAAGGCCATCGTCCCCCTCACGGTGACGCTCACCCCCGAGAAACGCATCCTGCTCATTTCCGGCCCCAACGCAGGCGGTAAGAGCGTGTGCCTGAAAACCGTGGGCCTGCTGCAGTACATGTTCCAGTGGGGCATGCTCATTCCCACATCCGAGACCTCGGAACTTCCTGTTTTTGACCGCATTATGGTCTCCATCGGAGACGACCAATCCCTGGAAAACGACCTCTCTACCTACAGCTCCTTCCTCACGGACATGAAGGCCATGCTCTCCGTGGCCGACGCCCGCACCCTCATCCTCATCGACGAGTTCGGCTCCGGAACAGAGCCTGCGGCGGGCGGCGCCATTGCCGAAGCTATCCTGCACGAGCTGGACGCCCGCGGAGCCTACGGTGTCATCACCACCCACTATACCAACCTCAAACTGTACGCATCCGGCGCCGAAACCGGCGTGGTGAACGGTGCCATGCAGTTTGACGCCGCCACGGTGGCGCCCCTTTTCCAACTGGAAATCGGTCTGCCGGGTTCCTCCTTCGCCTTTGAGCTGGCCCGCAAGATGGGCCTGCCGGAACCCCTGGTGCACGACGCCGAGGAAAGGGCCGGAGAACAGTTCGTGGGCATAGAACGCAATCTGCGCAAGATTGCCAAAAGCCGCCGGCAGCTGGACGAGAAACTCACACGCATCAAGGCCACCGACAAAACGCTGGAGGGCCTCACGGACCGCTACCAGAAAGAGCTGGAGGAAATCAAGGAGATGCGCCGCCGCATCCTGGACGAAGCCCGCGCCGAGGCCGAAAAGATCGTACGTGACGCCAACAAACGCGTGGAAAGCACCATCCGCACCATCCGGGAGGCGCAGGCCGACAAAGAGCAGACCAAGGAGGCCCGGGCCGAGCTTCAGGGATTCCTGGGCGCCCTGGCCGACAGCCGCGGCAAGCGCGACGCCTATATCGACAAGAAACTCCAGACCGTCAAGGAACGCAAGGAGCGCGAAAAAGCCCGCAAACGCAAACGCGCCGACGGCGAGACCATCCGTCAGATGGAGCAGGAGGAGGCCGAGGCCCAGAAGATGGCCGCCTTCCGCACCGCTCCCCTCAAGGTGGGAGAAAAAGTGCGCATCATGAGCAACGGTATGGTGGGTGAAGTGTCCAAAGTGAGCACTAAGGCGGTGAGCGTGGTAGTGGGCAGCGTGGTCACCAAACTGCCCCTGGACCGCGTAGAACGCATTACGGCCAACGAATTCAAGGCCGTGGCCAAGGCGCCCGACACCAAACCGCGCCAGGTTTACGACTCCGCCATGACGGAACGGAAAGCCCGTTTCAAACTGGAACTGGACGTGCGGGGAGAACGCGTGAACGACGCCCTGGAAATTGTGATGAAATATATTGACGATGCCATCATGCTGGGTGTTCCATCGGTACGGATTTTGCACGGGAAAGGAACAGGCGCCCTGCGGGAAGAAATCCAGAAATACGTACGCACGGTGCCTGGAGTAACGTCGGCCACCGACGAACACGTGCAGTTTGGCGGCGCTGGCGTAACGGTAGTAAAATTTGACTAAGACTAAACCAATGAACGTTCTCAGAACCAGTAAAATAGGACAGGAAGGGGAAGAGATTGCCTGTGACTTCCTGCGTTCCCGGGGACATCAGATCCTGGAGCGCAACTGGCGCGCCGGCCATCTGGAGCTGGACATCATTACGGAAGCCGAAGACGGACTGCACTTTGTGGAAGTGAAGGCGCGCACCGCCCCCGTCACCGCCACCCTGGCCGACCAAGTGAACAAGGTGAAGCAGAAACGCATCTGCGCCGCCGCCCTGCAGTACCTGAACAAGGAGCATCTAATGGGCCGGGAAGTGTTCTTCGACATTGTATCGGTGATGTTCAAACCGTCCGAAACCGTAGTTCGCTACTTCCCTCAGGCATGGATCCCTATGTACATCTGATAACCACATAACCTATCATGGATCAAACGCACAGATATTGTGTAATAATGGCCGACGGAGCGGGCTCTTCCAAACAGTTCCGGAACACATACGAAAGATTCCTGCAGGTGGTACCCGCCCAGAACATCCTGGTGGTCACCCTGGCGGCCTTTGCCGCCGATGCCCGCCGGGAGCTGCCGGAGTTGGCTCCCCAGAACCTGCTGCTGGAGCCATCGGCCCGAAAAACGGCGCCCTGCATGGCCCTGGCGGCCTATACCCTGCTGCAGCGGGACCCCGACGCCGTGATTGTGGCCACCCCCTGGGACCTGGTCATCCGTGACGAGGACCTGTTTGCCACCACCCTCAACGAGGCTTTTGCCTACGTGGAGGAAAATGACGTCCTCATGACCCTGGGAATCGTTCCCAAAACTCCCGATATCAACTTCGGCTACATCCAGGTGAAAGAGGGCCGGAACGCCCATCTGATGGCTGGTCCGCTGCAGGTGAAAACCTTCACGGAGAAGCCCTCGGTGGAGCTTGCCGACGTTTTTGTGCGCACCGGGGAGTTCTTCTGGAACAGCGGTATCTTCCTGTGGAAAGCCTCCACCATCGCCGCCGAGATGGAGAAATATGTGCCCGAGGTCACGGAACTCTTCCGCGGATGGCGGCAGAACATCCAGGACCCCGCATTCATCGAGCGCGCCTATGCCGAATGTCCCAAGGTTTCCCTGGACTATGGCGTCATGGAGCACACGGACCGCGCCTGGCTGTATCCTGCCCGCTTCGGCTGGGCCGATATCGAACGCCTATAAGCTATTGCTTATCTCCAAAAAAAGCCTTAACTTTGCAAGCTAATTTGCAGAGGTGTCCCTTTACGCCTCGGCAAACAGGAGAAAATTATAATTTAAACAATACAAAAAAATGCAAAGTAAAGGTTGGATCAGATTCGTAGCCATCTGCCTGGCCATCGCCAGCATCTGGCAGCTTTCCTTCACGGCCATTACCCGTATCCAGGAAAACAAAGCTGCCAAGTATGCCCAGGAGCAGGCCCTGCAGTTTGTAGAATCAAACAATGTTGCCGCCGATGTCCGTGAATTCGTACAGGACTCCGTGGCGGCCATCCGTAACAGAGCCTATGTAGACTCTATCAACAACGAAAAAGTGTTCCTGGGATACTCCTTCAAGAGCGTCAAGGAAAAGGAAATCAACCTGGGTCTGGACCTGAAGGGCGGTATGAACGTCATGCTGCAGGTTCAGCTGGAAGACCTGGTGAAGGCCCTGTCCGGCAACAGCACGGACCCGGACTTCGTGGCCGCTCTTGCCCAGGCCAAGGCCAATAACGTGAACTCCAGCGCCGACTTCATCGGCCTGTTCGCCGATGCTTGGGAGCAGGTAGCCCCCCAGCGTCGTCTGGCCGAGGTCTTCGCCACCTATGAGCTGCGCGACAAAGTGTCCAACGACGCCACCAACGCCCAGGTGATCAACGTTATCCGTCAGGAGGCCAAGAGCGCCGTTGACAACTCCTTCAACGTGCTCCGTAACCGTATCGACCGCTTCGGTGTCACTCAGCCCAACATTCAGCAGGTGGGCAACTCCGGCAAGATCCTCATCGAACTGCCCGGTGTGAAGGACCCCGAACGTGTGCGCAAGCTCCTGCAGGGTACCGCCTCCCTGGAATTCTGGCCCACCTACCAAGGCAACGAGGTTGACCTCTATGCCGTAGACGCCCGCGTGGCCGAGATTCTGGGCAACCTGGGAGACTCCACCGCCGTGGCCAATCCCCTGTTCCGCGTGTTCTCCCCTTCCGGTTGGAACACCGCCTGCCTGGGCTTCGCCGCCGGTGTGGATACCGTAACCGTGAACCGTTACCTGGCCATGGCCACCGACGTTCTGCCGGCCGGTTTCCGCGGTATGTGGACCGTGAAACCCAGCGAGTACGTAAAGGGTAACAACCTGTACGAACTGGTTGCCATCAAGGTTACCTCCCGAGACGGCAAGGCTCCCCTGGACGGCGGTGTGGTCACCGACGCCCGTGTGAACTTCAACGGTGCCCAGCAGGGCGGCAACGGTGCCCCTTCCGTGTCCATGACCATGAACGCCGAGGGCGCCTCCATCTGGGCCCGCCTCACCAGCGACAACGTGGGCAAGCAGATTGCCATCGTCCTGGACGGTCTGGTATATTCCTATCCTAACGTGCATAACGCCATTACCGGCGGCTCCTCCGAGATTACCGGTAACTTCGACGTCCAGGAAGCCGAGGACTTGGCCAACGTGCTCAAATCCGGTAAGCTCCCCGCCCCTGCCACCATCATCCAGGAGCAGGTTGTGGGTCCTTCCCTGGGTAGCGCATCCATCAAGGCCGGTCTCATCTCCTTCCTCATCGCCTTCTGCCTGGTGCTCATCTACATGGTGTTCTTCTACCAGGGTGCCGGTCTCATCGCCGACGTAGCCCTGCTGTGCAACGTGCTGCTGCTCTTCGGCGTGCTGGTAAGCTTCGGCGCCGTCCTCACCCTGCCCGGTATCGCCGGTCTGGTGTTAACCCTGGGTATGGCTGTGGATGCCAACGTGATTATCTATGAGCGCATCAAGGAAGAACTGGCTGCTGGCAAGGGCTTCTCCCTGGCCGTGCACGACGGTTACAAGAACGCCTACAGCGCCATCATCGACGGTCAGGTAACCACCCTCCTCACCGGTATCATCCTCTATGTGTTCGGTTCCGGTCCTGTGCAGGGCTTCGCCACCACGCTCATCATCGGTATCATCACTTCCGTGCTCACCTCCATCTTCGTGACCCGCATCATCTTCGACGACCGCATCAAGGCCGGCAAGACCGTGGCTCTGTCCAACAAGCTCACCGCGGGCATCCTGAAGAACACGCACGTGGACTTCATCGGCCTCAAGAAGTGGTCCTACATCATCTCCGGTGCCCTCATCGTGATCTCCATCCTGAGCATCTCCTTCAAGGGCTTCAGCTATGGTGTCGACTTCACCGGTGGCCGTACCTACATCGTGCGCTTCGACAAGAGCGTCACCGCCGAGGAAGTTCGCGCTTCCGTGGAAGCCACCTTCGAGGAAGCTGCCAAGAATGCCGGCATCGACCAGTATTCCGTAGAGGTTAAACAGTTCGGTGGAGACGCCCAGATGAAGATCACCACCCAGTACAAGAACAACGAGGAAAGCACCACCGTGGACGCCGAGATCGAAGGCCTGCTGTTCAATGCCCTCAAGGCTTTCTACGCCGAGGACATCCAGCTGAGCGACTTCACCTCCACCCTGGAGAACCCCAACGGTATCATCTCCTCCGATAAGGTTGGTCCTACCATCGCCCGCGACATCACCCGCAGCGCATTCATCGCTGTGTTCCTGGCCCTGCTCGTGATCTTCGGCTACATCGCCATCCGCTTCAAGGGCTGGACCTGGGGTCTCGGTGGCGTTGTGTCCCTGGCTCACACCGCCCTCATCGTGATTGGTTTCTTCTCCTTGTTCAACGGTATCCTGCCGTTCAACCTGGACGTGGACCAGACGTTCATTGCCGCTATCCTCACCATCATCGGTTACGCCATCAACGATAACGTGGTTATCTTCGACCGTATCCGTGAGCAGCGCGGCCTGCACCCGAAGGAAGACTTCCGTGAAACCGTGAACACCGCTCTGAACGCCACCCTCACCCGTACCTTGAACACCTCCGTGTCCACCCTCCTGCCTATGCTCGCTATCGCCATCTTCGGCGGTGAGAGCATCCGCGGTCTGGCCGTGGCCCTGTGCCTGGGTGTCATCATCGGTACCTACGCTTCCATCATGATCGGTACCCCCGTCATGTACGACGCCACCATGAAGAAGCAGAAATAGTTTACCTTAATTATAAAGAACCGCGACCCTTGATTGGGCCGCGGTTTTTTGTTATCTCCGTGTGACTTCGTATTTGTCTACCCCTATCTTGTGGAGGTCTTGGATGAACTCCGAGGTCACTGCCACCTGGAACTTCTTGGAGTAGAACTGGATGCGGTACTTGGTGCCGGGGTCGTAGAGGAACAGGGTGAGGGGAATGTTGCCCTTGTGCTTTTTGACCACCTTCACCAGGTCCTCCCGGAACTGCTGGGTGAGCATGGGGGTGGTGACGTCCATGCTGAAACCGGTGAGAAGGTCGTCGGTAATATTGCCCAGCAGGGTCACTTTCTTGAGTTTAAAGGCATAGGGGGCCGTTTTTCCCTGGGCCTTTTCCTCCGGCTTCAGGAAGAACTTCTCTCCTATTTCGCCTTCCAGGAACAGCGTGGCCTTGGGCTGCATGTACTGCATAAAGGCCTCGTGGTCCTTGCCGAAGAGCGCCAGCTCATAAGAGCCGCTGTAATCCTCCAAAATGGTGCGGGAGTAGGGTTTCCCCGTCTTGGTGGTCAATTGCTTGAAATCGGTCACTATACCGGCAATATAGACCTTTGGCGTCTGCTTCTTGGATTCGCATTCGGAGACATAGTTGGACAGCTCGGCCAGCTTGCAGTTCACAAAGTTGTGCATCTCGAAGCTGTAGCGGTCCAGTGGATGGGAACTCAGGTACATGCCCACCAGTTCCTTTTCCCGCTGGAGCATCTCCATTACATCCATGTAGCCCTCGTCTTCGGGCAGGACAGGGCGTTCCGGTTTCATTTCCTCCATGTCTCCAAAGAGGGAAGATGCACCGGACATGGTATCGTTCTTATAAAGGTCTCCGTAACGGGTAATCTGGTCGATAAACGGCTCCCCGGCCCCTTTGGCCAGCTGGTAGTACATGCTGCGCTTGTGGCCGAAGCTGTCGAAGGCGCCGGCGTTGAGCAGGTTTTCGAAGCTCTTGCGGTTCACGGCGCCGGACATGCGCTCCACAAAGTCGTAGATATCGGTAAACAGGCCGTTTTCCTCCCGTTCCTTCATGATGGCGTCCACCACATTGGCGCCGAAGCCCTTGATGGATCCCAAAGCAAAACGGACATCGCCGTTTTTATTCACGGTGAAGTGATCGGCACTCTCGTTCACATCGGGACTTAATACCTTGATGCCGTGGCCCTTGCAGTCGTCCATGATCTTCACAATCTCTTCCATGCTCTTGGCGCAGTCCAGGCAGGAAGCGAAGAATTCGGACGGATAATGGGCCTTGAGCCAGCCGGTCTGGTAGCTCACCCAGGCATAGCAGGTGGCGTGGGACTTGTTAAAGGCGTATTGGGCGAACTTTTCCCAGTCTTTCCAGATCTTGTCCAGCACTTTTTCCGGGTGGCCGTTGGCTGCGCCGCCGGTCATGAACTTGTCCTTGAGCGAGTTCAGGATATCGATCTGCTTCTTGCCCATGGCCTTGCGCAACTTGTCGGCCTCGCCTTTGGTAAAACCGGCCAGCTTCTGGGAAAGCAGCATCACCTGCTCCTGGTACACGGTTACGCCGTACGTGTCCTGCAGATACTCTTCCATCTCCGGAAGGTCGTATTCTATGGCCTGTTCTCCCTGCTTGCGGGCTACGAAATCCGGGATATAATCCATGGGACCGGGCCGATACAGGGCGTTCATGGCGATGAGGTCCTCGAAGCGCTCCGGGCGCAGGCGCTGCAGCCACTGTTTCATTCCCTCGGATTCAAACTGGAACACGCTGGTGGTGTCTCCGCGGCCGTAAAGTTCCAGGGTAGCTTTGTCGTCGATGGGGATGGCCTCGATGTCGATGTCCTCCCCGTGGTGTTCCTTGATGAGGTTGAGGCAGTTGTGGATGATCTGGAGGGTGATCAGGCCCAGGAAGTCCATCTTGAGCATACCCACATCCTCTATATAATGGCCGTCGTACTGGGATGTGCGCACGTCCTCTCCGGTTTCCTTATCCTTGGACAGGCAGATGGGCAGATAATCCGTGAGGTCCCCGCGGCCGATGATGGTGGCGCAGGCGTGCATGCCCACCTGGCGGATGCATCCCTCCAGGGCTTCGGCGTATTTGAGCACTTCCTTGTTGATTTCGGGGCCGTTTTTCAGCTCCTCGATAAACTCGGGCACCAGCCTGTAGCAATTCTTGAGGGTGATTTTGACGTCCACATCCTCCATACCCACCTGGAAGGTTTTCATGACGCCGTCCACTTCCCGTTCCACCTTCTTGAAACCGGGTTTGAGTTCGTCCAGCTTGGGATTGAACGGATATTCCTTCTGCTTTTTCTCGCTCAGGCGGTCCGGGACCATCTTGGTGAGGCGGTTGCTCTCGTCAATAGAAACATGACTGATGCGCGCCACGTCCTTGATGGCGCTTTTGGCCGCCATGGTGCCAAAAGTGATGACGCGGGACACGTGGGATGTTCCATATTTGTGTTCCACGTATTCGTGTGCCTTGGTAAGGTCCTCAAAATCAACGTCTATATCCGGCATGGAGATACGGTCCGGATTGAGGAAACGCTCAAACAGCAACTGGTACTTGATAGGGTCCAGATTGGTAATTTTTAGGCAGTAGGCCACCACGGAGCCTGCGGCCGAACCACGTCCCGGGCCCACCATGGAGCCCATGGCGCGGGAAGCCGCAATGTAGTCCTGGACAATGAGGAAGTAGTCCGGGAAGCCCATTCGGCAGATGGTCTTGAGCTCAAAATCAATGCGCTCCTCCTGCTCCTGGGTAAGGGTTTCTCCGTAACGCTGGTGCGCGCCCTGATAGGTCAAGTGGCACAGGTAAGCCACAGAATGGCAGAAGCCGTCTCCGCGGTAGGTGCCGTGCTTGTCGCATCGGCCCGCATCGATGATATCCTTATATTTTTCCAGGTATTTGTCAATCTGGGCCATAAACGCCGGGTCAATCTCGTACACGGGCAGCACGGGATCCCGGTCGATGGAGTAGCTTTCCACTTTGTCGGCCACTTCCAGGGTGTTGGCAAGGGCCTCCGGATGGTCCGGGAACAGGGAAAGCATCTCCTCCTCCGTCTTGATGTACTCCTGCTGGGTATAGCGCAGACGGTTGGGGTCATCGATAAAATCGTTGGTGGTGATGCAGATGAGGCGGTCGTGCACCGGGCCGTCCTCCTTGCGCACAAAGTGGGCGTCGTTGGTGGCAATGACCTTTACGCCATATTTCTGACCCAGCTTGAAGATTTCCTCCGTATAGTAGCACTGGTCCTCGTACAACTTGTTGTCCAGGCCGGGAACCTCCGTCTTGTGCTTCATCACCTCCAGGTAATAGTCCTCCCCGAACACCTTTTTGTGCCACAGGATGGCGTCCTCAACAGCTTTTTCATCCCGGCTCATGATGGCGCGGGGCACCTCGCCGGCAATACATGCGCTGGAGCAGATAAGGCCCTCGTGATACTGTTCTATGACTTCGTGACTCACCCGGGGCCGGTAATACATACCGTTGATATGGCCCTCGGACACAATCTTCACCAGATTCAGGTATCCCTGGAAGTTCTTGGCCAGCAAAATGAGGTGATAGTACCCCTTCTCCTTGAGCCTGTGGTCTCCCTTGGATACGTAAATCTCGCAGCCGATGATAGGCTTTACGTTGGGATACTTCTTGGCATACTTGAAGAACTCCTTTACGCCATACATATTGCCGTGATCTGTGATGGCAAGCGCCGGCATTCCCAGCTCATCGGCCCGGTTAAAGAGGTTCTCTATGGAGGATTGTCCATCCAGGATGGAGTACTGGGTATGGACGTGCAGGTGTACGAAACTCATAGGTAACAAAGATAACAAAAAACCGCGGCCCGGGCAAGGGTCGCGGTTCATTTTTGAGAGCCAAAACTATTTGCTCATCTTGAAGCCTACGCGGTAGTTGTCGTAGCCGTCGGCCAGCTTGGCGATGCTGCCAACCGTGGAAGAAGACTGGCCGATGGTGGAGGCCAGTTTCTTCAGGAATTTCACGGCGGTGTTGGCCGGGAACAACATTTTGGCGCCGGTGCCGCTGGACTCCAGGGTGCCGGTCATGCTGAGGAACTCCATGGTTCTTCCAAAGGTAAGGGTCACGGTCTTCTCGCCGTCACCCACTTTGTACTTACCGGGCAGGGAGATGGAACCCACGTTCAGGGTGAAGGTGTTGTCGTCGGCATTGAAGGTGAATTTCATCATTCCGGGCTTGATACCCACTTTGGCCAGGTATTCATCGGCCTTGGATTCGATGCCGGAAGTGACGGCGGTTCCGGCCAGGTTGGCCAGGACACCACCCTCGGAGCTGGTGGCCGATACGGCAATACCGTTGTAGGTATAGGTGCCGTTCAGGCTCACGGGAGCGGAATAAACCACGCCGGCCAGGCCGGAAACGATGTCGGTGAGAGTGGAATTACCGCCACCCAGGAGACCACCCAGGATGCTCTGTGCGTTAGCAGACAGCGTAAAAGCGGCTGCCACGGCAATGATAGATACAATTTTTTTCATGGTGTTATGTGTTTAAAGTTGATTATTCTTCATTATCCGGCCATCCCTGCGCCTTTACCGGAAACTCCACACCCTCGGGGGTAACCAGGACAGTTCCGGCCTCCGGCTGTGCCAGGTGACCGATAATATCAAAGGTCTGGAACTCCCGACGGAACTTTTCCAGATGCAAAATAGGGACCACAAACAGCAGACGGTTGTCGTCTCCACCGTTCATGGCCGCCGATACCGGATCCATATCCAGTTCCTTGCCCAACTGGAAGCTGTTTCCCTCGAAGGGAATCTTGTCGGCATAGACCTTGGCGCCCAGACCGCTGTCCCGGGACAGGCGCTTGAGGGCGTCGGAGAGCCCGCGCGTGACAAAGTAACCGTAGGAAGGATAGATCACCACATCCTCCAGCCGCTCTACCACAGAGGCGTCCAGTTCCGGACGCAGATAGGAGCCTACCAGCATCCTGTACTGGGTCATGTCGGGTTGCTCCCCGCTTTCCTGGAACTGTTTTGCGCCACGTTCCATGACCTGCAAACCCAGAAAAGCCGCACCCAGGGAGCCCGATACGCAAATCAGATCCTTGGATTTAGCGGCCATCCGGCGTTTGTCGGTGAGCAGGGAGGTCTCCCCCGTTGCGCTCATGGACAGGAACAGGCCGTTGTTGGACGGCTGCAGGTCCAGGTTCACGGCCTCAAAACCGTGTTCCTTGGCCGCCACCGTAATGCCCAGCCACAGTTCCTTGATTTGCGGGAAGTCCAGTTTGGCCGATATCCCCAGCACCACGTTCAGCAGTTTGGGGTGTGCCAGAGTGGCGTACAACTCCCCTACCGTTCCCACCACGCATTTGTAGCCCAGATGCTTGAGAGGGAAATAGACCAGGTTGAAGTCGATGCCCTCCAGGAACATGCGGGATGCCGTGACAATCTTCCCTCCCTTGGCCGATGTATAGCTGAGGCCGCTGACCGGATTATATGCAGAAAGGCGATAGAGCTGGTCTATCGCCTCAATTCTGCCAAGGTCAGAAAAGGTTTCTGCCATAGGCGGTGCTTTAGCGGAGCTGGAAGATCACGGGGAAGGTGTAGGTTACCTTCACGGCGCGGTCACGCTGCTTACCCGGTTTCCACTTGGGAGAGCTGGACACCACGCGAACGGCTTCCTTATCCAGGGATTCGTCCACGCCACGCAGCACGCGCACGTTGGTCACGCGGCCGTCGGCCTCTACGGTGAACTGGAGGGTCACACGGCCCTGAACGCCATTTTCCTTAGCAATTTCCGGATAAACCAGGCGGGAGTTCACCCACTTGGAGAATTCGTTGGCGTCTCCGCCATTGAAGGAAGGCTTCTGTTCTACCAGCTGGAAAGGAATGGCTTCTTCTTCCACTTCCTCTTCTTCTACCTCGGCCTCTTTGTAGTCCTGGATTTCGATAGCCTGGTTGTTGTCTTCCAGGTTGATGAACAGGTCGTCGTCCAGTTTGATGTCGTCGTCCACTATGTCGATCTGATCACTGAGGACAGGGATGGAAGGGGCCTCGGGCGGGGGCGGGGGAAGCTCGTTCTGGATGGCGATCATTTCTTCTTCGACCACCACCTGAGTGGTGTCTTCCAGCACGGCTACCTGGGCGTCCTTGGAGGACCAGTTGAAGCCCAAGTAGACAATGAGGAGAGCAACCACCAAGCCAATCTCGGTGAAGAGCAGCCGTTTGTTTTCAAGGCTGGCTTTTTCGGATTTCTTGATTTCCATAATTGCTATTGATTTTGGTTGTTTTTCCTGATACAAAGGTAAAAACTCTTTTTCAAGACCCCAAAAAAAGAATCTCGCAAAGTGTTTTTATAACAACTTGTTTGTCAGAAAATTACAGGGGAGCCAAAAACGCAAATTCTCTCACCCCTGAAATGCAAATGTCGAAAACCCTCAAATTTTTGTCATTTACCACCGCGTGGAACTTAGCGTTCCAATTGGGCCAATAGGAAATCTTTGTCCGGATTTTCGGAGCTTTTCAGGCGCTCTCTGAGGCGGTAAAGCCGGTTGTAAACGTAGGGTTTGTCCTTCTCCAGAAGGGTGGAAATGGTGGTGGAAGAGAAGCCCGCCACCGTGAACATATAGATGAGGTAATCTTCCTCTTTCAAGGTGGGGAAGGCAGCGCGAAAACGCTTCATCACCTGGTCCCGGGAATCGTTGAGAGACTTCTCCAAATTCTGGCGAAGCCGGGTGTCTGAGCGGAGTCCGTCCACCAGGCTGCGGACTTCCTTCAGCACTTTGGGCTGAAGGTTGTCCGTGCCTTCGTAGACGTAGTATTGTTCAAAGAGCCGGTCCAGCATATCCAGGCCGATATCGGCCCCTTTCTGGCGGTCTTTGAGGGCGCTGAGCCGGGCCTTGAGGTCCTCGGCGATGGACATGATGCGGTCGTTCTCCTCCCGCTCCTGCAGCAGCTGTTTCTCCAGCTGTGCCTTGCGGGCCCAGAAATACAGCACCAGCGTTGCCAGGATGGCCGTTATGAGCAGCGCCAGGGCTCCCATACTAGAGGTTTCTGAGGAGGTTGGTGAGGGAAACCTTCTTCTCAATCATCGCGCGCAGATCCTCGATCTTCACACGCTCTTGCTTCATGGTATCGCGCTCGCGCACGGTGACGCAGCCGTCCACCAGGGAATCGTGGTCCACAGTTACGCAGAAAGGCGTGCCGATGGCATCCTGACGGCGATAACGCTTGCCGATGGAGTCTTTTTCGTCGTACTGGTAGGAGAAGTCATATTTGAGCTCGTCAACCACTTTCTGGGCCAGCTCCGGCAGGCCGTCCTTCTTCACCAGCGGCATCACGGCCACCTTGATGGGTGCCAGCGGGGCAGGAATGCGCATCACAACGCGTTCCTCACCGTTTTCCAGCGGCTCCACGGTGTAGCTGTGAGACAGCACGGCCAGGACCATGCGGTCCACGCCGATGGATGTCTCAATCACATAGGGAGTATAGGACGTATTCTCCTCAGGATCAAAGTATTCGATCTTCTTTCCGGAGAACTTCTGATGGTTGCCCAGGTCGAAGTTGGTGCGGCTGTGGATGCCTTCCAGCTCCTTGAAACCGAAGGGGAAGTTGAATTCGATATCCGTGGCAGCGTTGGCATAGTGGGCCAGTTTCTCATGGTCATGGAAACGGTAATTATCGGCACCCATTCCCAGGTTCACATGCCACTTCATGCGGGTTTCCTTCCATTTTTTGAACCAATCCAGCTCGGTGCCGGGCTTGATGAAGAACTGCATTTCCATCTGCTCGAACTCGCGCATGCGGAAGATGAACTGACGGGCCACAATCTCGTTGCGGAAGGCCTTGCCAATCTGGGCAATGCCGAAGGGGATCTTCATACGGCCGGTCTTCTGCACGTTGAGGTAGTTCACAAAGATACCCTGAGCGGTCTCCGGACGCAGATAGATGAGGTTGGCGCCGTCGGCGGTGGAACCCATGGAGGTGGAGAACATCAGGTTAAACTGACGGACCTCGGTCCAGTTGCAGGTGCCGGAAATAGGGCAAACTATCCCACAATCGATAATAATTTGCCGATATTCGGCAAAATCGTTGGCCTTTTCGGCAGCCACGTAACGGTTATGAACCTCGTCCCACTTGGCTTTTTCGCGAAGCACGTTGGGATTGGTGGCGCGGAACTGGGCCTCGTCAAAGGCTTCGCCGAACTTCTTGCGGCCCTTGGCCACTTCCTTCTCTATCTTCTCCTCAATCTTACCCAGGTAATCCTCGATAAGAACGTCGGCGCGATAGCGCTTTTTGGAGTCCTTATTGTCGATGAGAGGGTCGTTGAAGGCGCCCACGTGACCCGAAGCCTCCCAAATGCGGGGATGCATGAAGATCGCGGAATCAATGCCCACGATATTCTCGTTGAGGCGGGTCATGGCTTCCCACCAATAATTCTTGATGTTGTTCTTGAGCTGTACGCCCATCTGACCATAATCGTAAACAGCGGCCAGACCGTCATAGATTTCACTGCTGGGGAAAATAAATCCGTATTCCTTGCAGTGGGCTACAAGCACTTTAAAAAGTTCATCCTGTGTCATATACTATATAAAAATATCTTGCAAATTTAGCCAAAAATTTCGGGATAGGCGGCCCGGAGAGCAGGTTTTGAGATCTCCCGCAGGGGCTTTTTCACAAAGTCACGCTCTCCAATAAGCGGGTGGGGGATAATAAGTTCCTCTGTATGAATGGATTCTGTACCATAATAGAGGATGTCTATGTCAATGATTCTATTATGGTATACGCGTTTTCCATCGGCCCCGAAGAGGGGTTCCTCCAGGTCCCGGCCCATGGCTTTCTCTATCTCCTTGACGGTGTGGAGCAATTGCGTTGCATGTTCCACGGGGGTGCCCATGCGGGGGAGACGGTAAAGCAGGCACATATTCAGGAAATCCGGCCCCTCGAAGCCCCAGGCGGGCGTTTCTACAATGCGGGAAATACGCTCCGGGTGCATGCCGAAGGCCTGATCCAGCCGGTTCACCGCCTGCAGCAAGTTGCTGTCCCGGTTCCCCTGGTTGGATCCCAATCCCAAGTATACTTCTACCCTTTCCACTTAATCCAGTTTACTGTAATCGTCTTCTTCGTAGTCCAAACCCAGTTCCACGCGGGCTTCCTCGGAGAGCATGCTGCGGTCCCACTGGGGTTCAAAAGTGAGTTCTATGTTGCATTTGGTGACGCCGGGGACGTTTTGCACGCCCTCCTGCACCTCCTGCATCACTTGGTCGGCCATAGGGCAGTTGGGCGCCGTGAAAGTCATGAGGATGGACACCTCGCGGGATTTGGAGATGGTGAGCTCGTAAATGAGGCCCAGGTCATAGATATTTACCGGAATCTCCGGGTCATAGACCTCCTTAAGCGCCTGAATCACAGCCGCGTACAACGGCTGCAACTCCTGCACGTCTTCTGCCGTCAAAACCTCTTTATCTGCCATTTTCAGCCACTTTCTTAATGGTTTCAATCATAGACACCAGACCATTGGCGCGGGTGGGGGAGAGGTTGTCCTTGAGGCCGATTTCGGCAATAAAGCCAAAATCGTCCCCGGCAATCTCCTCCGGTGTGCGGCCGGAATATACGCCGATGAGCAGGGAAATGATGCCCTTGGTGATGATAGCGTCGCTGTCGGCGCTAAAATACAGCTTTCCGTCCCGCAGGTCACTGTCCAGCCAAACACGTGACTGACAGCCTTTTATCAGGCGGTCTTCGGTCTTTTTTTCCTCCGGGAACGGCTCCAGGGCCTTCCCCAGTTCAATGAGATACTCATATTTGTCCAGCCACTCGTCATACAGGGAAAAGTCCTCGATGACCTGCTGTTTCTTTTCCTCTAAAGTCATACCAGCATATTTATAGCCTTATTCAGGCACTTGATGAAGTATTCGGCCTCTTCCAGGGTGTTGTAGGGAGCGAAAGAGGCCCGCAGGAGGCCGGTAACGCCCAGGCGGTCCATCAGGGGTTCCGCGCACATCTGGCCGGAACGGAGGGCGATACCCATCTTGTCCAGGATAAGGGCCAGATCCTCATGATGAGCGCCTTTTACGGCAAAGGAGAACAGCGGAATCTTGGTGGAACGATGGGTTCCGAACAAGGTAATCCTCTCATCCTCAACCAGTTTTGAATACACATAATCCAAAATTGCCTCCTGTTCCTTTTGCACGGAAGCATCGGCCCGCATGGCATTGACCAGCTCCATGGCGGGAACCAAAGTGGGCTGGGCATTGAAATTCTGCGTGCCGGCCTCGAATTTTTCCGGCAGGGGAGCGTATGTGGTGCCGCTGAAGCGCACGGACTCTATCATTTCACCGCCTCCCATATAGGGTGGCATGGCGTCCAGCCACTTGCGCTTGCCGTAAAGCGCTCCGGTACCGGTGGCAGCATACAACTTATGGCCGGAAAACACGTAAAAATCGCAGTTAAGTGACTGAACATCAACATTTTCGTGTACAATCCCCTGGGCGCCGTCCACCAGCACGGGAATACCTCTGGAATGACAGATCCTAACGATTTCCTTAACGGGATTCACCAATCCCAGCACATTGGAAATATGGGAAACTGCTACAATCCTGGTGCGCTCCGTAAGCAGATTCTCCAACTGTTCCACAGCCAAAGCGCCGTCTGGATGGATATCTAACACTTTGAGAATAGCCTTTTTACGCTCACAAAGCATTTGCCATGGAACAATATTGCTGTGATGTTCGGCCACGGAAACCACAATCTGGTCTCCCTCATGGATATAGGCCTCGCCAAAGGAAAAAGCCACCAGGTTTAAGGCCGCCGTCGCACCGGAAGTGAACACGATTTCCTCCCGGACAGAAGCATTCAAAAACGCCCGTACAGCATCCCTGGCGCCTTCATAGGCATCGGTGGCCAAACCCGCCAGATGATGCACAGCGCGGTGTATATTGGCGTTTTCTTCCAGGGAAAGGCGCTTCCAAAGCTCAGCGACAACAACCGGCCGTTGGGCCGATGCAGCGTTATCCAGGTACACCAAAGGCTTCCCGTACACGGTGCGGGAAAGGATAGGGAACTGTGTGCGAAGCTCAGAGACTGACATTTCCATTGGATAAGTCTGCAAATTTACATAAATTTGCGTTATGATAGACTATATTAAAGGACAAATCGTGGAGCTTACGCCCACGGAACTCATTCTGGAGAACGCCGGTATCGGCTACAGTATCCTTATCTCGCTGCAAACCTACGAAGCTTTTCAGATGAAGACGCAGGCCGTGGCCTACATCCATCACTATATCCGGGAGGATGAAGAGCTTTACTATGGTTTTGCCACCAAAGACGAACGGGAGCTATTCCGCCTGCTCATCGGCGTGTCCGGAATTGGCGTGGCTTCGGCCCGAATGATGCTGTCCACCCTTACCTCAGAAGAGATCCGTCAGGCCATTTTGTCGGAGGACGTGAACAGGATCAAAAGCGTCAAGGGAATCGGCCTCAAAAGCGCCCAGAGGCTGGTTTTGGAGCTAAAGGACAAGATTGTAAAGGGCGAGGGAAGTGCCGAAACAGCCCTCTTCGCCGCACCGGGTTCCGCCCTGGTGGAAGAAGCCACAACCGCCCTTGTGATGCTGGGCTTCTCCAAGGCAAACATCTCCAAAGTCCTTCCCGCCATCCTCAAAGAAAACCCTGCCGCAAAGGTTGAAGACATAATAAAAGCCGCATTAAAGCGGCTCTAATGTTCCACGTGGAACAAACTATCGTCCAAAGTAGACTAAAAGCACGGAAATATCGGCGGGGGATACCCCGGAAATACGTGAAGCCTGAGCGATGGTCTCGGGCTTATATTGTTTCAATTTCTGTCTGCACTCTATTGAGAGGCCGTTTAGGGAATCAAAATCAAAGTCGGAAGGTATCTTAATGTATTCCAGGCGGTTGTTTTTCTGAGCCTGCAGTTTCTCCCGTTCAATATAACCCGCATATTTGATGGCAATCTCAACAGAAGTAACAACATCGGAAGGGTAGGAAGTTCCACGTGGAACAATTGAAAGAAGTTCCGCCAAAGAGAGTTCGGGACGGGCAACAAGCTCGGAAAGATGTTTTGATTCGCTCAAAAGTGTGGAACCAGCGGCCTCCAGAAGGGGATTCACGGTAGCGGCACGAACCTTATAGGATTCACAGAAAGCAGCAAGCTTCTCTACTTCTTCCTGTTTGCGCATCATGGCAGCATAACGATCTTCAGAGGCGTAGCCCAAAGAATGGGACAGCTCGGTCAAACGGAAATCGGCATTATCCTGGCGCAGCAGAATGCGATATTCCGCGCGGGAAGTGAACATGCGGTAAGGCTCGTCCACGCCCTTATTGATAAGGTCATCAATCAGTACACCAATGTAAGCCTGGTCCCGCCGAAGCACAAAGGGTTCCTTATCGGCCAGGTATAAATGGGCGTTCATGCCCGCTAAAATGCCCTGGGCGGCAGCTTCTTCATATCCGGTGGTGCCATTCACCTGCCCCGCCAGGAACAGGTTTTCTACCACCTTGGAACGCAGGGAATGGTGCAGATACTGTGGATCGAAGTAATCATACTCCACGGCATAGGCCGGCTTGAAGAACACGGCGTTCTCCAATCCTTCAATGGCATGCACGGCGGCAAGCTGTACCTCCAAAGGCAAGGAAGAAGAGAATCCCTGGAGATAATATTCCGGAGAGGTGCGGCCTTCCGGCTCCAGGAACAACTGGTGAGAATCCTTATCGGCAAAAGTGCGAAGTTTATCCTCAATGCTGGGGCAGTAACGCGGGCCCTTGCCGTGAATCATTCCGGTGAAAAGGGGAGAGCGGTCGAAGCCCGTTCTGAGAATCTCGTGCACGCGCTCATTGGTGTGAAGCAGGTAGCAATCCATCTGTTCTCCTCCGGCTTGCACAGCGGAAGGAATGTCCAGATAGGAAAAGCGCTCGGGAGCAGGGTCACCTTCCTGCCGGACCAACTTGGTAAGGTCGATGGAGCGAATGTCGATGCGCGGGGGAGTGCCGGTCTTCATCCGCTCGGTAGGAATTCCCAAGGAAGAGAGTTGGTCGGAAATTCCGTAAGAAGCTTTCTCTCCTATGCGGCCACCTTCGAAAGAGTGCTGGCCGATGTACATCTTCCCGTTCAGGAAGGTCCCAGCGGTCAAAATAACGGCCCGAGCGTGGAACACAGCCCCGGTAGTTGTACGCACGCCGGCAATTACGCGATTCTCAAAGAGAAAACCGGCCGCAAAATCCGCGTAAATACTTAGTTTAGAGCAACTTAGCAGTGTTTTGAGCCAAGTGGCCGAAAACTTCTGTTTGTCGCACTGGGCACGCGGACTCCACATGGCTGGCCCCTTGGAGCGGTTGAGCATGCGGAACTGGAGGGTGGCGGCGTCGGTGACCAACCCGGAGTATCCACCCAGTGCGTCAATCTCCCGGACAATCTGTCCCTTGGCAATTCCACCCACCGCCGGGTTGCAACTCATCTTGGCCAAACCGTTCAGGTCCGGCGTAAGGAGCAAAACAGACGAGCCCATCCCGGCCGCGGCCATCGCGGCTTCGCAACCGGCATGACCGCCACCCACTACAATCACATCGAAGGAACTGTTCATACGTTGCCCCGCTGGGAAAGATAGTAATTCTCTTTTGCTCGCATAGTGGCAATGTCGGCATCAGTGTGGTCGTCATAGCCAATCAGATGCAACAGGCCGTGCACAATAACGCGGTTCAGTTCGTCGGCAAACTCTGTCCCGTAAAAAGAGGCGTTCTCCCGCACAGAGTCCACAGAAATAAAGAGATCCCCGGAGAGGCGGTTTCCCTCACAATAATCAAAGGTAATGATGTCGGTATAATAATCGTGTTGTAGATATTTTATATTGACGTCCAGAATATAATTATCGGAGCAAAATATAATTGCAACATCTCCCAGCCGTTTGGCCTCACTCTCGGCCACAAACTTGAGCCAGCGCGATGTGAGCCGTTTCTCCTTGAAAGGAAAAACGATATCCTCTGTAAAATAGGAAACCATACTATTCGAATTCAAAGATAGAAATGAAACCCGTGAGATCCAGCACATCACGGATTACATCATTTACATTCTTGAGAACCACACGGGACCCAACGGATTTAGCCTGTTTCAGGATACTCAGCAGAATACGAAGGCCGCTGGAGGAAATGTACTCCAATTCCGTGCAATCCAGCACAACTTCCTTACCCTTGCTGTTCAGCAAAGGTTGCAGCGCCTTTTCCGTTTCCGGAGCGGCAGCGGTGTCCAATTCCCCGGAGAGTTTGGCAATAATCTTGGCCTCGGTTTCTTGAATGGTGGTTGTCATAGTATATTTTTCGTCAAAGTTAATACATTTTTGTCACCCTTCCTGCAATAGGACACAGAATCCATCAGTTTGCGGGTAAGAAGGATCCCCAGACCGCCTATCGGCCTGTTCTGAGCATCCAGGGTGGTGTCGGCCGATAAAACCGCCGTAGGGTCGAAGGGCGCCCCGGCATCCACAATGGTAAAGCGAACCTCTTTCCGGTTGCTGTCGGCATACACGGTAACGCTACCCTTTTCTCCCTTGGGATACGCGTAGTTGATAATGTTCACCACGGTCTCCTCCAGGGCCAGACGAAGGCCTGAGGCCGATTTCCGGTCCAGTTCCAGCTGCGCACAGAAGTCCTTGACAAACACGCCCAGCCTGTCCACCTCCTGCACTTCATTGTCCAGGGTAATCTCCTCCCGGATATGATTCCCCGGGGCGAAACGAATGGCCAGCATGGTAAGGTCGTCACTCTGGGGAGCCTCTCCCACAAAACCATGAACCGTCTTGCTAAGCGAATGAATCAGGGTTTCGGGGGAATCGGCCACACCGGCATTCAAAATCTCCTGAACACGCGGACGACCGAAGGCTTCATGACTGAGCGCCTTGGCTTCTGTGAGGCCGTCGGTGTACAGGAATAGCATGGCGCCGGGGGACATCATAAGCTCCTGACCTTCGAATTCAGTATCCGGGAAAACACCCAGCGGGAAATTGGACTTGGTGGGCACCAACGCCGCAGAACCCTCCAGCAGGAAAGGTTTGTCGTGACCCGCGTTGGCATAATGCAATTTGCCGGTGTACAGGTCCAGGCAGCCCAGGAAGAACGTGACGAACATATTGCTGTCGTTCCCCCGGCACAACTCGTCATTCAAAGACTTAAGAATGCGGGAAGGATCCTCCGTCTTCTTGGAAAGCACCCGGAACAGGGAGTGGATCACAGACATGAGCATGGCCGATGGTACCCCCTTTCCGCTCACATCCCCAATGCAGAAAAACAGCTTGCCGTCCCGCTCATAAAAATCATACAGGTCTCCGCCCACTTCCCGGGCCGGTTCCAGCAAGCCATGCACAAAGGAGGGGAAGGACTTTGGAAGCATCTCAGACTGAATCCGGCGTGCCACAGCCAGTTCTCCGCTTATCCTGGCCTGTTCTTCCGAGGCCTTCCGCAGTTTCCTCTCATTGCGGGCATAACGTTCAATCATAAAGGCCAGGATGGCCAGGCCCAGAAGAATGAGCACCATCTGCTGAAGGCGCATCCGCTTCATCCTCTCGAAGACTTCTTCGGTCTTGTACACCTGCACCACCTGCCAGTACGGATCTTTGCGCAGCGATGTCTTTCGCATCAACAAATCCGGGTAATCCGATGCCGGCAATACGCCGTTGGCAATGTCCACAGCCAGTTCCACATCGGCCCGGGGGGTCCGACTCTCGGGGGGGCCTGCAACGAAATCTCCTTCCGGGGTAAGTAATAAGCTGAAAGTTGAGGCGAAAGGTTGGCGGGTATTCAGCACACCTCCCAGCCAGGAAAGGTCTATGTCCACGCCGCAGATAGCCAGCACTGCACCTTTGGTATCCATAATCGGATAAGAATAGGTAGCGTAAGTCAGGGTGTCCGATTCGAAGGAATAAGGATCGGTCCAGCTGGGCTGCTTATGATTCAGCACCCATTGGTATTCTTCGTTCTGAGTATAATCATGGTCCGGACTTGCCAGCTGCCGCATTTCCAGGGATCCGTCCGGATGTTTACGGACATAAGGCTCAAAAAGCCGGCCCTTGGAGGGATAGTAGTATGGAGAAAACGCCAGGCATCCGCCCACCACATCCGGATTATCATCCACCAGGCGCACCAGGGCCGAAAATACGGAATCCGGGTTGGCCAGGCTTCGCGTGACGTCCCACAGGTTCTCCTGCATGGTAATCTCCGTTCTGTCCAGCGTGAATTGAATCCTGTCGGCCAGGGCGGCAACCACCACGTGGCTTCGGCCGCTCATCTCTTCCTCCATGATATCCCGCAGGCGCTCATACTGAACGATGGAGATGATTTCCACCATGACGGCAGCCATCACCACAATCCCTATTCGAGATATCCAGCTTTTATTAGACGATTTCATGGCCTTGGCATTTTCAAATGGTAAAGTTATTACTTTTCAAAGGAAAAACCTATATTTGTGAAAACCAAACACTAAAACAATGAGTCAGGCTTCTTTCAATACGGTTCTGGACGCCTTTCGTGAGCAAGTGAAAGCCCATCCGGACCATACCGCCATTATCTACGAAAACACACACCTCACCTACCGACAGGTGGACGACTTGTCCAACAATATGGCCGCCTACATCGAGACACAGGTTCCCGCGGGAAGCGTCGTAGGCATCATGCTGGGCAGGAACGAATACATGATGGTGACCCCCCTGGGTGTACTCAAAGCGGGCTGCACCTACCTCCCGCTGGACCCGTCCTATCCGCAGGAGCGGCTGAGCTTCATGATGAAGGACGCCAATGCCAGGATGCTGGTGGCCGATGAAAACCTTCTCCCTATCCTGAAGGACTATGACGGTCCCGTGCTCAAAACAAGCGATATACGCAAACTGCATCCTGGAACCCCTACGGCTCAGCCCAAGCCGGAAGACCTGTTTATCCTGCTGTACACCAGCGGCACCACCGGCACGCCCAAGGGTTGCATGATCACTCACCGCAACGTGGCGCTATTCGCCCAGCATCACGCTGCCAATACCTGCATTACCGGGAACTCCCGTATGACAGCCTATGCCAGCTTCGGCTTCGACGCCTTTGTGGGAGACCTGTATGGAACCCTGGTATCGGGCGCAACGCTGTATATCATTCCGGAAAAGATGCGCCTGGACCTCCCTGCCCTGCACAAATTCTTTGAGGAGAACGGCATCACGCACTGCTTCATGACCACCCAGGTGGCCACCCAGTTTGCCATCAACTATCCGGATTGCAAGGGCCTGGAAGTCATGTACACCGGCGGCGAGAAGATGTCCTCTTTCCCTCTGCCCAAATACCGCCTGTTCAACTGCTACGGACCCACGGAGTGCATCTGCTATGTTATCAGCGAGGAAGTAAAAGTGCAGGAAGATAACATCCCCATCGGCGTTCCGCTCACCGGCATCCATACCTATATTGTAGACAAGGACGGCAAGCAGGTAAAACCGGGGGAGAACGGAGAACTGTGGATTGCCGGCGGACAGGTGGGAGACGGGTACCTGAACCGCCCCGACAAAACGGCCGAGGCCTTCCTGGATAACCCCTTTGACAAGGACCCAGACTACGCGCGTATTTACCGTACCGGGGATATCGTGCGCCAGCGAGCCGACGGCAAGATAGAATTCGTGGGCCGAAAAGACGGCCAGGTGAAGATCCGCGGTTTCCGCATCGAACTCAAGGAAGTGGAAGCTATCATCCGTGAATTCCCGGATATCAAAGACGTTACCGTTCAGGCCTTTGACGAGCCTGGCGCGGGAGCAGGCAAGTTCCTGGCGGCCTACATCGTGAGTCCCAAGGAAATCGACATCCAGGAGCTGAATGAATTCATTGCCGGCAAGAAACCCCCGTATATGGTTCCTGCCGTCACTATGCAGATAGACGCCATTCCCCTCAACGTCAACCAGAAAGTAGACGTGAAGGCGCTTCCCAAACCGGAACCGCAGGAACGGAAGGCCGAGGCCCATGTGGCGCCGCTCAACGTGCTGGAAGAAGAATTGAGCAACCTGATCAAGGAGAGTGTGGGTATTGGCGGTTTCGGCCTCACCGAACCCCTCTACTACAGCGGACTGTCCTCGCTGAGCGCCCTGCGTCTGGCCACGGAACTGTACAAACGCTACGGCCTGGAGCCCGATATGGACAGCTTTGCCAAAACCGCCAGCCTGCAGAGCATCGAAAACGATGTGCTCAAGATCCTGATGCAAGGCGGGAAATCCCCGGTCGGGGCCGGGGACGACGTAGTCACGGAGGACCAACCCCAGGAACTCACTTTCCAGCAAACCGGCCTGTACTTGGATTGCGTCAAGAATCCTTCCTCCACGGCCTACAACCTGCCGTGCATCCTCACCTTCCCGGAAGGAGTAGAGGTAGATGCGCTGAAAAAGGCCCTCCTGGCCGTCCTGGAGGCGCATCCTGCCGTTACAGGTCGCCTGGAACAGCGGGACGGCAAGGTCTATCTGGTTCCGGCAGCTCCGGACCCGGAAATCCCTTCGGTCCGCCTCAAGACCGAGGAGGCTTTCCAGAAGATGAAAGAGGCCTTCATGCAACCCTATGACTTGTCTGGTCCGCTCTACCGCCTGCAGATTGTGCAGACCCCCGGCAAACTGCGTCTGATGGCCGATTTCCACCACCTGGTGTTTGACGGCCGCTCCTACGACGTGTTCCTGGAACAGCTCTCGGCCGCCCTGGAAGGCAAAGCCCCCGAGAAGGAAAGCTACACCTATTTCCAGTACGCGAAAGATCAGAAAGCCTATCAGGACAGCGCCGAATTCCAGAAGGCCGATGACTTCTTCGCGGCCCAGATGGCCGGAAAGGAAGAGGAAACCGGCCTGATTCCCGACAAAAAGCCGCAGGAAGACGAGGTGGGCCACGAGGTGTGGATCCGCAAGAAAGTGGGGGCCGATATCCTGGCGCGCTGCCATGCGCTGGGCATTTCCCCTGCCAGCTACTTCCTGGGTGCCGCCTTCGTTACCGTGAGTGCCTTCAGCGGCCAGAAGAAGGTATACCTGTGCACCGTGGCCAACGGCCGCGGCGACATGCGCGCGTCGGACACCTTCGGCATGTTCGTGAACACCATGGCCCTCTCCGGTGAAGTGGGGGACCAGAAGGCCGATGCCTTCCTCAAGGAAACCGACCGCAATTTTGCCACCACGCTCTCCTACCAGAACTATCCTTTCGCCCGCCTGTCATCGGCCTATGATTTCCATCCCGCCGTGATGCTGGCCTACCAGGTGGGACTGGTAGAGAAGTACACCATTAATGGGAAAGCACTTGAGGACGAGCTGGTTACGCAGGATACGCCCAAGTTCCCCCTGAGTATCTTCATTGAAGGAACCGAGGAAGCGCCGGAGATTGCCCTGGCCTATGACGACAGCCTTTACAGCGAGCCGCTGGTCCAGGCCTTTGGAGACGCCCTGGAAACCGTTACCCGCGGCCTGCTCAAGGATGTTCCGCTCACCCAGATTCCGTTTGTAGACGGCGCCAGACTGCTGGAGCTGGACGGCTTCAACCACTACACCCAGGAAGTGGATTTAACCGAGACCGTGGTAACCCTGTTCCGCAAGCAGGCCCAGGCCACGCCGGACGCCCCGGCCGTCCTCTTTGACGGAAAGACCATCAGTTATAAGGAACTGGACGAATACACCGACGCCCTGGCCGCCAAGATCCTGAGCTTCGGCCTCCAGGAAGAGGAGGTGGTGAGTGTACTCATCAACCGCAACACCTGGATGACCAAGGCCTCCCTGGCCGCCATGAAGGCCGGCTGCGCCTATCAGCCGCTGGATCCCTCCTACCCGCCGGAGCGCCTGAATTTCATGATCCAGGACGCCCGCGCCAAGCTGCTCATCGCCGACAAAGAGCTGGTCCCGCTGGTGGGGGACTACAAAGGCCCCGTACTCACCACGGCCGAGCTGGAGGCGTTACCTGTTGTCATTTCGAGCGCAGTCGAGAAATCTCCCAAGCCGGAAAGCCTCTACATCCTGCTGTACACCTCCGGTTCCACCGGCAAGCCAAAAGGCTGTATGCTGGAGCAACAGAACCTGGTGAACTTCTGCGCCTGGTACAAAGACTACTATCATCTCAAGGCCGGAGACCGCGTAGCGGCATTCGCCAGCTACGGCTTCGACGCCAACATGATGGACCAGTACCCCGCCCTGGTGAGCGGTGCCTGCGTGTGCATCATCCCCGAGGCTGTCCGGCACGACCTCAATGCCCTGGACCGCTTTATCACCGAGAATAAGGTTACGCACAGCTTCATGACCACCCAGGTGGGCGTGATGTATGCCCGTAACTTCCCCGATAATCCTTCCCTGAAGTACTTGTCGGTGGGCGGAGAGAAACTGGTGTCCATGCCGCCGCCCTCCTATGCCTTCTACAACGGTTACGGCCCCACGGAGTGCACCATCTTCTCCACGGTGTTCCACGTGCTGGAGAAGGAGGACAACATTCCCATCGGTCATCCGCTGAGCAATGTGCAGCTGTATGTGGTGGACAAGCAGATGCGGCGCCTGCCCGTAGGTGCGGCCGGAGAACTGCTCATCGGCGGCGCTGGCGTGGGCAGGGGATACCTCAACAATCCGGAGAAAACGGCCGAAGCCTTCATTGAGAATCCTTTCCTGCCGGGTGTGCGGCTGTACCGCTCCGGTGACATCGTGCGGTATCGGCCCGACGGAAATGTGGAATTCGTGGGCCGAAAAGACCGTCAGGTCAAGATCCGCGGCTTCCGTATCGAGCTGAAGGAGGTAGAAGCCGTCATCCAGGAGATGTCCGGCGTGAAAGACGTGACCGTCCAGGCCTTCGACGCCCCTTCCGGCGGCAAATTCCTGGCCGCCTACGTGGTGATGGACGGCAAACTGGACGCCAAGGCGGCCGGTGACTTCATCCGGGAGCGCAAGCCGCCGTATATGGTACCCGCCGCCTGGATGCAGCTGGACAGGATTCCGCTCAACGTGAACCAGAAGGTGGACGTGAAGAACCTGCCGCCGGCAACCCCGTCGGCCCTGGACGACTATGTGGCCCCGGTTGGAGAGACAGAAAAGGCTCTCTGCGCCATCTTTGCCGATATCTTGGGCGTGGAACGCGTGGGCGCCACCGATTCTTTCTTCGACCTGGGCGGAACGTCCCTCATGGTGACCAACGTGATGGTGAATGCCGAGAAACAGGGCCTGCACTTCGCCTATTCGGATGTGTTCTCCCATCCATCGGCCCGTACCCTGGCCACCTTCCTCACGGGAGAGCAGGCGGTGGCCGCACAGGACAGCAACATCACGGATTACGACTACACCGCCATCGACGCCCTGCTCAAAGGAAACAGCCTGGAGGCCTTCAACGGCGGCAAGCGCCTGCGCCTGGGGAAGAACATCCTCCTCACCGGTGCCACGGGCTTCCTGGGCATCCACGTGCTCAAGGAACTGCTGGAGAGCACCGGTCCGGACACCACCATCTGGTGTCTGCTGCGCGGCAAGGGCAGCCTGAGCCCGCAAAGGCGCCTGAGCGAGATGCTGGTGTACTACTTTGAAAAGGATTACCGCAGCCTCCTGGGAAGCCGTATCCAGGTCCTGGAGGGAGACATCACCCGCCCGGATAGCATGGAGGGACTCAAGGATATTGACATGGTGTTCAACTGCGCCGCCAATGTGAAGCACTTCTCAAAAGGAACGGACATCGAGGACATCAACTACGGCGGTGTGAAGAACCTGGTGGCTCTCTGCCAGAAGAACGGGGCCTACCTGGTGCACGTTTCCACCGAGAGCGTGGGCGGACTTACACCCGGTATGGTGCCCGACACCCTTACGGAGCAGATGCTGTTCTTCGGCCAGCTCACGGACAACCAGTACGTGCATTCCAAGTTCCTGGCCGAGCGCCATATCCTGGAGCAGATGGCCGCAGGAAAGCTTCGCGCCAAAATCCTGCGTGCCGGCAACCTGTCGCCGCGCGTCGCCGACGGAGAGTTCCAGGTGAACATGAACGCCAACGCCTCCATGGGCCGCCTCAAGGCATTCAAGCTCCTGGGCGCCTGTCCGTATCAGGCCCTGGAAGGCCAGATGGAGTTCACCCCCATCGACCAGGCCGCCCAGGCCATGGTGCTGCTGGCCCAAACACCGCTGGAGAACTGCGTATTCAACGTTTCCAACAACCACATCGTCCCCATGGACGACATCTTTACCCGCCTGGAAAAGATTGACGGAAAGCCGTTGAAATACGTAGAAATGGCCGGTTTCACCCGGCGGATGGAAGAGGCCAACACAGATCCCGCCAAGGCCCGCATCCTGGCCCCGCTGGTAGCCTACCAGCAGTCGGCCGCCGAGACCGAGGGCGTGGAAACCCTGGCCTCCACGGTGTTCACCATGCAGGTGCTGCACCGCCTGGGCTTCCGCTGGGACCACACTTCCAGCGAATACGTAGACCTCATCTTCGAGATGCTACGAACCCTGCAGTACTTTGGATAACTTCTCGTCATGCCCGGCTTGACCGGGCATCTCTTTTTTCGTACCTTTGCAGTCTATGAGCGAATTCAAGACCAATAAGGCCGTATTTGTGGGCGTTATCCTGGAGAAGGGGGCCGAGCGCAAGGTGCAGGAGTACCTGGACGAGCTGGCCTTCCTGGCCACCACGGCCGGCGCCATTCCTGACAAGATGTTCACCCAGCGGCTGGAGCGGCCCGACAAAGCCACTTACATCGGCCCGGGCAAGCTGGAGGAAATCAAAGAATACTGCCAGGAAAACGAGATAGAGTACGTCATCTTCGACGACGAACTCACCGGCATGCAGCAGCGCAATATCGAGAAAGTGATAGCCTGCAGCGATGTCATCGACCGAACCTCCCTCATCCTGGAAATCTTTGCCCAGCGGGCCAAGACCTCCTACGCCAAGATGCAGGTGGAACTGGCACATTACAACTACATGCTCCCCCGGCTGGCGGGTATGTGGACGCACCTGGAGCGGCAGCGCGGCGGCATGGGCACCCGTGGCGGTATGGGTGAGACCCAGATAGAGATAGACCGCCGTATCGTAAAGCAGCGGATTTCCAAGTTAAAGGAAGACCTGAAGAAAGTGGACAAGCAAATGGCCACGCAAAGGGGCAATAGAGGCTCTCTGGTGCGTTTAGCCCTCGTGGGGTATACCAATGTAGGGAAAAGCACTTTGATGAATTTATTGGCCAAATCTGACGTGTTTGCCGAGAACAAGCTCTTCGCTACGCTGGATACCACGGTGCGCAAGGTGGTCATCGAGAACGTTCCGTTCCTTTTGAGCGACACCGTCGGCTTCATCCGCAAACTCCCCACCCAGCTGGTGGAAGCCTTCAAGAGCACCCTGGACGAGGTCCGGGAGGCCGATGTCCTGGTGCACGTGGTGGATATCTCCCACCCCGGCTTCGAGGAACAGATGGAGGTGGTGGAAAAGACGCTTAGGGAGATTGGCGCCGCCAACAAGCCCGTATACGTAGTTTTCAACAAAGTGGACGCCTATACCTACGAGCCCTACGACGAATTCTCCCTGCAGCCCAAACAGCCCGTCAACCGTACGCTGGAAGAGCTCAAGAGCAGCTGGATTGCCGAGGAAAAGACTCCCTGCATCTTCATCAGCGCCCGGGAGAAAATCGGCATAGAAAAACTCCGCAACGACCTTTACAAGATTGTGGCGGAGATTCACGCGGGACGCTATCCCTTCAATAATTTCCTCTGGTAGGGGACTATCTCACCTCGAAGGAAGTAACCGCCCTTACGGGCTTTCCGTCGGCCGATAATCCCTCGGCAACTACGCGGAAACGGCCTTCGTAGGCTGGGGCAGTAAGCGGAATGCGCGTAGAGCCCTGCACAGAAAGGGACGGGTGCCAGTAAAGGAGTTCCCTGCGGTCCGAACCCTGTGCCGGGACACCGCCCAGATAGGCCAGCGGGTAACGCACACCCTGGAAATCCACCACGCTCACCTGGTCCGGGAAACGGATGGCCGTCACATAATTGTTCTTGGTGATAAAATTCACAACGCCATTGTACAGCACACTGCCGGAAACCAGGGGATCCCGGCACACATCGATGTCTTCCAGCAGCATGGCGTCAAAGTCCAGCAGCAGACGGAGGTCCGATATCACCACGCCGTCCACCATGGCCAGAATCTTGTCCTTAAAGTTGCGGTGATTGTTGATTCCGTCCGTTACAGCCACTTCCAGGAAGTGTTTGCCGCCTTTTTGCCGCAGCCTTACGGTGGGCAGAATCTCCACGATGATTTCCTGGACGGTAGGGAAGCGCGTATAATCGTCCAAATGGCAGCGCTCCCATTCCACCGAGGACAGAAGCATGTCCTCCCTGCGGGGCAGGAACAGGGCCAGACTGTCGGCCTGCAGCTGATGCTGGAGTCCTTCCTTGCGCCGGATAAGGGCACTGCGCATGTCCTGGTTCAGCGCCAGGGGAGCCAGTAATCCGGCAGCGGGGTGCAGGTAATTGTCCTGAATGCGGATGCGGATGTCCTTGTTGTCCTCCACCACTTCGCACACCATTTCCCTGTCTCCATAGATATTGCTGGTGACAAACTCGATGGAACCGTCTTCCTGGACCTTGGAGAGATAGGCGTCTTCCGGCGCACCGGAGAATGAAAGCAGGGCAAGGCTGCCAGCCGAAGCTCCCCGGGTGGTGGCATGAATGATCTCTCCCTCATATTCCACCTTTCCTCCCGGCTGGGCATCGGCAAGCGGAAACGCCTGCATGAAGCCGTCAAGGGAAGAAACGGGCGCCTGGAACAGTTCGTCTTCATGATAGACGGACACCGCAACGTCGGAAACCGCGCCGGAAAGCGTCAGGGTGAAAGGACTCCCCTGGCGGATTACCCGGTTCACCTGTGCCTCCAGGGCAACCGAAGTATCGGCCGGGAAATGCAGTTGCGCCGGCTGGCCGATGGCGACACCACCCTTCACGCGGGAAAGGGAAGAGGTTTGGTAGATGCTCAGGATCCGGGAACCGGTCAAGGCACCCCGGGCGCCTTCCAGGGCCGTATAAGCCATCAGCCGATACGTTCCCGTGGCCATGTGCCGGGGCAAGGAGAATTCCCCGCTTCCGCGGCCTCCCAGCAATGCAATTTTCTGCTGTACGGCCACTCCGTCGGCCGATGCAAGTTCTACATAAGCCACGGCGCTCTGTTCTGACAACCGGCCGTTTTCGTCCACGCAGAAAAGGGAACACCATAACCGGTCTCCGGCCAGATAGGCCGTCCGGTCCGTAGATATGTACACCCGCTCCGTTGCGCGCAATGACACGCAACCCAGCAGAATCAGGGCCATCAACAGCAGTCTCTTTCTCATGGCGTCAGTCATCAAACTCCGGTTTTTTCAAAAGCCCTCCGGCAAATTCACAATCCACGCATCGGCGTTCCACCCAGCCCATCACCTTCCCGGGTCCATCCGCGTCGTCCGGCATGTAAAACCGGACCGGGCGCCAATTGCGCTCATAATAATACTCGTACCAGTCGGCATACGGAAGGTTGGTGAACCACCGGTTGTCGTCCATCTCTTCTTCCAGCAGATACTGGTTGCCGATATGCGCCGTCCGGGCCGAATAAGCTTTCACGCTCACATATCCCAGCACCTGCTCCGAGGGATCATCCTCGCAGAACACATTTCCAGGAACCTCTCCGGGATTAGGGGAGAACAGGTTGTTCCCCTGGGCAGCCTTGTTGTCCAGGTTCTTCAGATATACGGCTTCGTCCCGGGAGATGGAACGTACGCTGGCCTTTATGGTGTAATTCTTATGGTTGCGGTTGTCTTCCCTGGGGAAAGCGTGAATGGCAAATTGATCCACTCCGCCGCCATACTGGGAATAATCCAGTACCAACTCTGAAGGGCTGGTTGTTTTGGCCCAGCACCAATAATGGATGGACGGGTCGTCGGGCTCCAGCTCATACACGCCAATACCGTTATAATCGTATTCCGGCTTGAACTGGGCATGGAATTCCCAGATTTCCTCCAGGGTTATGGCCGAATAACCAAATGCTTCGGGTTTGTCTTCCAGGGAAATCCCCACATGAACCTGTTCATCGTCGGCCCATAATTCCAAGGCTTTGATTTCGGGAGCAGGCAAGGGCTGCAGGAAAGGGGTGGAATAGGTCTTTCCCTCTATCTTCATCACCATTCTGTAACCCCGTCCTTCCGGTGCCGTTTTCATAGAGACCGTTCCGTAGGCCGATGCCGGTTTGTACTGCGTTCCGGCATCGTCCTCCACCCACCAGTCCTCAACATTGGCACGCGAGTAGGAACCGCCCGGCGTGTCCCGCATGGACTTCATGGAAAGTACGGACAACGACGCCTCCCGGCCCAGGACAATATTACCGTCCACCACCAGAATCTGTTCGTCGGGAGACTGGAGGTTGACCTCGTAGGGATACACGCAGGAAAACGCCATCCATCCGGCCAACAGCAATATGATTTGCTTTATTCTCATCAGAACAGGATATTAAGGTTGATGTAAGGCACCTGGGTGGCAAAGACAGACAGCAGATGGCCGTTGATATAACCGTCGGTAATATCAAAGTACACGGAATAAGGATTCTTTCGGCCCAGCACATTGTATACGCCCAGTGTTACGGATGCATGCACCAGGGCTTTAAGGGAGTGGCCGGGATCAATATTCACCGCCAGGTCCACCCGGAAATTGTCCGGAATACGGTGTGCATTTCGCTGGGAATAGGCAATCCTGTACGCTCCTTTATAGTAATAGTAGCCCATGGGAACCGTCATGGCCCGGCCCGTAGCATAGTCTACGTTGGCCGAGAAACTGAACCGGTGAGTGATGGCCCAGTTGGCTACCAGCTTAAACTCATGCGGTTTGTCGTAGGAGGAATTATACCAGTCGCCTCCGGCAATGAGGCTCTGGCCCTGCGTCTCCATCTGCCGCAGCTGGGAACGGGAGTAGGCATAGGAAATCCAGCCCGTCAGTTTTCCCACGGGCTTTTTGATCATCACCTCCACGCCATAGGCCCGGCCCCGGACGGGAATGAGGTCTTCGGCCAGGTTGGGATTCATGGACAGCTGGGCGCCGGTCTTGTAATCCAAAACCTGGGAAGACTGCTTCCAATAGCCCTCCACGGAAAAGTCCATTCCGGTGTCGACATGCGTCCAATACACGCCGCCGGCAACCTGCATTCCCTTGGTGGGTTTAATGGAGGAATCGGAGAGTTTCCAGGTATCCAGAGGGGAAATTCCCGTGGTGTTGGAAATGAGGTGGATATACTGCTGCATCGTTTGGAAGCCGGCCTTGAAGGAAAGCGTTTCCAGGGGTGAATATTTGGCCGAAATGCGCACTTCCGGCCCGATATAAGGCGTATTGTCCTTCAAGGCATAGAACGCCGCTAAACGGAGGCCGCCCTCGATGGAAACAGTAGGGGCAAGCTGCCAGGTATCGGACAGGTATATGGCCGGTTCAAGGGCATATTCCCGCGGGAGCCGCTGGGACAACACCTGTGAATTGTCCCCGAAAGGGGCCAGAATACCGGGATCCAGGCCATAGCCAATCAGGGAAGCTCCGGCCGACACCGTGTGGTTTCCCCACTGCCATTTGGCGTTTCCCTTCAGGAACGCCTGGTTGATGTGCGTGAACAGGTTATAGGCCGCCTGAGCGTTTTCATGCTCTCCCGTAGATGTGTCGTAATGGTCAAAGCCGCCCGCCAGGGAGAAAGACACGCCGTCCACGTTGCGGTGCCTGTACTGCAGGGATGCGTTCCAGTTGGAGAAACGGTTGGTCACTTTGTCGGCCAGCGCAAAGCGGTCGGCGGCATAATAGAAAGACGCCTGTAAGGTGTTGTTGGCATTAAACCGATGGGTAAGTCCCACATTGGCGTCGGTAAAACCCGCCGTACCGCCGGAATAGGCGCTCTCCTTGGGAAGGAGACCCAGGATCCAGTCGGAATACGTGGTACGGGCGCCGGCGATAAAACTGGTTTTGTTTTTGACGATGGGACCTTCCAGGTGGAAGCGGCCCGTAACCAATCCCAAACCCAGCGATCCGTGGATCCGCTGCATGTCTCCGTCCTTGGAGTCCACCTTCATCACAGAGGAAAGGCGGCCGCCATATTCGGCCGGAATGGAACTCTTGTACAGTTCTACATTGCTCACAATATCGGGATTGAAGGCCGAGAAAATGCCAAACAGGTGACTGGGGTTGTAAATGGTGTTCTCGTTGAACAGGATTAGGTTTTCATCGGCCGATCCTCCCCGCACGTGGAATCCTCCGGAGGCTTCACCCTCGGACTTCACGCCCGGCAGAGTCATCATGCCGCGCAGGACGTCCCCTTCTCCAAAGGCGGAAGGAATCTTGCCGAAGGTCTTGATGCTCACGGACTCCACGCCCATGGCCGTACGCCGGTGATTTTCCATGCTGGAGGCCGATATCACCGCTTCCTTGAGCAGGGTAATCCTTTCGGCCAGACTCACGTGGAAAGTGCCGCTTCCGTCCACCTGGACCCTAAGCGGATACTCTTCCCGGCTGTCCTCCACAAAATGAAGGATATTGTCACCCACGGGAAGTTCCAGGCTGTAGTAGCCCTTTTTGTCGGTGCGGGTATAAGTATGGGTTATTTCGTCATATACCACGGTTCCGGGCAGCGGAGTTCCGCTTTCTTTCTCGGTCACAAAACCTTCTATCCGGGCCGTTGTCTTGCCGGGTTCCCGTACTCCTATGCGGTACAGTTTATTGAGATAGGATGCCTGCTGCGCTTCCTGCGCATACACGACCTGCAGGGTATCCTCTGTAATTTCTGTGAAATAAGTGTCCGGGAGGCCGATTCCCTTCCCGGGCTGAATGGCCGACAAAGATCCGGCCGGATGTTCTTTTCCATGCCAGCGGCCCAGTTTTTCTTCAATGAAACCGGGGTGGGAAAGGGGCGCCGCCAGCAGCTTTTTATACTCTTTCTTCTTGAGTTTTTTTACCTTTCCGTCTTTGATGGTATACGGGATTTCTTTCTTTTCAAAGTAGTTGACTACTTCTGGGTTGTAATTAGGGTCTGTGTAGCCGATAATATCCCCGTTAACATTATCGGTTCCTGTTTTAAAGGCTTTCACCCTTTGCCGAAGCACGGGGGACGCGTCATCCTTGAGCACCTCGAAAAAGCCGTCCGGGGCATCCGGATAACCCAAATACTGCAGATTGACAAACAGATATCCGTTCCAACGGAACCAGGCCACCTGGTCCCGGTTCAGCAGGATGGGAAGGGCATCCTTGGAAGGGATGACCAGTAGGTTCCGGGTGTGGGCGTCTATGTTGGAGAGTACCTGCCGATATTGCTTTCCGTTGTAACAGATGTCGGCGGGCATAAATTCATCGGACTGCCAGTAGTAGGTTCCGTTGAACTTAAAGGGATAGCTTTTAGGGCCGAGTCCCCGGAAGAGCGTGGACTCTTCCTGAGCATAAGCCGACAGACCTGCCAGGCAGGCCGATAAGCACAATATCAACAGGCGTTTGAGCATAGGTATAAAAAAAGGGCGGCCAAGGGACCGCCCTTTTTAATAACTACATAATGATTACTTGTTTTCGGGTTTGGTGATAGGGCTGTTGTACCAGTCAAAGCCGAACCAGCAAATATAAGAAGGAGTGGTTCCAACGGCGAGGAGGAAGTTAACACCTACCGACACAGAACCGTCATCGTTGAATACATAATCATCGAAGTTGCAGTATGCACCATAGGAACTGGTGTCCCAATAGAAATAGTATCCTGTTCCGGGCCAGAAATCAGAAATGCCTTTGGCAAAGCTGATCTCATTATCTTTCAGGGTGAAGACAATATTTCCATCGGTTTCAATAATGGTTGCATAAGGCTTTACGATACGGTAATCGTCGGTGCCTTCGTGGTTCTGGATGGCCACTTTACCCTCGGCCGTTACAACATCATCAAACCAAGTCCAGTCATAGAACACGCAGTCACCGGCATCATTCCACTTCTGCTTCAGACCGGCAAAATGGAAGGAGTTCTTGGTGCTGTTGGGAGCATCGGTCTTGTAAAGATAGTAGTAATCGGTGGGAAGGCTGATGGTGAACTCGTAGTCGGTTTCCAGTTCCATTTTGGTGATGTCCACCACCAGGGTGGTAGCGGCTTCACCAGCAGCGAACTCGATGGTTGCAGGAACACCGAATACACCGGCGGGATCGTACACGCTCACGGGAACGGAAAGGGCATCGGTGCTCTCGGAACGGACCACGTTGATGACGTATTCATTAGCATCGGGTTCCAGTTCCTCGGCGACAGCAGTCACAGGGAAATAAACCTCGGTCTTGCTGTCTGCATCCTTAGGACCGTACTCAAAAGCAGGATAGTTCTGCTTGTTGCAAGCGAGTGCAAGGGAAGCAATCGCTACAAAAGACAATATCTTAACTGTTTTCATACTGTTTCAATTAATTAGTCAGTAACGCCATCGAGCAGGTTAGGATTCTTACCGGGCTTAGGCTGTTCACTTCCGGTATTGTCAACAATACCCTTGTTGGTATCCAGTTCACCCTGGGAGAAGCGCATGTTCAGCCAAGCATCGTCGGCAGCGAGGTTGAAGGCGAAGGCATCGGGCTGGTTGCCAGGGTTGCCGGTGCCATGGAAACGCACCAGGGGTTTACCCATACGTTTCATGTCGAAGGTGAAGAAACCTTCTCCCCAGAGTTCGACACGGCGCTGGAACCAGATTTCATTGAGCAGGGTAAGATCACGGCCGGTTGCATCGTAGGAAGGATCACGATAGGTCTTCACATAGTTGGTGAGGATGGTCTTACCTTCGGCCTCGTTCAGGTGAGCCTTGGCTTCGGCCTGGATCAGGTACATTTCATCGACACGGATGAAGGGGAAGTCTTCGTCGTTGACGATGGTTCCGATGGGGTTGCAACCGAACTTCACGTTGGTATAAGGAAGGAAGGTAGCTTTGTCGTCATCGGCATATTCGGCGATGGGAACATTGTTTCCACCCGAACCGCTCCAGGTAATACCCTCGATGAGCTCGGACTTCAGGTTTTCATCGACCCACCACTGCTTGCGGACATCCGTTGCAGGGATTTTGTCGTACAGGAGGGTGTTGATGCAGGTGTAGGTCTGGGTCCACCAGGAATAAGACTCGGCAGAGAAGGAACGGAGCCAGGAGCTGGAAGTAGCTACATCGTATGCGCTGGCAATGACGTCAGTCATGTCATAACCCCAGATCCAGTCTTTCTCGGTAAGGCTTTCGAATGCCGTACCGTCCTTGACGGAACTCTTGATCTCGGCGATGGTCTTGGGAGCAATACCCTCAAGGGTACCGGCAGCGATGGCTGCGGTAGCGTCGTCATAGGCCTTCTGCCATTCACCCAAAGCCTGATAGGTACGGGCACGGAGGGCAAGGGCTGCGGTCTTGTTGATTCGGCTCTTGTCGGGACGGGTATAGGCACCCAGCTTGTCAACGGCAAGATTGAGGTCGGAGAGAATCAGCTCATAAACCTCCTTGGTGCTAGCACGGGGGTTGTTGCTGTAGTCCGTGGTCTCGGGAGTCACGATAGGAACGCACAGGTCATCCGGGGCAATGGCGGGACCGAAGGAGAAGTTGATGGCCAGACGCTGGTATGCAAAAGCACGGAGGGCGTATGCCTGGGCCACCATGGCAACGATGTCTTCATTCTCGATTTCGTCGATGGGAGGATAGGACTGGATGAAGGTGTTGCAAAGGCCGATGAGGTCGTACGGGGATTTGTAACGGACACCGGGGTTGCGGTAGTTGGCGTTACGGGAAGAGAGTTCTCCGCAAACGCTGAACCAGTTGTAGTTGCTGTCCTGAATCCAGGCGTCGGCACCTTCAAGATCATCGCAGAAAGTGATCATGATGAAGCTGTAGCAGTCCGGACGGGTAACACCACCCAGCGGGTTATTGGGCGCACCAAGATAGGTGTACAGTCCATTGAAAGATGCGGCACCCATACCGGGGTCGGCAATATTAACTTCCTGGACCTGAGATTCGAGGAGAGTTCCGCTGGCAGGGACAGCCTTGTCAATTTCAGAGCAAGCTGCGAAAGTGAACAGAGCGGCGGCGAAAGCGAAATATAATTTATTGAGTTTCATATTCTTTCTCCTTTTAAATTAGAAGGTAAGGGTAATACCGCCGGTAACATTTCTCATGGAACCATAAGAGTTGTTGGCGAAACCGGAACCGGAGGTCATGGAGCCGATACCCATATTGTAGCGAGGGTCGACACCCTTGCGGGCGGAAAGTACGTAGAGGTTCTCACCGGCCACGTAGATTCTCAGGGAAGCGATACCAATCTTCTGGGTAAGCTTGGAAGGAAGGGTGTAGCCGAGGGTTACGTTGTTGAGGCTGAGATAGTTGGAGCTGATAACGAAGCGGTCCACAGGAGTCTGGGATACCTCGGTATTGCCATCCCAACGGGGAACGTTGGTCTCAGTGTTGGTAGGAGTCCAGGCCAGGAGGATATCCTTGTGGATGTTCTGACCGGCGTTGTTCTGGGTGTGCATGTAACCCTGGTAGGTACCGTCATAGTAACGGCCGCCCAGCTGGTAGGAGCACTGTACAGAGAAGTCAAAGCCATAAGCGCTGACAGAGGTACCGAAACCACCGAAGAGCTTGGGCAGGAAGGAACCGATGTTGTAGCGGTCGTCGTGAGAGCTGCTCATACCCAGGTCACCGAAGTTGTCGGTGATCTTCTCCTCACCGGTCCAGTAGGGGTTGCCGTCGGCATCCTCGTCCCAGATCTTCTGGTAGTAGAGGGCCTTACCGGTTTCCTTATCTACGCCGGCATACTTGTACATATAACCATCATAGAGGGAACCGCCCACTTCGTAGATACGGCCGGTAGCCTTGATACCATCCTTGGCGACGGATTCATCCAGGGCGGTGATGGTATTCTTATAATGGCTGAAGTTGGCGTTCACATTCCAACGGACGTTGCGGGTGCGGACGATATCACCGTCCAGGGTGAGTTCGAAACCGACGTTCTTGATGGAACCGACGTTGGTGGGAACGTAGCCCAGAGGGTTACCGGAGGAATAAGGAACATCCTGGTTGTAAAGGAGGTTGGAGGTAGCGCGGGAGAACACTTCCAGGCTACCATTCAGGCGGCTGTTGAAGAGTTCGAAATCCAGACCACCGTTGAGAGCCTTGGAGGTTTCCCAGGTGAGGTTCTCGTTACCAACGGAAGCAAGGGCGATACTGTATTCCTTGGTAGTCTCATTGTAGGAGTGGCTGTACTGGTTGGCATAGGGATAATAACTACCGAGGTTATCGTTACCCTGCACACCGTAGCTCACCTTGAGTTTGAGGAGGTCTACCCAGCTGGCATTCTGCATGAAAGCTTCCTTGCTGATGACCCAGGCGCCACCCACGGAGCCGAAGGTGCCCCAGCGGTGACCCTTGGCAAAGCGGGAAGATTCATCGCGACGGATGGAACCGCTCAGGAAGTACTTACCGTCGAAGTCGTACTGAATACGGCCCAGGATACCATCGGTCATGTACTTGTTGGTGTAGGAGGAGTTATACTCGTTGGAGTGACCGTCGGCATTGTCCAGTTCACCGATGAACGGATCATAGAGGTGATCGTTGTTGCCCTGGAGATACTGAACGGTACGGGTATATTTCTCGTAACCGGCAAGGATATCGAAGTTGCTCTTACCAAGGGAGAACTTATATTCGGCCAGGTACTGGTTGTTCACGGTGAACATACGGCTCTGGCTTACATAAGCGTAACCATCGGTGGAAGCGCTGCTGCCGAACTTGCTGCCCAGATAGGTGTAACGGGTGTTGTCGGCGGTGACACCGATGTTGGCACTCAGGGTGAGACCCTTGATAGGAGTGGCAACTACGCCCCACTTGCCAACCAGAACGTCGGCAAACTGGTGCTCGTCGTTGTATTCGTTATCACGGACAGAGTTACCGGAAGTACCGGCTCTGAGGATGGTAGCACCGTTGGCATCGGTGGTGGAGTTGGCGTCGTACTTGACACGGCCGTTTTCTTCCACAATATAAGGATTGCCATTTTCGTCCAGTTTACGCACATACAGAGGGTAAATAGGAGCAATGGTGTTAACGGTCCAGAAAATGCTGCCGGAGGAACCCCAAGTGGTGCTGTACTGGGCAATCTGGGAATCGCTGTGGGAGAAAGTGGTGTTGGTGATGAAGCGCAGCCAATCCTTAGCCTGATATTCGGCGTTGATACGGCCGGTGTAACGCTTGTAGTTGGAGTTGTTCACCATACCGCCATCGTTCAGGAAACCGGCGCTGGCGTAGTAGTTGAAACGGTTGGAAGAACCGCTGACGGAAACGTTGTATTCCTGACGGTAACCTTTGTGGAAAGCCTCGTTGTACCAGTCATCGGGAGTATAATAGTAGGCACCATTATAATAACCGAGCTTGGCGTTGGGGTTGATCTTGAAGTTACGGCCAACCAGCATTTCGCCTTCGGGAACGGTGAATACCTGATAACCCAGACCACCGTTACCTTTATCGAGGAGGTTCTTATCGGCAGTAGCATAAGCGGCTGCAGCATCTCCACCGTTGGAATAGTAAGCCTGATTGTACAGCTTGGTGTACCAAACCTCATAGTACTGGGCGGGATCGGTGATCACGTCATACTGAGGGATGAGGCGGGTGTTGACACCGAAACGGGCGTCGAACTTCACCTGAGCCTCACCGGCCTTACCCTTCTTGGTGGTGATGAGGATAACGCCGTTGGCGCCGCGGTGACCGTAAATGGCCGATGCGGAAGCATCCTTCAGCACAGACATGCTCTCAACGTCCTGAGGGTTGATATCGGAGATGGCGCCTTCATAAGGAACACCGTCGACGATCACCAGCGGGTTGTTGCTGGCACTCATGGAACCGATACCACGGATACGGATGGTAGAAGAGTTGCTGGTAGGGTCACCACTGGAACTGATCACCTGGACACCGGGAGCATTACCTGCCAGTGCGCTGGTCACGTTGGTGGTAATCTTTTTCTCGATTTCCTCGGTTTTCACCATAGAGGCGGAACCCGTGAAGGAGCTCTTGGTAGAAGTACCATAGGCCACCACGATGGTCTCATCGAGGGCCTGGGCATCTACATCAAGGACTACGTCGATCTTGTTTCTTCCCTGAATGGAAACGTTCTTAGGCGTATAGCCAAGAGCCTGGAAAACAAGAACGGCATCGGAAGGAGCAGTAATGGAATACTGTCCAAAGGCATCGGCCACTACACCACGGGAAGTTCCGGAGATGATGACACCCGCTACGGGAATAGGTTCTCCGGCTGCATCCCGCACAGTACCACTGACTTGGATGTTCTGGGCATTGGCCAGCGTGCATGCAAGCAGCATTGCGGCAGATGCAAAAAGAAGCTTAAAAATTCTCATAAGCCTTTTTTGATTAGTTAAACATAAATATTGATACAAAAGTATTTTCTGCATCGAATACACTAAAACGCACGTGTAAAAACAACGATACGCGGTTGCAAAGATTGAAAAACAATTTCAATTTTGCAAGCGCAATTTATGTGTATTTTCTGCTATTTTAATAGGTTAATAGCTTTTTTAAAAACTTTGTAAAACAAAATCGGGACTAATATACTTAAAAATTGTGATAAAATTGCAAATATTCATTATAATTTTTAAGTGTAAAATTTTTTAATAATTTATTAAAGTCTTATAACAGAAGGTTATCTGTACTGAATCTTTTAAACAAAAAGCTTTTTCCTTTTTTAATTATACCTTATATATATAGATGAAATTTTTAGGAAAACGTTGCTTAACTCACTAAAAAAATCCGGTTCCCTGATGGAGAGAACCGGACTAAAAACTGAAAGGCGATTATTCTTATTCGCTGAATCTTGCCTTCAAATATTCACGGTTCAGGCGGGCGATATGGTCGATGGTGACGTGTTTAGGGCATTCCATCTCACAGGCGCGGGTATTGGTACAGTTACCAAAGCCCAGCTCGTCCATCTTGGCTACCATGGCGCGGGCGCGGCGGGCGGCTTCGGGCCTGCCCTGCGGCAGCAGGGCCAGGGAGCTCACACGGGCGGCCACAAACAGCATGGCACTACCGTTCTTACAGGTGGCAACACAGGCGCCGCAACCTACGCAGGCGGCTGCATCCATGGACAGTTCGGCATCGTCATGCGGAATAAGGATGGTATTGCCGTCCTGGGCGCTGCCGGCACGTACGGTGATGAAACCGCCGGCCTGCATGATTTTATCGAAGGCGGTACGGTCCACCATCAGGTCCTTAATCACCGGGAAAGCGCCGCTGCGCCAGGGTTCCACGGTAATGGTGGCGCCGGGTTTGAAGTGACGCATGAATAGCTGGCAGGTAGTCACCTGGTCGTCGGGACCGTGGGCACGGCCGTCCACATACAGGGAACAGGCACCGCAGATACCTTCACGGCAGTCGTGGTCAAAAGCGATGGGTTCAACACCCTTACGAATGAGTTGATCGTTCAGAATATCCAGCATTTCGAGGAAAGATGCATCTTCCTCCACATCCGTAACGTGGTAGGTCTCGAAATGGCCTTTTGCTTTGGCGTTCTTCTGACGCCATACTTTCACATTATATTCCATAGTCGGGATTAGTCTTTATAGTTACGGGTGACAATCTTGATATTTTCGTAAACGAGATCTTCCTTGTGCAGTTCGGGCTCCTTCCCTTCTCCCTTGTACTCCCAGGCAGCTACATACATGAAGTGTTCGTCGTCACGCTTGGTTTCTCCTTCTTCGGTCTGCATTTCCTCACGGAAGTGACCGCCGCAGGATTCCTTACGGTTAAGGGCGTCGCGGGCCATCAGTTCTCCAATATCAAAGAAATCTACCAGACGAAGGGCTTTTTCCAGTTCCTGGTTCACTTCCCCGTTGGTTCCGGGAACGCGCACCGTCTTCCAGAATTCTTCCCGCAGTTTACCAATCTCTTCGATGGCTTTCTTCAGGCCGGCCTCGTTACGGGCCATACCCACATACTCCCACATAATGTGACCCAGCTTCTTGTGGATGCTGTCCACGGTTTCGGTACCCTTGACGGCAAAGAGTTTTTCAATGCGCTCTTTCACCTTTTTCTCGGCTTCCTCGAATTCGGGGGCGTTGATATCGGTCTTAGGCTCGGCAAATTTATGGGAAAGGTAATCTCCGATGGTATAAGGCAGTATGAAGTAACCGTCGGCCAAACCCTGCATCAGGGCCGATGCACCCAGACGGTTTCCGCCGTGGTCGCTGAAATTAGCTTCACCGATGGCGTACAGGCCGGGGATGGTGGTCTGGAGGTCGTAGTCTACCCAAAGACCGCCCATGGTGTAGTGGATGGCGGGATAAATCATCATCGGCTCCTCCCAGGGAGAAGTGGAAGTAATTTTCTCGTACATCTGGAACAGGTTGCCATAACGCTCTTCCACTCTCTGGTGACCCAGACGCTTGATGGCATCGGCAAAATCCAGGAACACGGCAAGGCCGGTCTCATTGACGCCGAAACCGGCGTCGCAACGCTCCTTGGCGGCGCGGGAAGCCACGTCACGGGGAACCAGGTTGCCGAAGGCCGGATAACGGCGCTCCAGATAGTAGTCGCGGTCTTCTTCGGGAATCTGGGAAGGTTTAACCTCGTGCTTGCGAAGTCTCATCACGTCTTCCTTCTTCTTGGGAACCCAGATACGGCCGTCGTTGCGCAGGGATTCACTCATGAGCGTAAGTTTGCACTGCTGGTCTCCGTGAACCGGAATACAGGTGGGGTGAATCTGTGCAAAGCAAGGATTGGCGAAGAAAGCACCCTTACGGTAGGCCTGCATGGCGGCGGAACCGTTGGAGTTCATGGCGTTGGTGGAAAGGAAATAGGTATTTCCATAACCACCGGTGGCCAGCACCACGGCGTGAGCGCCGAAACGCTCTATTTCTCCGGTTACCAGGTTGCGGGCGATGATACCCTTGGCTTCACCGTTGATGATGACCAGATCCAGCATCTCGTGACGGGGATAACTCTTCACGGTGCCGGCGGCAATTTCCTTGTTCAGGGAAGCATAGGCACCCAGCAACAGCTGCTGACCGGTTTGTCCGCGGGCATAGAAGGTACGGCTTACCTGCACGCCGCCGAAGGAACGGTTGGCCAGGTATCCGCCGTATTCACGGGCGAAGGGAACACCCTGAGCCACGCACTGGTCGATGATGGCGGCACTCACCTCGGCCAAACGATAAACGTTGGCCTCACGGCTGCGGTAGTCACCACCCTTCACGGTGTCGAAGAACAGACGGGACACGGAGTCATTGTCGTTCTGGTAGTTCTTTGCAGCATTGATACCGCCCTGTGCAGCAATGGAGTGCGCACGGCGGGGAGAATCGCTGATGCAGAAAATCTTGACGTTGTAGCCCATCTCACCCAGAGATGCAGCTGCCGAAGCTCCGCCAAGACCGGTACCTACCACAATCACTTCCAGTTTCCGTTTGTTGTTGGGAGAAACAACCCGGATAGAGTTTTTACGCTTGGACCATTTGTCCTTGAGCGGTCCTTCCGGAATCTTGGAAATCAATTTAGGATCTGCCATAAATATTTATTAATTGGTATTGTCTTTTGCAAAAATAAGCATTTTTCCGGAATAAATTGTGATTTTTTAGCTAAAAGAGCGAACCGCTTTCGTCCGGATTATATTTTCGCTGGTTCAGATAGGCTTCCATACCCAGGTGGGCATAGGTTTGCTCGGTGGCAACGCGGCCGCGGGGAGTGCGGATAATGAAACCTTCCTTAATAAGGAAAGGTTCATAGACTTCTTCCAGGGTGCCGGCGTCCTCGCTCACGGAAGTGGCCAGGGTGCCGATGCCAACAGGTCCACCCTTGAAAGTAAGGATTAGGGTGCGCAGGATCTTGTTATCGATGGCATCCAGGCCGCGCTTGTCAATCTTGAGTTTGTTCAAGGCAAAGCGCGTAATTTCCAGATTGATACGTCCGTCTCCAAGCACCTGGGCAAAGTCTCTCACACGCTTCAATAAAGCATTGGCGATACGGGCGGTACCGCGGCTGCGAAGGGCAATCTCATAGGCGGCATCCTCGTCGATATCCAGCTGTAGGATGCGGGCCGAACGAAGCACAATCTTCTTCAGGTCCTCCGTATCATAATATTCCAGCGCGCAGTTGATGCCGAAACGGTCCCTGAGCGGCGCGGTGAGCAGACCGCTGCGGGTGGTGGCACCCACCAGGGTGAAAGGATTCAGGGAAATGCGCACGGAACGGGCTCCGGGGCCTTTGTCAATCATAATGTCAATCACATAGTCCTCCATGGCCGAGTACAGATACTCTTCCACTTCGGGTGAGAGCCGGTGGATTTCGTCAATAAAGAGGACATCTCCCGTTTCCAGGGAGGTGAGCAGGCCGGCCAGGTCTCCGGGTTTGTCCAGCACGGGACCGGACGTCACCTTCATATTCACCCCCATCTCGTTGGCGATGATATGGGCCAGGGTGGTTTTTCCCAGTCCGGGAGGGCCGTGGAAAAGGACATGATCCAGCGCTTCTCCGCGCATTTTTGCGGCCTTGATATAGATACCCAGATTGGATACGATTTCCTTCTGGCCGGTAAAATCCTCCAGCCCCTGCGGACGGATTATTCCTTCAAATTCACTATCTTTGTGGTCTATTGTGTCGTGAGGATCGAAGTCGGACATACGTTGACTGGCTTTAAATTCAGATACAAATATAGTTTTTTATTTTTGTTTTTTGTTGTTTTTGATACGGTTGTTGAAAAGTTAATAACTTATATAAGTATCTAAAAATCAATAAAATATATTAAATATTTAGTGTTGAAAACCTGTTGGTTCCGTGTGAACGGGATGTGAACATTTCAACCACCCCGGCGGTGATTGAGTTATGAACAGGGTTATAAACAGGTTATCAACAGGGAAAACGAGGGAAATGTTGATAAGTGTAAATTCCTCAACGCTCCTGCAAAAGAAACTTCAAAACGGTGAAGAAGCCTTTTGCAGCGGGCTTTTTTTGTCGGCACGCTGGGCTGTTGTTTCCCAAATTGCCAAAAACGGAACTCATCTCATTATTCTCCCTACCCGGGAATCGGCCGAATACTGCAGCGCCGACTTATATAATATGGTAGAAGGAGATTGTATCTTCTTCCTTCCCGAATCCGGTAAAAGCGTCGAAAGAAGCAACTATAAATCCTCCCTGGGTGTCCAGCGTACAGCCGCCATCGGCAAATTGCTGAATAAGGCCGATGAAGAATTACTCTTTATTGTAACCTATCCGGAGGCGCTGGAGGAAAAGTTGCCGTCGGCCCAGAAACTCTCCGATGCCCTGTTTACCATAAAGGTGGGCAAAGAAATCCCCTATCAGTCTTTACAGACGCGCCTGATTGGGGAGGGATTCGAGAAAGTGGATTTTGTGAGCGCTCCCGGTCAGTTTGCGGTGCGCGGAGCCGTGATTGATGTATTTTCCTATTCCCTGGACAAGCCCTACCGTATCAGTTTTTTTGGCAACGAGGTAGATAAGATCCATACCTTCGACTGCAATACCCAGCTTTCTATCGATTCCCTGTCTCGGGCCGATATTTATCCGGACATCGCCGCTAAGGAAACGGAAGAGGGAGAAGGGGAGAGCCTGCTCACGCTTTTACCTGCCGATACCACCGTGTGGCTGGATTCGTCGGATATGTACAGGGAGAAGGATTTCTTTGCCGATTCCCTTACATTCAAGCATGTTTTCCTGGATATTCCGCTCCAGCGGCAGGATGTCCCTTCCGTCAAATTCAATATTTCTCCCCAGCCGGTCTTCAATAAGAGTTTCGAACTGCTGCTCTCCGATATCCGCACCAAGATGGAAAACAACTACAAGGTTTACATCTTTGGAGAAAAGGAAAACCAGCTGGAGCGCCTTCGTTCCATTATCCTGCAGGAAGAAAACACGCCGCTGCCGGAATTTGTAAAGGGAAAGAACATCCATTCCGGCTTTATAGACAACGAGGATAAGGTTTGCTGGTACACGGACCATGAAATCTTTGACCGTTTCCACCGTGTGCGTATGCGCCGTACGGTGGAAAAGAGCGAACAACTTACCCTGAACGATCTGAGCGCCTTCAATCTGGGAGATTATGTTGTGCACATTGACCACGGTGTGGGTGTTTTCGGCGGTCTGGTGAAGATGAAGGATGACTTCGGCCGGGTACACGAGGTAGTGAAACTGCAGTATCAGGGAGGGGATGTGGTGTTTGTGTCGGTTCATTCCTTACACAAGATTTCCCGCTTCCGTTCCAAGGAGGGGGAGGCGCCTCGCATCAACAAACTGGGCTCCAAAACCTGGGGTAACCTGAAATCGGCCGCCAAATCCCGCGTAAAGGATATTGCCAAGGAACTCATCCAACTCTATGCCAAGCGGCGGGCGGCTAAAGGCTTTGCTTTTTCTCCGGACACTTACCTGCAGGAAGAGTTGGAATCCTCCTTTATGTACGAGGATACTCCGGACCAGGAGAGGGCTACCAAAGCTGTAAAGCAGGATATGGAGGAAACCTGCCCGATGGACCGCCTGGTGTGCGGAGACGTAGGATTCGGTAAGACGGAAGTAGCTATCCGGGCCGCTTTCAAGGCCGTTTGCGACTCCAAACAGGTGGCTGTGCTGGTACCTACTACCATCCTTTCCCTACAGCATTATGAGACCTTCAAGGCGCGCCTGCAGAATTTACCGTGTACGGTAGAATACGTGAGCCGGCTGCGCAGTGCCAAGCAGATTACCGACATTAAGAAACGGCTGAAAACAGGCGCCATCGACATTCTCATAGGCACTCATAAAATCCTTGGTAACGGCTTTGAATTCAAAGATTTAGGCCTGCTGATCATTGACGAGGAACAGAAATTCGGCGTATCGGCCAAGGAAAAACTGCGCCAGTTCAAGCATTCGGTGGATACGCTCACCCTTACGGCAACGCCCATTCCCCGTACCCTGCAGTTTTCCCTGCTGGGTGCGCGGGACCTGTCCATCATCCAGACTCCCCCGCCCAACCGTATCCCCATCCAGACGGAAATCATCCTTTTCAACGAGGATGAAATAAAGAGCATCATCAATTATGAGCTGAACCGCGGCGGACAAATCTTCTTCCTGCACAACAAGGTGGAGGAACTGCCGTCCATTGCCGATATCCTGCACCGCCTGGTCCCCGACATGAAGATTTGCGTGGCGCACGGACAGATGGAATCCCGGGATCTGGAGGACCGGATGCTGGCCTTTATGCGGGGAGACTATGACTTGCTGCTGTGCACCACCATCATCGAGAACGGTCTGGATATTCCCAACGCCAACACCATCATTGTCAATCAGGCGCAGAATATCGGCCTGAGTGACTTGCATCAGCTGCGTGGACGCGTGGGCCGAAGCAACCGCAAGGCATTCTGCTACCTCATTGTGCCGCCGCTCATTTCCCTTTCCGACGACGCCCGCCGCAGGCTGCGCGCCATCGAGGAATTCAGTGACCTGGGCAGCGGATTCAACATTGCCATGCAGGACCTGGACATCCGCGGTGCCGGTAATCTCCTGGGGGCCGAACAGAGCGGATTCATCTCCGACATGGGATATGAAACCTACCAGAAGATCCTGTCCGAGGCCATGGAGGAACTGGGAATGGAAACCGGTATCCAAATTCAGTCTTCCGTAGAGAAGTTTGTGGAGGACTGCACCATAGAAACCGACAAACCCGCCCATATTCCGGACGATTATATAGAGATTACCGCCGAGAAAATCCGTATTTACAAGATTTTGGACGCCCAGACGGACGACAAGGAGATTGACCGGTTCGGCGCACAGGTGGAAGACCGTTTCGGCCCGCTGCCTGAAGAAGTGAAAAACCTGCTCAATGTGGTTAAGATAAGGAATCTGGGTACCCGGCTGGGATTCGAGAAGATTATCGTGAAGAACGGAATGCAGATTATGTTCTTCGTGAACAATCCCCTGTCTCCTTATTATAAATCCAAGACTTTTGAAACCGTGCTGGCCCGGGTGAATGAAAACAGTACCGTTTTCAAATTCAACCAGGACGGAGGCCGTCTGAGAACGGTTTCCAGGGGCGTGGATTCACTGGATAAGGCCCTCCAGATTTTGAAAAAACTGCAATAATTGTTACTTTTGCAGACTATGTCAAACTTGGTAGTAGAAATAGGAAACACCGCACTCAAGGCTGCCTGGTCCGAAAAAATGACCCTGGGCAAAACCTTCCGCTACCAGGGAGAGAAGTATCTGGACTACATCCTCTCCATCGTGGGCCGGGAAAAACCGGAGGTGATACTGGTGTCTTCCGTCACTCCGCTCACCCAGGACGACATTCAGGTGCTTCAGGGAAAATGCAATAAGCTGGTGGTGTTGGACAACAACCATAAAGAGCTCATTATCAGTTATGGTTTACCTTCCTACCTGTCCTACGACAGAGCGGCGTCCATCCTGGCCGCGCGTTACCTTTTCAAGGGTAAGGGTTGTACCATAGTGGACTTCGGCACCACCCTTTCCGTAGATTTTACGGATGAGGAAGGCCTGTACCGCGGGGGTAATATTTCCCTGGGTTTCCGTACCCGTTTCAAGGCCCTCAGCCGGTATTCCCGTTCCCTTCCGCTGGTGGAAATTCCGGAAAATCCGGCCCAGACGGGCCTCTCCGAGGTAGCTTCCATCGAGAGCGGAGTGGTGTCAGGCATCATATTTGAAATTGAGGGCTACCTGAATCTTCACCCGGAGAACATAGCCGTATTCACGGGGGGAGATGCAAATTATTTTGCAAAACGGATGAAAAGTTCCATCTTTGCAATTTGCAACCTGGTTTTGATGGGTTTGGCTTTAATAGCTGACGAATATGTTAGTAAGTAAGAGAATAGGTTGGTTGACAACTCTTATGCTGCTGGTTTCTGTCTGGAGTGCAAACGCCCAGACAGACGGTACGTACGGTGCATTTTCCCCTTATTCCGTGTTCGGTATGGGTAATTTGCACCAGAGCGGTACCGCCTGGAACCGCGGAATGGGAGGTGTAGGCGTCGCTACCCGCAACAACCGGTTTATCAATATCATGAATCCGGCTTCGGTTACCGCCAGGGATTCCCTTTCCTTCATGTCGGACTTCGGCCTCAACGGCCGCATGTCCATATATAATGAAGGTAGCAAGAAGGGCGCACAAACCGTGTTCAATATCGACGATTTCGTGATTTCCTTCCCTATGTGGAACAAGACGGCCTTCATGGCAGGCGTGCGTCCCGTCAGCGACGTAGGTTACCAGATATCGTCCTCCGAAATCAACGTGGATACCGGTAAACAGACCTTCGTTTCTTCCGGAAACGGCGGCGTCTATCAAGTATTTGCCGCTGCGGGTATCACCCTCTGGAAAAACCGCCTGTCCCTGGGCGCCCAGTTCAACTACAACTTCGGCAACATCAACAAGAAGGCTTCCCTTTCCTATTCTGACGCCAGCTACCGTTCTTCCAATTCCGGAGACTCCCTGCAGGTGAGGAGTTTTGGCGCCAAGTTCGGCCTTCAGTATGTTCAGCCGCTGGGCAACACATCCTCCCTCACCTTCGGCGCCACTTATCAGCTGGCCTCCAAACTCAAGGGTTACAGCATCCATTACCGGGAGCTGGGCAGCTACGACCGCACCCGTTCATCGGCCACGCTGGACGAAAAAGGCCTGATGCTGGGAGACGAACTGGGTCTGGGACTTGCCTACAAGTATGCCGATAAATTCTTTGCCGAGGTGGATTATACCCGCACGGACTGGAGCCGCAGCAAGCTGGACCAGGTGAGCGGATTCTCCAACGTGGGAGATGTGGTTTTCGCCCCTTCGGCCGGCCAGAGGATCAGCGCGGGCATGGAATATACCCCCAACCGTTCCGATATCCGTTATTTCCTGCGCCGCTGCACATACCGGATGGGTGCATACTATGACCAGTCCTATTATACGGTGGACGGTGCGCACGTGAATGCCGTGGGCGTTACCCTGGGAATGACCCTTCCCGTCTTCCGCTGGTACAACGGCCTAACCCTGGGCGTGGACTTCGGCCGACGCGGCCTTGCCGCCAGCCAGGTAAAGGAAAACTACTTTGGCTTCAACATCGGATTCAACGTGTTTGACATCTGGTTCCAGAAGCGTCCTTATGAATAATGGTACAATAATTGAAAATGTAAAAATTTAAAATACTGATGTTATGAAAAAGCTATTCCTTATTTTCTTCGCCGCCATGGCCGTTTTCGCCTCGCAGAAAGTATCTGCCCAGGGAAAATATGGCGCAGACAGTGCAGAATGCATCAAGTACCTCTCCTACTATCAGGAGTATTACAAGCAGAAGAATTATGAGTCCGCTCTGCCCAACTGGCGCAAGGCCTATGCCCTGTGCCCGGCAACGGCTTCCCAGAATATGTTCGTGCACGGTACCACGCTCATGACCCGTCTGTACAACCAGACCAAGGACGCCGCCGCCCGCAACGCCATTGTGGACACCATTCTCACCCTGCAGGACCAGCGCATGGCCGCCTATCCCAAAAAGCGTGAAGACATCCTGAACAACAAGGGTCAGTACATGATCAATTACCGCAGCGCCGACTCCAAGTACATCTACGACAACCTTTCCGTTATCGTGAACGAACTGGGTCCCAAGAGCAACGGTTCCCTGCTGGTGAACCTGCTTCAGGCTTCCATCGCCCTCTATCGCGAGAATCAGCTCCAGGCCGACGATGTCATCGCCCTGTACGACAAAGCTTCTTCCTACATCGAGGAAGCTTCGGCCAAGAATCCCGCCGAGGCCGAGGACAACCTGAAGGTGAAGGCTACCATCGAATCCATCTTCGCCGACAGCAAGGTGGCTTCCTGCGACAACCTGATAGCCATCTTCGGCCCCCGCTATGAGGCCGATCCCAACAACCTCACCCTGGTTTCCAACATCGTGAAGCTCATGAACAGCGCCGAGGACTGCGCCTCCAACGACCTTTACCTCAAGGCTGTCACTTCCATGTACCAGCTGGATCCTTCCTATCGCAGCGCCTATGCCCTGTACCGTCTGAACGCCGCCCGCGACAATGCCGCCGACGCCGTGAACTACCTGCAGCAGGCCATCGATTCCGAGGAATCCGACGAAGCCACCGACGCCCAGTACTTCTATGAAATGGCCGCTTTCTGCTACAAGAACAACATGCGCGGAAAGGCTGCCGACGCCGCCCGCAAGGCTGTGGAAATGGATAAGGGTTATGCCGGTAAGGCCTACCTCATCCTGGGTAACCTCTGGGCTTCGGCTACCTGCGGAGACACCGTGGACAAATGGGCCCGCTACTGGGCTGCTACGGACTACTATCAGAAAGCCCGTAATGCCGATCCCGCAGTGGCAGACGAAGCTTCTTCCAGCATTTCCAGCGTGAGCCGTTACTATCCCGAGGCATCCGAGGCCTTCATGTACGACCTCACCAAGGGCCAGAGCTATACTGTCTCTTGCGGCGGCCTCTCTGCAACCACCACCGTACGTGTCCAATAAGTGAAGCTCAGCAAAATACTTTTGACGATGGCAAGCGCCCTGGCGCTTGCTTTCGTCGTTTATTCCTGCAAACCCAATCTGTCCGAGGCCGAAAAACTGGACCTGGAAAAAACGCCCCTGCAAACCATGGACGACATGTTCTTTGTCCAGACGGAAAACGGCCAGCTCAAAATGCGCGTGGAAGCCCCCAGGATGGAGGTTTATGAGCACGACACCCTGTCCTACGACCTCTTCCCCTCCGGCATCCGCGTGTATGCCTATGCCGAAGACGGCACCCTGGAAACCACCATCGTAGCCCGCAAGGCCCGTCACGACAAATACCCCAAGCGCAAGAATGACGAGCTGTGGTCTGTGTTCGGGGACGTGGTGGTGCGTAACATCCTGCGCAAACAGACCATGGAGACCGATACCCTGTACTGGGACAGCAAGGCCCATGAAATATGGACCGACTGCTACATCAAGTTGTCTTCCCCCGACGGCTATATGCAGGGCACGGGCATGCGCTCCGACGAAATGGCCCGCAACGCCATCCTTAAGAAACCCTTCGACAATGAGTTCTACATTGACAGGGACAGCACCAAGGTGGTCATCGACACGGTCAATTTTATAGGCCCCATGTTAAAAAAATTGTGATTGTTTGGAAGAAATTTAGTATTTTTGCACCCCTTAAGCGAAAAATTAAAAAATTAAGATAAAATGGCAGCTCTCGAGACCATCAGAACAAAATTCGGCATTGGTGCATCCCTCATCATTGCCTTCGGTCTGTTACTCTTCCTTGTGAACCCGTCCGACATCATCCAGACCATCCAGTCTGCTTCTACCAAGTACGATGTCGGCAACATCAATGGCAAACGTATCTCCTATCAGGACTTTGACCAGAAGGTCAAGGAACTGTCCGAGGTGCGCGAAATGCTCACCGGTTCCTCTGCTTCCAGCGAGGAAACCCAGCGTCAGATGCGCGAATCGGCCTGGCAGAACCTGGTGGACCAGTACCTGGTGCTTCCCACCATCGAGAAAGCCGGCATCCGCGTGGGCCAGCAGGAGCAGACCGACCAATTCATCGGAGACAACCCGTCCTCGATGCTTCTCTCCATGGGTATTTTCACCGACGAGAACGGTAATTATTCCTCTTCCGCCGTGCGCGAGTTCATGGATAACGTTCAGGCCGACGAAAGCGGCCGCGGCAAGTTGCTCCTCAACTACCTGATGAACGCCGTGCGCTCCAACCGCTATAACGAGAAATACAACTCCCTGTTCGTGAACAGCGCTTATGTGAACTCCCTGGAGCAGCAGCGCGCCATCGCCGAGAACAACACCACGGCCAACGTGAGCTTTGTGATGGCCCCCAACTCCTATTTCCCCATGGATTCCTCCATCGTGGTTTCCAAAGCCGAGATCAAGAAGTTCTACAATGCCCACAAGGACAGCTTCAAGCAGGAAGCTACCCGCGACATCGAGTATGTGGTGTACGAGGTAAAGCCTTCCGCCGAGGATATCGCCGCCCAGAACGACGAGTTCGCCTCTCTGTATGAGGAATTCGCATCGGCCGACAATGTGCGCGCATTCCTGCAGCGCAACAGCGACCGTCAGTGGAGCGACTCCTGGGTGAAAGAGGGTGACCTGCGCACCGTTAACCGCGACGTGGACACCTGGGTAGCCGCCAACAAGGCCGGCGTTTCCCCTGTGTACAAGAGCGCCGAGACCTTCTTTGCCGCCCGCATCATGGAAACCGCCAATGTGCCGGATTCCGTGTATGTGCGCCACATGATGTTCCAGGGCACCGATGCCCGCAACACCGCCGACAGCCTGCTGAACGTGCTGGGTAAGAGGGGCAGCAACTTCGCCGCCCTGGCCACCCTCTATTCCGCCGACAAGGGCAATGCCGCCGACGGAGAGCAGGGTAACATCGGCTGGATGACCCAGAATATGATGATCCCCGGCTTCGAGAGCGTTCTCACCGCCAAGGTGGGCAAGCCTTACATCATCACCACCCAGTATGGTACCCACATTGTGGAGGTGACCAAGGCCACCAAGGCCCTGGCCAAGAAGAAAGTGGCTGTCTTCGAGAAAACCACCCTTCCCAGCAAGGAAACTTACGCCACCACCTACAACAAGGCCAATCTCCTGGCCGTGCGCGCCGCCGGCAAGTATGCCAACTACAAGGCTGCCTGCGACTCCACCGGTACCTACTCCCGTTCCCTCACCATCAACGAGGGTACCGACAGCTATGGTGCCATCGGCCATGCCAAGGAAGTGACCCGCTGGGCCTTCGACAACAAGCCCGGTAAGGCTTCCAGCATCATCACCGTGGATAACAACTACTTCTTTATCGTGGCCGTGAAGGGCGCTCACAAGGAGGGTTATTCCAGCGTTGAGGAGGTTTCCGAGAGCATCAAGAACCAGCTCTATCGCGACAAATATTCCCAGGCCAGGAAGGCCGAGGTTGCCGCTCAGATCGAGGGTCTCACCAGCCTGGACGCCATCGCCCAGAAACTGGATGCTACCGTGTCCAACCTCACCGACGTCACCTTCTCCACCAACAGCGCCGTTACCACCGAGCCCGCTTTCGTGGGTGCCGTTGCCGCCGCTAAGGAGGGTGTCATTTCCGGCCCTGTCGCCGGCATCATGGGTACCTATGTGTTCCAGGTGAACGGCCGTGAGACCGGTTCCTACTACACCGAGGACGATGCCAAGGATTATCAGAGCCGCATCGAGAGCTATCACAGCCAGATGCTTCTGCCTCTGATGATGGACAAGACCGTCAAGGACAACCGTGCCCGTTTCTATTAATAGACTCAGACTATGTCTTTGAAATGTGGAATAGTAGGCTTGCCCAACGTGGGCAAGTCTACTTTGTTTAATTGCATCAGTTCCGGGAAGGCCCAAAGCGCAAACTTCCCGTTCTGCACTATCGACCCCAACGTGGGCTCTACCAATGTGCCCGACAAACGTCTGGAGGTGCTCACAGAGATTTGCCAGCCCAAGCGCACCATTCCCGCCACCGTGGAAATTGTGGACATCGCCGGCCTGGTGAAGGGCGCTTCCAAGGGAGAAGGTCTGGGCAACCAGTTCCTGGCCAATATCCGGGAAACCGACGCCATCCTGCACGTGCTGCGTTGCTTTGACGACGGCAACATCGTGCACGTGGACGGTTCCGTAGACCCCGTCCGGGACAAGGAAGTGGTGGACACCGAACTTCAGATCAAGGACCTGGAAACGGTGGAGAACCGCATCAAGAAGGTGGAGAAAATGGCTACCACGGGCGGTGACAAGGATGCCAAGAAACTGTTGGCTTTGTTGCTCCGGTACCGCGAGGCCCTGCTGCAGGGCCGCAACTGCCGCAGCGTGGCCCTGGAGAACGCCGAGGAAGAGCAGATGGCGCGCGAGTTATACCTCCTTACCAATAAGCGCGTGATGTACGTGTGCAACGTGGACGAGGCATCGGCCGCTTCGGGCAACGCATACGTGGATGCCGTACGTGCCGCCGTGGCCGGGGAGGATGCCGAAATCCTGGTGATTGCCGCCAAGACCGAGGCCGAGATAGCCGAGATCGAGGACTACGAGGACCGCCAGATGTTCCTGGAGGAAATGGGTCTGCAGGAAAGCGGCGTGGTGCGTCTCATCCAATCGGCCTACAAACTGCTGGGCCTGCGCACCTTCTTCACCGCCGGAGCTGACGAGTGCCGTGCATGGACCATCGTGGCCGGGGACAAAGCCCCCCGCGCCGCCGGTGTCATCCACACGGATTTCGAGCGCGGATTCATCCGTGCCGAGGTCATCAAGTACGACGACTTTGTCCAGTACAAGACCGAGGCCGCCGTCCGCGCCGCCGGCAAGATGGGTATCGAAGGCAAGGACTACGTTGTCCAGGATGGTGATATCATGCACTTCCTGTTCAATGTGTAAGCTTATCGCTTAACTATCTGTTTTTTAACAACTTAAGTTTTTCTCTTGATACCAAACGGGATCAAGAGAAAATTTTATACTATTGATAATCAAAGAGTTAGAGGCGAAGCGTTACCATAATCGGGCAATGGTCCGAGACGCCGCCCAGGTAGCGGGGACCGGAATAGGTGCGGAGGGGCTTGGTGCCGGCGTGGGCGGTGTCCTGTGTGGTCAAGAAGGGGATGCGGAGGATTTTCATGGGGCCGACTTCTGCGGCCGATGAAGCAAAGAACATGTCGATGAGCTCCCATGCACCGTCGTACTTGATGGTTCCCTCTCCTTGCCAAAAAAGAGGTTCGGCCAGGTTGACCAGCGTGGGTTCCAGTTGTTTGAAGACGGGGTTGGCGGGAGTGTCGTTCATGTCTCCCATGGCCAGGATGTGGGTGACGCCGATGCTTTGGAGGGAATCGGCCAGCTCCTTCAGACGCTGCACCGCAATCTGCCGTCGGGGTTCCGATACCGCCACGCCGCCGTATTTGGACGGGTGGTGATTCACCAGAAAGGCGACCTCGCCCCCATCCGGGCCGATGAACCGGGCCAGTAGAATGTCCCGCGTGGCCATTATGGAGGAATCGGCCGCATACAGGTGGCAAGGGCGAGCATCCAGCAGCTCCAGCCGCGAGCTTCGGTACAGCAGTGCCACGTCAATCCCCCTTGGGTCCGGTGATTCAAAGTGCACAATCCGGTAATCCAGCTTCCGTAGTGCCGTATCCTCCAGCAACCGCCGCAGCACAAAGGCATTCTCCACCTCCGCCAGGCCGATGACATCAGGTAGTTGATCTGCGGAGGGGAGATGATGACTTTCCGGGGACATCGGCTCTTTATTCGTACCCGGAAAGTTATCGCTCCCCGACGCATTCACCCTCTCTGCTGATGAAGAGGCCCAGAGGATGGCCTTGGCGATGGCGTTGGTTTTGGCGTAGAAGCGTTTACGGGTCCATCGGCGGGCACCGCACGACGAGAATTCGGCATCGGCCACGCTGGTGGAATCGTTCCGCCAGTCAAAATAGTTCTCCAGGTTCCAGAACAGCACCCGCAAACTGTCGGCCGGCGGGCTCAGCGTTAAAAACAGGCACAAAAACATCGTTTTCATGCCCAAAGATAATCATTGTTCCGTAGTGCTTTTTGGATGCACTGTACATAAGTGATTTATAATCAAATATATAGGTTTCGCTCTTTAGGCCAATTAGCCTAAAGAGAAAAAACTAAGTGATTGAAAACCAGCGAGATAAACAACAAGCACAAATGTCGCAAATTTTTACTATCTTTGTAAGACACTACTGATAACCCATTATGAAAGCAAAGATCCAGGAAAAATTCAAGAGCCTTTTTGGCAAAGAAGGTACCCTTTATATGTCCAGCGGGCGCATCAACCTCATTGGTGAGCACACGGACTACAACGGCGGTTATGTGTTCCCCGGCGCCATCAATTTTGGTATTATGGCCGCCATCGAGCCCAATGGGACGGACAAAGTGAGGGTCTATTCCCTTGACTTTAACGAGTTGGTGGAGTTTGGCCTCAAGGAGGAGGACAAACCTTCCCAGCACTGGCCCCGCTACATCTTCGGCGTTTGCATGGAGACACTCAAGCGTGGTGGAAAAGTGAAGGGTTTTGACGCCGTCTTTGCCGGAAACGTGCCCCTGGGCGCCGGCCTCAGTTCTTCGGCGGCGCTGGAAAGCGTCTTCGCCTATGCCATCAATGAAATCAACGGCAACGGAATAGAGAAATTCGAACTGGCTAAAATCGGCCAGAGCACGGAACACAATTACTGTGGCGTGAAGTGCGGCATCATGGACCAGTTTGCCTCCATCTTCGGCAAGGAAGGCTCCTTGATGCGCCTGAATTGCAAGACCGGGGAATACAAGTACTTCCCCTTCCATCCCAAGGGCTACAAGCTGGTCCTGCTGGACACCTGCGTGAAGCACCAGCTGGCCGACAGCGCCTATAACAAGCGCCGGGAATCCTGCGAAAAGGCGGCCGCCGCCATCCGGAAGAACCACTCCGACGTAGAATTCCTGTCCGACGCCAAGCGCGTATGGCTGGACGAGGTCCGTGACCAGATTTCCGAAGAAGATTTCCTGCGCGCCGAATATGTGATTGGCGAGGTCCAGCGCGTGCTGGATGTGTGCGACGCCCTGGAAAGGGACGACTATGAAACCGTGGGTGAGATGATGTACCAGACCCACTTCGGCTTGAGCAGACTCTACGAAGTCTCCTGTGAGGAACTGGACTTCCTGAACAAACTGGCTCGCAAGTGCGAGGTCACCGGTTCCCGCGTGATGGGCGGCGGCTTCGGCGGCTGTACCATCAACCTGGTGAAGGAAGAACTGTACGACAACTTCATCCACACGGCTATGGAGCAGTTTACCCTGAAGTTCGGCCACGCTCCCAAGGTATACGATGTAGTGATCAGCGATGGTGCCCGCAAACTGTAGCCACTGTCACCAGCCGACGGAAATCGACGTCCGCCAGAGCATCAACGTCGCCCTTGATCCGGAACTCAAAGCCCGGGTCAAGGACGGCTCTTTATTCGTATGGGAGTGCCCCTATTGCGGCCATCGCAACCTGGCGCTGTATCAGACGCTGTACCATGACCCGGACGCCAAGCTGATGGTGTGGCTCCTGCCCGGCCAGGCGCAGCCCCCGCAGCAGGTGGCCGAAGCCGTGAAGCAGCTGGACGGCTATACCTTAAGGATTGTGCGTGAAGTGGGAGACCTCGTCGAAAAAGTGAACCTGCACGACGCCGGGCTGGACGACACCGTCCTGGAAATGTGCAAGTGGGTCACCAGAAGAGAATTGGCCGAAAAGAATCCTGCCGCCATGGACGCCAGGCTTCGTTTCCTGCGTCTGGAAGGAGCCGACAATGATCTGGTGATGGCCTTTCCCCTGAACGGGCAGATGCAGATGGTGAATATCGGCTTCAACGTGTATGAGGACGCGCGTGGCATCCTGCAGCGCAACCCTTCCGTGAAACCGGCCGAGGGTTTTGCCGAAATCAATGCCGGCTGGATAGAACAGTTCTTCCGTTAAAGCAGGGCGCTTAAGACTTTTTCCGGTGTTGCATCTTTGAGCAGCACCGTTTTTTTTGCGTCCAGCAGGTACAGGGACGGCACCGCGCGCACATTGTAGACCAGGTTTTCCCGGATGGTGAAGCTGGGGTCGTAGCCATTGATCCACTGGGCGGGATAGGTGGCCATGCGCTCTTTCCACAGGTCAATCTCCTGGTCAATATAGATGTCCACCACCTTGAGGCTGCCATCGGCAATCATGGCCGATACTTCCGGGTACTCCTCCATCTGCTCCAGCAGCTCCTTGCAGGCCTTGCAGTCCGGATTTCCGAAGATGAGGAGCGTGCGCGGGGCGTGGATGCCATAGAGGGTGCGGCGCTTTCCGGCGGTGTCAATAAACACGAAATCGGCCGCCGGCGTGCCTGTGCGGTTGAGGGCGCACATCTGCGCGTCCCAGGCGTAGCTTTGCCGATAATCCTCCTGGATAAGGGCCGATGCCGCCAGACGGCTGACGAAAGGCAGGTACAGATCCTCGCTGCGGACGGGGGAGTTGGGGTCATAGAAATACCGGGAGGCCAGGGCGACGGTCTCCGGCAGCACATTGCCGGACGGTTTGGCCAGCTGGAAAGCCTCCAGACGGTCAAAGAACAGGTCCATGGCCTTGATGCCGTCCTTGAGGGGAACTTGTTCCACCAGGGTGGCAAAGATGCCCATCTGTTTCTCCAGGTCCGGGGCCTTAACGCCGTTCACGGTGACAGAATCGCAGAAAAACAGGCTGTCGGTAGCGGTGAACCGGTCCCAGAAATGCTGGGAAATCCATATCATGCGTTCCATGGGCTCCGTCATCATCATGGAAACCTCCATCATGGGGAAATCCCGGGTGAGCACTACAGGAGCCTTCCCCTTTTTGGGGCCACAGGAGAGCGTCAAAAGCAGCAGCCCTCCCCAAATAATGAGCTTTCTTCCTTTCATCATATACAAAATTAAGCTAAATTTGTGGAAATGCAGTAACAAATGCGTAAAACCGTCCTTCTCCTTTGCCTGCTCACTGCGTGTATGCTTCCTGCCAGGGCCCAGTTTTTCCTGGTGGGGGACGAGCCCGCACGCCTCCGTTGGAACAGTGTGGAGACGGCTCATTATCAGCTGATTTTCCCCGAGGGGGCCGATTCCCTGGCGCGTGGTTATGCCCGCTCCCTGGAGCAGTTCCGTGTACCGCTGGGGCGCAGTTTGGGCGGCATGACACCCGGGGAGGGATTCCGCCGGAAGATGCCCGTGATCCTGCATACGCATTACCTGTATTCCAACGGTTCCGTGGGTTGGGCCCCAAGCCGTTATGACCTATACACCCACCCCGACGCCTATGGCTCCGAGCCCGTTCCCTGGCACCTGCAGCTGGCCAGCCATGAGCCCCGTCACCAGGCTCAGCTGCAGTTTGGCATGCGGGGCGTCCTTCCCATCCTAACCGGAGAAATGTGGGCCCCCGTTTACTGGCAACTGTTCATTGAGCAGGCCTATGCCGAGGGAGACGCCGTTGTGGGGGAGACCGGCCTTCTGAGCGGGACGCGCGCCCGAACGGCCGATTTCCTGAATTTCTACCGGGTGGCCCTGGACCAGGGGGATTTCCGCAGCTGGGACAAGTGGCGCTACGGCTCCTTCAAACATTATACGCCGGACCATTACGCCCTGGGCTATGTGACCCTGGGTGGCGCCAGAACCCTGTATAACCAGCCCCAGCTACTGCGGGAAGCCCTGGACCTTTCCTGGAAAAAGCCCTGGTATGTGGCGCCCTACAATACCCAAAAAGTTATAAAAACGTATTCCGGCAAGTCTTTCAAAGACTCCTTCCGGGATATCCTGGACCGCTTTAATGAGGAGTGGCAGGCCGATGCCGAAGCCCGCGGCCCCTTCATGGAAGCGGAACCCGTGACGCCCGACGAAGCCTACGACATGGAGTACGCCTCCCCGCAGTGGACTCCGGACGGCCTGCTTGTACTGAGAGAGAGTTATTTACGCCCTACAGAACTGGTGCTGGTAAAGGACGGTGAGGTGAAAAGGATCCGTTCATTTGCCTCCCATACCTCCTCCCTGTTTTATAACGAGAACCAGAACAGGGTTTTCTGGTCCGAGACCCAGAAGCACCCCCGCTGGGGCCTGGACGGCCAGTCCGTCATCTGTTACTATGACCTGAACACCGGTAAGGTGAAAAGGATTACCCGGAACACCCGGTATTACAATCCTCAGCCCACGGAGGAAGGAGACCGCCTGGCGGTGATGGAAATGCCCGTGGAAGGGGGCTCTTACCTGGTGGTGCTGGATGCCGGTAACGGCCGGGTACTCCGTCGCGTTTCCCTGCCGGAAGGCGTCCAGGGCGCGGAACAGGCCTGGCTGGGAGAAGACATCTATGTGAGCGGGGTAGTCATCGGCGGCTATGGAATCTATCGGCTTTCACCGGAGGGAAAATGGACCTGCGTGTTGGCTCCGTCCGGGCAGAAAGTGGTGAATATGGGCAGCGGGGACGATTATGTGGAGTGGGTGAGCGACCGCACAGGGGTGAACGAGCTGTATCGCTATTATCCCTCCGACGGCCGACTGCTGCAAGTAACCAACTCCCGTTACGGGGCCACCGACTTCGTGGAAGGGGACGGCTACCTCTATTATGTGTCACAAACCCTGGAAGGGAGACCACTCTTCCGCACGGAACTGAACAATTTGCAACCCCGGGAGGTTGCCTATGCCGATGTCCACCATTATGCGGTGGCCGACCGGATTACCGCGCAGGAACTGTCGCTGGGCGCAGCCCCCGATTTGGCCGAAGAAGTGGCCGTGAGCGCCCCCAGGCGCTATTCCAAACTGGCGCACCCCCTGCGCATCCACTCCTGGCTGCCGCTGTATGTGAATTACGACGCCGTGAAGGAGGGCAGCATGGACCTGTCCTACGAGACCGCATCCCTGGGCCTAAGCGCCTACTTCCAGAATAATCTGGGATCCTTCTCCGGCATGCTGGGCTATGCCGTCCACCCGGACCCGGACCAGAAGGGCACCTGGCGCAACGCCTTCCATCTGAAGCTGACATATACAGGGCTGTATCCCATTTTCGAGGCCAACGTAGACATAGGTGATCAGAGGACCCGCCAATACTACGTGCGGGAACTGGCCGACGGCTCAAGTCTCAGTTATCAGATGGCCTCCATCCGGCAGGCGGCGCCGCTGGTATCGGCCTCCTTCCGCGCTTACGTCCCCCTGTCTTTCTCCCGGGGCGGCCGGCTGTTCGGCATCACGCCGCAACTCAGCTATGCCGTGAGCAACAACGGCTTTGCCCTGGAAACCGTGAAATACACTATCCCCGGACGCCTGAAGGACCTGCCGGCCCGATATCGGCTTTCTCCCCAGGAAATCAACCTGCAGGGCCCTGTGACCCAGCGTCTGACGGGCTCTGTACGGGCCTATTTCATGGCGCCGCGGGCCGACTCCCAGACGTATCCCCGCTGGGGTATCGGCCTCGAAGGCGGCGTGAGTTTCCGTCCCGGACTGAGCAAATTCTTCTCTCCCAATGTGTACGGATATGCCTACGGATACCTTCCCGGCATTACCCGAACACAGGGGCTCCGGTGGACGGCCATGGTCCAATCCGGCGGTTCCGGCATTCTGGGAGAGCTGTACGCCAACACCCTGCCGCGCGGATTCGAGGCCGACGCCTCTTCCCTGGTGGCTCAGTTCTTCCCGAAGCAGTGGAAAGTGACGGCCGATTATGCCATCCCCGTCTATGTGGGAGAGATTTCCATCCCCGGCGTGGCCTATATCAAGAATTTCCTGGTAACCCCGCACGCCGACTATTCCCACTTCTCCCAGACCTATAACCTGTGGAGTGTAGGCGCCGATGTATCGGCCTCCCTGGCAAGGCTGCTCTTCCTTCCCTTCGACGCCTCCATCGGCGTTTCCGTATCCTATCTGGGAGGCACGCTGTACCCTTACCTGGAACAGGAAAAGCCCTGGTCCGTATCGCTGATTTTCGGGGTGGATTTCTAGCGGCGGCGGTACACCACAAATTCAAAAGAGTAGCCGGTTTCCGGGTCCACGTGCGTCTCGGAGGTGCTTTCGCGCTCCCAGACGGCGGGATCAATCTCCGGGAAGAAGACATCGGCATGGTCCAGCACCGTATGCACGTGGGTGATATAGAGCTTGTCCATATCCGGCATGGCGGCCCGGTACACGGATGCACCGCCCATCACGAAGCATTTGTCGGCGCCGGTGGCGGCAGCCTGGGCATAGGCTTCCTCAAAGGAATAGACACACGTCACTTCCGGAATGTCCTCACCGCCCAGGTTGAGGACGATGTTTTTACGGCCCGGCAGCGGGCGGAAAGGCAGGGAGAAGTAGGTGGTGCGGCCCATAATCACGGGGAATCCCCGCGTGGTGGCCTTAAAATACTTCAGATCTTCCGCGATGTGCCACGGAAGCTGGTTATTCATGCCGATGCCCCAGTTGTCGGCGACGGCTACGATGAGACATTTTTCCATATTATACTGCAACGGGTGCTTTGATGGCCGGCCACGGGTCGTAGCCTTCCAGGGTGAAGTCTTCGTATTTGAAGTCGAAGATGGACTTGACGTCCGGATTTAGTTTCATCACGGGCAGGGGGCGCGGCTCACGCGAGAGCTGCAGGGCAACCTGCTCGAAATGGTTCCGGTAAATGTGCGTGTCTCCGGTGGTGTGCACGAACTCCCCGGGCTGCAGGCCGCACACCTGGGCAATCATCAGGGTGAGGAGTGCATAGGAAGCGATATTGAAGGGCACGCCCAGGAAAACGTCGGCGCTGCGCTGGTACAGCTGGCAGGAGAGTTTGCCGTCGGCCACATAAAACTGGAACAGGCAGTGGCAGGGGGGCAGGGCCATCTTCTCCACATCGGCGGGATTCCAGGCGCTCACCAGCATGCGCCGGGAGTCCGGATTATTCTTGATCATATCCACCACTTGCGACAGCTGGTCTATGACGCGGCCGTCGGTGGCCTGCCAGGAACGCCACTGGTGACCGTAGACCGGGCCCAGGTTGCCGTTTTCATCGGCCCATTCGTCCCAAATGCTCACGCCGTGGTCCTGCAGGAACTTCACGTTGGTGTCGCCGGCAATGAACCACAAGAGCTCATAAATGATGGATTTCAAATGCACTTTTTTGGTGGTGAGCAGCGGGAAGCCGTCGGCCAGGTTGAAGCGCATCTGGTAGCCGAACACGCTCTGCGTGCCCGTTCCGGTTCGGTCCTCTTTCATCACCCCGTTGGTGCGGATATGTTTGAGCAGGTCTAAGTACTGTTGCATAGGACACAAATTTACGATATTATTTCAAGAATTCATTACCTTTGTAAAGATAATAAACAAACGACATGCACACCGCACGGGAAAAATTTGGCAGCCGGATGGCTGTGATTGCGGCGTTGGCCGGATCGGCCATCGGTCTGGGCAACATCTGGCGTTTCCCCTACCTGGTGGGAGAGAACGGCGGCGCGGCTTTCATCGTCATCTATATTGTTTTCACGCTGCTGCTGTCCCTGCCCATCTTCCTGGCCGAAAGCGTCCTGGGGCGCAGCTCCGGAGCCAATTGCCGCGTGGCGGTGAGCTCGCTGGTCAAGGGGCGGTGGGGCCATCTCCCGGGCCTGCTGATGGTGTTCACCCCCCTGTGGATTGTCTCCTACTATTCCGTGGTGGGCGGATGGTCGCTGGAGTACCTGGTACAGGCCGTCCGGCTGGACTTTATCCACACGGCGCCGGCCGATGTAACCGGCAGTTTCGGCACATTCATTTCCAAGCCTTTTGCTCCGCTGTTTTTTCACCTGGCCTTCCTGGCCGTTACCTTGGGCGTGGTTGCCCTGGGCGTAAAGTCCGGCATTGAGAAATTCAGCAAGTGGAGCATTCCCACGCTGTTTGTCATCATCGTGCTCATCGCCGTCTATTCCCTCACCCTGCCGGGATCGGCCAAGGGCGTGGAATACCTGCTGAAACCGGACTTTTCCAAGGTGACGGTCCATACGTTTATATCGGCGCTGGGGCAGTCGTTCTATTCGCTGTCCCTGGGTATGGGTATCGTCATCACCTATTCTTCCTACGTGAGCAAGGAGGAGAACCTGATGGTGGCCGGCATGGGCTCTTCCGTGAGCGACCTCCTGTTCGCCATCCTGGCCGGCTTTGCCATCCTTCCTGCGGTTTTTGCCGCCGGAATCGAGCCCGGAAGCGGTCCTACGCTCATTTTTGACACCCTGCCCTTTATCTTCTCCAGCATCGGCCAGAATACTCCCGTCATCAGCGCCGTGGTGTCCATCCTGTTTTTCCTGGCCATCCTCATCGCCGCCCTCACGTCGTCCATCTCGCTGGTGGAGGTGGGCGTGGCGTACCTCACGGAGACCAAGGGATTCAGCCGCGTGGGCGCCTGCGTGCTGCTGTTTGTGGGCTGCGGGCTCTTTGGCGGCCTGTGCAGCCTGTCCTTCGGCCCGTTGGCCGATGTGCACATTGCCGGGCTGGGCCTGTTTGATTTTGCCGACAGTTTTGCCTCCAACATCCTGCTGGTGCTGGGCGGCCTCATTGTGGTGATTCTGGTGGGCTGGGTGCTGCCCGGACAGGAACTCTTTAAGGAACTCACCAACAACGGCACCCTGGGCGCCAATGTGAAACTGTATCCGGTGGTGCGCTTCCTCATCCGCTATGTCGCCCCGGTGGGCATCCTTATCCTTGTTCTGTCCTCCATCCTATGAGTCAGCGGGAACACTTCGGCAGCCGGTTTGCGGTGATTGCGGCCATGGCGGGCAGCGCCGTGGGCCTGGGCAATATCTGGCGCTTCCCCTATATCCTGGGGGAGAACGGCGGTGCGGCCTTCATCCTGGTGTATATCGCCGCCAGCCTTATCCTGGTGCTTCCCATCTTTTATGCCGAGTCCATCATCGGCCGGCGTGCCCGCTCCGATACCTACGGCGCCATGAAAAAACTGGCCCCCGGCACACACTGGCACTGGGTGGGCCTGCTCACGGTGATTTCTCCGCTGTTGTTGCTGAGCTATTATTCCGTGGTTGGCGGCTGGAGTGTGGAATACCTGTTTAAGTCCCTCTCCTTCAGCTTTACAGACGTTCCGGCCGAGGAAATTCCCGGCTTTTTCGGCCATTTCATTTCCTCTCCCTGGCAACCGGTGCTCACGCATACGGCCTTTATGGCCATGGTTACCGGCATTGTGCTGGGCGGGGTAAAAAAGGGGATCGAGAAGTTCTCCAAGGTGGCCATGCCGCTGCTGTTTGTGCTCATTCTGGTAATCATGGTGTATTCCCTCACGCTTCCGGGGGCTTTCAAGGGCGTGGAATATCTGGTGAAGCCGGATTTTTCCCGCCTGACGGCCGATGCCTGTGCTGCGGCGCTTGGGCAGGCGTTTTTCTCGCTGTCCCTGGGCGTGGGCACCATCCTCACCTATTCTTCCTATGTGAAGAAGGAGGAGAATCTGCTGGTTTCCGGCCTGGGAACGGCCGTGAGTGACCTGCTCTTTGCCCTGATTGCCGCCTTTGCCGTGATGCCGGCCGTGTTTGCCGCGGGAATCCAGCCCGGCGGCGGCCCCGGCCTGGTGTTTGAAACATTGCCTTTCATCTTCCACAAGATGGGAGAGGGGATGCCTGTGGTTACCACACTCATTTCGGCCGTATTCTTTGTGGCCATTCTGGCCGCCGCGCTCACATCGGCCATCTCCATGCTGGAAGTGGGGGTGACGTTCCTGGCCGACGAAAAGGGCATGCCCCGGCGTCGGGCCACGTTGCTGCTGGCTTTCCTGTGCTGGGCGGTGGGTATCCTGTGCAGCCTGTCCTTCGGCCCCCTGGCCGATGTCAAAGTCCTGGGTCTGAGCTTCTTCGACTTCCTGGACGGCCTGTGCTCCGACTGGCTGCTGCCTTTGGGCGGCCTGGTCTTCACCCTCTTCGTGGGTTGGAAATTGTCCAAAGCCGATGTGCGGGACGAATTCACCAATGGCGGCACGGTGAACGTGCGCCTGTTCGGCGTGGTTTACTTCTTGATGCGCTTTGTGGCCCCCGTGGGCATCCTGGTGGTGTTTGCCACCAATCTTTTGATGTAGCTTTAAGCGTCAAACGCCCAGATAATCGCTTCTTTGTAGACTTCCCCGGGCCTTAACACAGTGGAAGGATAGTCGGGATTGTTGGGGGAGTCCGGCGCGTGCTGGCATTCGATGGCCACGGCGTCGTAGTCTTCGTAAGCGCGGGTTTTGCCCATAGGGCAGCCCTTGAGCCAGTTGCCGGTGTAGATTTGCACGGCGGGCTGGGTGGTGAGCACTTCCATATGACGGCCGCTCTTCGCCGCCCAGAGATCGGCGCACGGAGTGAGCTGGCCAGGCATGGCGCCGTCGATGAGATAGCAGTTGTCGTAGCCTTTTCCGTATTTGAGCGCCGGGAAATCGGCCTGGATATCCTGGCCGATAGGCTTGGCCTCCACAAAGTCCATGGGCGTGCCGGCCACATCCTCAGGAGCGCCCAGCGGGATGAGGGTTTCGTCCGTGGGCAGCCACTGGGAGGCGTTCAGCTCCAGCCGATGGTTCAGCACTGATCCGGCGGCCTCGCCGTCCAGGTTGAAGTAGACGTGGTTGGTAAGATTGAGGACCGTGGGTTTGTCGGTTTCGGCCGTCATAATCAGCTTCAGGGAATTGTCTTCTCCCCAGGTGTAGTGGGCCACCACCTTCAGGTTGCCGGGATAGCCGGCCTCACCGTCCTGCGAAAAGTACATGAACTCTACGGCATCTCCCTGGATGCGGCTGTCCCAAACCTGGTTCTGGAAGCCGTCGGGGCCGCCGTGCAGGTGGTTGGGGCCGTTGTTCACGGGAAGCGTGTATTCCACGCCGTCCAGCGTGAACTTGCCCTTGGCAATGCGGTTGGCATACCGGCCGGGAATCTTGCCGGAGCAGGGGCCGTCGGCAAAGTAGTCTTCGGCCTTCTTGTAGCCGATGACAACGTCGGAGAGTTTGCCCTGCTTGTCGGGGACCACGATAGACACGATGCCGGCCCCCACGCTGCACAGCTGCACATATGCGCCGGAGGCGTTCTTGAGGGTATAGAGGAAGATTTCTTTTCCGTCGGGCGCTTTGCCCCAGAGTTCTTTGCTGATGGCCATGGTTTTATGCGTTATTTCTTACAAATATAAGAAAAAAACGCCGAATTAGCCCCTCTTCCACTCGCTGGGCGTGAGGCCGGTCTGGGCCTTGAAGTTGCGGAGGAAGGTGGTCTCGTTGGGGAAGCCCGACTCTTCGGCCACCATATGCAGCGGCATGTCCGGATGTTCGCGCATGATCTGCTGGGCATAGCGGATACGATAACCGTTGAGGAAGGAGGGGAAGTTTGTGCCGGTGGTGCCGTTTACCATGGCCGATATATAAGTGGTGTTGGTGCCCAGCCGGGCGGCAACATCGGACAGACGGGCGTCCTTGCGGCGGAAGTATTCCTCCTTCTCCATCAACGCTGTCAGGCGGGTCATCAGGTCCTCAGGGGCGGCCGAGGGGGTATCCGTGGCGGCCACCGGGGCAGGTTTCTTGCGCGCAAGAAGCAGTACCGCACCCACTGCCAGGACAGCGGCCAGGACAAACGGCCACCAGGGCATTCCGGCCCGGCGGAACGTTTCTCCGCAGGAGAGGATGGCCAGGGCGGCTAAACAGGAAGGCTGCTTTTTTCATTTATAAAATGCTGGTTGTCCCAAATTTACACCGCTATTTACACATTTTATCTTACATTTCATAAAAAACGCACTCACAATTCTTTTAAAGTGCTGTTTTTCTATAGTCTGAATGCGGTCAATCTGCTTTCTTTGTCCAATAAAAATGATTAACGGTATGAAAAAATTATTCGCAATGAGTCTCGCCGCCCTGGCCCTTCTGGCAGTTGGCTGCGGAAAAAACAATGCAGATGATGGCCCTGTCACCAGCAATGACTTCGTGGGAAAGTGGTTTATCCAGCTCAAAGGGGAAATCATGGGCGCGGGTTTCCTGGCCGACGGAAAAGGCCAGTCGTATAACTATAAAACCGGGCAGTGGGAAACGACAGGCACCTGGTCTTATGAAAACGGCATCCTTACCGCTAAGGATGAAGGCCAGGAGTCAAAATTCAGCGCATCGCTGTATAACGGCAAGTCTGTGCTTGTAATGAAGGAAGCCGATGACGACCTGGGTAATTACACGGTCTTCTTCTATAAGGAAGGCAAGAGCAGCGCCAGTGATGCCAGCGTTCTTCAGGGCACCTGGGATTGGTTTGCCTTCGGTCCCGGCATGCCCCGTATCCGTTTTGTTTTCAGTGGCAGCAACTTCGATCTTATCATTCCCGTCTGGGGAGACCGCTACAAGGGTACCTTCACCTACAAGGACGGCTATGCCACGATGAAAGTGAACGAGTGCCTGACCTCCCGTATTCCTCACGGAAACGCCGGTGAAGGTAACATGGACTATGATGAGGCCACCGGAGACATTACCGGAGACTGGTCCACGACCGTAGAGGACTGGGAAGGCAACAAGCGTCCTTACCAGGGACCGCTTGTAGACGAAGGTGACATGACCCTGGTCTGCGCCTTTGCCGTGGTAGATGCCAAACTGGCATATGCCGCCATTTCCGGCATGGGCTTGAGGGCCGAACTTACGAAGACGAAATAATTATTTTGAGAACATAATCCTCCGCACAAACACGGCCGTAACCGCCAGGCCCACGACCATGGAGATGACGGAGGCTTCGGCGCCGAACGCACCGCCGGTGAGCCAGGCGGGGCCGTCGATGGTGGCCTGGATGAGGGAGGCGCCAGAGTCGTTGCCGGACACGGCAAAGCCGAAAATGTTGCCCTGGGAGAAGTTCCAGGCCCAGTGGATGCCGATGGGGAACCACAGGCTGCCGGCCCATTTGTAGGTGGCGCCCAGCAGCAGGCCTGCCTCCAGGGCGATGGCGATGGAGGACCACAGGGTGGCGTTGTCGTTGGTAATGTGTACCAGGCCGAAGACCAGGCCGGAAACCGCCATGGCCCACCAGAAGCCGAAACGCTGGTCAATCCAGCGGAACAGCACGCCGCGGAAGATCATTTCCTCTCCAACGGCCACAATCAGGAACATGAAAAAGGCGTTGCCCAGGCCCGTCCAGTCCGGGTTGAGGCCACCAAATTTGTAGATTCCCAGGGCCATCATAATACCCACCACCACAATGAAGTAGCCCAGACCGGTTCCCAGACCCAGGGCCGTGTGGCTGGCGCATTTGCCCATCGGCAGGTCTTTGGGCGCCTCTTTTTCGAACCAGATGACGAAAACCCTGTACAGCCAGAGCATCAGGACGGCTACGGCCACCTCGATAATCCATACGGGCCAGCCGCTCCATATCATACCGGGGATGTCGGCAATGCCATACAGCAAGACGGACAGAAAGAGGGAGACAATCAGCAGCAGGATCCACTTCCAAAGTGGCATGGATTTGATGGACATAATCGAGTGTTTTTGGACTATAAAGATAGGAAGAATCGGCAGGAAATTCAATGAAAAGGCTTATATTTGCAGGTAATCAATGAAAACGCAATCCTATGAAAAGACTGTTCATCATCCTTGGCGTTGCTGCGTTGGCCTTTTTTGCCGTTTCCTGCATGAAAAAGGACGCGGAAGGGGGCGATGCCACCATAGAAGTAAATGAGACTACGCTGAAAGGTACCTGGGAGATTGACATCCCCGCCGATTATGCCCAGGGCTATCACCGCAAATACCGGATTACCTTCGACGGCCAGGACTATACCCTCTGGACCATGCACCAGATGGCCACTTTCACGGAGGAAAAGCAGGACGGCATCCACGATGTGGGAAACAAGGAAAGCGGCAGCTGGACCTTTGCCGGCGGCTCCCTTACACTGAAGGCCAAAAAGATGTTCGCTTCCTACTTCATCTCCAACATGAGCCCCCTGGAGTACACTTTTTATGACTACAACGTGGAGACGATGGAGTCCAATCCCTGGTTTGAGACCATGGAGGAACTGGTCGCCACCATGGAGCCCACCGTATGGACCCATGTTTCCGTCCGGAACAACCAGCTCCGCGCCCGCATCAATATGGACAACGTAGTCTTTGAAAAGAAGTAAGCTAAATCCCCAGCTCCTCTTTCATACCCCGCAGAAGGTCAAAGGCCTGAAGCGGGGTTAAATTATTGAGGTCTACGGCCTTAAGACGGTCCCGGAGGGATTCCAGAAGGGGGTCGTCCAGCTGGAACATGGACAGCTGCAGGGAGCCGTCCTTCTCCACCTTGCCAGCCTTGGTGGTGTGCGGTTTCACGGGCGTGAGAGCGCCGATGGCCTCCAGCTTTTCGCTGTTTTCCAGGGCTTTCAGCGTGCGTTCGGCACTTTCCAGAACGGCCGACGGCATACCCGCCATGCGCGCCACGTGGATACCGAAGCTGTGCGCCGTGCCACCCTCCTTGATCTTGCGCAGGAACAGGACCTCCCGGCCTACCTCCTTCACGGTAACATGGAAGTTCTTCACGCGCGGGAACAGGCCTTCCAGGTCGTTCAGTTCATGATAATGCGTGGCAAAAAGCGTCTTGGCTCCCTTGCCGTATTCGTGGATGTACTCCACAATTCCGCGGGCGATGGACATGCCGTCATAGGTGGACGTGCCTCGGCCAATCTCGTCCAACAGCACCAGGGAACGGCCGCTTAAGTTATTGAGGATCATGGCCGTTTCCAGCATCTCCACCATGAAGGTGGATTCGCCGCGGGAGATGTTGTCCGTGGCGCCTACGCGGGTGAACAGTTTGTCGAACCAGCCGATGTTGGCCTCCCGCGCCGGGACAAAAGATCCCGCCTGGGCCATCAGGACAATGAGCGCCGTCTGCCGCAGCAGGGCCGATTTACCCGCCATGTTGGGACCGGTGAGGATGATGATCTGCTGCTTCTCGGTGTCCAGGTAAACGTCGTTGGGGACGTATTCCTCCCCGGCAGGCATCAGGGTTTCAATCACGGGATGACGGCCGTCCTTGATGTCCAGCGCCTTGCCGTCGTTCATCGTCGGCCGGCAGTAATGACGTTCCACGGCCTGCTGGGCAAAGCCGGCCAGCACGTCCAGCTTGGCCAGGATGCGGCTGTTGCACTGGATGTCCGGAATGGCCTGCTGGATGCGGCCGATGAGTTCCCCATACAGGCGCGTTTCCAGCGCGTAGATGCGGTCTTCGGCCGTAAGGATCTTCTCCTCGTAGGTCTTGAGTTCCTCGGTGATGTAACGTTCGGCGTTCACCAGGGTCTGCTTGCGGATCCACTCCGGCGGCACCTGGTCCTTGTAGGTATTGCGAACCTCGATATAATAGCCGAAAACGTTGTTGTAGGCAATTTTGAGGGAGGAAATCCCGGTGCGTTCGGCCTCCCGCTGCTGCATCTGGAGGAGGTAGTCCTTGCCGCCTGAGGAAAGGGCGCGCAGCTCGTCCAGTTCGGCATTCACACCGGAGCTGATGACGGGGCCCTTGCCGATTTGAATGGCCGGTTCCGGGTCCATCACCCGCTGGATTTCGGAGAGCAGTTTCTGGCAGTTGCGGAGGCCCCGGAGCAGTTTTTCCAGGGCTTCGGCACCGGTCAGACGCTCCTTGATGGGCCCGATGAGCGCCAGGCCCCGGCCCAGCTGCATTACCTCGCGCGGATTGGCTTTTCCGGTGGCCACGCGGCCCAGGATGCGCTCCATATCTCCCAGCTTGCCCAAATCCACCTGGGTTTCTTCCAGGATTTCCGGGTTTTGGGTGAAGTATTGGACAACGTCGTAGCGGGCGTTCAGTTCTTTCAGGTCCATAATGGGCATGGCCAGCCACTGGCGCAGCATACGCGCACCCATGGGACTGGAACACTTGTCCAGCGTCTGGACCAGAGAGACGCCATCGGCACCAGAAGCACTTTGGAACACCTCCAGGTTGCGGAGGGTGAACTTGTCCATCCACACAAACCGGGCTTCGTCAATGCGGCCGATGGTGCAGATGTTCTTAAGCCCCGTGTGCTGCGTCTGTTCCAGGTACACCAGCAGCGCGCCGGCGCTGCAGATACCCAGGGGATACGGGTCGATGGCAAAGCCCTTGAGGCTGTCCACTCCCAGTTGCCGCTTGAGGCGCTCCACGGCGGCATCGTACACAAAGGCCCACTCGTCGATGGAGGTAGTGAAAATGTCCCCCAGACGTTCCTTGAGGCCTTTTTCGTAGCCGCGCTGCACCACCAGCTCCTTGGGTTTGAGGGAGCCCACCAGGGTGGCAATGTAGTCCAGCGACCCCTGCGCCACCTGGAACTGACCGGTAGACACATCCAGGAAGGCGGCACCGCACAGGTCTTTTTCTACGGTAAGGCCGCAGAGGTAGTTGTTCTCCTTGACCTCCAGCATATTCTCACCGAAGGAGATGCCAGGCGTAACAATCTCCGTTACCCCGCGCTTGACCAGTTTCTTGGCAAATTTGGGATCCTCCAGCTGGTCGCACACGGCCACTTTGAAGCCTGCGCGCACCAGTTTGGTAAGGTAGTTCTCCAGGGCGTGATGGGGAAAACCGGCCATGGCCACGGGACCTTTGTCTCCGTTGGACTTTTTGGTCTGGACCAGGCCCAGCACCCGCACGGCCGTGATGGCGTCGTCGGAGTAGCACTCATAGAAGTCTCCCACCCTGTACAGCAGCAGGGCCTCGGGGTGCTGTGCCTTCACCTCGAAGTAATGCTTGAGCATGGGAGTATCTTCCGCTACCTTGGCCATCTTGTGATTTGTGAAATACAAAAATACGAAATTTTGCGGAATAACCTTGTGCTGCCAGAACATGTCGTAACCAGAAAACGGCCCAAAACTGGTTACGCCATAACCCGTGGGTCATGGCGTAACAAAAATAGTGGCGAAAGTTTGTAACGAGACGTTCCTGTTCAGACATTAAGGTTTGGCGTTCATCTGTTTGTCCATCAGCTCTACCAGTTGGGCACGGAAGCCGTTGGGGTCAAAAGACTTGGCTCCGTTCACCAGTTCCCGGGCCATGGACAGGGTGGCATCCCCCTTGTATTTCGACTCCCGCAGCACCAGGCCGTAGGCGGCCACGCCGGCGGCAAAGTCCAGGTTCTGGGAGGAACTCTCGGCCCCAAAGGGGAGTTCCAGGGACAGCGAACGGCTTTCGGCATCCTTGAGGGAGAACTTGTAGCGGGTCTCGAAGGTGGCGGCGAGAGCGCCTTCATCTGGCACAACATACTTATAGACAGGCTCATCATACTTGTAGATAATCTCGTACAAAGCCGTCACCGTTTGTCCGGCGCCAATTTCTCCGGCGTCCTTCTTGCTGTCTTCGAACTCTTCGGCCGTCATCAGACGGTTTTCATAGCCGATGAGGCGGTACTGCTCCACGACGTCGGGGTTAAAGCGCACCTGGCACTTGGTATCATTGGCCACGGCCCAGAAGCGGCTGCGCTCGTTCACGAACACCTTCATCATTTCCTCTTCGCTGTCAATATAGGTATAGGTGCCGTTGCCGTGATTGGAGAGGTCCTCCATGCGGCTGTCCATGAGGTTTCCCATCCCAAAGCCCATGATGCTGAGGTAAATTCCCTTGCTTTGATAGCTTTCCACCATCTCCACCAGGGCTTCGGTGGACGATACGCCCACGTTGAAGTCCCCGTCGGTGCACATGATAATGCGGTTGTTGCCGCCGGTGACATAGTGGGCCGATGCTTCCTCATAGGCCATCTTCATGGCTTCTCCGCCGCCGTGCTGCAGCGCATGATCCAGGAACTGCCCGACGGCTACCGCACCGTATTCAACCTGTTTGTTTTTGAGAAGAAACCCCACCGGGAGATTGCCGCGCTGCTGGGAATCCGGGAGGACTGTGGGACGCAGTCCAGGCCGGAGTCAAACGCCCGAAGACAGTCTGGTGGCCCTGGGCTGCCAGCCTGGCCGCCGCAGCTGCGGTGGTGCTGGCCGTGTTCCTGTGGAAGCCTTCCGGGGTTCCCGCCACATCTCCCGTGCTCCCGGACGTCCCCCAGGAACGGGTGGCCGAACTCCCGGAAGCGCCTGAACCTGCCGCCCAGGTGCAAAACGGGCCCGAAACGCACCTGGAGGGGCCCGTGGTATGGCCCGATGAGCCGATGGCGCCCCGCCGGAAGGCCCGGCGCGGGAAGCTCACCGTCACTTCCGGCGGAAGCCTGTTGGCACAGGGACCGGCTGTCGTTTCCCAGGGTTACGGCGTTGTCTATAATCCCGGTATGGATAGTCCTGAACCCATGGTTAAAAGCGGCATCACCACGCAGATGCTCAGCCGCAACCGCCCCAGTTCTACGGAAGAAAGACATCGGCAGCTGTTTCGCATGACACTGGGCGTCAACTATGAGTTCCTCCCGCGCTGGAGCATTGGTACGGGGCTTTCATACAGCATATTGCGTTCCGATTATACTACCCTGTCCGGTACCACGGAAACCCAGACCACCCGCCATATGCACTATTTGGGCATTCCGCTCAACCTGCAATTCCGGGTGCTGGAATGGAAGCGTTTTTCCGTTTATGTGAATGCCGGTCCCATGGTGGAAACGGCCGTGGGAGCCAGCGTGAAAACACTTTCCTATGTGAGCGGTTTTTTGGCTTCCGACCAGCAGGAGAACAGAGATTGTCGGGACTGGCGGTGGTCCGTCAACGCCGGTGCCGGGGTGCAGCTGCGTCTTTTCCGTAACGGTGCGCTGTTTGTCCAGCCTGGTATCAGCTGGCATATTCCCGGGAACGGGAGTGTGGAATCGGCCTATACGGCCAGGCCGCTGGCCTTCGCCATGGACTTTGGTTTCCGCTGGACCCTTTAGCGCTTCCACCACTCCGGACGGGCATAGTCAAACCCCTCCCGTTCGGCGGCCCAGGCTTCATTCACGTAAACTGTATCGGCCCTGTCGGTGTACAGGATGCCATCCAGGTGGTCGCACTCGTGCTGGAAGATGACGGCCGAATAGCCTTCCACCTGCTCGGTGACGGGGGTGCCGTCGGCTTGTAAATAAGAGATTTGCACCTTGGGAGCACGGCGTACCACGCCCCGATACGGCGGCACGGAGAGGCAGCCTTCGGGCCCCGGAACGGGCGTGCCGATGAGGCTGTCCACCTTGATGTTCAGATACGGTTCGATGGGCCGGCCCGGCTTGTCGTAGCGCATCACCATCACAATGCGGCGGTTGATGCCCACCTGCGGCGCGGCGATACCCACCCCGTCCTGCGAGGGATCCGTGAGGGTGCGGTACATCTTGGCCAGCAGGGCCTGCAGCTGGGCCGAGGCCAGTTCGGCCGGTCCTAAATCTGTGCTGGAGGCCCGCAGGATGGCGCTGTCGGAGGGCATCACGGCCACATACATCACGGAGTCTGAGCGGTCGATGACGGTCTCCTCCCACTGGCTCCATCCGCTACGGCTTGTGCAGGCGGTGGCCAGGGCCAAAAAGCAAGCAATTTTCAAGAGATTCTTCATACCGCAAAGTTAGCCAGTTTTTTCGTATCTTTGTAATTCTATGAAACGAGTACTGGTCATAGCCTATTATTGGCCGCCGTCCGGGGGATCGGGGGTGCAGCGCTGGGTAAAGTTCTGCAAGTACCTGCCCATGGAAGGCTGGGAGCCGGTGGTGTTTGCGCCGGAGAATGCCGATTACCCTTCGCTGGATCCTTCTTTCCAGGCCGAAGTCCCGGCCGATGTGGAGGTGCTCAGGGGCCGAATCTGGGAACCCTATGCCGCTTACCGCAAGCTCACCGGGGCGGGAAGCACCCAAGTGACGGAGATTTCCTCCGGGCCTAAAACCTGGAAACAGCGTCTGAGCCTGTGGATCCGGGCCAATCTCTTTGTGCCGGATCCTCGTGTGGGCTGGGTGCGGCCGTCGGTGAAGTTCCTCAAGAAATACCTCAAGGAGCACTCCGTGGACGCTATTGTGACCACGGGACCGCCGCATTCGGTGCACCTCATCGGCCAAAAGTTGCATCGGGCTACGGGCATTCCCTGGGTGCCGGATTTCCGGGATCCGTGGAGCCGGATGTATTACCTGAAATACCTGCCGATGACCGATGCCACCTGGCGCAAGCTTCGCATCATGGAACAGGGCGTGCTGGATTCCAGCAGCACCGTGCTGGCTTGCACCCCGCTGATGCAGGAGGAATTCCAGGCACAGACACAAACCCCGGTGGCCAACATCACCAACGGGTTTGACGAAGAAGATTTCACGGGTCCCGCTCCTTCGGGGGACGGCCTGTTCAATATCACCCACACCGGCCTGTTTGCGGCCGATGGCAATCCGCTCACCCTGTGGAAAGTGCTGGGAGAGATGGCGGCCGATGATTCCCGTTTCCGGGAGGCTCTCCGGCTGCGGCTGGTGGGAAAAGTGGACCGGGAAGTGCTGGAGGCCATTTCGGCCGCCGGTTTACAGGCCAACGTGGTGGCCCCGGGCTACTGCGACCATCTCACCGCCGTGCGCGAACAGCGCAGCGCCACCCTGCTGCTGCTTCCGCTGCGGCAGGATCCCGAGTATCGGCCCATCCTGCCCGGCAAACTCTTCGAGTACCTGGCGGCCCGTCGGCCCGTCCTGGGCATAGGCCAGCCCGACGGTGCCATGGCGCGGGTGCTTACTGCTGCGCAGGCAGGCGTAACGGCCGACTGGGAGGATGCTACGGCTATGCGGGCGTTCATCGGCAAGGCCTGGGAGCAATACTGCCAAGGATCTGTGCCCGTCACCAGCGGCGACATCGGCCCGTATTCCCGCCGCGCCACTGCGCATGAATTGGCCCAACTACTGGAAAGACTATGAATATTTGGAAAAAGATAGGCCTGGCGCTGGGTATTGTAGCGCTGTTCCTGGCGCTGAGCTACGGATTTGTGCCGCAGGTGCTGCAAGGGAAAATTGTGAACCAGAGCGATATCTCCGGTTATGTGGGCATGTCCCACGAGATGAACGAGTGGAACAAGGCGCATCCCGACAACCCCACGTACTGGACCGATTCCATGTTCGGCGGCATGCCCACCACGGCCATCTCTACGCAAAATGGCGGGGATTACACCCAGTGGATCTATGATGTGCTGCTCACGGGAAAACGACCGGCCACATACCTGTTCATCACCCTGCTGGGGGCTTTTCTGCTGTTTCTGGCCCTTGGGGTAAGCTGGCCCGTGGCCATTGGCGGCGCCATTGCCGTGGCGTTCTGCAGCTACAATTTCCAGATTATCCAGGTGGGACACAACACCAAGATGCAGGCCATCGCCTTCATGCCCTGGGTGCTGGCTGCGATGGTTTATACCTATAAAAGTAAACATAAACTCCTGGGTGCGGTGCTGTTCGGCCTGGCGCTGAGCATGCAAATCAAGGCCAACCACCAGCAGATTACCTACTATCTGGCCATCATGGTGCTGCTGTTTGCCGTGGTGGAGCTCATTCACTGCTTCAAGACCAGGGAGTGGAAGGCTTTCTGGGTGGCCTCGGCCCTGCTGCTGGTGCTGGGCGGCGCGGGCATCGCCACCAACGTGAACAAGCTGCTGCCGCTGGCCAAATATACCCCCAACACCATGCGCGGAGGTTCCGAACTTACCAAAGAGGGCGCCAACAGCAAAGGTCTGGACCTGGATTATGCCACGTCCTGGAGCTATGGCTGGGAGGAATTACCCAACCTGATGATTCCGGATTTCAACGGCGGCTCCTCTTCCGGCGCCGTGGACCCCGACAAGAGCGAAACCATCAAACTGCTGCGCCGGGCGGGCCAGAAAAACCTGAAGGAAACCGCCAAGGCACTGCCGCTGTACTGGGGGCCTCAGCCTTTCACGGCCGGGCCCATGTACATGGGAGCCATTACCATTTTCCTCTTTATGCTGGGCCTGGGCCTGTACAAGGGGCGGGAGAAATGGTGGCTGCTGGCAGCGACAATCATTGCCATCCTCATGGCGGTGGGCAGTCACTTCATGGCCTTTACCAAACTGTGCTTCAACGTATTACCGCTGTACAACAAGTTCCGGACGGTCTCTATGGCGCTGGTGGTGCTGCAGGTGACCCTGCCCGTGCTGGGCTTTGTCACGCTGGACGGCATCGTGCGGGGAGAATATCACAAAAAGCGCTTCATGAAGGCCTTCTGGTGGGCCCTGGGCATCACCGGCGGCTTCTCCCTGCTGGCCTGGATAGCTCCGGGCATGTTCGGCAGCTTCACCGGCGGGGCCGATGCCCAGATGCAGGATGTGCTGGTGGATGCCCTGGTGGCCGACCGCATCTCCCTCTTCCGGGCCGATGCCCTCACCTCCCTGCTGCTCATTCTGGCTTCGGCCGCCTTGCTGTTGTGGGGTTATCTCGGCAAAGGGGATAGCGGGCGTGTCCTGGGCCGGAAATTCCTGGCGGCCGTGCTCATTTGCGTGCTGAGTGCCGCGAACCTCTTTGTGGTGGGCAGGCGATATCTGAACGCCGACCATTTCACCACCCCCAAGGACTTCAACAAACCCTTTGCCCTGCGGCCGGTGGATGAGATCATCCTGGACGACGATGACCCGCAGTACCGCGTACTGGACCTCACCGTGAACGTATTCAACTCCTCCGTGCCCAGCTATCACCACAAGAATGTGGGCGGGTATTCCCCGGCCAAGCTGCAGCGGTATCAGGATTTGATTGAGCACTACCTGACCGGCGAGATCAACGGTCTGTACAAGCAGCTGAACCTGGCCGAAGAACTGGAGGACGTGGAGGCCTGGATGGCCAACGGCACCCCGGTGCTCAATGCCCTGAATACCCGTTATGTGATTCTGGACGGCAATTATCCGCCGCTGGTGAACCCTGCCGCTTACGGTGCCGCGTGGTTTGTGGATTCCGTGGTTTCGGCTTCCACGCCCGACGAAGAGATTGCCCTGCTGGGGAGCGCGGATTTGCGCAGGCAGGCGGTGGTCTCTGTGCCGATTGATGCATCGGCCGGCCAGGACGGGGATACCATTGAACTCACCTCCTATGCTCCCAACGAGTTGCACTACCATTACTCTGCATCGGCCCAGCGTCTGGCGGTTTTCAGCGAAATCTATTACCCCAATGGCTGGCACGCCACGGTGGACGGGGAACCTGTGGAGCTCTTCCGGGCCGACTGGACCCTGCGCGCCGCCCTGCTGCCCGCCGGGGAGCACGAGGTGGTGATGACCTTCCTGCCCGACAGTTATCGGCAGGGCGCGCTGATATCGGCCATCGCCTCCATCGCGCTGCTCCTGCTGCTGGTGGTGGCGCTTGTGTTGCAACTGTCTGTTATCCAGCAACTTAAGTTTCGCTCTTGATACCTGGAGGGATCAAGAGAAAAAGTTAACTATTTGAAAATCAACAAATAATGAATCAAGCCGAAATATTAGAGTGGCTGCAGGAGGTGCAGCATCCGGCCAAAGGTGACCAGAGTGTTGTGGTGCTGGGGATGGTGGAGAGTATAGAACTGGCCGATAACGCTGTTCACGTGACGCTGGCCTTTCCCAAGCGGCCGGATCCGCTGAAGAGCTACCTGGTGGGTGCGGTGCAGGCGTGCCTGTATCGGCATGCCCCCGGCGGCACCGAAATCAGCGTGGATACCGTAGTAAAAGACCCCTCCAAACCGGCGCCCAAGGGCATCCAGTTCAACCTGGAGCAGCTGCGGGAGGTGAGCCATATCATCGGCATAGCCTCCGGCAAGGGCGGCGTGGGCAAAAGCACGGTGGCGGTGAATTTGGCCGTAGCGCTGGCCCGTCTGGGGTACAAGGTGGGATTGGCCGATGCCGACGTCTACGGTCCTTCCATCCCCACCATGACCGGCACCGAGGGCGTCACCATCGAGATGTACGGTGAGGACGAGAACGACAATCTCTTCGTCCCCGTGGAGAAATACGGTGTCAAATGGCTCTCTGTCGGCCACGTTTCCGGTGCGGGACAGGCGCTCATCTGGCGCGGGCCCATGGCTTCCACCGCCCTCAAGCAGATCATCCTCCAAACCCTCTGGGGCCCGCTGGACTTCCTGCTCATCGACATGCCTCCGGGCACCGGCGACATCCATATCTCCCTCATCGGCGACATTCCCCTCACCGGTGCGGTCATTGTGACCACGCCCCAGGAAGTGGCGCTGGCCGATGTCCTGCGCGGAGTGAACATGTTCCGCAACCCGCAGGTGGACAAGACCATCTACGGCCTGATTGAAAACATGGCCTGGTTCACGCCCGAGGCTCATCCGGAGGAGAAGTACTATCTCTTCGGCAAAGACGGCGGCGCCAAGATGGCCAAGGACCTGGACATCCCCCTGCTGGGACAAATCCCCCTGGTACAAGGTATCCGCGAGGGTGCCGACGCCGGCGAGCCCGTGGCCCTGGGCTCCCGCCCCGATTCCCTGGCCTTCCTGGATCTGGCCCAAAAGCTTGCTAGTGCCGTAAACGGCTGAAAACCAATAAGTTAACTTTGGCTCTTTGGGCCAATTAGCCTAAAGAGAGAAACATAAAACAATAGAAATCAATACTTTAAGCGCAATGAAACGTATACTTACCCTCCTGGCCGCATTGGCCGTTTCCATGACCGCCGTGGCCGATGAAGGTATGTGGCTGCTGCCGCTGCTCAAACAGCTCAACGGCAAGGACATCAAGGCCGCGGGCTGCAAGCTCACTCCGGATGAGATTTACTCCATCAACAAGACCAGCCTCAAAGATGCCATCGTGCACTTTGGCGGCGGCTGCACCGGTGAGATCATCAGCAACCAGGGCCTGGTGGTGACCAACCATCACTGCGGTTACAGCAGCATTCAGGGCCTGTCCACCGACGAGCACAACTACCTGATGGATGGCTACTGGGCCAAGAACTTCGGCGAGGAAATCCCCTGCCCGGGGCTTACCGTCACCTTCCTCATTTCCATGGAGGACGTGACTGCCGTTATGGAAAAGGCCCAGGATAAGGACGCTCAGGCCAAGGAACTGGAGGAAGCCGCCCAGGCCGCCAATCCCCATTGCCGGGCCGAGGTTGAGTCCTTCTACAATGACAACATCTTTTATCTGATTGTCTACCGCACGTATACCGACATCCGCTTCGTGGGCGCCCCGCCGGGAAACCGACAACTGGATGTGGCCCCGTCACACCTGCGACTTCTCCATGTTCCGCGTGTATGCCGGCAAGGACAACATGCCCGCCGAGTACAGCGAAGAAAACGTTCCCTACAAGCCCGCCAGGAGCCTGAATATCTCCCTCAAGGGCGTGAAGGAAGGGGACTACGCCATGATCATGGGCTATCCCGGCCGCACCCAGCGTTACCAGACGGCCGCCCAGCTCAACGACATGATTGCCATCAACCGCATCCGCATCGATGCCCGCACCGTGCGTCAGGACCTGATGTGGGAAGCTATGTGCGCCGACCCTTCCGTGCAGCTGAAGTATGCCGACAAATATGCCAGCAGCGCCAACGGCTGGAAGAAGTGGCAGGGTGAGGAACTGGCGTTCAAGAACCTGAACATCATCGGCCGGGAAGAAGCCAAGGAAGCCCAACTGAAATCCTGGATTGAGGCCGATCCCGCCCGCAAGGAGAAATATGGTGATCCGGTGGCCGATATCGCCGCCCAGGTGGAGAGCGACGCTGCCGCCATGCACGCCCTCACCACTCTCACCGAGTCCATCTATCGCATTGAACTGGTGGGCTTGGCGGCCGAAATTGCCACCCTGTATACCCGGGCCATACGCAGCGGGAAAGACTCCCTGGCCGCCTTTGCCGACGCCAAGGCCCAGCTGAAAGAAGAATATCGCGACTATGTGCCGGACCTGGACCGGAAAGAGGCCGTGGCCCTGATGGAATTCTATCGGCAGCGCGCCCTGCCCCAGAATTACCTGGAGGGTTTGGGAGCCGAATATGCCCAGCTGAACATCCCCGCCTTTGTGGACAACCTCTTTGACAACAGCGTTCTCACTTCCTTCGAGAGCCTGGATAAAGCACCGTCTCTGGAAGCTCTTGCCGAGGACCCTGCCGTGAAACTGTACGAGAGCATCTATGATGTGCTCATCAAGCACTACATGGCCCGTTACAGCAGTCAGGGAACGGATAACCAGGGCAGCAAGCACTTTGCCGGCGCCCTGCTGGAATGGCAGAAGGGCAAGGCCATGTATCCCGACGCCAACTCCACCATGCGCCTGACTTATGGCACAGTGCTGCCTTACAGCCCCAAGGATGCCCTTAAGTACGAGTATTTCACCACCGCCAAAGGCCTGCTGGAGAAGGAAGATCCCACCAATCCGGAATTCATCCTGCCCGCCGGCATCAAGAGCCTGCTGCTGGCCGGGGACTACGGCCGCTGGGCCGACAAGGACGGCAGCCTGCACACCTGCTTCCTCACCAACAACGACATCACCGGCGGCAACTCCGGTTCCCCCGTACTGGACGCCAAGGGCAACCTCATCGGCCTGGCCTTCGACGGCAACTGGGAGAGCATGAGCTCCGACGTCATGTTCGAGCCCGACCTCCAGCGCTGCATCTGCGTGGATATCCGCTATGTCCTGTGGCTGGTAGAGAAGTACGGCAAGGCCGACAACATCATTGCCGAGCTCACCTACGCGAAATAATTTGTCACAGCCGAAACTGAAGCCATTTCTGGAGCCCGGCCGATTGGAGGCCGGGTGCGACGAGGCGGGCCGCGGTCCGCTGGCCGGGCCGGTGTATGCCGCGGCCGTCATCCTTCCGCCCGATTTCCATCACCCGCTGCTGAACGACTCCAAGCAGATGTCCGAAAAAGCCCGCGAGGAGCTCCGGCCCATCATTGAGCAGGAGGCAATAGCCTGGGCTGTGGAAGCCGTATCGGCCGATGAAATTGACAAACTGAATATCCTGTGGGCGTCGGTGACGGGCATGCAGCGGGCGGTGCTGCGTCTGAACCCCGCTCCGGAGTTCCTGCTCATCGACGGCAACAAGTTTCGTCCCTTCGGCCCGTATGGCATGAACGCTTACCGTACCGTGGTGCATGGGGACGCCACTTATGCTTCCATTGCCGCGGCGTCGGTCCTGGCCAAGACTTACCGGGACGACTTTATGCGCCAGCTGGCCCGGGAGTACCCCCAGTACGGCTGGGACCGCAACATGGGCTATCCTACACCGGAACATATAGAAGCCATCCGGCGCCATGGCTATACGCCGTGGCACCGGATGAGTTTTCATGTGAAAGAGCTGGAGCCCTCTCTGTTTTAGTTGCTGCGGAAAGCGATACCCACGGACAGCACGGTAGTGTTCATGTCCTGGGTGGCAAGGGGCTGATAGCGAACCAGCACGCCGCAGTCTCCGTACCAGAGGGTGGCCTTGAGGTCCAGGCGGAAGCCCACGCTCTTGTTGCGGGGGGACATGGTGTCATTGTGACGGAAGCCGTTGGCGTAGTAGTTGTTCTTATAGGTGTAAACGCCGAAACCGGGAACAGCCAGGAGGCTGATGCCGAAGTCCTTGCCAAACTGCTGGTTGATACCCACGGGGAAACCGAAGGTGAAGTCCGTCCTGTGTCCCTTGCCTTCATTGGCGGGGGTAATGCCTCCCACCGTGATGCCATCGAAGGCGAAGCCCTTCTGCAGGAACTGGAAGTCAATCATGAAGTCAAAGATTCCCAGGGTGATGGAGCCGCTTTTCCAGCCGTTCCACTGCATTTCAATAAGGGAGAAATCCATACCCCAGCCGCTGTTGGACAGGCCGCTGGGAGCGTTGAAGCTATAGTTGTAAGTGAAGCCGAAGGTAGGGTTCACTTCCCACTTGGAGTTACCGATCTTTACGTTGATGTCTTTGTTGTCGTCCCAAAGGGAATCCTTGATGGACTGGGCCATGGCACAGGTGCAGGCGGCAGCCAGCATAAGAGTAACAATGATTCTTTTCATTATAAATAGTTTTCTGGTTAATATCAAACGTGCAAAGATAAGTAAAAAACGGCACTTTCATTGATTTTGAGGGAAATTTCGCTATATTTGCAGACTGCGAAAAGAAATAGTAAATAGTAATTAATAATACAATGAAAACTTACACAACAAAAAACATCCGCAACATCGTCCTCATCGGCGCTCCGCGTTCCGGTAAAACCACCCTGTCCGAGGCTATGCTCTTCGAGGGTAAGGTCATCGACCGCCGCGGTTCCGTAGAAGACAAGAACACCGTCTCCGACAACACCGAATTCGAGCAGACCAACCAGAAGTCCATCAACGCCACTCCGCTGTATGCCGAGTTCAATGGCTGCAAGATCAACTTCATCGACGCTCCCGGTTCCGATGATTTCTCCGGCGGCGCCCTGAGTGCCTTCAAGGTGGTTGAGGCTGCTGTGATGGTGATGAACGGCACGGCCGGCATCGAGGTGGGCACCACCCTCTTCGGCCGCTATGCCGACCAATACGGCATTCCCATGATTATTGCCGTGAACCAGCTGGACCACGACAAAGCCAACTGGGAAGGCGTGCGCAATGCCATCGCCGAGGAATTCGGCAAAAAGGCCATCCTGTGCCAGTTCCCGGTGAATCCCGGCGTGGGCCTGGAAGGCTTTGTGGATGTCATCACCATGAAATACTATAACAAGAAGAACGAGGAACTGGACATTCCCGCTGCCTATGCCGACGAAGCCGAGGAACTGCGTGCCGAGCTCATGGAGAAGGCCGCCGAGGGTTCCGACGAACTCATGGAGAAGTTTTTCGAGACCATGGAGCTGAGCACCGACGAAATCCGCGAGGGTCTGCGTGCCGGTATCCTCAAGGGTGAGACCATCCCGGTGTTCTGCACCGCCGCCAAGGAAAACGTGGGTGTAAAGCGCCTGATGGAATTCATCGTGAACGTGGTTCCTTCTCCGGAAGGAAAGGAAGAGGCCACTGTGGACGGCGGCACCGTGAAGTGCGACCCTGCAGGCCCCGTGTCCCTGTTTATCTTCAAGACCAGCGTGGAGCAGCACCTGGGAGATGTTTCCTACTTCAAGGTGATGAGCGGTACCCTCAACGAAGGTGCCGACCTGGTGAATCCCGAAACCGGCAACGGTGAGCGCCTGAGCGCCATCTATGCCGTGGCGGGTTCCAAGAAAGAGAAGGTTTCCCAGATCAGCGCCGGCGACATCGGCTGCGTCATGAAACTGAAGGCCGGCAAGACCGACGTCACCCTGGCCGCCCCCGGACAGGAGGCTATCAAGCACATGGTGTTCCCCGACGCCAAGTACCGCACCGCCGTGAAGGCCGTGGACAAGAACGACGAAGCCAAGGTGGGAGACGCCCTCAACAAGATTGCCGCCCAGGATCCTACCATCACCGTGGAATATTCCAAGGAACTGCGTCAGACCATCCTTTCCGGTATGGGTGAGCAGCACATCAACTATGTGAAGTGGAGAGTGAACAACGAGTTCAAGCAGAACATCGAACTCTATGCTCCCAAGGTGCCTTACCGTGAGACCATCACCAAGATCGCCACGGCCCAGTACCGTCACAAGAAACAGTCCGGCGGCGCCGGCCAGTTCGGTGAGGTTCACCTGCTGGTTTGCCCCTACGTGGAAGGTCAGGAAGCTCCCAAGAACTTCAAGATTGACGGCAAGGACGTTGTGTTCAACTTCAAGAGCCAGGATATCACGGACCTCGAGTGGGGTGGCAAGCTGGAATTCTACAACTGCGTTGTGGGTGGTTCCATCGACCTCTCCTTCATGCCCGCCATCCTCAAGGGTATCAAGAGCAAGATGGAGGAAGGCCCTCTCACCGGTTCCTATGCCCGTGACATCCGCGTGTATGTCTACGACGGTAAGATGCACCCCGTGGACTCCAAGGAAATCGCCTTCATCATCGCCGGCCGTAACGCCTTCAAGGAGGCCTTCCGCAATGCCGGTCCCAAGATCCTGGAGCCCATCTACAATGTGGACATCTTCACTCCGAACGAGTATGTAGGCCCTTGCATGAGCGACCTCAACACCCGTCGCGGCATGATCATGAACCAGGATATGGAGAAAGGCTTCACCGTGCTGCACGCCCGCGTGCCGCTGGCCGAGCTTTACCGCTACTCCACCATCCTGAGCTCCCTCACCGGCGGTTCCGCAACCTTCCAGATGAAGTTTGCCGAATACGTCCAGGTGCCGGCCGAAGTCCAGACCAAGCTGCTGGCCGAGTACGCCGCCCAGGAGCAGGAAGAGGACTAAGACCATTTTGTTTTGTTGTGCCGATGTTACCGCCTCCGGTGTATGTGAACGAATAAAGAATAGCCCTCGGTGAACGCCGGGGGCTATTTCCTTTTGAATACGTCATGAAAGGGCTCTTTTTTTTTGAAAAACAAAAAATAATTGCTTTCTTTGTCGTAAGTACGTGAACATCAATGGAATGAAAGAATCCGATCAACTGTCATCCCGGCGCGAATTCCTGCGTAAACTGGGCTCAATGGCACTTCCGGCCATTGCCGTCCTTTCCGGCGGCGCACAGCTGCTCTCCTGCGTTAAGGAAGAAGTAATCACGGTAGACTGCAACAAAGAGTGCGAGTCCGGCTGCACTAATGCGTGCAGCGGTTCCTGCTCCAGCGGATGCAGCGGAGACTGTACAAGCAGTTGCTCATCCGTGTGTACGGGGAATTGCGGCAAAACTTGTAAGGACACCTGCACGGGCAGTTGTCAAAACACCTGTACCGGCACTTGTGACTCCAGTTGCACTTCTTGTACGGGAACATGTTCCGAGACCTGTACCGGAGGGTGCGGCGGAGCATGCTCATCTTCCTGTGAAGGGACCTGCTCGGGAACGTGCGAAGGATCATGTTCCGGCAGTTGTGGGGGTAATTGCACAGGAGGATGTAATACAGAGTGCTCTTCTTCATCGGCACGAGGTTGCTACGAATGCACGCAAAACTGTTCGGCCTATTGCTCAACAATCTGTTCCAACTCCTGTCAAAACCAGTGTGGCGGTTCATGTAGAAGCTACTGTGTGAGCTCCTGCAGAGGCTGGTGTACAAGCAGCGCCAAGAGTCAGAGTACCGGATGCTCGGATCGCGGCTCCTGTTACTTCTTCTGCGAAGACAGCTGTTACGCTCAGTGTTATAGTTCCTGCTACGACGCTTGCGTCAGATCCAGTGGATAAACCTATGGATATTCGGGAGACAAACAGGTCCTGGAAGGGTGGAGTGGCCAAAAACATCACCTTCATCGTCACCAAGGATTGCCAGCTGGCCTGTAAATACTGCTACCTGGTGGGCAAGAATTCCAAAGAACGCATGAGTCTGGATACCGCCAAGGCTGCGGTAGACTATATCCTGGCCGACAGGGAACAGTTTCATCAGGAAAGCGTGGTCTTCGATTTTATAGGAGGAGAACCTTTCCTGGAAATAGACCTGATTGACAACCTGTGCGACTATATCAAGGAACAGATGTTCTTGCTGGACCACCCCTGGTTCAACTCTTATCGCTTTAGTTTTTCCACCAACGGAATTAACTACCATGAGCCCAAGGTGCAGCAATTCATCCAGAAAAACATCTTACATCTATCTATAGGAATTACCATTGACGGCACACAGACCAAACACGATTTAAACCGCGTTTGGAAGGGCTCTGGCCGAGGTTCTTATGCCGACGTGGTGCGCAACATCCCTTTGTGGCTGTCACAATTCCCGTCCATGGGCACCAAGGTTACCGTCTCCAGTGACGACCTCCCGTATATTCGGGAAAGTGTCCTGCATCTGTTCGGGCTGGGCATCACCGAGGTTAACATCAATTGTGTCTTCGAGCCCGTATGGAAGGAAGGAGACGATTTGATTCTGGAACGTCAGCTGGTGGCTTTGGCCGATGATATGATTGACGGAGGACTGTATCAGCATCATGTGTGCTCGTTTTTCAGTTCCGATATCGGTCGTCCCCTGGATCCCGACAGAGAAAACCAGAACTGGTGCGGCGCCGGCATGATGCTGTCCGTAGACGCAGCCGGGAACTTCTATCCTTGCACCCGTTTCGCTGCATACTCGCTCCGCTCCAAGGCACCCATCATCATCGGCAACGTCCGCGACGGAATAGACCAGGATTTGTTGAGGCCCTTCCTCACACTTGACCGACTTACCCAGAGTCCGCCGGAGTGCCGGGGCTGTGAGGTTGCCTCCGGGTGCTCCTGGTGTCAGGGAGAAAACTACGATGCCGCGCCGGAAAGCACTATTTTCGTGCGGTCTACCGCTATTTGCAAAATGCATAAGGCGCGTGTGAGGGCAAACAACTATTATTGGTCACGCCTGAGCCGGAAGGTTACCAAAGAGGAATTATCGGCCATGCAAAGCACGAGAACCACATGCTGCGATATTTAGTCATACTTCTGGATGCCGACGCTCCGTCCTTCTGCCATTACCCGGACCCTCCCAAGGGCGGAGACAGGATGGATGTGGAGACCCTGCGCAAGGCGGTGTACTTTGCCCAGACCAGGGATCTGGCTGTGGACGTGCTCTGCTCCAGGCCTCCGGGTAAGGAGCTGCGGGAGGAACTGGATAAAATCAATCACATCTATATCGGGCAATGGGACCTGACATCCGATTCCATATGGGACATTACGGTTCTGGATACCCCGGAGCGTCTGGCCAACTTTAAGCCCAACCGGGACAAGAATGTCATCCTGCGCCTGAGCCTGTCCCAGATGCATATGTTGCCGGAAATGCTGTGCAGGTATTCCAACCGGTTCCTTCGCCTGAATGTGATGTTTACAGACTCCTGGACCATGACTCCCGAACGGGCCGAAGAATATCGTTCCCTGCTGGAGAGCCTTCCGTCCCTTCCGGAAGGAGTCCAGGTCAATATCATTACCGACCGTGCCACTCTTGAGCGTCCCAATCATTGTGGGGCCGGAGAAACACACCTTACAGTGGCCCCGAACGGGAACTTCTATGTTTGCCCCGGTTTCTTTGCCGATGATCCGGACCACTCCTGCGGCTCGCTGGACACCGGGCCGGCGGTTCCCCTGGCCCAGTTGTATCAATTGGATCATGCTCCCTTGTGCCGCCAGTGTGACGCATGGCAGTGCAAGCGCTGTGTGTGGATGAACCGCCTCCGCACCAGGGAGGTCAACACTCCGTCCCGTGGCCAGTGCATCACCGCTCATGTGGAGCGGAATTTTGCCGTTCCAGATAATCCCACTTCGTATTTAGACCCGTTTGAAATCATAGGCCGATGAAGCGATTCACCCACTCCCTCCTGCCCCTCCTGCTGTTAATAACATTGGGCTATGGCTGTACCAAAAAAGAGTACACCTATGAATATGTCTATGGAAAACCCTCCGTCGGCGCGGTCGGGGTTACCAATGTAACGTCAACATCGGCTCTCCTTACCGGCAATATCGGGAAGGACGGCGGAAAATCGCTGTCCGAACGGGGATTCATTTTGTCGAACGTGTCTTTTTCCGGCTCCGTCCCCTCAGGGGCGACGCGCATCAAGGCCAATCAGGCCGGACTGGGATCCTTCAGTACGGAGTTGACCGGATTGAAGAGCGGGGTCACTTACTTTGCGTGTGCTTATTGTAAGAACGAAGACGGTGAAACCCGGGGTGCTGTCTCATCCTTCACAACTCTGGTAGATCCCGCCGTCAGCATGGAGTCCATGGACTGCAACTCTGTGTACCACTTTATCGGAAATGACGGTAATAGTGATTATATGCTTATCCCGTCTTTCAAAGTGAAGTTTGTCAGAGTCGATGAAATAGAAAGCATTGGCGTGAATGTAAATGGCGATAACTATGATTATCCCGACAATCTACCCTCCGAGGACGGCAGTATTACTCTTTCTCCCCTGCTTTCAAACTTCTTATACTCTGACGACGGAGAATTTTCTGTGACAGCCTATCCCTATGCCCATCTCAAAAACGGGACTCGGCTGCGGGGTGAGGTCCAGACGACCTCGGTTTCGGCAATGGGCGTGCAAGTTGCCCCCTATCTTTGTTATTGGAGGGATCCTCTGGTAGAATGGTTTGCCGAGCCGGATAAGCAGTACTACATCCATCGCTTGTCTATCGATTTTAAGATGCTGGCAAATGTTGAGAATATCTCCAAGTTGTCCTTTTACCTCTCGAACGATTACAAGCTTAAGAGTTTTGGAGGCGGAAGCGGTTTCAAGACGGGTTCCTTTTACTCGATGGATTATGAAATCAAGAGCAACGAGTCCTCGCTAAAACTCAGCCTCTATGGTGAAGCTCTTCTTAACAATGGCGTAACCCTGATCATAAGCGATTATACTGGTCATAACGAAGTCACCAGCACATACGGGACTTCGGCCAGCCACGAGGTCCTAATGGGTGACGACTTCGAAACCGGCCTGGGCAACTGGTCCGACACCTTCAGCAATATCGCCGAAAGTGACTATACCTGGATATGGAATTCCTACGACAACACTCTTGCGGCACATCCCTATTCGAATGAGCCATATGTTTTGGCCGACACATGGGCGGTATCCCGGGAAATCGATCTTAATGGAAAGAGCAACGCCTCTATCAGTTTTGAAATCTACGCCCAAGATTTTTCAGATTTTACCAGAGATTTCGGGCTGCAAGTTTGGACGGCTTCCAGCAATACCTGGACAAGCCTAGATGTCTCGGAGATTAATACTTCCCTTTGGTATTCCAAAGAGTATAATTTCTCCCTCGACCCATTTGTGGGAGAACGTATCCGTATAGCCTTTACTTTCAAGTCAACCACAGAAGATTGCGGTCTGGTCCGTATTGGTAAAATAAGAGTCTATCAAAACATCTGAAATATGAAACAGTCTGTAGGAAAAGTCACCCCCGAAGAGCGGGATGCCATTCAGGTCCTTTTTGAACGGAAAAATGGCCTTGCAGAATTAGCAAAGGCACTTCCGGCCGACAACGGGGTCCTTTATGAAAAAATGGTCCAGGACATGGGACGAACTCAAACCGCCTTTAAGAAATGGTGGGATGACATGTCCAAAAAATACGCATGGAAAAGTATTGAAGGGGGAAATTGGGAGATTGATTTTGACTCCTGTGAGGTTTTCCTGATTGAAAAATAAAGGTGACTCAGCGAGTCACCTTTATTTATTATACTAAATGTAAAATCTTTCCTACAGATTCTCGGCGGCCTCTACGGCTTTGAAGTAGCGGTAGCTGGAAACCTTGACCTCGGAGATGGAGTTCTCGTCGCACACGATGGTGCCGGCGGGGTGGTTCTGCAGGCCGCTCAGGGTGCAGTAGTGGGACATGGGGCCTTCGATGGCGTCCTTGAGGGCGCGGGCTTTCTTGGAGCCGAAGGCCAGGATGACCACTTCCTTGGCGCCGAGCACGGTGGCAACGCCCACGGTGAGGGCCTGGGCGGGTACGGCCGAAGGATCGTTGTTGAAGAAACGGGCGTTCACTTCACGGGTGTCCTGGGTGAGGGTGACCACGCGGGTGCGGCTGCTCAGGGAGGAGAAGGGCTCATTGAAGGCAATGTGGCCGTCTTCGCCAACGCCGCCCAGGAACAGGTCGAAGCCGCCGGCGTCCACGATGGCCTTTTCATAGGCGGCGCACTCGGCCTCCACGTCCTTGGCATTGCCGTTGAGGATGTGGATGTTCTCCGGTTTCTCGTCAATGTGGTCGAACAGGTTGTGGTGCATGAAGCTGTGGTAGCTCTCCGGATGGCTTTCCGGCAGGCCCACATATTCGTCCATGTTGAAGGAAATCACGTTCTTGAAGGAAACCTCGCCGGCCTTGACCATGCGGATGAGCTCGGCATAGGTCTCGATGGGGGTGGAACCGGTGCAAAGGCCAATCACAAAGGGTTTGTCGGTGACGGCAGCTTTCTCGTTGATGCGCTTGGCAATGTAGTGGGCTGCCCAGAGGGAACCCTCCTTGGAATTGTTGCGGATGATGATTTTCATATAAAATGTATTAAAATAATTTCAGGAATACTTCAATGGCCTGATATTCGGCCATGCCCAGCTGGTCATACAGTTTGGCGGTGTTGGAGGTGCGTTCCTCGGCCCGCTGCCAGAACTCGCGCGGGTCTTCACCGGGGAACGGGACGATATCCTTCTGGGACAGGTGGCGGAAGATGGCGTGGCGTTTCATCACCACTTCTTCCGGGCTGAGCGGGACGGCCATGTCCACGCGGCCCAGCTCCCATTCCATCCAGGCGCCGCGGTACAGCCACACGTGGGTCTTCTGCGTCCAGGCCACTTTTTTCTCCTTGAGCTGCTCCAGGGCTTCCAGGGCAGCCTCGGTGCACACGCGGTGCGTGCCGTGAGGATCGGCCAGGTCACCGGCCATGAAGATCATGTCGGGCTCCAGCTTGTTCATGAGCTCCTTGATGATGTCCACATCGGCCTGGGTGCGCGGATTCTTCTTGATGCCGCCGCTCTCGTAGAAGGGCAGGTTGAGGAAGTGGGCGTTGGTGTTGTCGTTGAGGCCGAAGGAACGGACGGCGCCGCGGGCCTCGGAACGGCGGATAGCGCCCTTCATTTCCAGCAGGGCGCGGGGCTCCGGCTGGCCGGGAACCTTGCTCTCCACGATCTTCTTTACCTCTTCGAATTTATCGGCGAAGCCCAGCTGGAAGGCGCAGTCCATGTGCTGGAGCACCACGTCGTCGTGCACGGCCACGTTGCCGGAGGTTTCATAGGCCACATGGACGTCGTGGCCCTGGCTGGCCAGACGGATGAAGGTGCCGCCCATGGAAATGACGTCGTCGTCGGGGTGCGGGGAGAAGATGAGGACGGTCTTGGGGAACGGCTTGGCGCTCACCGGGCGCGTGGTGTCGTCGGCGTTGGGTTTGCCGCCGGGCCAGCCGGTGATGGTGTGCTGGAGGTCGTTGAAGACGTCGATATTGATCTTGTCAAACTTGCCGCGCACTTCCAGAAGCTCGCTGAGGCCGTTGTTCAGATAATCCTTTTCCGTGAGCTTGAGGATGGGCTTGCCCGTTACCTCGCACAGCCACACCACGGCCTTGCGTACGAACTTGGGCGTCCAGTCGCAGGGACCCACCAGCCAGGGAGCCACGCTGCTGGTGAGCATACTGGCCGCGGTCTCGTCCACGTAGAAGGAGATGTGGTCGTGGGCCTGCAGCAGGGATGCGGGGCAATCCAGGGTCTGGGGACCTTCGGCGATGGCTTTCACCGCGGCGGCCTTGTCTTCTCCCCAGGCCATGAGGATAATCTTCTTGGCGCTGAGCATGGTGCTGATACCCAGGGTAATGGCTTTGTCGGGGGTGGCGGCGATGTCGTTGTTGAAGTTCACGGCCTGGCGACGGCGGGAGGAATAGGACAGCCTCACCACGCGGGTGCGTGTCTTTTCATTGGAGCCGGCCTCGTTGAAGCCCACCTGTCCCTGTTCTCCGATGCCGATGACCAGCAGGTCCAGATCCCGGGCCAGGGCGTCGAACTTGGCGCAGTATTCCGTGAGTTTTTCGGCGGGAACGGAGCCGTCGGGGATGTGGATGTTCTCTTTCTTGATGTCCACGCGGTCCAGCAGGGCCCTGTGCAGACGGCTGTTGCGGCTTTGGGCCTCTTCCTTGGAAGAAGGATAGTACTCGTCAATGGAGACCACTTCCACGTTTTGGAAAGAGATTTTCCCCGCCTGGTTGCGGCGGGTGAGTTCATTGTACAGGGAGATGGGGGTGGAACCCGTAGTGAGACCCAGGCGGAACAGGCCGTCTTTCTTGGCCTTGATGGCCTCTTCGATGAGATCGGCAATGGCATATGACGCCGGACGGGATTCCGGATACACATGGGTCCAGATTTTCTCGTAGGTGTGGAGAATGCCTGCAGGCAGGTTCTCTTTGATGAGCCCGCCTTCGTAGGGAAGGGTGAAGTGTTTGCTCATAGTGTTATTTTAGGATTTTCTTAATTCTTTCCAGTTTGCCGTCGACGGGTGCGGGTTCAATGCCCAGCAGCTCACACAGGAGCGGGTAGATATCCACGTTGTGGAAGGCCGACTGCTCCCCTTTGGTGAAAGGAGCCTCATAACCCACCTTGAAGTCCGGGCCCACGGCGCGGAACATCACCATCATGTCGGGCTCCTTGGGGCTGTAGCCGTGGGCACCCATGCCGTTGAACGGGGAATTGTTGAACTGCCAGCCCAGGTCCGGTGCCACAATAAGGTCTCCCAGGCGGTTACTGGTGCCGTAATTGAGTTCGGCGGGAACTTCTCCGTGTTTCCATACGCTGATGTGCTCTATCTGGGACAGGCGGTTGTACAGGCTGTCCACATAGCCATCCTTGACAAAAATGCTGGTGGGGGTGTGGCCGATGACACGCTCTGTCCATCCCTCGGGAATGCATTCGTAAGAATTGATGAAGCGTTCTGGGGAAACATCCTCCATGCCGTGGTCCGACAGCACGATGAAATTGATCTTGGAGGCATGTGGAAGGGCCATCAGGCGCAGGTACAGCCCGTGCATGAGGCTGTCCATGTGTTCGGCCATCTCTTTGGTTTCGGCCGAAATGGGGCCGAAGCTGTGGCCCGTGTGGTCGGGCTCGTCGAAGTAGGCCATCACCAGGCGGGGACGGTCCTGCTCCGGAAGGCTCATCAGGCGCACGACTTCGTCCACCCGCTCCTCAAAGTTCCAGTGCGGGTCCTGGTCCCACTTGCGGTAGTAGGTGGGGTAGGTGTCCTTGACGGGAATGTCCGAGCCCACCCAGTATACGTTGCCGGTTTTTACGCCCTGGTGCTCGGCGGTAATCCAGATGGCCTCTCCCAGATAATAGTCCGGATTATATCGGCAGGCCGGGTCCTTCATGGTGTACTTGTATTCCTTTTCCGGGTTCCAGAAGGAGTTGTTCACCAGCCCGTTGTGGTCCGGCACCAGGCCCGTGGCCAGGGTGTAGTGGTTGGGGAAAGTGGAGGCCGGGAAAGAGGGCTCCATCCGGGCCGATACCCCCACGGTGGCCAGGGAATCCAGGAACGTGGTATTGTAGTAGTCGGTATAGTCCCAACGGAATCCGTCCAGGGAAATGACTACGGTGTAATTGTCTCGGACGGGCTTGCAGGAGCCGAGTCCTCCAAGGAGCAGGAGGGCCAGGAGCAGGGAATGACGAAAGTTCCGCATAAACATGCTGTTGAGAGATACAAATATAATAAAATAATAACTATTTTTGTATCATGAAACGTATGATTCTTGCCGTTTTGAGCATCGTTCTGCTCGTCGGCTGCCAAAGCAAACTCACGGTTACGGGCCGGTCATCGGCACCCGAACTCGGTTGGCTCTTCCTGGGAGAAGGCCCTTATGTCCTTACCACACACGTGGACGCCGCTCCCGGCCAGGCTACCTGCCAGCTGGTGCGGGACCTTTCCCTCATGGCCGACAAACCGGAAATCGTCTGGGGCGGTCTGGTGACCATTTCGGCCGACAGCATCATGACGGTGGACTTCGGGAAACTGGACCCCGGCTTCTACCAGGTGCGCGTGCGGGACTCGGTGCGCTGGAATATCGGCGTGCGTCCCGACGACGTGAAAAGCCCCGTGGACGCCCCCGAGGATTTTGACACGTTCTGGGCCACCACCCTGGCCCAGATGGAGCAGATTCCCCTGGAGGTTTCCTGGACCGAGGTTCCTGAATTTTCCAACGAGGTCCGTACCTGCTATGAGGTCCGGTATCCCTCTTATGGCGGCGCCATGGCGGGCGGCATCATTTCCATTCCCACGGCACCCGGCAAGTATCCGGTTTGCATCTCCTATATGGGTTACGGGGCCCCCACTTTCTACTTTGGCCCCTGGGACAATCCGGAGCGCATCGACTTCCTGGTGAGCGTACGGGACCAGGGTATTTTCAAGGGAGACCAGGATCGCTGGATAGACCGCGGAATCGGCTCAAAGGAGACCTTCTATTATCGCGGCGCTTTTGCCGATGTGAAGCGGGCCGTGGATTTTGTGGCCACGCTGGATAAGGCCGATATGGACCGGATTGTGGCCGTGGGAGAGAGCCAGGGAGGTGCCTTTACCTACCTTTCGGCCGCGCTGGACAGCCGCATCAAGGCCATAGCCCCCGCCGTTCCTTTCCTGGGGGATTATGCCGATTATGCCAAAATCGTATGGTGGCCGGTGCACGAAGTGTTTGACGAGGCCAAAACCCAGGGCATCTCCCGGGAGCAAATCCTGGATATGCTGCGCTACTTTGACATCAAAAATTTCGCCCCGCGCATCACCTGCCCGGTGTACATGTCCTTCGGCCTTCAGGATCCCACCTGTCCGCCGCATACCAACTTTGCCATCTACAATAACCTGGGAACCAGCAACAAGCGCTATCTGTGCGTACCTACCTGCGGCCATGCCATGTGGCAGGAAAAGGTTTGGGACGCAGAGCGCGCCGCCTTCCTTGAACCTTATATGAAATAACCCTAAAATACTGATATTATGGCACATCTCAACCTCAATTACGACGAACTGACCTCCGTCCTCTGCCTGGCCCTGCATCTGGCCAACGCCGACGGAAACATCGACGACACCGAATCCAAGGCCATCCTCAAGGCCCTCACGGACCAGTACGACTTTGATGACAAGGAGGATCTCCTGAAGGAGTACCTGGCCGACGCCTTCAAGATGGAACCCGCCGAGGCCCTCATCCATCTGGCCGCCTTCGGCCAGGAGGAAAAGCAGTGGGCTTCCAACTTCTTTGTGAAGACCATCGTGGCCGACAACGAACTCACCGAGGACGAAAAACAGCTGTACTGGAAGATCCAGGATCTTTGCAAACTTCCGGACCACAACCTTTCCTAGTCCTGTTTTACTTTGAAAAGGAACGGCATCGCAAAAAAGCGGTGTCGTTTTTTTGATATTTATTTGGAGATATAAAATTTTGTTGTACCTTTGCAGTGTACTATTAAACTATGACACTCGTACTATGAAGAAGATTGTTGTTGTTTCCCTGATGCTGCTCACGGCAGTTACGGCTTTTGCCAAGAAGGACTGGAAAGGTAAAGTGGTGGACGAAAACGGTGACCCCGTGGCCTACGCCAACGTGGCCGTGCTGTCCAAGGCAGATTCCACTGTGGTTTGCGGCGCCGTCACAGAAGAGGACGGTACCTTTAATATAGTAACCGCCCAGAACGACGGAATCATGATGGTGGCCATGCTGGGTTACAAGACCGTCTATATCACCCCTGTGGACGGCGCGGTGATCACCCTGCTCAGCGATACCGCCATGCTGGAAAGCGCCGTGGCAACGGCCGTGATGCCCAAGACCAAGATTACCGGCGAGGGTCTGCAGACCAATATCCGCGGCTCTGTGCTGGAAAACGTGGGAGACGCCAACGACGTACTGGCCAAGACGCCCGGTATCATCCGGAACCAGGACGGCTTGCAGGTTATCGGCAAAGGCGCTCCGCTCATCTATATCAATGGCCGGCGTGTAACGGATTCCAGCGAATTGCAGCGCCTGCAGAGCAATGAGATTCAGAGCGTGGAGGTTATCACCAACCCCGGTGCGCAGTACGACGCCACCGTACGGGCCGTGGTGCGCATCAAAACCATCAAGCGTCAGGGCGACGGCTTCGGCTTCAACTTCAGCGCTTCCGACGCCCAGTCCCTGCGGAAGGCGGCTTTCAACGACCCTGCCGCCAACTTGAACCTGAACTACCGTACCGGAGGCGTGGATATCTTTGCCGGCATCAACTATAACAAGAGCCACTTCCTGCAGATCAGCGATGCCGAGAAAGAGACTACCGGCACCCCCAGGTTCCTGGACCAGGCCACCATTGACGGTACAGGGGCCACCCAGAATCTGGGCGGAAACGCCGGAATCAACTGGCAGATTGCCGATAATCACTTCCTGGGCGGCAAGGTGGAATGGGGCCGCACCCTGGGCTTATGGGACCAGACCACCATCACCGACAAAGTGTCCCGGGACGGCGAACTGATGGACGACATCACCACCCTCACGGAAGATTTCATGGGTCCTGTCGCCCCCTATAACATCGGCACCAACCTTTACTACAACGGCACGGTGGGAGGGAAACTGAACATCGACTTCAATGCCGATTATTATACCTCGGCCAGCACCTCCAAGTCCGTCTCCAACGAGACTAGCAAGATGACGGAAGATGCCAAGGTGAGCACGGATGCCGACAACCGGAACCAGCTGTGCGCCGCCAAACTGGTGCTTTCCTACCCCGTGTGGATGGGTCAGCTGCAGGTGGGCACGGAGGAGACGTTCTCCCGCCGCTCGGACAACTACACCATCACCGTAGTAGGCGTCCCGGGTTCATCGGCCAAAGTCAAGGAAAACAACGTGGCCGGATTCGCTTCCTACGGTTTCTACGTGCCCCAGGTGGGCCAGATCAGCGCTGGTGTGCGCTATGAGCACGTGCGTTACATCTACCAGGATGCCGTGACTCCCGATAACAACATCGACCGTTCCTACGGCAATTGGTTCCCCAACGTGTCCTATGCCAACGCCTTCGGCCCGGTACAGCTGATGCTCAGCTACAGCGCCAAGACACGCCGTCCGGACTATTCCCTGCTGTCCAGCGCCATCCGCTACAACAGCCGCTACCTGTGGCAGAGCGGAAACGCAGCCCTGCAGCCACAGATTTCGCACGACATGAGCCTGACGGCCCTGTGGAAATTCGTCACGCTGGGCGTGAATTATTCGCACGTGAACAACGCTATCGTCACCTGGTCCATGCCGTACAATGACGAAGGAGTGATGCTGGTGCAGCCGCGCAACCTGGACGAGCCCTACCGCATGATGTCGGCCTTTGTGAACCTGACGCCCACCTTCGGCCCGCTTACGCTCAACTATACGTTTGTGATGCAGCCGCAGTGGCTCACCATCAACGTCCGTGACGACAGCCAGGCCTCCGGTTACCGGCAGACATCATTCAACGGAAAGCCCCTGTTTGTGGCCCAGCTGTTCAACACGCTGCGTCTGAATGGCGGCTGGCAGTTTGAACTGGGAGGAGAAGTGTACAGCCGGGGCTACTCCCAGAACATTTACCTGAGCAACGTCTACTTCAACCTTACCGCCGCCGTGCAGAAGACCCTGCTTAAGGACGGTTCCCTGGTGCTGCGCCTGGAAGGAGCCGACCTGGCCGGCACGGCCTTCAACAACATTGCCACCGACTTCGGCAACTACAAGGTTTGGCAGACCAGTATCTTGAACACCCAGAAGGTGAAGTTCTCCATTCGCTACAGCTTCAACACCGCCCAGAGCAAGTACAAAGGCACCGGCGCCGGCGCCGACGAACGCGCCCGAATGTAGTAGCGCTCTACATAATTTGCAAAAATAGTATCTTTGCAAAAATGTGAAAGAGTGATTTCAATGAAAAAACTGCTCATCGCTGTCTTCCTCCTGGTGTATACCCTTTGCGGGGCGCAGGAGACCGGCACCCGGCATCTGGCAAGGCTGGGATGGGGAGACATGCTCTTCGAGACCCTGGCGTTCCATCCCGGGGAGAACACCTCCAGCTATGGATATACAGGTCATTTCTTTGCCGATTACCATTATCAGCTCACAAAAGTAGTCAGCGTGGGCGGGCAAGTGGATTTCGAAGGCATCTTCTGGACGGAGGATAACACCTTCCGTTCCCGGAATTACGACCTGTGCATCATGCCGTCGGCCCGCTTTACCTGGATGAACAGGGAGTGGGTACGCCTCTATTCGGGACTGGGGATAGGCGTGCTGTTTGCCTTTGACAACGCCGGAGGCCATGCCTGCGCGCCCGTGTTCAATCTCAATCCCATCGGCATTCAGGTGGGGAAAGGCCATTGGTGCGGGGCGGTGGACCTGGGATTGATGGCCTCCTGGAACGACCTGAACCGGATTTATATGTTTGGCTCGCGCCTGATATCCGTGAGCGTCAATTACCGCTGGTAGCCTATGAAGAGAATCTGTTTCTGGGCCATGGCGGCCCTTATCCTGACTTCCTGCCATCACCCTGTGGTGGAGGTGGTGGATTTTGACACCTTCCACGTGATTTCAGTACAATCGGCCGATGTCTTCATGCCGGACGGCAGCCTGAATCCCGAAATCCGTGTGATGGAGAATCCGGAAATCGATGCCGACACCAAAGTGGCCGTCACCAACGCCAACGCCATCGTCCGGGACCTGCTGGGCGTTATTAACAGCAACCGGCTCATCCATATTTCCGGCACCTATACGGGTCACGATGTGGACGGGAGTCCGCTGGTCCAGTCCGGAAAGCTTCTTCTTCCGGAAAAAGGCCCCGTCAAGAACATGCTCATCGTGAGCCACTACACCATCGGCGCCAATTATGAGGCCCCATCGGAGACTTTCCCCATGGAGGGGATCTGGGCGGCCAAGGGTTACGCCGTGGTAGTGGCCGATTACATCGGCTTTGGCGTCACCAAGGACCGCATCCACCCCTATATGCACGTGGAGAGCACGGCCCGGTCCGTGGTTGACATGGCGCTGGCCGTAAAACCCTACCTGGAACACATCGGCCGCAAACCGGAAAGCGACGAGGTGATTCTGGCCGGTTATTCCCAGGGCGGCGCCACCACGCTGGCTGTGATGGATATGCTGCAGGACGACTACCCCAAGGTGTTCCCCATCAAAAAGGTGTATGCCGGCGGTGGCCCCTACGACCTGGCCGCCACTTATGACATTTCCATGGAATGGGACCAGACCGGCATCCCCTGCGCCATTCCCATGATTGTACAGGGGGTCAATGCCGGAGAAGATCTGGGGCTGCAGATGTCCGATTTCTTCCAGCCCAACCTGCTGGCCCATTACGACGAATGGATCAATTCCAAGAATTATACGGTAAAGGAGATCAACCAGCTGATGAACGCCACCTCCCTGCACCAGATTATGACAAACCTGGGCCGGGACAAGCACAGCCCGGAAACAGCCCGTCTGTATCAGTCGCTGCTGGGCAACGGCGTGCTTCACTTCAATCCGCACGCCCCTCTCTACCTTTTCCACAGCACTCAGGACAAGACGGTTCCCTTTGTGAACGCCCTCAAGGCCGAAGCCTGGTTCAAGGGGTGGAATGTCCGCTACGATTTTGGAGAATACGGCCAGCACGGAACCGGCTGTGTCCACTTTCTGGTTAAAGTGTATAAAGACCTATGAGAAAGCTATTGTACATATGCCTGGCGGGGCTGCTGGTCCTGGGATGCAGCAAAGACAAGCCGGTCACCATACCTTGCGGTTTTGATCTGAAGGTGGACTGGGTAAAAGGCAGCCGGGCGCAGTTTACCATAACCCCCGATAATTCCAACGCGCGTTATTGCTATGGTGTAATAGCCGCCGACCATCCGCTGTATAACCAAAGTGACGCGGAAATCATCCAGTTTCAAATGGACTGGATGAACTCCGACTATGCCAATCTCGGGAAGGAAGGCAAGACCGACGGGGACTTCCTGGACATGTTCTGCTACAAAGGTGTCCGTACCGTCAAGAGTATCCTTCTGCCGCCGGATATAGACCATAAACTCCTGGTTTTCCAGGTCAATTCCCAGACTTGCGAGCTTGTGGGCCCCATCCATTCAATCGTATTTCATACCCAGCATGTCCCAGAAGTGGAGTTGACCTTCACCATTGAATCCCAGGACAATATGTTCCGCATCCTGCCCAGCGACAAAAGCGTCACCTGGTTCTGGGAATACGAACGGGAAGACAGGATTTATGACGTATACGAGGATGCCTATTTTTTCTACTACGACATCATAGACTTGTATGACGAGTATGGATTTCTGGAACACAATCTGTCCATCGGCGACGACGAATGGGTGCTTCCCCGCGACGACCGTTCCATCAGGGAGGGCGTCAAGTATATCATGATGATGTCGGCCTGCACTGCAGATGGCGAGATTTGTTCCGATGTGACCTACGCCGAATTCGTCTATCAGGATGGCAAGGTATCATTCACCTTTGTTTAACCGAAAAAAACCGGCCGTAAAGGTCGGTTTTTTTGTGCCCAGAGCGGGAATCGAACCCGCACGATATTGCTACCACAGGATTTTGAGTCCAGCGCGTCTACCAATTCCGCCATCCGGGCTTGCAGGGACTGCAAATTTAGCGCAAAATTCCGGAAACTGCAAAATTATTGGTCGTCAATGCCCATGTGGATGTCCATGGAGTCGGCCAGCAGGTGGGAGGCCATCCGTTTGCGGGCCCATTTGATGGCCCAGAAGCATCCCAGCAGGATGACCACGGTGATTACGCCGCTGATCTCCGGAGTGACTTGGGCCGACATGGCCACGGTGTCGTACAGGCCGTGAGCCAGCACGGGATACAGCCACATCTTGAGGCCGGCAAGGGGAGCGCGGTATTTGTCGAAGTGGTTGAGGGAGTAGTAGTATCCCATGATGACGGCAAAGGCAAAGTGCCCGGGGATGGCGGTAAGGGACCGGCCGATACCCGTAGTGACCCAGTCTGTGCCGGAGGCAAACAGGTATTCGATGTTCTCGAAGGCGGCGAAGCCCATACCCACGCATACGGCGTAAACGATGCCGTCCATGCGCTCGTCAAAATCCCGGCATTTGCGAAGGAACAGCCACAGCAGGAACAGCTTGGCCGTTTCCTCCGGGATGGCCGCGCCGAAAAAGGCCGTGCGGAAGGCGTCCCCCAACGAGAGTATCTCCCGGGGAAACAGCCCCATCCCCATGGACGGGACAGAAATGACGAAGGAGGCAAAAACGGATAGCCAGCCATAGAAGAAGGCTTTCACCAGGTTCTTGACGGGCTCCCGTTGCAGTTTATCCTGCTGGTAGGTGTAGTAAACCAGCAGCAGGGCCGGCAGTACGGCTAATAATAGAACAGACAGCAAAATGAGGAATGCTTAGTTGGCGGGCGTATAATTGACCGGGAAGGTCTTCTCCCACAGTTTGGTTACCTCTGCGCTGCGCAAATCCGTCCTATAGATGATAAACTTGTATTCTACGGCATTCTTTTTAGCGGAATACTCGGCGAAAAAGTCGTCACCTAATTTCTTGATGGCGTTGTCATTTTCATCGCTCACAAAATACGGGGACAGATTGAATTTGGAGAATTCATTTTTGAAAGCGGTTTCTACGCCATAGAGGGTTTGTCCGCAAGCCTTATAGTCTTCTTCGGGCATATTATCCTTCATGGTCTTCAAAGTGGCCAGGGCATCCTTGGTGTTGGAAGTATAGTCGTAGAAGGCATAGGAATGCTGGAGAGCGTCTCCGAATTCATACAAGGCGAGTTCGTCGATGGTCTTTTGCTGGGCGGCATTGGGATTCGAATCCAGGGTGATGCGCTGGAGGATAAAGCTGAAGTATACCCTGTTCAGTTTGCCGGCATACTTCTGCTGGATAGCGGCGCAACCGGATTTCATTTTCTCGTCCACGGGGGAAGAGAGGGTGCTGCGTACACCGCTTCCGTTGTCGCCAACCACGGCGTTGAGTTCGGTCTGGACTTTATTGAGATCCTCTTTAGTGCCATAAAAGACACTCAGTTTTGCCTCATAGTAGTAGCCCTTCAGATAGATGGGGTCATTTTTGCAGGAGACCAGGGTGAGGGCCATGATAACTGCGGATGCGGCCAGGAGAATAGTTTTTTTCATTTTGTTAAAGTTTTATAATACCACGGAGTTTTGTTTTCGCAAAAGTAGTGTAAATCTCCTTAACTACAAATTTTTCCACTATCTTTGTAATCTATGATCAGGGAATTGACACAGATTGCCGATATAAAGGAGGTTCTGGCGGCCGAGGCCGAAGTCTTTGTGGTCTTCGACCGCAACGTGGAATGGGTGGCCCGGGAGATGCCCTGGCCGTTGCTGGGCATTGAGACCTCCGAGGCCCTCAAGACGCTGGAAAGCGTGCAGGAGATCTGCCGATGGCTGATGGAATCCGGTGCCTCCCGCGGCGCTCTGCTTTTGGCCGTCGGCGGCGGCATCACCACCGACATGGCGGGCTTTGCGGCCAGCATCTACAAACGCGGCATCCGTTACGCCAACCTTCCCACCACGCTTTTGGCGCAGGTGGACGCCGCTATCGGCGGAAAAACCGGCGTGAACCTGGACGGCTACAAGAATATGCTGGGCGCCTTCCGCATGCCGGAGGTCACCTTCCTCTGTGCCGATGTCCTGCGCTCCCTGCCGGAGCGCGAGTTGAAGGCCGGTCTGGCCGAACTCCTCAAATCTTTCCTCCTTTCTGACGCCGAGGCCTATTCCGCCGCGCTGCGTGGCGTGACGCAGGAACTGATAGCCAAGGCAGCCCAAATCAAGGCCGGGATTGTGGAAAGGGACCCGTTTGAAAACGGAGAACGGGCCAAACTGAACCTGGGCCATACCTTCGGTCACGCCATTGAACATGCTTCTACCGGTACAATTGCTCACGGAGAAGCCGTGGCCATGGGCATCATCCTGGCCGCCCGCCTGGGAGAAAGCCTGGGTATCAGTGAAAAGGGCCTGGCGGCGCGGCTGGGTGCCGATTTCCAATCCGTCGGCCTCCCTACGGAAAGCCCCTATCCGCTGGAGGCGCTGCAGGAGGCCATGGCCAAGGACAAGAAGGCGCTGGGCGGCGGAAAAGTGAAGTTTGTGATTCCCGTCAGGCCCGGAGAAGTGGTCTTCCATGAAATGAACCCCTATGATTTGCACCTCGATACAAAATAAGGAACTCCCCGATATCCAAAAACTGCTGGAAACGCTGGAAATGGCGGAAATCCGCCTGGACCGCTGCGCCCTGGAGGAAGAGGATATCGACGTCCTGTTTGGAGACAGCGACGTTCCCCTGGTGGCCACCTGCCGCCTGGCCGAGGAATCCCAGGCTCCCGAAATTCTGGAGCGGGCCATCCAGGCCGGTGCCAAGTATGTGGACCTGGAGATGGAGGCGCCCGCCGCCATCGGCCGCCGCATCCGGGAGGCCAGCCGGAACTGCGGAACGGTAGTCATCCGTTCCTACCATAATTATGAAGGGACGCCGTCCCGGGAGGTACTGCTCTCCATCCTGGAGCGCGCCCGCAGCTTTGGCGGGGAAGTGGTGAAGATTGTCACCACCGCCACCTGTGCAGCCGATGTCGAGGTGTTGCAGAGTCTTTACCGGGAAGCCGCTCCCGGTACGCTGGTGGCGTTATGCATGGGTCCCGAAGGCCGTCAGTCCCGGCTGGACGCTCTCAAACTGGGCGCCCCGTTCACCTATGCCTGTGTGAGCGAGGAAGAGGCTACGGCACCCGGCCAGTGGCCCACGGAAGCCTTGCAACAGGCGGTTTACGGCGGTTTCCGCTTTGTGAATGCCGCTGAATTACCCATGCCTTCTTCCAAGAGTTTTGCCCAGCGGGCCATAGTGGCTGCCGCCCTGGCCGAGGGCGTTTCCCACCTGGACGGCTACTCTCCCTGCGGGGACAACGAGAACGCCCTGGCGGTTGCTAAAGCGCTGGGAGCGAAGGTAAAAACAGATGGTAACAAAATTGTTATAACCGGAATCGGCGCCACTCCCGATTGCCTGAAAGTGGAGGAGATCCACACCGGAGAGTCCGGTTTACTCACCCGTCTCATGGTGCCGCTGCTGTCTGTGCTGTCGGCCCAACCCGTGCGGGTGACCGGAGAAAAAACCCTGCTGGGGAGGCCCCTTTCCAATGCCCACGACATTATGGCAACCTTCGGCGTCAGGCTTTACCCGGAAGGTAACAAAAATGTTAGCGAAGATAGGAAGGCCGATTGCTACCTTCCGCTCAAGGTGGCCGGCCCCATCATTCCCGGCCGGGCCGACGTTTCCGGGAAGGGCGGGTCCCAACTTATCTCCGGTCTCCTGGCCGCCCTGCCCCTAGCCGCCGGAAAATCAACCGTTTACGTGCACGATCCCCGCAGCATCCCCTATCTTTTCATCACAGTGGACGTGCTCAAGAAATTCGGCATCCGCATCGGCAGCGAAATGGAGGGGGACGACGCCTTCATGGAAACTCAGGACTGGAGCCTGTGCACCGGCCTCAACTTCTACATGAGGGGAGGTCAGCGTTACAAGGCCGCCGATTTCTCCATCGAGGCCGACTGGTCGGCCGCCGCACCTTTCCTCACGGCAGGCGCCATCTTTGGAGACGTGGAGGTCACGGGTCTGGACACCACCAGCCTGCAGGCCGACATTTCCATCCTGGATATCCTGATGCAGGCCGGCGCCAGCATGTCCCAGCTGGACGAGCCCACGGGCAGCATCCACGTGCGGCGTGCGCCGCTCAGTCCCTTCCAGGCCGACCTGAACAACTGCCCGGATCTTTTCCCCGTGGTGGCGGTCCTGGCCGCTTTCTGCCCCGGAGACAGCCATCTTTTGGGCGTCCAGCGCCTGCGGCATAAGGAGACCGACCGTGCCCAGGCCATTGTGGAAATGCTCTCGCAGATGGGCGTTCCCGTGCAGGTGGACGACGACGAAATGACCATTACCGGCATGGGTCTCACCCAGCGTATTGCCGCCGGCCGGCTCCTGAAGGGCGGCAGCTATGTCTCCCACGCCGACCACCGCATGGTGATGGCCCTCAAACTGGCCTCCCTGGGTGCCGACGCTCCCGTGCTGATAGACGACCAAGCCTGCGTGGCCAAGTCTTTCCCCGGTTTCAATGAATTATTTAAAAGGTTATGAATACATTTGGCAACAGATTCAGAGTAAGCATTTTTGGTGAGTCCCACGGACCGCGCATCGGCGTCACCGTAGACGGTGTGCTTCCGGGCATGCCACTTGGCGAAGAAGACTTCGCCGAAGATCTGGGACGCCGCAAGGCCGGTGCACTGGGCACTACGCCCCGCACGGAGGACGACTTCCCGCAGATTGTCTCCGGCGTGTACAACGGCCGCACCACCGGCGCCCCGCTCACCATCCTTTTCCGCAACGAGAATACCCGCAGTGAGGATTATGAAGGCTTCCGGGAGCATCCCCGTCCGGGCCACGCCGACTTCACGGCCAACCTCAAGTTCGACGGTTTCAACGACCCCCGCGGCGGTGGCCACTTCAGCGGCCGGCTCACCCTGGCCATTGTGGCGGCGGGCGTGGTGGCCAAGAAGATGCTGTACTTTGCCAAGTTCCACGCGCAGCTCATCGAGGTGGGCGGCCTGAAAGATGCCGCTGCCTGGCCCGATGCCCTTAAGGCGGCGCAGGAGGAGGGAGATTCCCTGGGAGGCATTGTGGAATGCACGGTGGAGGGACTTCCCATCGGCCTTGGAGAACCCTTCTGGAACAGCGTGGAATCCCAGGTGTCCCATGCCGTTTTCTCTATTCCCGGCGTGCGGGGCATTGAATTCGGAGACGGCTTCCAGGCTTCCCGCATGAAAGGCAGCGAGCACAACGATCCCTTCCCGGAGCACCACTGCTGCGGCCGTCACAAACATCCGCAGCCGCCCGTGACCAACCACGCCGGCGGCGTGAACGGCGGCCTCACCAACGGCAATCCGCTGGTGTTCCGCGTGGCCTTCAAGCCCACGGCCAGCATCGCAAAAGCCGGCATTCCCGGCCGTCACGACGTTTGCTTCGCCCTGCGCACCCCCGTCATCGTGGAGGCCATGGCCGCCATTGTGCTGGCCGATCTGGCGTTATAATTTCCGTAAGATGCCTAAACCCAGGGACTTCATACCAAGAACCGTAGGTGCCAGAATCATCTTCCGGACTGTATTCTATGTTGCCATTCTCCTTGCATTCACTATTCTGTCAATGACAATAGGAATGCGGATTTCCATCAGGAAGGAAACCAATCGTAAGGTGGAGGAGGTGCTGGAGGGAATCGCCTACAGGATTGACAACACTTTGCTGGGTGTAGAACAGGCTGCCCACATTATCAAAGGCGATATCCCCAACCATCTGGAGAATTCCCCAAAATTACTGCAGTTGTGCCATGAAACCATTAAGGCCAATCCCGATATATGCGGGTGCGCCATTGCCCTGAACCCGGATTATTATACGGTGGACAATAAACCTTTCATGGCCTATATGTACAAGAGCGGAGAAACGCTTGTCCGGTCCGAAACTTTCACCTCCAGGCTGTATACCGAGCAAGAGTGGTACACAAAGCCCCTCCTTGAGGGAGTACCCTCGTGGGTTGGACCGCTAAAGAACGAGGAAACCGAAGCAGAACCCATCATTTCCTATGATGTGCCTATTCTGGATAATGGCCGCACTGTGGCGGTCCTGGGGGTGGACGTCTCCCTGGGTGTCCTCACGGGTATTGCCCAGAATTACAAAAAAACCACCCATTCCTACATTACCATCCTGGACGACGACGGGTCATATATCGTTCACCCGGACAGCACAAAGCTGTTTCACATGGACAGCATGTCATTTTTCCGGGAGGCCGAAGATCCCGCCATCATGGGAGCCATCCGGGAAATGGTTGCAGGAAAGTCCGGGAAGAAATCATTCACGCTGGACGCCACATCCTATTACGTGGCGTATATGCCCTACAGGCCGTCGCCCCTTCCAGGGCGGCAGATAGAAAGCCTTGGATGGAGCATTGCCGTCATTTACCCCCAAGACGAGTTAATTCGCCGATATGACTCCGGCTTCGGCGATTCCATATTCATCATCATTGCGGGTATACTGCTTTTACTTGCCGGCGGTATGGCCGTTGCGCATATTTATCTTAAGCCGCTGCGAAAACTAACCTATATTACCAGAAACATTGCCGGGGGCAACTATCTGTCTCCTGTCCGGGAGACCAGCAGTACTGACGAAGTGGGCCGGCTCCAGGCTCTGTTCCGCATGATGCAGGAGTCCGTTTCGGACCATATGGGAAGGCTGATGGACCTTTCCCGGAAAGAGGTGTCCCGCCGAGAAGACCTTGACGTCACCTATGCCAAAACCAAAGAGGCCGAAAAGTACAGAAGTGCCTTTTTCAGCAGAATGACCCATCAGATGGCCGATGTTACTACCGATATTCAGGCCGACGTGGACAGGCTCAACGAAAGCGGCGGCGTTATGAATGAAAATGAGCGGAAACATATTTTGAACAGTATCGAAAGGAACGGTCTCAAGGTAACCGAAATCCTCGCCGACATGTTAAGCGCAAAGAACAGGGAGATGCATGCGGAAACTGATTAGAAATATCCGGAATTCGCTTCCCACCAAGATAAGCCTCAGCATGTTCTGCATCGTGCTGCTGGTGTTTGTCATGGCCAATACCGTCTCAATGGCGCTGTCACGGCGTTATTTCCACTCTGTGGCCATGGACAGTGCCTCGAAAACCCTCAACACGGCCCTTGCCAAAGCCGAGCGTTACCTCCGCAGTGTGGAAACCGCCACCATTGCCACTGCCTGGTTTGCCGAAAACAGTTTCAGGCCCGATTCCCTGCTGGTACTGTCCAGGCGCATTGTAGAGCAGAATGGCTTCATCTCCGGCTGCTCCATATCGGCCCAGCCCGATATGTTCCCACGGCAGGGACGCTACTTCTCGGCCTATACAGTCCGTAAAGGTGAGGAAATCATTACCGTCCAGGAAGACGAGTACGAATACTTTGACTATGAGTGGTACAGCAAAGCGGCCACCCGGGGAGAGGCCGTCTGGATAGACCCTTTTATAGATGACAATGCCGGCTCGCTGTCGGCCGACGATATGATTGCCTCATACAGCCGTCCCCTGTTTGACAAGGAGAACCGTCTGATAGGCGTCATCTCTACAGACCTGTCACTCCCGGAGTTATCCAGGGCCCTGTCGTCCAAAAAGCCCTATTCCCACTCATACTTTATGATTCTGGGGCATGACGGCCGGTATTTTGAACATCCGGACACCACCCGGATTCTGCACAAGACCATCTTTGATCCCACTTCCGGCCGCTATTTCAGCGACAAACTTACCCTGGGGCGCGAAATGACCTCCGGTAACAGCGGAATGATGCATGCCGAAGTGGCCGGCGTGCACAGTCTGATATGCTATGAGCCCATCCCCGGGACGGAGTGGAGCGTTGCCCTGGTGAGCCCGGAAAATGACGTTATGCGCGGATACAGGCGTCTGGATATCTGCATCTTCTTTATTGTCTTTGTTGTCCTGCTTTATATCTATTTCATTTGCAGAAGAACGGTGGTGCAGGCCTTTGCCCCCATGAAACTTTTGGAAGAACAGGCCCGGCTCATTACCGACGGGGACTATTCCACCGTAATACCACACGGCGACGCAAACAGTGTTATCGGCACCCTTCAAAACAGCTTTTCCCACATGCAGGAGGTGCTCAGGAGCCACATTCTTGAAGTGAATAAAAAAACAGAAGAGCTGGCAAAGCGTAACGATGAAGTGGAAAAGGCCAACGCAGCCCTGGAGGAAGCTCTGGGCCGCCAAAGTGTTTTTGTCTCCAACATGACCCACCAGATCCGCACTCCCCTTAACCTTATCATGGGTTTTGGCCAGCTTCTCCGGGATTCCGACGGGAGTGCAATGCCCCAGGAAGAGTTCATGAGGATCCTTCATGTCATGAACTACAACGCCATGATTCTTAACCGCATGTCCCTGATGCTGTATGACAGCTCGGACCGTGGATACCATGACGAGGTGGTGAGCCTTCAATATGACAAGGTGTCACCCAATGCCGTGGCAAGGGAATGTATTGACTATACCACCCGTTATTTCCGGGAGGTGACCGTAAAGCTGGAGACAATGCTTGATGATTCGTTCACCATCGTATCGGATCATCTTTACCTCATGCGCAGCATCCGGGAAATCCTGTACAATTCGGCCAAATACTCGGACGGAAAAAACATTTCCCTGCATGTGAGTGCAAATGAAACCAGGGTCCGTTTTGTCTTTGAAGATACCGGCAAAGGCATCCTTCCGGAAATCCAGGAAAGCGTCTTCACTCCTTTTTACAAGAGGGACAGTTTCTCCGAAGGGTTGGGCCTGGGGCTTTCGCTTACAAAACGTCACGTCATTCTTTTGGGAGGCAGCCTGGATATGGACCGTGACTACAGGAAGGGCTGCCGGTTTATCATGGATATACCTGTCGACCCCCCTGTTTACGGTAGATAATTTGACGCCTTGCGCGCCGGGAAAAGGGAATCAGGCGTTTTTCCTGTACAATTGTACCCAGGTCCACAGGGACCACAGGCCATTAATCAGATACAGGCCGCTAACAACAGACATAAAGTAATTGCCTACTGACAGATGTAACGCTATCTGCGTGCAGTTCACCAGAAGCCAGGCCACCCAGCAGTCCCACTTTTTCATGGCAGACAGCAATTGGGCCATAAGAATGAGTACAGTCACGCAGCAATCCAGGTAAGGATGGGGGTCGGCCGGATAAAGCCGGTCCAGAAGAACACCCCACACCAAAGCAACCAGCAGGACAAATCCCGCAGCCAGCCCACGCTGGGGCCAGGTGAGCATACTTACTTTGAGCTCATTGTTTTTCTCCGAACTGCGCTCTTCCTCCCGGGGATGCGTCCAGCGGTAGTGACCCAGGATGTTGATGGCCAGAGAAACAGGTTGCAGCAGCAGCATGGCCAACAGGTTCTGCTTCCAAAACAGTACAAACAATGCGGTTGTATATAGATATCCAACCCAGAAATTGTATTTGGAATTTCGGCCGGCCAGGAACACGCAGGTGATGCCCAAAACGGAACATATGAGGTCTATCCAATTCATCCTACCGATCCTTCAAGTGATACTTGCAGTAACTTCTGCGCTTCCACGGCAAACTCCATGGGCAGGCGGGACAGTACCTCACGGGCATAACCGTTCACAATGAGGCCCACGGCGTCCTCGGGGCCGATGCCGCGCTGGTTACAGTAGAACAGCTGGTCCTCGGAAATCTTGGAAGTGGTGGCCTCGTGCTCCACGGTAGCGGTTGGATTCTGGGACTGGATGACCGGGAAGGTGTGGGCGCCGCAGCGGCTGCCGATGAGCAGGCTGTCGCACTGGGAATAATTGCGGGCGTTCCGGGCATTCCTGCCCATGCGCACCAGGCCACGGTAGCTGTTCTGGCTCACGCCGGCCGATATTCCTTTGGACACAATCCGGCTCTTGGTGCCCCGCCCCAGATGAATCATCTTGGTGCCGGTATCGGCCTGCTGATGGTTGTTGGTGACAGCCACGGAGTAGAATTCCGAAGAAGAGTAATCTCCCTTTAATATAGTAGAGGGGTATTTCCAGGTGATGGCGCTGCCGGTCTCCACCTGCGTCCAGCTCAGATGGCTTCCGGAACCTTTGCAGATACCGCGCTTGGTCACCAGGTTCAGGATGCCGCCCTTGCCGTCGGCGTCTCCGGGATACCAGTTCTGCACGGTGGAATACTTGACATCGGCATCCTTCTCCACTACAATCTCTACCACTGCGGCGTGCAGCTGCTGCTCGTCACGCATCGGCGCCGTGCAGCCTTCCATATAGGAAACGTAAGAGCCTTCATCGGCCACAATGAGCGTGCGCTCGAACTGGCCCGTGCCCCTGGCGTTGATGCGGAAGTAGCTGGACAGCTCCATGGGGCAGCGCACACCCTTGGGAATGTAGCAGAAGGAGCCGTCGCTGAAAACGGCCGAATTGAGGGCGGCGAAATAGTTGTCGCTGGCGGGCACCACGCTGGCCAGGTACTTGCGCACCAGGTCCGGATGTTCTTTCACGGCCTCGGAGAAGCTGCAGAAGATGATGCCTTTCTCGGCCAGGGTTTTGCGGAAGGTGGTGGTGACGGACACGGAGTCGAAGACGGCGTCCACGGCAACCACGCCGGCCAGCACGTCGCGCTCCTTGAGGGGAATGCCCAGCTTGTCGAAAGTCTCGGCCAGCTTGGGGTCAATTTCCTTGGGCCGGTCCTTGTCCTTCTTGGGAGCCGCGAAGTAGATAATATCCTGAAAATCAATGGATGGCATGTCCAGGTGCGCCCACTCCGGCATGGGCATATCCTGCCACTTGCGGAAGGCGTCCAGGCGGAATTCCAGCAGCCACTGCGGCTCCTCCTTTCGGGCCGATATCATGCGGATAATCTCCTCATTGAGGCCCTTGGGGACGAACTCCTGTTCAACGTCGGTCACAAAGCCTTCCTTGTACTCGGCGCTGGTGAATTCCTGTATGATTTTCTGGTCTTGGGACATAAGAATACAAAGATAGTGTTTTTTATTAAAACGGAGGCAAGGGTTCAAAAACGCAAATTGTGTGCAAGTATACGCAATTTGGTTCCCACAAAAGACGATTATTGTCTTTTTTTGCACAAAACCAAACTGTTATGAAAAGACTATTCCTCCTTCTGGCCATCCTGCCCGTGTGCCTTTGCTGCAGCGGAAAGACGGCATATTTGATCGAAAAACCCAACACAAAGCCCTCCGGCGGCAACAATGATAACGGCGGCACCACACCCGCCACCAACGTAGTGAAAGACCCCGAACTGCCCAATAACGGCGCAGTGGCGCGTATGAAAGAGCTGGGCGTGGGCTGGAACCTGGGCAATAACCTGGATGCACTCCCGGACGGATTCTCGGACAAAGACGACAAATACGGCTGGCCCGACGAAACCTGCTGGAGTAACAAAAAAGCCACCCAACAGACCTTCAATACCATAAAATCCTACGGTTTTACCTATGTGCGTATTCCCGTGACCTGGGCCAAGTTCATCGGCCCAGCTCCGGATTACAAGCTGGACGCCACCCGCCTGAACCGGGTAGAGGAGGTCATCGGCTATGCCCATAACGCCGGCCTGCGTGTGGTGATGGACACCCACCACGACGAATGCTGGTACCTGGACTGGCTGGAAGAGCTGGACGAACGCATTGCGGCCGGGAAAAGCATTGCTATACCGACCACGGGACGGGTGCCTTCCTGAGTTCCGGAGAGGTTCCGCTCAAGACAGTCATCCAGGCCTGGACCAACGATGATCCCGCCTATACGCTACAGTCGGTCTACGATAAAGCGCCGGTGTTTTAAAGGTATTTCGGCAATTATTCGTATCTTTGAAAGCTAAAACGGAACGGAATGCTATTAGAGATACGAAACCTTCACGCCAAAGTTGAGGACAAGGAAATCCTCAAAGGAATTGACCTGACCATCGGCCCGGGAGAAGTGCATGCCATCATGGGACCCAACGGTGCGGGTAAAAGCACGCTGGCTGCTGTCCTCACCGGGAAACCCGGCTACGAGGTGACTGATGGCAGCATCCTGTTTGGCGGGAAGGACCTGCTGGCCATGACGCCCGAGGAGCGTGCCTGGGCAGGCCTTTTCCTCAGTTTCCAGTATCCCATCGAGATTCCCGGCGTCACCATCACGGCTTTCATGAAGGCAGCGGTGAACGCCAAGCGCAAGGCGCACGGCCTGCCGGAAATGAAGACCGGGGACTTCCTCAAGCTGATGAAGGAGAAGATGGCCTTTGTGCAGATGAAGCCGGAATTTGCCAAGCGTGAGGTGAACGTGGGCTTCAGCGGCGGTGAAAAAAAGCGCAACGAGATATTCCAGATGGCCCTGCTGGACCCCTTACTCTCCATCCTGGACGAGACCGACAGCGGCCTGGACGTGGATGCCCTCAAGATTGTGGCCGATGGCGTTAACGCCCTTCGCAATCCGGAAAAAAGCGCCATCATCGTCACGCACTACCACAAACTCCTGGAGTATGTGCAGCCGGATTACGTGCACGTGCTCAAGGCCGGCCGGATAGTGAAAACCGGCGGCCGGGAGCTCATCCAGGCCATCGAGGATAAAGGTTTTGACCAGTTCTAGCATGGGCCACGGCAAGTACATAGCACCCCCTGTGGGGCAGTATCAGGTACAGGCCGGGGAGGTGCTGAACCTGGAGTTCGTGGTGCTTCCCGGGGAGTCGAAGGACATCGATGTGAGCATCGACCTCGTCGGCCCCGGCGCCGAAGCCCATTTGAAAGGCCTGTATCTGTGCAAGGCCGATGAAAAGGTGAACTTCCGTATTGTGATGCATCACCGGGCCCCGGGCTGCAAAAGCACGCAGCTGTTCAACGGCATTGCCGGCGGGAGTTCCCAGGTAAACTTTGGCGGCACCATCGTGGTGGCTCCGGACGCCCAGCAGACCGAGGCCTATCAGGAAAACCACAACATTGTCCTTACGCCGGAAGCCAGGGTGGAAACCAAGCCCCGGCTGGAGATTTATGCCGACGACGTGAAATGCTCCCACGGGGCCACCGTCGGCCAGCTCAATGAGGACGAACTCTTCTACATGCGCTCCCGCGGTATCCCCGAGAAAGAGGCCAAAACCCTGCAGATGCTTTCTTTCCTGTCTCCGGTGATTCCTCAAGGACGGGAAGAAGAAATTTTGCTATCTTTGCACTATGTGCTTGAATAAGAACGTAGTGCTTATGGCTCTGGCTGCCCTTCTGGCGGCCGGGTGCATGACAGCTCCCAGAACAGACCGCAAAACCCAAATGCTGATGGACGAACTGGATGGTTATCTGACCACCCGGGAACTCTATATGGCCAAGAAAATGGACCAGCTGGACGCTTATCGCCAGCTCATCGCCGCCACGCAGGATCCAGCGGGCCGATACGAACTGGAGATGATTGCGGCGTCGGATTATTTCCCTTTCAGCTTCGATTCCACGCAGGTGTACTTGAAGAGCGCCCAGGCCCTGGCGCAGAAACTCTCCGACAAAGAGCGGTATAACCAGGCTACCATCGCCCTGGGGCATCTGTACGGGAAGGCCGGCAACTACTTCGAGGCCAGTCAAATCCTGTACGACCAGATAGACACCAACCAATTGTCGGCCCCTTTGAAGGCCGAATACTTCTGGGTGCTGTACGACTTCAGCAAGGACATGGCCGGCAATTCCGGCATGGTGGAACGCATGTCCATTCCTCCGGCGGCCGCCTACCGCCCTGCCTTGTACAGATTACTGACGCCCGATACTCCCCGATACCGCTGGATCCTGCGGGACCAGCTCATGGATGAAGGCCGGCTGAGTGCCGCCGACAGCGTGAGCCGTTTGCTGCTCTCCGATGTGCGTCCCGAAGACCGGGATTTCGCCATCCACGCTTTCTTCCAGTCCGAGATTGAAGAACGAAGGGGGAATGCCTACGAGCGCATGCACTGGCTGGTAAAATCGGCCGAATGCGATATTGTGAACGCCGTGCGGGATTATGCCTCCCTCACCATGGTGGCCCAGCTCATCCTTCCCACCGACGTGGACCGCAGCTTCCGCTACCTGCGCATTGCCCAGGAAGACGCCCTTGTGTATAATGCCAAGCTGCGTCCCTGGCAAATCTCCCGCTTCCTGATGCAGGTGGAAGATGCCTACCAGGACCGTCAGGCACGTGCGTCCCGCAGCAGCAAGGTGTGGTCCATCCTGCTGGCCGTCCTCACCGTGATCCTGTCCCTGGTCACCCATTTCCTCATCGTCCGTTCCCGCAAGCTCGCCAAACTGCGGAAGGAGCTGGAGAAAAGCAACAATTCCCTGGCGCTGGCCAACGTTACCCTGAACGACCTTAACCAGCAAATCTCCAAGGCCGACCGCGTGAAGGAAAAGTATATCCTGAGTTTCCTGCAGGGCCTGTCGGCCCAGGTTTCCGTCATCCGCACGGAGGACAACCGCTTCCGCAACCTGCTCAAGCAGGGAAAGGCCGACCAACTGCTCAAGGAGCTCTCCATCAGCGGCCGAAGCGAAAAAGCGCGAGAGGAATTCTACGAAACCTTCGACACCACTTTCCTGGGCCTGTATCCCGACTTTGTGGACAAGTTCAATTCCCTGCTAAGGGAAGAAGCCCGGGAATTCCCGCCTGCAGGGCACCTGACAACGGCCCAGCGTGTCTTTGCGCTCATCCGTCTGGGCGTGGACGACAGCAAGGCAATCGCCACCATGCTGGACTACTCCCTCAGTACCATCTATAATTATAAAGTGGCCATCAAAAACGCCGCCCTGGGGGACCGTGAGGCCTTTGAATCCCAGGTAAAAGCTATTGGAAAGTAGAAGGAGCCCTACTATTCTACAACTACTTTTTAACTATTTTAAAATTATTTAATTAGCTAAAATTCAGCTAATTAGTTTTACATTGCCGCTACTTTAATATTCCTAAAGGAAGCGGCTTTGTCTTTTGTCCATAATTTTGCACCCGACCAAGTGTGGAAACACTCACTTTATTAACAATAACCAACGCAAACCAAATCCAAAGCGTATGAAAAAACTAGCTTCCTTAGTCCTTTTCTTAGGATTGAGCCTGGTTGCAATGGCGCAGGGCGTGACCTTCAAGGGCCGTGTCCTGGATTCCGGCAACCAGCCCATCGTGGGCGCTTTCATCGTTGAGCAGGGAACCAGCAATGGTGCCATGTCGGACGTGGACGGAGCATTCTCCCTTCGCGTAGCGCGCGGCGCGGTTGTAGAGGTGTCCTGCCTGGGTTATGAAAGCATGCAGTTCACGATCAACAATGACCAGACGCTGGACGTTGTCCTCAAGGACGACAGCCAGATGCTGGAGGAGACCGTGGTCATCGGCTACGGTGTCCAGAAGAAATCGGTGGTGACCGCCTCCATTTCTTCCGTAACCTCCGAAGACCTGAAGGTCCAGTCCCAGAACCGCGTGGACAACATGCTGCAGGGTATGACCTCCGGTGTTCAGGTTACCCAGAATTCCGGTGCTCCGGGCGCCAGCTCCACGGTGATTGTCCGTGGTGTAGGTTCCATCAACCACGCTTCCCCGCTGTACATTGTTGATGGTATGCCCGCCGGCAGTATCGATTACATCAACCCCAACGACATCGAGCGTATCGACGTGCTCAAGGACGCTGCCTCCGCAGCCGTTTACGGTGCACGTGCCGCCGACGGTGTAATCCTGGTGACCACCAAGTCCGGTAAAGAAGGAAAGACTGTGGTGAACTACGACTTCTCCTACGGTTTCCAGAATCCCTGGCGCAAACCCTCCGTGCTCAACGCCACCGAATATGCCGTGATGATGAACGAGGGTATGCTCAATTCCGGTAACGCTCCCATCTACGACGATCCTTATTCCCTGGGTACCGGTACCGACTGGGTAGCTGCCATCTTCGACAAGAACGCCCCCATCATGAAGCACGACCTCAATGTTTCCGGCGGAAACGGCCGTGTCAACTACAGCATCTCCGGCGGTTACCTCACCTCCAAGGGTACCATCGGCGGCCGCTTCGGCCAGTCCTATTATGACAGAGTGACGCTGCGCGAGAATGTGGGTATCACCCTCTTCGACGAGTCCGCTTCCCGCAACTGGCTGAACAAGCTCACCTTCAGCAACCAGATTTCCTACGCTCACATCAAGAGCGCCAGCATCTCGGCCAACTCCGAGTACGCTTCCCCGCTGGGTTCCGCCCTGGGCATGTCCCCGCTGGATCCCATCTATGCCGACGAGGCCGAAGAAGCCCGTTACAAGACGCTCTATCCGGCCGGCTATCCTTATATTATCCGCGACAGCGAGGGCAAGCCTTACTTCATTGCCGACGGCGGTACCTATAACGAGCAGGCCAACCCTATCGCCATGCTGGACCGTCCTCACGGTTATACCAGCACGGACAAGATTGTAGCCGGTCTCACCACCGAACTCCAGCTCATCGACGGTCTCAAATTCCGCAATGCCATCACGCTGGATCTCTCCTATGTGTATCAGCACAGCTATACCAAGCAGTATTTCCTCACCTCCAAGGCCTACAGCCTGGATTCCGTTACTGCTACTACGGTGTATGACAAGGACGGCAACGCCTCTACCGTTGAAAAGACCAACTACGGTTCCTCCGCTACCCAGAGCATGAACCGCTACTACAGCTATCAGATTGAGAACACCCTTACCTATGACAAGGTGTTCGGCAAGCACACCCTGAACGTGGTGCTGGGTCAGTCTGCCTACATGTCCTCTTCTTCCAATGTGGGCGCAACCGCCCTGGGTCTCATCTATCCCGACGATCCCTGGAAGATCAGCGTGAACAACACGCTGGGCCAGCAGAGCGACGGTGACCGCAACGGCTGGGGAAGCTGGAATTCCATTCCTTACAGCATCCTGTCCTACTTCGGCCGTGTGTCCTATAACTTTGACGAGCGCTTCCTGGCCCAGGCTACCATCCGCCGGGATGCATCCTCCCACTTCGGCCCCAACAACAAGTGGGGTACCTTCCCGTCCTTCTCCCTGGGCTGGAATGTGAAGAACGAAAAATTCCTGAAGGACAACCCGGTCATCTCCATGGCCAAGGTCCGCGCTTCCTGGGGTATCAACGGTAAGGATAATCTGAGCGACTTCCTGTATGCCGTGTACGCACAGTCCGGCAACAACTACATCTTCGGTTCCGGCGCCAATGCAACGGAAGCCGTGAACATCGGCGTGAAGGCCTCCGGCCTGGCCAACCCCAACGCCAAGTGGGAACAGTCCATCCAGACCGACTTCGGTGTGGATCTGGGTCTGTGGGGCAACCAGTTCACTGCCACTTTGGACTACTATATCAAGGATGCCTCCGGCATGCTGATGGAGATGCAGGTTCCCACCTATGCAGGTGACTCCGCTCCTACCGGCAACGTGGGTACCATGCGCAACTCCGGTATCGAAATCGACCTGGGTTACCGCGGCTCCGTGGGTGACTTCAACTATGGAATCAAGGCCAACGCCTCCTACAATGTGAACAAACTCACCAAGCTGGCTGCCGAATCCTCCTACATCATCACTTCTAGCCATAAGATCGGCTCCCTTACCCGCGGCGAAGTGGGTGAAGTGTTCCCGTACTTCTGGGGTTGGAAGACCGACGGTGTGTTCCAGAACTGGGACGAGGTGAACTCCTATGTGAACGACAAGGGAGAACTCATCCAGCCTAAGGCCCAGCCCGGTGACTTCCGCTGGAAGGACATCAATGGCGACGGTGTCATCAATGACGACGACCGCACCAAACTGGGTAAGGGTATTCCTGACTGGACCTTCGGCCTCACCCTCACCCTGGACTGGAAGGGCTTCGACTTCTCCATGCTCCTCCAGGGCCAGCTGGGTGCCCAGACGCTCAACGTCACCCGCCGTACCGACCTTTACTACATCAACCTGCCCAAGTCCATCCTGAACCGCTGGACCGGCGAAGGTTCCACCAACAGCTATCCCCGCTTTGCCTTTGATTCGGCCAATGAGAACTACCGCGTTTCCGACTACTGGATGGAAGACGCCTCGTTCCTGCGCGCCCGCAACATCCAGCTGGGTTACACGCTTCCTTCCAAACTCACCAAGAAGTTCTTTGTCTCTCGCCTGAGAGTTTACGGACAAGTAGAGAACGCCTTCACCCTCACCAAATACACCGGTTGCGATCCCGAAGTTTCCGGCGGTTTCCGCGAAGTGGGTGTGGACCGCGGTGTCTATCCTCAGAACAGAACCGTCACCTTTGGTGTCAATGTAACCTTCTAACAGACCACGGATATGAAAAAGATAATTTTTGCACTCAGTGCCATCGCCGTTCTGCTTACTGCCTGCTCCAAGGATTTCATCAATCCCAAGCACAACAGTTCCGAACCGCTTGACGAATACTTCAATACTCCGGAGCGTCTCTTCCAGTGCCTTGTGGCCGCCTACGACCCGCTGGAATGGTATGACTATGCCTTTGGCCAGTACGACAACCTCCACCTCATCTTTGACGTGATGGGCGACGACGTGTATGCCGGCGGCTCCAACGAAGGCGACCAGCCCATCATTGTGAAGACGCACTATTACACCGCTACTTCCACCGATGTGTGCAACCAGATGTGGACGGTGAACTATTCCGGTATCAACCGCGCCGCCACGCTCATCAAGTATGTTGACGGAGCCGAAGGCGTGGACGACAATACCAAGAAGCTCTATGTGGCCGAGGCCAAGGTCCTCATGGCCTACTACTACAACATGCTGTGGAAACTCTGGGGCCATATCCCTTATTGGGAGACCCTCCTGGAGTCCCCTTACATCGCTCCCCAGCTCACTCCCGACGAGGTTTACGCCAACTTCATCAAGCTCATCGAGGACGCCATTGACCTCAATGTCCTTCCCATGAAGGCCGCTGTGGGCAGCGAAGGCCGCGTGACCAAGGCCATGGCCTACATGCTTTACACGGAAGCCGTCCTGTACCAGAACGACGCCACCCGTTACCAGACCGCCCTCAATTACATGAAGGAGATCATCTCCAGCGGCCAGTATTCCCTGGTAGCCGATTTCGCCGGCATCTGGGAAGAAAGCGGCGAATGGGGTCCGGAATCCATCTGGGAGATCAACTACATGTCCGAAGGCGGTATCCGCGACTGGGGTAACTCCATCGCCGCCGGCGGTCAGGTGAACTCCATCCTCACCGGCATTCCCGCTACCAAGAACGTTCCCGACTATCATGAGGGCTGGGGCTTCGGCACCATCGCCAAGAGCGCCTATGACATGTACGACGACGGTGACATCCGCAAGGATGGCGGTATCCTCAACTTTGCCAAGTATGCCGAAACCCACCCGGGTGCCGAGTATACTCCCCGTTGGCAGGACACCGGCTATTGGAACCTCAAATACATCGCCCGCGAAGGCGGTAACCACGGTTACAAAGCTTCCGACAACGTAAACTATTGCAACAACGAGCGCATCTACCGTTATGCCGAGACCCTGCTGAACGCCGCCGAGCTTTCCGTCCTGCTGAACCAGGATGGCAGCAGCTACCTCAAGCTGGTGCGCGACCGCGCTGGCTGCAAGGACACCGGTGTGGACCGTGATGCCATTATCCAGGAGCGCCACAAGGAGTTCGTGGGTGAAGGTAAGCGCTATTGGGACCTGGTGCGCAGCGGCAAAGCCGCCGAAGTACTGAAGGCCGCCAACCACGAGTATCGTCAGAACGACTGGACTCCCAACAAGAAGTACTGGCCCATCCCCCAGTCCGAGATTGACAAGGATCCTGCACTGCATCAGACCGATTACAATAAATAGTAGTAGTTATCATGAAAAATTTCTGGAAATATATAGCTGTTGCAGCCGGCCTGGCACTTGCCGCCGCCTGTGCTCCCCAATATCCGGAAGTCTCTTCTGCGCTTGTCCCCCAGGCATCGGCCCTGGACGTGACCATCACCGTTGACCAGACCACCAACTTTGTTACCTTCACCATGAATAACAAGGGTCTGGTTCCGGTTTGGATCTTCGGCGACCAGAAGATTGACGGGAAGGCCAACAAGCGCTATTCCTATACCGAGAACAACCTGAAGCTCCGCTTCCGCGAAGCTGGCGACTACACCGTTGAGGTGAAAGCCTACAACGCCGGCGGTCTCACCCAGGGTTCCGTGGTGAAGACCTTCACCCTGGAGAACACCTACCGTGATCCGTTCGATCCTTCTCCTTACATCAAGGCCGTTTCCGGCGGCGCATCCCAGAACTGGGTATGGAACAGTGCCGAGACTGGCCATATCGCCTGCGGTCCCGTGGGTGATCCCAAGGGATGGTGGCAGTGCGACCCCAACGGAAAGGCCGGTTTCCTGTATGACGATATCCTCACCTTCGATTCCGAAGGCAAGTTCACTCTTAATCCCGTTGACGGTCAGAGCTATGCCAAGAAAGACGCTGAGTATCCTGCCGGTCACGAGGTTCTGGACGACGACTACCTCTTCCCTGCCCAGAAGATTGAATCTACCTACACCTTCGAGAACAATTGGAACGATGCAGGTATCGAGGAAATCTTCCTGGTCCTGGGCGCAGGCAGCTATCCTTCCTATGTGGTGCACAAATCCCTGGTGGACGAGCCCCGTTATCAGCTGATGGAGACCAAGACCTCTTCCCTCAAGAAGAAGATCCAGCTCATGGCTACTGCCAGCACTCCGGCTAATGCCGATGGTATCTCGTTCTACTTTGAGTTTGTTCCGGAAGGTTCCATCGCCGGTGCCGAGGATCCGCTCTTTGGCAAGGAGAGCAAGACCTGGGTCCTGGATAACGATACTCAGGGTTATATGGGTTGCGGCCCGGATGTGACCAACCCCGCCGGATGGTGGAGTGCCACTCCGCACGACAAAGATGCTTATGGCGTAAAGGACGACGAACTCACCTTCTTCAAGGATGGCAAGTACATCTTTGATCCGGGTGCCGACGGAGTTGTGTACGTGAACAAGGATTCCGGTTATCATGCCGAAATCTATTTAGGTGACGGAAACGACTACGATGCTCCCGCCGAGAAACAGGAATCTACCTACACGCTGGGCTCCGACGCCAATGGCGACTACATTGAATTCCCTGCCGGCATCCTGTACAGCTACGTGCCCAATGCCGCTGTCATCAACGACCAGCCTAACCGCCTCACCATTGCAGAACTCTCCGAGACCAAGATGGTCCTGGTGGCCAACTTCGAGGGTATTTCCTGGCAGCTTATCTTCCGTCCCAAGAACGGAGCACAGCCTGCCGGAGACCCGCTGTTCAATGTGACCAGCAAGACCTGGATCCTGGCCAATGACAAGGCCGGTTATATGGGTTGCGGTCCCGACCTGGGTAACCCTGGCGGTTGGTGGAGTGCCACCCCGCACGACAAAGACGCCTATGGTGTGAAGGATGACGAACTCACCTTCTTTGCCGACGGCAAGTACATCTTCGATCCGGGTGCCGACGGTGTTATCTATGTTAACAAAGACACCGGTTATCATCCCGAGCTGAAGACAGGTGACGAGGACTATGACGCTCCCGCCGAGAAGCAGGAAACCACCTATGTGATCAATGAGGATGTCAACGGTGAGTATATTGAATTCCCCGCCGGAACCCTCTTTGGTTATGCTCCCAATGCAGCCGTCTTTAATGATGAGCCTAACCGCCTGTATATCAAGGAACTCACGGCCGAAAGCATGACGCTTGTAGGTGTATATGAGGGCATTTCCTGGCAGTTCATTTACAAGCCCAAGGAAGGTCAGGGCGGTGGCGACGAAGAGCCCGCCTCCCTGGAGGAAGCCCTTGTGGGTTCCTGGACCTGGGATGCCGACGTGAACGGTCACTTTGGCTGCGGTCCCGAACTGGGCAATCCTGCCGGCTGGTGGAGCGGTGACGCCCACTGCAAGGACGACGCCTTCATGTACAACGATGTGATCACCTTTACCGCCGACGGAAAGTACACGCTGGATCCGGTGGACGGCAAGTCCTATATCAACAAGGATGTAACCGTTTACAATGACCTCAAGACCGGCGAGTGCCCTTACGGTGACGACTTCGTGATTGGCATCGAGAAGGTTGAGGTGAACTACACCCTTGACGAGGTGGGTGACTACGAGGTCATCAAACTGGCCGACGGAGGTATGTTCTCCTATACTCCCAACAACGATTTCGCCGACGAACCCTGGCTCTATGTGAAGTCCTACAGCAAGAATCAGCTTGTCCTGATGAGCTACACGGCTACGGGTAACAACGGTGGCGCCATCGCCTGGCAGTACATCCTGAAGAGAGTCCAGTAATGAATTTGCTCAACACCATAAAAGGGTTGCTGCTGCCGCTTGCCGCGGCAACCCTTTTAATCACAGCTTGCGGTTCCAAGCCGGCGCAACCCGCGTCGGCTGGGACCCTGAGCGTGAATCCCTCAAGCCTTTCTGTGGCCGATGCCGCCACCACCGAAACTCTCACTGTCACGGCCGATTGCGACTGGGGCGTTGCGGCTTCCGACAAGGAGTGGTGCACCGTGTCTCCCTCTGGGGGAGTAGCGGGAACTACTCCTGTTACCGTGAAAATAGCGGAGAACAAAACCTACGACACGCGCAGCAATGTCATCACTTTTCGCTATGGAAGTGATTCCAAGACGGTAGAAGTATCCCAAACCGGAAAGGAAAAGCCCGCGCCACCCGTCGCTCCGGAAGATATGGTAACCCCGGAGGGTTATCAGCTGGACTGGAATGATGAGTTTGATCTGGAGGACGGATCCCTTCCCGATGCCAACAAATGGCGTTTCGAAAGCAAACCGGCGGGGTGGGTGAACAATGAGTTGCAAACCTATGTGGCCGGAGGCCGCAATGGGGTACGTACGGCGTTCGTTGAAGATGGCGTCTTGAACATTCGAGCCATCAAAGAGGGCAAAGATATCATCTCGGCCCGTATGTATTCCAAGAAGTCCTGGACCTATGGTTACATGGAGGCAGCTATCTGGCTTCCCAAGGGGAAAGGAACATGGCCTGCCTATTGGATGATGCCCGACGACTTCAGCCGCGGCTGGCCCGGTTGCGGCGAAATTGACATTATGGAAGAAGTGGGCTATCATGCCAATTATACTTCTTCGTCTATTCATTGCGCAAGTTATAACCACAAAAATAATACCCAGAAAACCCATGAGCAACTCACGGCTGGGGCCGAAGATGGTTATCACATCTATGCGCTGGAATGGACGCCGGAGGCCCTCAATTTCTATGTAGACAGAAAACTGCACTTTACGTTTTTGAACGACAAGAAGGGGAATGACGATACCTGGCCGTTCAATAAGAACTTTTACCTTATTCTCAACCTCGCCTGGGGAGGAGACTGGGGAGGAAACCAGGGTGTAGATGAGTCGGCGCTCCCTTGCACGATGAAAGTAGCATACGTCCGCGTATTCAAGAAAAAATAAACGATGAAAAGTATCCGAAACCTATACCTGTCGGCCCTGGTGCTGCTTTTGTTCTCCTGCACGGGACAGCAAGGCACCACCGTGGGCAGCACCCCCGAGGTGGAAAAACGCGTGGAGAAACTGCTCTCGCAGATGACCCTGGCCGAGAAAATCGGCCAGATGAACCAGGTTTCCGCCGGGGGAGAGGTGTCCAATTATGCCGACGCCCTGCGCAAAGGCCAGATCGGCTCCATCCTGAACGAGGTGGACCCGGTGAAGCTGAATGAATTCCAGCGCATTGCCGTAGAGGAATCCCGCCTGCACATCCCGCTGCTGGTGGGCCGCGACGTCATTCACGGATTCCACACCATCTATCCCATTCCCCTGGGCCTGGCGGCTACTTTTGACCCCGCTATGGTGGAAGAGGGTGCCCGTGTGGCAGCCGTTGAGGCTACCGCCCAGGGTGTGCGCTGGACGTTCTCGCCCATGCTGGACATTGCCCGCGATCCCCGCTGGGGCCGCATTGCCGAGGGCAGCGGTGAGGACACTTACCTGGACGCCCGGATGGGAGAAGCCATGGTGCGCGGTTACCAGGGTTCCAGCCTGGACAGCACCTCCATGGCCGCCTGCGTAAAGCATTTCGTGGGTTACGGCGCTGCCGAAGGCGGCCGTGACTACAACAGCACTTACCTCACCGAACGCCAGCTGCGCAATGTGTATCTGCCTCCGTTCGAGGCCGCCATCAAGGCTGGAGCCATGACGCTGATGACTTCCTTCAACGACAACGACGGCGTGCCTTCCACGGGCAATACCTTCGTAGTGAAGGACGTCCTCCGCGGCGAATGGGGCTTCGACGGCCTGGTGGTCACCGACTGGAATTCCATGGGCGAAATGATCAACCATGGTTTTGGCACAGACCGCAAGGACGTGGCCGAAAAGGCCGTGAACGCCGGTGTGGACATGGACATGATGACCTTCGGCTTCCTCTCTCATCTGGAAGAACTGGTCAGGAGCGGAGCCGTGAGCATGAAGACCATCGACAACGCCGTGCGCAACATCCTGCGCGTGAAAGTGCTGCTGGGCCTGTTCGAGAATCCCTATGTGGACGTGGAAGCCGCCAAGGCGGTGCAGTATGCTCCCGAGCATCTGGCATCGGCCCAGAAGACCGTTGAGGAATCTGTCATCCTGCTCAAGAACGACGGCGTCCTTCCGCTCAAAGCCGGCGCCCGCATCCTGGTCACCGGTCCCATGGCCAACGCCCCGCACGACCAGTTGGGCACCTGGGCCTTCGACGGTGAAAAAGCGCATTCCGTGACGCCTCTCAAGGCTTTACAGGAGCGTTTTCCCGGCAAGGTGGACTATGTCCCCGGCCTCACTTACAGTCGCGAAAAACGTAACAGCTTTGCCGACGTAGTGGCCGCGGCACACCGCGCCGACGTAGTGCTGGTGTTCTTGGGAGAGGAAGCCATCCTCTCCGGTGAGGCCCACTCCCTGGCCGACCTGAACCTGAAGGGCTCCCAGAGCGAACTGCTTGCGGCCCTGAAGACCGCCGGTAAGCCGGTGGTAGCCACCGTGATGGCAGGCCGTCCGCTCACCATCGAGCGCGACCTTCCCAACGTGGATGCCATGCTGTACAGCTTCCATCCCGGTACCATGGGCGGTCCGGCACTTGCCAACCTCATCTTCGGAGATGCCAATCCTTCCGGAAAAACGCCCATTACCTTCCTGCGCACGGTGGGTCAGGCCCCGCTGTACTACAGCCACAACATGACCGGCCGTCCGTACAGGGGAGAAACCCTGCTGGACGACATCCCGGCCGAAGCCGGCCAGACGTCCCTGGGCAACACCTCCTACTATCTGGATTACGGCGCCTATCCGCTGTTCCCCTTCGGCTACGGCCTCAGCTACACCAGCTTTGCCTATTCCGGCATCGGCCTGGATAAGGAGGCCTACAAAGCCGACGACACCATCAGCGTAACCTTCACCCTGGCCAATACCGGCGCCTATGACGGCACCGAGGTGGCCCAGGTGTACGTGCGTGACCTGGTGGGCTCCATCACCCGCCCGGTGAAGGAACTCAAGGCCTTCCAGCGCGTGAGCCTTAAAGCCGGAGAAAGCCGCACCCTCACGGTGAAGATTCCCGTACGGGAACTCGCCTTCGTGGGCCTGGACGGCGTGAAGAAAGTGGAAGCCGGAGACTTCCAGCTGTGGGTGGCCGGAGACAGCGATTCCGGCGAGGCTCTATCCTTTAAAGTATTATAGTTGTTATGAAAAGTATGCGGTCCCTGCTCCTTCTTGCTCTGTACCTGTTCTCTTCCTGCGGGCCTTCCTCGGCGGTGACGCCGGATCCCGATCCCGCACCGGATCCTTCCGCGAAGTCTTACGCCCGGGTGTACACTACCTCGGTGGCCGGCGCACGGATGGAACCCAGCCAGCTTGTGCTGGGAAAACCGGAGGACGTGAACTTCTACAAAGTGTCCCTGGACGGAACCAGTTATCAGACGGTAGACGGCTTCGGCCTGGCCATCACCCAGGCCAGCTGCTACAACCTTATGCTGATGGACGCAGCGGACCGCACCGCTTTTCTGGAAGAAATTTTCAGCCGGGAAAAGGGCATCGGCTCCTCCCTTATCCGCGTGTGCATCGGCGGATCCGACTTTTCCATGGACGAGTTCACCTGGTGCGACACGCCCGGCATGGAGAACTTTTCCGTTCATCCCTCGGACGAGCAGTGGGTATTCCCCATCCTGGACCAGATTTACCGGATTAACCCGGACGTGAAGATCATCGGCTCTCCCTGGAGCTGCCCGGTGTGGATGAAGATGGGGGAGAACGGATCGCTGCCGTACAGCAAGTGGACAGGGGGCCGGCTGAATCCGCTCCACTATCAGGATTACGCCCAGTATTTTGTGAAATGGATCCGGGAGATGGAAAGCCGGGGATATCATATCCAGGCGGTAACCCTCCAGAACGAGCCCCTGAACCGCGGCAATTCCATGTCGCTGTACATGCCCTGGGCCGACCAGCTGTCCTTCATCAAGGAGGCCGTGGGCCCTGCGTTTGCCAAGGCCGGCATCAAGGCCAAGATCCTGCTCTTCGACCACAATTACAATTACGACGGCATGAGCGACCAGGCCGATTATCCGCTGCGCATCTACGCCGACGCCGATGCATCGGCCTATGTGGCGGGCAGCGCCTGGCACAACTACGGAGGCAATGTGAGCGTACTGGACAAGATCCACAACAGCGCCCCCGACAAAGAAATCTATTTCACGGAAGCCTCCATCGGCACCTGGAACTACAGTTTCGACGGCTGCCTCATCAACGACTTCCGGGATATTTTCATGGGAACGCTGTCGCGCTTCGGCAAGGGCGTCACCCTGTGGAACCTGATGCTGGACAGCGAGCACAAGCCGTATCGGCCCGGCGGATGCGGCACCTGCTGGGGCGCTGTCACCCTGAATTCCAAGGACCATTCCCTGGTGCGCAACTCGCACTACTACAATGTGGCCCAGTGCTCCAAAGTGCTCCAGCCCGGAGCCGTGCGTCTGGGCACCTCCGGTTATTCCTCCACCGGCCTCACTTACCTGTGGTTCCGCAACCCCGACGGCTCCCAGGCCGTGCTCTTCCTCAACGAGAGCAGTGAGCAGCTCATGGTGAACCTGGTGAGCGGGAAAGTGTCCGTTCCCTGTAAAATCCCCGCAAAATCCATCCAGTCTGTTCTTTGGACGGAATAAAATGGTATCTTTGCATCCGTGAAAACAAAATGGTTGATACCGGTATTGCTGCTGGCACTCTCCGGCGGCTGTTCCCAGCGCAAGGAAATCCTGCCCAAGGCAGAGACTCCCGTGCTCAGGACTATCACGGTATCGGCCTATACACTGGTGCTCCCGGAAGGGGAGTCGGCCCAGGTGGAGTTTACCGTCAAGGACGCCGCCTACCCGTTCAATTATAACGTGGGTTCTTCCGGATGCCAGGTGAAACTCCTGCTTCCCGGCGGCCGTGAGCCCGTGGATTTTTATCTGAAGGGAGTTACCCCTACCGAGACGCAGGGAACTTATCTGGCCGTTATCGCCGATGCCGAAACGGACAGCCGGTACGACACCCGGGCCAGCATCGCCATCGTCTCCCGCAATGCCGATACCGGCGTGGAGTCCATCGTCCAATCGGCCGGAATCAATATCAGCGTGACGTACGACCCTCTTTCCAAGGTCACGAAGACCGGTCTTCCGGTGGTATATATGAACACGGAATCCGGTTACGACATCACCTCCAAGACCACTTTTGTCAACGGCAATGTGACCATTGAGGGCACGGACGAACTCCCGGGCCTGCCAACGGCCAAATGCCGCATCCGCGGCCGCGGAAACACCACCTGGGAATGGCCCAAGAAACCCTATCTCATTGCGTTTGACGAGCAACAGGGCGTCTTCGGTATGCACAAACACAAGCGCTGGGTGCTGCTGGCCAACTTCATGGACCGTACGCTCATGCGCAACATGGTGTCCATGAAAGTGGCATCATTCATGACTCATCTGGCCTGGACGCCGCACAGCGTTCCCGTAGAACTGGTGCTCAACGGGAAACACCGGGGAACGTATCTTCTCATCGAGCAGGTGAGAGTGGACAAAGACCGCGTGAACATTTCCAAGGAGGATGGTTATCTCTTCGAACTGGACTTCCACTACGATAATCCCGTGCAGTGGATAGACCCGCACGGCACCTGCTGGGGCATGGGTAACGGTATTCCCTTCGGCATCAAATACCCGGATTCCGACGAAATTACCGCTCAGCAGAAATCCTATGCCAAGAGTTATATTTCCGAGGTTGCATCCGTGGTTTACGGGGACGGTTTTGCCGATCCCGAGAACGGCTACGCCAAGTACCTGGACGTGGATTCGTTCATCGACTACTGGATTGTGTTCGAGGTAATGACCAACCACGAGCTCAACAACCCCGGCAGCGTATTCTTCCACAAGGATAAGGACGGCCTGCTCACCGCCGGCCCCGTGTGGGACTTCGACTGGGGCGTGCTGTCCTTCAACACCTCTCCCCAGGGTAAGACCGGTCTGGTTTGCGGTGATGCCATCTGGTACAGCCGCCTGTTCAGGGATCCGGCCTTCAAGGCCCGGGTGAAAGCGCGTTTCCAGGAGCTTCTGCCCCAGCTGGAAACCATTCCGGACTACATGGAGGAATGCCGCGTGCTGCTAAAGGAATCGGCCAAACTGAATTTTGCCATGTGGAACCCGGCCGACGACCGCAACATGAACGGCTGGCAAATCATCAACGGCGACGAAAACCTGTCCTTCGACTCGGCCATCGACCGCCTGAAAGACAACTACAAAACCCACCTGAAGGTGGTTGGGTCAAAGCTTTAATCCTCCCAGCCCAGCGTCCTGCTGCCGTCGGGATTCACGGCAATGTGTACACGCAAGGTCTCTTCCGGCAAGAGGCCTTCAATGTTTTCCGGCCATTCCATCAGGCACAGGGCGCCGGAATCCAGATAGTCGTACAGGCCGATGTCCAGGGCTTCTTCGGGCCGTTCAATCCGATAAAAGTCAAAGTGATAGATGGGCTCTCCCGCCCCGCTGCGGTATTCATTAACAATAGCGAAGGTGGGGGAACTGATGGCGTCCTCATTCACTCCCAGCGCCTTGCACACGGCCGTGGTGAACGTGGTTTTCCCCGCTCCCATCGGCGCATAGAACGCCACCAGCGTGGTTTTCCCTATAGCCTTCAGGAACTCCCTGGCCGCCCGGTCCAAATCCTCCAGACCGGCTATGACAATCTGATAATTCATAATACAGCTAATTGAATGGCTCGGTTGATGAATTCATTAAGACTGATACCTTGAGCACGTGCCTTCAAAGCTGCCGCTTCATGTAATTGGGCTCCTATCCGAATGATCGTTTTTCCACTATAAGGTTTTTCCGGTTGTTTTCCACTCTCTAGACAATGCGTCAAGTAATCCTCAATCCCGTCTTCAAAATCCTTTTTTAAACTCTCTGCAGAGTCTCCTTCGTAGATAATACCATCCCGATGAAGCCCAAGAACGTGACCGAAGAAGTAATTATCTTCCTCATCATACTCTACACTTCCAGTGTAACCTTTGTAATGTAAGTAACCCATTATATTAATTCTAGACTATTCAAATAACGATAAACACTTTTCAAGGCTGATTGTTTTACCACATTACCAGGATGCGGTCTATGAAGGTTAAAATAGTCAGTCCCTTTTTCTAATCGGACCCGGGATCCTGACGTGGCTCCTTTGTTGTTTACTATAAAACCAAACGCATTAAACAACCTTATCAATTCATCAAACGTAAAATCACTTGGAATGGTTTTAAACCGTTCTATCAATTTCTCTTTCGTTGACATGACAAAGATACTAAAAATGATACTATTTTACAAATCCAGGATATTCCGGCGGTCCAGGAAGCGGTAGAGGGCGGCTTCGGACAAGTGGGAAGGTTGGATTTGTGCGCTTCCGGCCAGGTCGGCGATGGTGCGGGCAATCTTGACGATGCGGGTGAAGGCGCGGGCGCTCAGGCCCATCCGGTCGATGATACACTCCAGCAGGTCCTTGCACTCGTCGTCCAGGGGACAATACTTTTCCAGCTGCTTGGAATTCATCTCGGAATTGCAGAAGATCCCGCTGCCGGCAAAGCGCTCCCGCTGGATTTTCCGGGCTTTCAGCACCCGCGCGGCAATGGCTTCGGACGGCTCGGCCTTTCCGCCCCGCACCAGGGCCGATGTCTCCACGGGATGCATCCACAGTTGCAGGTCTATTCTGTCCATAATGGGCCCGGAAAGCTTGGAGAGATACGTCATGCGCTGACTGGGCGTGCAGGTGCAACGGTTGCCTTCTCCGTAGTAGCCGCAGGGGCAGGGATTGGAAGCCGCCACCAGCATGAAGGAGGCGGGATACTCCACTTTGGCTTTGAGCCTGGAAACCGTCACCTTGCGGTCTTCCAGCGGCCCTCGGAGGGCTTCCAGCGTACTTTTCGGCGCCTCGCAGAATTCGTCCAGGAACAGCACGCCGTTGGTGGCCAGGGACACTTCTCCGGGCAGGATATTGTCCCCGCTGCCGCCACCCAGCATGGCCGCTTTGGAGGCCGAGATATGCGGAGAACGGAAGGGCCGGGTGCGGATGAAACCCAGGCCTCCGGAGGATCGGCCGGCCACGGAATACACCTTGGAAGTGATGGCGCTCTCCTCCAGGCTCATGGGCGGCAAAATGCCCGCCAGGGCCTTGGCAATAGAGCTTTTTCCGCTTCCCGGAGCGCCGATAAGAAGTATGTTGTGCTGCCCCGCACAGGCAATCTCCACCCCGCGTCGGGCACCTTCCTGGCCGATGATATCGGCAAAATCCATGTAGTCCCGCCGGGGTTTTGCCGACGCCTCCAGCGCCCGCTTATACAGGTCGGAGTTCCAGATGAGAAGGTCCGAGGGGTCTTCCTCCCCGGCCAGGATGCGCAGCACGTCTTCCAGCGTCCGCACCCCGAAAATGTCCACTCCGGCGTAATCCACAGCCTCCAGGGCCGATTCTTCCGGAAGGATGCAACCCCGGAAGCCCGAGCGCTGCGCCAGTTCCACCACGGGGAGCGTTCCGCTCACCGGACGGATGCTGCCGTCCAGGCCCAGTTCTCCCATAATCAGATATTTGTCCAGGGCGGGAAGGTGGCGCTGGCCGGAGGCTGCGATAACGCCCAGGGCGATGGGAAGGTCGTAACCGCTGCCTTGTTTGTGCACGTCGGCGGGTGCCAGATTGATGACGATTTTCATTCCGGGAACGTGAAAGCCCTTGGCCTGCAAGGCCGTGACCGTGCGCAGCAGGCTTTCCTTGACGGCGGCATCGGCCAGCCCTACCAGATGGATGCCCACTCCCAGCGTAATGTTGACCTCTACCGTCACGGGGACGGCCTCAATGCCCATGCATTTGGCGGCGTGAATATATACTATCATGGTTCAGTCGATATGAATACTTGTAAAATACCCGTTAAAAGGAACTGGAATTAGCTCCTCGTTAATGAGCAGGGCGTTTTCAATGTCCTTCACGTCTCCGGTAAAGGCCAGGGCGATGATGCCGTTTCTGTAGGCTACGCATCGGGGCGTGTGCAGCCGATACGTCTCAAAACCCAGCTTTACCTCCATCTGGCCCCTCACCACTTTCACCACGCAGTCGTCCAGGTCCATTTCTACGGCGGCCAATTCTCCCTTGTCGGCATAAATGTCGTACAGGTGACGCCAGCGCGCGGAATACTGGTAGCGAAGGGAGTCGGTGTCCCGCATCCAGTAATAGCTGTCCCGGCCTTCATCGTGACAGCCCTTGACCAGGATTTCCCCGTCCGCGGAAACCAGCCGCAGAGACCGGCTTTCTTCCGGCAGGTCCAGTGGAGTCAAGTTCTCTCCTTTGAGCAGACACACCTGCCCGTAGCGATATTCCAGCCGGTACACTTCCCCCTGATGCACCAGGATGTCGTAGAGCTTTACGTCCGATACCGCAGGGATGCTTTTCAAGAGTTTTCCACCCTGCATCACCCGATATTCCCACAGGGATTCGTCGTCGATGCCTTGAACGGGGAGGGCATAGGCATAGCAGATGTCGCTTCCGTCCAGGGTGACGGAGCCGCCTTCCCTTTCGGGACGGGCCGATGTCCCCAGCACCGTGCCCACTGCCGACGAAAACACTTCCTGCCCGTCTACGCGATAGCTGAAACCGCCGCCGGCACGCTGGCCCAGGGTGTGCACCTTACCGTCGGCCACCAGAAATCCCACCAGGGTTTCCTCGCCCGCATAAGTGAAGAGCGGGGAGCCGTCACAGGAGATGGTGGTACGGGAACCGTCTCCGGAGAAGGTCCAAATGTGCCCGTCCTGGAAACGATGCTTGTCGGGATCTGGACGTCCTTCGATGGAAAGAGACCCCGACGCTTTCCCGTTTTGGAAAAGGATCAGTTTGGCCCCGTGCGTATCCCCGGCGCGCCAGTCCACGGAATCCGGGAATACGATGGCGGTGGCATGCACCTTTATTCCGGCTTGGGTAGTATCCCGGGTCAATGGCGGCTGGGGGGTCCGGTCGGCCACCGGCGCATCCCGTTCCAGGTTGTCGAAGAGGGGCTGTTTGCAAGCGGACGCTGCGATCAGCAGCAGAAGAAGTAGGGTCATTTTTCTCATAGCTCATTCATTTTTGACCCCGGAAAGGTGGAAAATCGGTTTCGGATTTCCTATATTCGGCTAAAACATTGTTGTGTTTTAGCTGTTTATTTGTATGTTTTGACCGATTTGTGCATTATCTTTGTGTTTATGATCAGTTGTCCTAACGTAAAAATCAATCTTGGGCTCAACGTCCTGAGCAAAAGAACGGACGGTTTTCACAACCTGGAAACCCTTTTTGTCCCCTATTGCGGCATCTCCGACGTCCTGGAAATCGTTACCGGAGAAGACTGGTCCCGCACCTTGGCAGGGCTCAAGGAAAAGTACGGAGAACTTACCCAGGCGGTGTCTCCGGACGGCAAGCTCATGATCACCATCGCCCGGGAACAGGGCGTGGACTGGGACCCGCTCAAGGACCTCACGGCCAAGGCGTATGCGCTGCTGGCGGCCGACTATGACCTCCCGCCCATGAAGATATTCCTGGAAAAGCGCTCCCCCGTGGGCGCCGGCCTGGGTGGCGGCAGTGCCGATGCCGCCTTCGCGCTCCGCATGATCTCCGAACTGGCCGGCCTTTCCCTGGCCGATGACGTCCTGGCCGCCTATGCCGCCCGCCTGGGCAGCGACTGCGCCTTCTTCATCTACAACCGGCCCATGTTCGGCAGCGGCCGCGGGGAAGTCCTGGAGCCCTATGATCTGGATTTGAGCGGTTATCGGCTGGAAGTCTTTATCCCGGAAGGCGTGGCCGTCTCCACCGCCGACGCCTACCGCGGCATTGTCCCCGCCCTGCCGCCCAAACCACTGAGGGAAGTGCTGGCCCAGGATATCTCCACCTGGCGCCAGGACCTTCACAACGACTTCGAGGCCACGGTCTTCACAAAATACCCCTCCCTGGCCCATGTCAAGGAGGAGCTCTATGCCCGCGGCGCCGTCTACGCCGCCATGAGTGGCAGCGGCAGCGCCTTCTTTGGGATTTTCCGCGCGTAGTTTTTTTCTGCAGGCCTCTCCGTGTGCACCAGAGCCCTTTTTTGCACACGGAGGCTCACTTTAGCCCTGTCCGTGTGCAAATCGGCCCCTCCGTGCACACCGATAAGTGATGGCTTGCTTTTTTTCCGAGAGTTTTTTACCTTTGTTATTGCCACATATGTAATTAATCGCCATTATGAAACTCGAAAAGATTCTTGACCAATTGAACTCTTTGGAAAAAGGGGCATTCATTAAGGTAATCAATACTCTGGTTTCCCATCAAAAACATTCTTCGGAATTGGATTCAATCGTTATAGGAGCCGATACAAATCTAAAGAATGCTGATTCGCTTCAGGTGGCAGAGGTCTTTAACAAGGTGTCATCAGCCTTTGGTGAATACATACTTGAAGAGTACACAAAAACAACGTCCCAACTTGATATTTTACTGGACATCATTACCAAGGATGGTAACTGTATTATGCGCCTGGATTGGTTCGCCAAGTTGTATGATGACCAAATCCGTCGCCAGAAAAAAGCTATCGAGGATTTTAAAAAGAATGTTCATGCGGAGAAACCTACGATTGATCCTTTACGTATCCGAGATTACAGAATCTTTGCCGAGTGCTTGAGAACTGCTTATCATAACGATGAAAAGTCAAACTATGACCCGAAGATAACTGCCGATGAGCAAACGATTCTTGATACTCTCTCGTCTAATCTTGAGCTCTCTCAGGATGAGGTGACGATGATAAAATACTCTGTATTAGGAATTACAAAAGATAGTATCGACGATGTCGTTTCGGAATTGAAAGACAGGGGACTTGTCTTCCTTTCCAGAAAGACATCCACCATTTATGTTGCCGATGAGGTAGTTGCCATTCTCCGCAAATTGCGCGGTCGAGAAGTAGCAGATAAGTTTTATAGAAGAGTTCTTCTCCAACTTCGTGAACCCGTGATTAATATGGTATGCCGTAAGCATGGTATTGATAGCAAGCTTCCATTGCAGGAGAAGATAGAAACGATTATTGACTCTGGTATTTCCTTCTCGTCTTTGTTAAAAGAAGATATCCACAAGCCGGAAACCAAATTGGTTGACAGAAAGAAAGTTATCGTGGAATTATGCGATGACAAACTATCCATTGTCCCACCCATCAAGGGAGGTAGTCTTGATGATAAGGTCACAAATCTGATAGCATACTTTGATGATTTATATCAGAACGAGCGTCTGGGTATTTCTGCAAGCGGATATGAACGATTAATGGTTGACATCGGCGAGTATATTCCTTCTGCCAACAAGATAATCAAGAGCAATTTTCAATTGCAAGATGAGGATGTTCTTCATTCAGAGTATCTGACAGAGTATAACATTATGCCCCGGGATGTTCTTGAGTTGTTGCCAACAGAGGAACTTGTTGTTTTATGTGAGGCAAGAAACATTAAGACTCGTGGCAATGTCATAGACAATATCCTGGCGTCTTACAAAGACTCCGAGAGTTTGTTTGTCGAGAACTATGAAAGCCTGGGCAATAGGGATCTAAATGCTCTGAAGAGCAATGGAATCTTTATCAAGGAAGCCGAGATAGGAGTAAAGTTTGAAAGTGTCACTAAGTTCATTTTCTCGGGATTGGGATTTGATGTGGACGAGAAACTGAGAGGGAAATTGAACACCGACAAGGATAAGATGGATATCCTCGTCAAGATAGATGATACAGATGTCGTTCTTATTGAGTGTAAGACCGTTAAGGATAGCGGTTATAATAAATTCAGCGCTATTTCGCGTCAGGTGCGTTCTTATAAAACGCTATTGGAGAAAAACGGTTTTAACGTTGTGAAGATTCTTGTTGTAGCTCCCGACTTCTCTGAAGATTTCGTTTCCGATTGTGGGGATGATTTCGAGCTCAACATTTCTTTACTGAAAGCGTCTTCTCTCCTTGCCATATACAACGCATACAAAGAGCATCCCAGTAAAAAGGTTACAATCCAGATGCTTATGAAGGATGTTCTTATTCAGGAAGACCGGATTATCCGCGCTCTCAAGAAATAGTTTTCATTTATTATTTGGCAACCGGGAAGAACCGGTCAATTTGCTCAAGGGGCAGGCGAAGAACTTGAGCAATCTGTTTGTTGTTGCTCATGAGTTCCGCTTTCATGCGGCGGGCTGCCTCCAGGCGTTGGTTAGGGTTTAAAAGACTTACCATCTTCACGTTATACCAATCGGCCACAATGCGGAAGACATCCTCGTTGGGGAGAAGGATGGTTTCGCCTAACCAACGGGCAGTCTCGGCGTCGGACTCGACGCGCCGGGCCAGGAGGCGGAAGTACTGGTGGGCCGATTCAAAGAATTCCTCGGCTCGTTTGTAATCCACAAAACTTTGTCGGAGAATCATTCCGTCCAGTATACGGTAGGAATTGGGCAACGTTAAATCTCTCGAGTGCACAATCTCTCTCTTTTCCCTGTACGTCAGGGTGTCAAAAGGCACACCGGCCAGATAGTATTGGAGATTCTGGTTAAACATCAGCTGGGCGCTACTCCATTTGTAGCCGACGGGAGTAACATTGCGTCCGGCTACCGATGGATTACGGGAGATGTAGAGAATGGCGTTACGGAGATTACGTAGATTCTCAATTACCTTAACCTGGATCTCCCAATTGGCCAGGGAAGGATTACCCCGCGCAATTTGATATCGGCTCATGGCTTTTCTTAGCCGATCTGTAAAAACAAGAACCCCCTCATATGACCCCTCTAGAAGGAAATGCAGGTGATTGTTCATCATGACTTCGTTCAGAAGCCGTAATCTAAGACCTGCCAACGCCACCGCTACCATGTTGGTGCCGTCAATGAACTCCTGCTCACTGGTAAACAGCAACCAGGGAAGGTTTTCTGTGGTCACAATGTAAAAGGGTCCTCCTTGTCGAAACCGTTGTTCACAAATGCTTTCTTTGTCCCAAAAACTCATGGCATTATCTTTTTACAAAGTAATGAATACTTATCCGTTTCAGCAAAAATGAAACGGATAATCTGCAAAAACAGCAACAGAAGCGCATGAGAGGTTGTTTTTGTTGCCCAAAAAGTGCGAATTCCGTGTGCACCAGAGCCGTTTTTTGCACACGGAGGCTCACTTTAGCCCTCTCCGTGTGCAAATCGGCCTCTCCGTGCACACCAACAAGCACAAAAAAGCCCGGCGGGGAGCCGGGCATGAAAAAAGGTAAGAATAACTACTATAAATATAGTGTTTATTGCTGGCCGAAGCTGAAGCGCACACCGGCCTCCATCTCGAAGCGGAGGGGCTGGATGGTGCGAAGGGAGCGCGGCTGTTTCTGGGCGTTGAAGTAATAGCGGAAGTTAGGATCCAGGTAGATGCCCACGCGGGGAGTGATGCGGAACTCCACACCCAGACCGACGGAGACAGACCACTGCGGGCCTGCTTTGGTGTCCTGGCGGTAAGGGATATCCTGGGGGGAATAGTGTACCAGGTAACTGTCGCTCAGCAGGAATTCGGCGGTGCCACCCACGAAGCTGTGCACACGCCAGCGGCCTCGGTTCACGATGTCGAAGTATACGGAAAGGGGAATGCCAAGCCAGTGCTGCTGGTTATCGACATCGGTCTGGGGAACGGTGATACCGTCGGCCGACACGAAATCGGCCAGGAAGGTACGGCCCAGATTGGTGTAGCGCACTCCAGTACCGATGGCCCAGCGGTCGGTGAAATTATACCGCACACCCAGGCCGATGGAGAACGGAAGGCGGAAATTGGTTTCCGGGGTTGCATTATAAAGGCCCTCGGCTGCGCCAAGCGGCGGTGCGGTGAAGGGCTTGGGGACGAAGGCGCGGCCCACTTCCCCACGCTGGTTGCCCTGAACATGACCTGCGGCAAGCAGGGACAGTCCTTTGTCGGATGCGGTTTTACGCTCCGAGTGGGCCAGCTGGTTAAGAAGGGTGTTGTCGTCTACCAGTGCCAGGCGCCCGGTATCGGGGGCGATGGCTTTTTGCAGCAGACGTACGGGCTCCTGTTTGGGAACCGTTACAATTCGTACGTCGGCCGGGACGGCGGCAATGGCGGCCGGAGATACGGCCCCTTTGCGCGAACGCTTTGCGGCAACCGCTTTCCTGGGGGCGGGAAGCTGCAGTACTTCCTGTACGGGAATAATAACTTCCTCATCCTGAGCCACCACCGGGGTTTCCGGCTGGGCCAGCGCGGTTGCCGCCGGCGTTTCAAAAGAAGATATAGTAGGGTTAGAATGGAATACAACGAATGCGGCCACTACGGCAGCTGCTGCGGCCACGGAGACCGCCGCCCAACTCCACACAGGAACCACACGGTGCTTTTTACCAAGCTCCGCCGCCACGCCTTCCCAAACCCGTGGGGAGACTTCCTCTTCTGCGTCCTGCAGAAGGTTCCTTACATACTTGTCAAACTCTTCGTTCATTTACTGCTTTCGTTTATCAGTTCCTGCAACCTGAGCCGTGCGCGCTGCAGTTTGGAGCGCGATGTGGCTTCCGTGCATCCCAGTTCTTCCGCTATTTCCTTGTGGGAATAACCCTCTATCACATACATGTTGAACACCGTTCTGGAATCGGGGGGAAGCGACTCTATGAGCCGCATCAGTTCCTTGTATCCCATTTTCTGTACCGGGGTGGCCTCCTCTGTAAAGAGGGTGCGGGCTTCGGAGATGTCGTCGCTCAATCCCAGGGCGTCCGTGCGTCTGAGATGCATCAGGGCAGTATTGACAAAGATCTTACGCGCCCAGCCTTCAAAGGAACCGGTCCCCTGGTAGCTGTCCAGTTTATTGAACAGGGTGATGAATCCTTCCTGGAGAACGTCCTCGGCATCCTCACGGTTGCCCATGTATCGCAGGCATACCGCCATCATCTTGGGAGCAAGAGCTTTATAGATTTGCTCCGGGGACGATGCTGCATCAGGGGATTCCTTATCCCTTGTCCGATTAATAAGATGCAGATTTGGCCAAAAACGTTTCAAAAAGGTCCGGATTTTGTTTTCGCAAATACAAATTTCGAAAAATTCCCGTATTTTTGCAACTGTGAAAAAACAGCTTCTAACTCTTCTCCTCACTTGTTCCGCCCTGTTTTCGGCCACCGCCCAGGAGGTGGAGGCCAACCTGGTGGATGCCGTCCAGCTGTACAGCGACGGCAAAATCAAACAGGCAAAGGAGTTGCTGCATACCTTATCCGTAGCCGCACCGCAGGACGACGCCGTGTGGTATTACCTGGCCCTCACCCAGACCGTGTCCAACGACCTGGACGGCGCCGAAGCCTCCCTGGCCAAGGCCGTTGCCCTGGACAGCGGCAACTACTGGTACCGCCGCATGCTGGCCCGCATGTATCTGATGCATAACAAACCGCAGGAAGGCATGGCCATGTACGAAGCCCTGGTAAAGGCTTTCCCGGACAAAGACAATTCCGTTTACGAGCTGCTGGACGTCTATCTCAAGCAGAGTCAGTTTGAAAAGGCCCTCACGGCTTTGGACGACATCACGCGGCAGCGGGGAACGTCGGAGGAAGTGGTGCGCACCAAGTACGACGTACTGTGCGCCATGGGCCGGCCCGACGAAGGCGTCCAGGTGCTGGAGAATTACAACAAGGAATTCTCATCGGCCACGGTCCTTTCCATCACGGGAGACTATTATCTGTCCGAGTATTCCGATTCCCTGGCGCAGGCGCGCTACCAGGAAGCCTTGTCGCTGGACAGCGGCTACATCCCCGCCATGATGGGCATGGCCGAAGTCTACCGCCACCAGCGCAATTATCCGGAGTACTTCAACTCCCTGCGCCCCTTCTTCGCCTCTCAGGAGGCTCCGGCCGTGAGCAAGGGAATGTACTTGACCAACATTACGCGTGGCCTGGATCCCAAGATCCTGCAGCTGCACCGGGAGGGTTTCGACTCCCTGGTGAGCCTGGCCACGGAAACGCATCCCGCCGACACCAGCGTGCTGTCGGCCGCGGGAAACTACTTCTACCACACCGGCCGGCAGGAAGAAGCGGGCCGATGGTTCCGTCAGGCCGCCGATTCCCACCCGGAAAGCATCGGCCAGACGGTGACCTACCTCCAGTATCTGAGCATCCTGAACAAGTGGGAGGACCTGCGGGACCGTTCCATGAGCGCCTTCGACCGGTTCCATGACCTGGGCTTCCTGGACTTTGCCAACAGCGCCAATTATCAGCTGGAGGACTACGACGCCATCATCGGCAACAGCAAGTTCATCCTTTCCAACTACCCCAAGGAAAAGGCCCTGTGCGTGGGTGCATGGTCCATGATGGGGGACGCCTACCATTCCAAGGGAGACAGCAGGAGCGCCTACAAAGCCTACGAAAAAGCCCTCAAACTCAATCCGGACTACGCCCCGGTGCTCAACAATTACGCCTATTATCTGAGCCTGGAGGGGAAAAAGCTGAACAAAGCCTACAAGATGTCCAAGAAAACCGTTGAGGCCGAACCCGACAACGCCACCTATCTGGACACTTTTGCCTGGATCCTGCACCTGCAGGGCAAGGACCTGGAAGCCAAACCCTTCTTCAAGCATGCCATGCTGTACGGCGGCAAGGACAGCGCCGTCATCCTGGAACACTATGCCGTGGTGCTGGAGTCCCTGGGAGAGGCCGATGCCGCCAAGGTATACCGTAACATGGCCAAACGCCTGAATCCATGAGAAAGTTCCTGTGCATACTGGCCATGGTGCTGGTCTGCAGCCTTCCGGCGGCGGGCCAGCAAACCAGCATGAAAAAGCTGGAAAGCCAGCGGGCACAGCTGGAAAAGGATATTGCCATGTTAAACCGCAAGTTGGAACAGAACGCCAAGAACAAGGATGCTGCGCTGTCCAGTCTGTCCCTGCTCAAAAGCAAAATCCAATCCCGGGAAAAACTCATCACCGGCTGCGACCAGACCATCCGCATGCTGGACGATTCCATAGCCGTGTGCCAGAAGGAGATCAAAAAACTCCAGGCACGCCACGACACCCTTTCCCTCTACTACGGCCGCCTGGTTCGCGGGGCCTATAAAAACCGCGACAGCCGCCTGTGGTACATGTACATCCTTTCCTCGGAGTCCATCGGCCAGGGACTCAAGCGGGCCGGTTACCTGCGGGGCATGTCGGCCGAGATGAGCGCGCAGGCCCTGCGCATCCGGGAGACATCGGCCCAGCTGGAGGTGGAGAAAGAGCGCCTGAACGGACTTCGGAAAGATGCCGGCGACATGCGTCGGAAAGTGGTGGGAGAACGCAGTAAACTCAAGAATGAGGAGGCCGATGCCAACAAGCTGGTGAACCAGCTGGGCAAGGACCGCAAAAAGTTCCAGAAGCAGCTGGCAGAGAAAAACCGTCAGAAGGAGGCTCTGAACAAGAAGATTGCCGATTTGATCCGGCGGGAGAGCCAGAAGGCCGCCAAGAATGCCGGGAAAACCTCCGGCAAAACCACTTCCACGGCCATCGACACCAAGCTTTCCAACGAGTTCGCCGCCAACCGCGGCCGTCTGCCCTGGCCCGTGGAAGGTGCCATTGTGGAGCGTTTCGGCAAACATCATCACCCCGTTTATACCAATGTGGAACTGCCGCAGAACAACGGCGTCACCCTGGCCGTGCGCCCCGGCGCCCAGGCCAAGGCTGTCTTCAACGGTAAAGTATCCCAGATTGTGGTGTTGCCCGGCTACAACCAGTGTGTGCTGGTGAGCCACGGCGCCTACTTTACCCTGTACAGCAAACTCAAGAGCGTAGCCGTGAAAGTGGGAGACAGCGTCACCACCGGCCAGGTAGTAGGCACCGTAGACAGCATCGACGGTGAAGACCTCTTCCACTTCGAGCTGTGGAACGGAGCCGTCCCCCAAAACCCCGAGGGTTGGTTAAGGAATTAAATCTCCCGTCATTGTTAATAACTTCCGCCACAGGAAACTTTTGTGTTTCCCGGGGGTGTGCATTGTTATTAAAAAACTTTAACAGGAGCTTGTAAATCATCGAATTAACAGGCTCCAGGGCATTTTTGTTGATAACTTTTTTTGGCAAAACAGTAGGAAAGTTGATTCTGTAGACATATCTTTGTTTTGGGGAAATCGCCCCCCTTGCCTAAATCAACACTGAAACAGATTGCCTTATGGTAAAACGTGTACTCAAACGCGACGGACGCCGCGTGGACTTTAACAATCAGAAGATTGTAGCCGCCATCCTTAAAGCGATGGACGTGACACCCGACGGTGAGGATATCGTACTCGCCGCCCAGATTGCCCATGAAATCTCCAAACTTCCCAAGGAGGAGATGACGGTGGAGGAAATTCAGGACGTGGTGGAGAACCACCTCATGAACAGCCCCCGCCAGGAAGTGGCCAAGGAGTACATCCGTTACCGCAACAAGCGCAACATTGCCCGCAAGGCAAAGACCAACGAGATCTTCGAGACCATCATCGATGCCCAGGCCAACGACATCACGCGTGAGAATGCCAACATGAATGCCGACACCCCCGCCGGCATGATGATGAAGTTTGCCTCCGAGGCCACCAAGAGCTATGTGGACGAGTGCCTGCTGAGCGACCCCGTACGCGAGGCCGTGGCCGGCAACTATATCCATATCCACGACAAGGATTACTATCCCACCAAGAGCCTTACCTGCATCCAGCACCCCCTGGACAAGATTCTGCAGTATGGCCTGAAGGCCGGTCACGGTGAGTCCCGTCCCGCCAAGCGCATCGAGACCGCCAGCGTGCTGGCCTGCATCTCCATGGAAACCGTGCAGAACGAGATGCACGGCGGCCAGGCCATCCCCGCCTTCGATTTTTATCTGGCTCCCTTCGTGCGCAAGACCTACGAGGAAGAGATTGACAAGCTGAGCGAACTGGCCAATGAGGATTACAGCGAACTGAAGGGCGCCAAGATTGACGACTACCTCAAGCGTGACCTCACCGGCCTCCAGGGTAAAGAGCGCGCCAAACAGCACGCCATCAACCAGACCGTGGGCCGTGTGCACCAGGCCATGGAAGCCTTCGTGCACAATATGAACACCATCCACAGCCGTGGCGGCAACCAGGTGGTGTTCTCCTCCATCAACTATGGTACCGACACATCGGCCGAAGGTCGCTGCATCATCCGCGAAATCCTCAACACCACCTACGAAGGCGTGGGCAACGGCTCCACCGCCATCTTCCCCATCCAGATCTGGAAGAAGAAGAGGGGTGTGAGCTACCTGCCGGAGGATCCCAACTACGACCTTTACAAGTTTGCCTGTAAGGTGAGCGCCCGCCGTTTCTTCCCCAACTTCCTCAACCTGGATGCCACCTACAACCAGGACGATGCCTGGAAGGCCGACGATCCCAAGCGCTATGAGCACGAGGTGGCCACCATGGGCTGCCGCACCCGCGTGTACGGCAACAAGTTCGGCCCCAAGACTTCCATCGGCCGCGGCAACCTGAGCTTCACCACCATCAATATCGTGAAACTGGCCATCGAGGCCATGAACGAGGCTCCCGAAAAGGATAAACGTCTGCAGGTGTTCTTCCAGAAGCTGGACTGGGCCCTGGACATTGCCGCCCGTCAGCTGAACGAGCGCTTCGAGTTCCAGAAGACCGCCCTCAAGAAGCAGTTCCCTCTGCTGATGGCCGGTCTGTGGCTGGGCAGCGAGAAGCTGGACGACAACGACCCCATCGAGCCCGTCCTGAACCAGGGTACGCTCTCCATCGGCTTCATCGGCCTGGCCGAATGCCTCATCGCCCTGGTGGGCAAGCACCACGGTGAAAGCGAGGAAGCCCAGGAGCTGGGTCTGCGCATCATCTCCCACATGGCCGAGCGCATCAACGGCTATGCCGAGACCTATCAGCACAACTTCACCTTCCTGGCAACGCCTGCCGAGGGCCTCTCCGGCAAGTTCACCAAGCGGGACAAGAAGACCTTTGGCGTCATCCCCGGCATCACTGATAAAGACTACTACACCAACTCCAGCCACGTTCCCGTGTACTACAAGTGCACCCCGGAGCATAAGGCCAAGATCGAAGGCCCGTACCACAAGTACGAGAACGCCGGCCACATCTTCTATGTGGAGGTGGACGGAGACGCCACGCACAATCCCGAGGCCATCATGCGCATCGTGGACCTGATGGACAAGTACGACATCGGCTACGGCAGCGTGAACCACAACCGCAACCGCTGCATGGACTGCGGCTTCGAGAATGCCGAGAAAGACCTGCACGAGTGCCCGCACTGCCACGGTCATCACATTGACACCCTGCAGCGCATCACCGGTTACCTGGTGGGTACCACCGACCGCTGGAATTCCGGCAAACTGGCCGAGCTCCACGACCGCGTCGTGCACGAATAGCCTGCGGCCATTCGTGCCCAGAGGGTCCTTTACGTTACCCCCTCCCGAAACCCCTCCCCTCGGGGGAGGGACTTGTCAATGAAGATTCGAGTACTGGACATACTGCATCAGACAATGGCCGACGGACCCGGGTTCCGGACGGCCATTTACTGTGCCGGGTGCAAGCACGCCTGCAAGGGCTGCCACAATCCCCAGAGCTGGGATTTCAACGCAGGCCGATGGATGACCACCGACGAACTCCTGGAGATCATCAAGGCCGACGACCTGTCCGACGTCACGTTCTCCGGCGGAGACCCCTTCTACCAGGTTGAGGCCTTCACGGAGCTGGCGCGCCGCATCAAGGAGGAGACCACCAAGACCATCTGGTGCTGGACCGGCTTCACGCTGGAGGAAATCCAGGCATCGGCCCAGCTGTCCCAACTCCTGCCCTGGCTGGACGTGCTGGTGGACGGCCCCTTCATCCTGGAACAGCGGGACACGGAACTGCTTTTCCGCGGAAGCCCCAACCAGCGCATCATCTATCTGCACGGACAACCGCCCCAGGACGACATTCCCGGGACGGTTGCGCTGGAGCCGCTGAGGTAGCGGTTACTCTGCCTTGTATTCGAAGTATTTTTCCTTCTTCAGGCCCGGCCAGTTGAGGGGCCAGCCGATGCGCGCCTCTGTCACATAATCGTAGCCCTCGTTGTCTATGCCGCGCGAATACCACCAGATCAGCTCATCGGGGCCGTATTTCTTATAATCCCGCAGCAGTTTTTCGGCATCCTGGGCACTCATGGGGATGTAGAAGGAAGGGCAGGCGTTTTTGGCAATGACCATCTTCATGGCCTGCCATTCGCTGTCATAGCCTTCGGGAATCATGGGGTAACGCTCGCTGAAAAGATAGCCGGGATTGGCTTTCAGGTAAATCTTCTTGGCCTTTTCCCAGATGGCGTCCTCGTCATAGTCCGGGTCTGAATTGTAGGCCTGGAACTCATAGGCAAAAAAGAACTCCCGAAAACCCATGTCCTGAGGGATTCGCCAGTCATCCTCCCACCAGTCGGGATGGTCGAAGGGGGTGTACGTGTTGTCCCTGAAATGCAGGTATACTTTTCCAAACTTGTAGGATCCGTCGGGACGCAGGTGAATGCCGTAGCCGCTGTCCTCCTTAGAGCCGAAATACACGCCGCCGTCGGTGCCCGGGATGGCGTCAAAGCGTGCGGCATCGTACGTGACGGCGTTGAGAGGAATATAGGGAGGTTCAACCGAATAGTCTTCGTACCAGTAAGACTTGTCGTTGTCGGGACAGTAGAACTCTCCGCAGACCAGGGTGAGAACCCCGTTTTTGACGCCCAAGATGCCATATTCGGGCGTGGCGGAACAATCCGCGGGAACATCGGAGAGGAAATAGGGACCGGCATAAGGGGTTTCCAGAATAGAGATGAACATGCCCGGGGCGTCGGGGTCTTGTGCCACGGCGCGGCTGTGCAAGTAAGGGGAAACCAGTTCCCGGAACTGACGCATCACGTAGACTGCGTTGGATTCATTCTCGGGTTTTCTGTTTGCCTCTTGCATATAGGCGACGGCGTCCTTGGGTGAAGAGCCGAAGGCCGATGATAGAAATCCTTCGGCCCCAACCACAGCCCAGGCTCCTTCCATCCGCAGGCAGATGTACTGCACTTTGTTGCGGGAGGGATAGTAAGCTGCCTCGGCGAAGGGGCAGGAAAAATCCTTGGAATCATAGGGCCCGCTTTCTTCAAAGCCCGGCTGGATTTGTCCGAATCCGGCGCGGCCCTCCACATCGGTATAATACAATTGGTTGGATGTGGCAAAGAAGACTTCCCGGAAGCCGCCAGGCGTCACCAGCCACTTGGAAGCGGAATTGTTCCAGATGCCCGGGAACCCGTTTTCTTTCACCACCACCAGATTGCCCACCTGGCCGCCGGGGGTCATGTTGAAGTAGCGGGTGGTACCCTGCTGGTATTGGGGTGCGTTGGTACTGGCATCGGGGCTGCCCGTGAAGCTCTTCTGGAGAGGCAGGATGGCAAAGGCCAGGAATAATGCAAGGAGTTTCATAGGCTAATAGATTCTGTATTCTTCCAGACGGCTGGTCTGGTCTTCAATTTCGAAGGAATACCAGCGTTCGTCCTTAAAGTCGGTGATTTGTTCTCCGCTGGTATTGAAAATGGCGCAGTAACGCTTGCCGTTTTCGTCGGTCACCCAGCCCCGGAAGTAGGCCCAGTGACGGTCGTCTTTCCAAAAATGGTCCAGTTCCAGTGAGTCGAAGGTGTCGGGCAGGACCTGCTGACCATTCATGTCATAGGCTCCCACTTTGCCCTGTTTCTCTACGCAGATGCCGTACTTGCCCCAGGATTTGGCGTCCACTTTGTCATAGGTGCAGGGCACCACCACGCGGCCTTTGTCGTCAATCACGCCCACCAGGGACGTTTTCCCGTCGGCCTGCAGCATCTGGGCCTGGTAGTAAGAGGATCCATCCACACTGTATTCCAGGTATTTGAGCCCGTCAAAGACGGGCGGGAGGATTTCCTTTCCGAATTCGTCGGCCAGGCCGACCTTCTGCGTGTCGGCCCGCCGGTAGGCAATTTTACGGCCGGTGCCGTCTTCGTAGAATTCGGCCATCGAGCACACCATTCCTTCCACGTAGTTGCCGTTTTCATCGGCCCTCATCAGATGCCACTCGTCCTTCCCGTTACTGCCTGTCCTGCCCAGGGCTACCACGGTATTGCGTGCGTTGTCGGGGTAGTAGAAGGCTTTGTAATGGTCGTAATCCCCCTCCAGAAGAGGCTCTCCGGTGTTGGGGTTCAGCAATCCGACGTTTCCTTTCTTCTTGTAGGCGGCCACGGCGGGCCCCACAATGGTGATGGCCTGGTACTGGGGCTTGCGTATCCATTTGCCCGAATTGTTCTTGAGGCCGTAGGTAGGTACACCGTTTTTGTCGTATTTTGCGTATACACTGGCCGATGCAGTGGCGCCATTTAAGGCCACCATGGTTTTTCCCGCATTGGGGACATAGTCCTTGAGTTTATGAGTGCTGGTGCGGGTGTATTTTTCAACAGCCTTGGCGGTCTTCTTGGCTTCCCTCTCGGCCTTTTTGGCCTCTTTGGCCGCCTGGCGGGCCTCCCAGGCCGACTCGTGACGGTCCTCGTAGGAATCTCGTCCGCTGCCATAGGAACGCTCGTCGGCCGACGAACTGCCGTTCACATAGGGGCAGTCGCTGCGGTGCGTTTCTCCCTTTTCAAATTCGATGAGGCCGCAATGGCGGCAATAGGTGGCCACTATTTTGACTCCGGTCACGGGAGGAATGTCCTGGGCCTTCAGCGGAAGGGCCAGCAAAAGGAACAGGGGTAGTAAATAAATGCGTTTCATGGCAGTCTAGAAGAATTTGCCCAGCGTGAAACGGAAGCCGCTGAAGGGGGTTCCGCTCTTGCGGAAGGGCAGGAAGTCCCGCCAGTAGCCGCCGTACAGGTCCAGGGAGCCGAACTGAATGCTGAGACCCGCGCTGAACCCGCCCTGGAGCGTGTTGTACATGCTTTTGTCGTCGGGCGTTACCATCAGATTGGCTACGCCGTACACCCCGGCATACGGGCCCACGGAAAATTTGGGCGAGGGCTCATACATCCAGGAAAGTTTGAGCGGAAGCTCAATGCGGTAGTCCGGCACGTTGTTGTTCTTGCTAAGCCCCAGCGACGCTTCCAGTCCTGTGCTCAGGTAGATGGAAGCAGGGTAAAAGGGTTCGAACTGTACCAGGAGGGACGCGCCGATGAAGTTGTCCTTGACCGTGTTTTGGTCGCAGACATATTTGCCGTTCTGAAAGTATAAGCCCAGCTCGGCGTTGACCTGCTGTGCGCCGGCGGCCCAGGAAAGGGCAAAGGTGAGCAGCAGGAAGCTAAGAATCCTTTTCATCTTTCTTGTCTTTTTTGTTGAGGAGTACAAACGCTCCCACGGCAATGCCGATGGTGATAATAAGGGCCAGGGGGAAGTTGAGCGCATCCCCTGCCTTATATCTCAGGTACATCCACCCGAAGTTGATGGCAAACAGGACGGCGCCGCCGGCGATGCACACCAGGAGGGCCAGGGTAACACCCTGGGGCGTGCGTTCTTCCGGGTGCTGGATAATGCGTTTGCCGATGGCCCAAAGCGGAACCACGGCTACAGCCAGGGAAAGGACCAGCATGATGGTGCGGGCGTTTTTGTCGTCCTGCCTGGATTTTTCTCCCTGTTTGATGATTTCGTCCATTTTTCGCTGCATCTCCATGTATTCATCGGTGGCGCCATAGGCACGCATGAGGTCTTCCTCCTCCTTGGAGATTTGTGCGGCGGCCGGCAGGCACAGGACCAGGGCCAGAAGTAATAGCAGGCGTTTCATAGGCTTATTGGAACCAGATACTGTTGGGGTCGTCGGGGTTCACTACGCGGCGGATGGTCACTTCTCCGCTGCGGGGAGGGAAAAAGATCCGGGGCGTGCAGCCCACGGCAATGGTGAGGCGTTTGAGTTTGAGGCTCTGGATGCTGATTACCTCCAGTTTGGTGTTTTTGGACAGGTCAATCTCCTCCACGTCGCTCTCTCCCAAAAACACCTTTTTCAAGTTAGGGAATTGGGATAGGTCCTGGTAGGAGACCACGTCGAAGGGGTCTATCCGGTACGATCCCAGGTTGAGGACTTCCAGGGAATCGGCTTCCTCCCGGGAGAGGCGACCGTCCTGGTTGCGGTCTCCGGCCTGGAGGGCTTTCCGGCCCACATTGGGATCGGCAAAATGCAAATCCTGCGCATTGGCGCTGAGACCGAAGAACAGTCCAAGGCAGATGAGTGCGAAAGCCAGCACGACAATCCATCCCTTCCCGCCGCGCTTGACAGGCTTGCTGTCCTGCATCTCACGCCAGATGTACTCCTGGTTGATTTGCTGATGGATTTGCTGATGGAGTTCAAAATCTTCCATATGTGGTCAGTTTTTCACAAAGATAAACAAAAATCCCGGAAGCTATTGCAGCCTCCGGGATTTGGGTGCCTTGAAGTACCGTTTAAAGGTTGGCGTTCTCCTTGGTCCAGTCGGCAACGGCGGGGACGATACCCAGGGAGACAATCTCGTCTCTCATCTTTACCAGATGCTCATAGGAAGCATTGAGGGCAGCCATTTCTTCGGCGGTGCCTTCCGGGTTGGTGAAGTGGCAGCCGGTAGCGTCAATGACGGTGGGCATGGCCATCATCACGTTCTTGTACTGGGCGTTGTTCACATAGGTGCCGGCAGGCCATTCAAACTTGGCGCCGCCCATAGCGGCCTCGATCATCTTCACGGCCTGGTAAGCGGGGCTCTGGAAGGAGCTGCGGCCACGCAGTTTGATGATGTTGGAACCACCCTGGATGGTGTTGTGCTTGATCTCGGCGAAGCGTTCTTCGCTCAGACCCAGCTGGGACAGGGGCTTGCCGTCCACTTTCACATGGGAAGCGAACACGGCCATGGCCTCACCGTGACCGCCATAGGTGCGGGCACCGGTAACCTTGTACTGGGGAACGTTGAACTCCTGGGCCAGGGCTTCCTGCAGGCGGGTGCTGTCCAGAGCGGCCAGGGAAGTGAGCTGGCTGGGCTTGAGACCGGAATGGATGAGGGCGGTGAGAGCCGTCACATCGGCCGGGTTGAAGATGACCACCACGAACTTGGCGTCGGGGCAGTACTTCTTGATGTTGTCACCGAATTCGGCGGCAATCTGGCAGTTGCCTTTGAGCAGATCCTCGCGGGTCATGCCTTCCTTGCGGGGTGCACCGCCAGAGGAGATGATGTACTTGGCATCCTTGAAAGCGACGGCGGGGTCGATGGTAGCGGTGAGGTTCACACCCTCGAAAGCGCAGTGGTCCATCTCGGCGAGCACGCCCTTGAGGCCGGGCTCGAAGATATCATACAGGCAAATGTTAGGGGTGAGACCCAGCATGGCAGCGGTCTGGACCATGTTGGAACCAATCATACCGGCAGCGCCCACAATCAGGAGCTTTTCATCAGTAAGGAATTTCATGTTGTGTGTGTATTAAATTGTTGCGTCTTTTCAAACAGGACTACAAAGATACGAATTTTCCCGCAAAGATTTGTTGCAATTGGAAAAAATGAATTATCTTTGTGCCGTAAAATTGTAACGAGCAAAATGGAGCCTCCCAGTCAGGTCAAATCCAATCAGTTAACGGGCGTCGGTTCAGACGACCCTCTGTCGCGATTATACCCTATTAATAACTGAGAACCCGGTGCCTTCAAGGCATGCGGGCGCTTCACTGTTGCCGTTCAAAAACCTATATAATGGGACTTTATTTAAAGAAGAAATTAGACAACGAGGCCACCATCGGCGTGTGGCAAATCACGGAGACCGAGGAAGAACTCATCGCCCTTGCCTCCACCCCCACTGACGAGATGGAGGAAATCTCGTTCATCAAAAGCGTATCCCTGCGCAAGCAGCGGCTGGCCGTACGTGCCCTGCTGAACGCACTTTTTGAAGAAAAGGTGTACCTGAGCCATCACGACAATGGCAAACCCTACCTGGAGAACAACCCGGTAAACATTTCCATTACCCATACCGAGAAATACGTAGCCGTCATCCTGCACGACGAAGAAGATTGCGGCATCGATATCGAATCCCTGGACCGTGACTTCAGCGCCGTGGAGAAGAAAGCGCTCTCCGAGGACGAGATCGACGACCTTGAGGAGGAGAAGAGAAACGAGCAACTGGCCATCTACTGGTGCGCCAAGGAAGCCATCTTCAAGCTTCTGAGCCGCTACAACGTTGACTTTGCCGAGCAAATCGAAATCGAGCGTTTCCGTCCCCGCGGGGAAGGAGAGCTTGAGGCCACGTTCATCGACAAGAACGAGGACGAAGAAGAATTCGACCTGGAATACATGACCTTCGACCGCCACGTACTGGTGTGGGTGGTAGGAGACTAAACCGGCCAGATCAACAGCCCCAGCCGGAAAGCGGCGAAGGCGCAGATCCAAGCCACCAAAATGGTGTACAGACACAGGAGTATGGCCCATCGCCATGCTCCTGTTTCGTTTTTGATGGCAACGAAGGTGGCGATGCAGGGGAAGTACAGCAGCACAAAGACCATATAGGCCAGGGCGGCGGCGGTGGGAATGGAGGCCTTGAGGGCTGCCTGAAGGACGGTGTCCCCTTCGTCGGCCGAAGCACCGGCTTCCTCGCCTTGCGCATACATCACCCCCAGGGAACTGATGACCAGTTCCTTGGCGCCGATGCCGGTGAGAAGGCCCACATCCATCTTCCAGTTGAAGCCCAGGGGTTCCATGGCCGGCTCCACGGCCTTTCCCACCATGCCGATGTAGGAATGCTCCTGCTGGTATGCGGCGGTGGCGCCATCGTGACGGGGGAAGTACCCCAGGAACCAGATGGCCACGGAGAAGAGGAGGATGGTGGTGGCCATTTTCTCCAGATACTGCTTACCTTTTTCCCAGGTATGCCGGCCGATGGCCTTGGCCGTAGGAACGCGGTAGGGCGGGAGCTCCATCACAAACGGCAGGTCGTCGTCCTTGACAAACCGGCCCATGAGCAGTGCCGACAGGATGGCCAGTACAATGCCCAGCATGTAGATGCCCAGCAGGGCCGTGGCGGGGTTGGACGGGAAGAAAGCCCCGGCAAAGAGCACAAAGATGGGCAGGCGTCCCGCGCAGGACATGAAGGGAATGATGGCGATGGTGATGAGCCGGCTCTTGCGGCTCTCGATTGAGCGCGTGGCCATGATGGCGGGCACGTTGCAGCCAAAGCCCATCACCATGGGGATGAAGCTCTTTCCGTGCAGGCCTATCTTGTGCATCAGCTTGTCCACGATGAAGGCGGCGCGGGCCATGTACCCGCTGTCCTCCATGATGGAGATAAAGAAGTACAGGATGAGGATGTTGGGAAGGAACACCAGCACGCTACCGCAGCCGGCGATAATGCCGTCCACCACCAGGTCCTTGAACCAGCCGCCGGGCATCCAGGCGGCCACTTTGTCACCAAACCACCGTACTCCCGCTTCAATCCAGTCCATCGGATACTGGCCGATGGTAAAGGTTGCCCAGAAGATAAACCATAACAACAAGATAAAGATGGGGAACGCGAGCCACTGGTTGGTGACAAGGCCGTCTATTTTATCGGTGAGGGTGCGGCGGGGCTTTTCGGCCTGATACCGCTGATAAGTCTCGGTGAGGGCGCCCTGGATGAAAGCGTATTTGGCATCCACGATGGCGCTTTCCAGGGAGCAGTCCATCAGCCCCCGGATGCGGGAGAGTTCGTCGGAACGGGCATTGGCAATGTCCTGGATGTTGGGCATGCCGGCAAGGAGACTCTCCACATCCTTGTCCCCCTCCAGGTACTTGATGGTGAGGTAACGGGTGGAATACCGGGCCTTGAGTTCTTCGTTATAAGCGATATACGGCTGTACGTGTTTAATGCTGGCTTCAATCTCGGCCCCGTGGTTGATGTGGATGTGGCGGGCCAGCCGGGGATCGGCCTGCTCGTAGATGGCTATCACGGTGTCCAGCAGCTCGGGGATGCCCTCTCCGCTGCGGCTCACCGTGGGGCACACGGGCATGCCCAGCAGCCAGCCCAGCAGCCGGATGTCCAGCTTGTCCCCCTTGTGGCGCAGTTCGTCATACATGTTCAGGGCCATCACCACACGCAGGTTCATGTCGATGAGCTGGGTGGTGAGGTACAGGTTGCGCTCGATGTTGGAGGCGTCCACCACGTTGATCACCACGTCCGGCATGGTCTCCAGCAGATTCTTGCGCACATACAGTTCCTCGGGGGAGTAGGCCGATAAAGAATAGGTGCCGGGGAGGTCCACCAGCGTGATGTCGTAGCCCTTGAACTGGAAGTGGCCTTCCTTGGCGTCCACCGTGACGCCGGAGTAGTTGCCCACGTGCTCGTGGGCGCCGGCAGCGATGTTGAACAGGGACGTCTTTCCGCAGTTGGGATTGCCCACCAGGGCCACGCGGATGTTGTGGTGGCGTTCTTCGGCCACATGGGCCAAAGCCCGGTTCAGCCTTTCGGCCTCTTCCATGTCACCGGGCAGGGCCTGCAGGTGTTCGTCGCTCAGCAGGGCCTGGCGGGCTTCTTCTTCGGAAACCACCTCGATCTGCCGGGCTTCTTCCCGCCGCAGGGAAACTTTGTAGCCGATGATTTCGTATTCAATGGGATCCTTGAGCGGGGCGTTCAGCACCACTTTCACTTCCTTTCCCTGGATAAATCCCATCTCGATGAGCCGCTTGCGAAAACTGCCGTGTCCGTGCACGCGCACGATGACCGCTTTCTCACCGGTGGCCAAATCTGCCAATATCATAGTTCAGTCAATTCACCGCTGCAAAGGTACGGCGGTTTTTGGCCGTGGGCAATCCTTATTTATGGGGATTTTTCCAGTAGGCTTCAATCTCTTCCAGTGACTTGCCGGTGGTGTTGGGGACGTGCCGGTACATAATCCAAAGGTAAGGCAGGCACATGAAGGCAAACAGGAAGAACGTGCCGGCGGGCGTGAGATTTTCCAGCATCCAGGGCGTGAGCTGGCCGATGAGGTAAGTACCCACCCACAGGGCGAATCCGGCGATGGACATGGCCAGGCCGCGCACCCGGTTGGGATACATCTCGCTGAGTAGCACAAACACTACTGCGCTGATGGAAATGGCCGTGCAGAACACATAGAGCAGGAAGAAGGTGAGCATGAACCAGGTGGGCAGGCTGGTGAAGGGCAGGAAATACAGGCCGATCATCAGCAGGCAGAAGATCATGCCGCCTACGCCCCACCAGACCAGCTGCTTGCGGCCCACCTTGTCGATGATCAGGAGGGCGATGACCGTGGTGAGCATATTCACCACGCCCACCAGCACGGTGGAGAAGAGCGGATCTTCGAATCCTGCATCGGCAAAGATCTTGGGCCCGTAGTAAAGGACGGCGTTCACGCCCATGAACTGGCCCAGGATGGCGATGGCGCTGCCGATGAGGACGGCCTTCAGGATACCAGGTTCGCGCAAGGCCTTCCATTCCTCGCTGTTGTCCTTGCGCTCACCGCGGACGGCCAGCCAGCGCGGGCTCTCCGGAATGAAGAAGACCAGCACCAGGAACAGGATGTCGGGGACAGCCTCGGCTCCCAGCATCGGCCGCCAGTAATCCGGCATGGAGGTTCCCTTGAGGATGAGGAAATTGGCCAGGTAGGCCAGCAGGAAGCCGATGGTGATGAACAGCTGGTACAGGCTTACCAGGGTGCCGCGGACTTCGGCCGGAGACACTTCCGAAATATAGACGGGAGAGACGATGGATACCAGGCCGATGCCGAATCCGCCCACGATACGGTAGATGACCAGTTGGGTGAAATCCTGGCTGAGCGCGCAGCCGATGGCCGATACCGAGAAGAGGAAAGCCGCGATGAGCATGGTCTTCTTGCGGCCCAGGAAGTCGGACAGCATGCCGGCCACCAACACACCCACGATGGAGCCGATGAGCGCGCAGCCCACGTACCAGCCCTCCAGGCCGGTAGAGAGGCCGAACTGGGTTTTCACTACTTCCGTGGTTCCGGAAATGACGGCGGTGTCGTATCCGAAGAGGATGCCGCCCAGGGCTGCCACCATGGACAGGAACAAAACTTTTGCGGTGATTTTCTGTTTCATATCGTGTGTTTTATTTTACGGATTGTCGAAAGGCGTCCCAGTAGTTGAAGGCGCGGACATAGCAAAGGTCAAAGAAGAAAGCTCCGTCGGACTCGGTGTCCAGGACCCGGAGGATTTCCGGTATCAGGTTGCCCTTGTCGCCATCCCGGAAACCGGGCTCGTTGCCCAGGTCCGGACCGGCATAGAAGGGGACGTCTCCGCACAGGCGCCTGCGTCCCAGCCGGGCAAAGCCCTCGATGGTTTTCTCTGTCTCTCCATGGATATGGTCGGCGCTGCAGTAAGTGCCCAGCAGCATAAAGTCTACCAGGTTGGCAAAACCGGTTGCCTGGTATTCGGGCGTGGCCCAGCGATAGGTTTCCTCTTCTTGAGCCAGGGGATAAGACGGACTGGTCCAGTTCACTCCGCTACGGTAATATTCGCTAAACCAGGCGCCCACATACACGCCCAGGGGAAGGTCTTCACGCACACTGTGCACTTTTTGGGCGCAGCGCGCCACAAAGTCATGGATGGTCCGGCAACGGAACGTGAGCCATTGGACCTCCAGTCCATCGGGATCCTTATCCAGGAAGATTTGACCCGGTTCCGTGAAAACGGGCCAGCGTTCCGGTTCCCGACCCAGGAAATGGCCGAACTGGAGACGCGCAGCCTCGGTGTAGCCGGCATCCAGGGCATAATCGTCGTATCGGCACCGGTCCATGATAATGCCGTCCAGGCCGTCATAGGCAGCCAGCTCTCCCAACATAGTGAGCAGGAACTCCTGTACATCGGGATGGGCCGGGTCCAGGAAACGTCCGCCTGTGGTGCTCCCGTCATCCAGATGGTTCACCAGTTTTCCGTCTTTGTGCAGGTCCACGGCCGCCCAGTCCCGTAATTCCGGACGGTCATACAGCATCCCTCTTTCTCCCGCCTGGCAACGGAAACCGCCTACCATCATGTTCACTCCAGCCAGAATCTTAAGACCGGCGGCATGCCCGGCGTCGATGAAAGCCTGCAGATAGTCGAAATCGGCCGTGCGGGGCACATAGCGCAGGGTACCGTCTTTCCAGCGGGCGACCTCGGTGAGCGCCGGGGCAACCGACGAGCGAAACAGTACATTTCCGCTGGTAGGACGCACTTCCACCGCCAGGTGGGTGAATCCGGCATCGGCCAGCCGGCGGCAGTCGATGGCGATATTTTCCTTTGACTGGGCATACTGCTCAAAGTTGGCCCCCACCTCTATCCAAACGATGCGGGGCTTCTGGGGTTGCCGGGCCTGGCAGGCTACCAGCAACAGGGCGGTCAGCAGAACGAATTTACGCATATCACACCTTTAACTTGATACCCAGCCGGGTGAGAATCCAGGTTACACCCAGGACCGCGGCAGTATAGACGGCGCATTTTCCAACGCCTGCCCAGCCGGACAACCACTCGGGAATACCCGGTTCCAGCAATTCCCATCCCACAATAAAGAGATAGGGAACCATGTACATGGTGAGCGTGGCGGTGCCCGCAGGCTGCAGGGGCTTGAACCAGCCGGTCCAGCCCTTTCTCTCAAGCACGCGCAGGAGGGTATAGAGAGCCACGCCAAGGGCGCTCACATACAGGCACCAGGGAAGCGTGCCCAGGTTTTTGGAAATAATCCATCCCTGATGGGAAGCCAGGCCCAGTACAAACAGTACGGCGGCCGCAGCCAGGCCGATTCCCGCTTTTCCCGTTTTGAGTTTTCGCTCGGCCAGGGTGGTGAGTACGCCGCCCAGGGCCATGATGCCGATATGGCCATTCCCCAGATGGAGCGCCTGTGACAGGTCGGCCAGGAAATTATGCCCTAACAGGTGTTCCCCGTCCCGCATGGGAGCGACGGAAAGGTTCACCAGGCACAGCAGGACCCAGAACAGGATCAGGGGCCATTGGCGCTGGCGGCACAGCAGATAGGCCACGGCGCAGAAGAGATAGGCCCAGCCAATCTGGCCCAGGATGCCCCACCAGAGGGCTTCGAAATAATCCCCGTCGGTGGTGCGGAAGGTGATGGCCAGCCCTGCCAGCAGGACCATACCCACGGCGCGCAGCCACTTGGCCGGCTTGAAATCGGCCTTATACTGGTTCCAAACCAGGAAAAAGCCCACCAGCATGAGCAGGGACCAAAGCCATCGGCAACCCTCCATTTCCCGGGCTTCCTGGTTGCAGATAAACGTACCCATCAGCAGCAGGGCCAGGGTGCGGCTGAAGATATGCCCCAGCGTGCTCTCGGTGCTGTAACCTTTTTCATAACGCCGGTCTATGGCATAAGGGATGGACATGCCCACGGCAAAGAGGAATAGCGGATACACGACATCCGAGACGCCTAATCCGTCTTCCCAGGTGGCGAAATGCTCCAAAAAATGCGGCACGTCCAGGACTGTCCAGAAATCATTTACAAATACCATCAGGACCATGGTGAGGCCCCGCAACATGTCAATGGCAAGGTTCCTTTTATTCATTGTCTGGCAAATTTACCCAAGTTTCATTGGCCCAGCCCACGCTGCGGCCGATACCCCTCACCTCTCCGCGGATGCCTTTTTCCTGCAGTTCCCGGAATCCCGGATCCGACGGTTTCAAGTCCAGGAAGGGCAGCAGGTAGCAGCCGTGGTCCAGCAGGACGGACTGGACTTCTGCAACCGGGACCTGGGAGGGATGACGGCCGCTTTTAACCGCCAGGGCGGCCAGGGCTCCCGCGGCTTGTCCCAGACCGGTAATCACCGGCTGCAGGCGCACGGCCCCGTTCATTTCCCAGTTCACGGAGATGTTTTTGTCGGCAAGCAGCAAATCCTCCGTTTCTACGGGGATGACAACCCCCAGCGGCACGCTGAAGGAGGGAATCTTTCCAAACCACAGGTGGGAAAGTTCCTGGTGGCGGGGATTCTGATTGTGGTGGTGGTCCACCGGATAATCACCCACGGCAACCGCGCGGGTGTAAAGGTCAAAGTCATAGGGACTCCTGGCGGCTTCTACCGTCATGGTGTCCCGCCCGGCAAAGCGCCGGGATTCCCGGTAATAGGGATAGAAGGAGAGTCCGTCGGCCGATGGAAATACGTCATCGGCCACCCCCAGATGGGTATACCCCAACTCCTGTTGGAGGTAATAGATGTAGCCCAGGGTGCGGTTTTTGGCCTGGCGGTATACCTCCTCCCCGGGCATGGAGAGGTAATCCAGGTAGATGTCGTTGCCGCCCTGGGGCCAGTTGAGCATGATGTGCCCGTCGGGAAGCCGTCCGTAGGAGAGCATCATCTCCGGACTCCAGGTATCGCAGCAGTGGCGGTAATTTGCAGGGGAATAATCCTCCGGTTCGGGTATGGGAACGGGATGGTCGTATTCCTTGACAACGGCCACGTAAGTCATGTCCTGCAGAGTGGGGCTGTCTTCAAGCTGCTGCGCGCCGGCAGCCAGCGCCACGTCCCCCAACTCTGTTCCGTCCATGAGGATGCGGGCTTTTACGCAGGAACCGTCAGAGAGGGTGAGACGCCAGTGGCCGTCCAGTTTGGCCAGGCGGATGCCGAAGCGCACCTCCACGCCGGCCTCATCGGCCATGTGAGCCATGATTTCGGCCCCGGTGGCGGGATTGAAAAGGATGTTGGAGACCCAGCCGCTTTTCAGGGCCTCATAGCCGCCGTAGCGTGCCGCCAGAGAATCGGTGAATTCTCCGAATATGCCGCCCCGCAGGCGGTAATTGCCGTCGATGGCGCTTACGCCGGCGCTGGTAAGCATGCCGCCCAGCCAGGGACTCTCCTCCACCACCAGCACCCGGGCGCCGCCCCGGGCCGCTTCAATGGCTGCCGCAGTGCCTCCGGTGCCGCCGCCCACAACCACTACGTCGTAGGTTCTGGCGCAGGCGGCCAAGCACAACAAGGCGCAGACCGTGGAGAGGAATCTTTGAATCATAGTGTAAGTTGTTGCTCTATGGTTCCTCCCGCCAGATGTACCCAGGTGTCGAAGGCGGATGTGCCGGCCGTGAAACGGAAGACGCGGGCGCCGCTGGGGCCCAGGTGATTGTATGTTGTGTCGCAGCCGCTGAAACGGCCGTAAATGTAGTACATCTGGCCATACTTCAGCACGTAGTCACAGTCGTGGTCGTGGCCGGTAACGATGGCCTGTACGTCGCCCATCTCCCGGAACTGGGCCAGCAGACCGCTGTTCAAGCGGGACGGGCACGGCGGTTCGCCGTTGGTTCCACCCAGGATTTTGCCAGACTGCAGACCCTCCTCTATCTCCCGCAGCGGGATGTGGAAGAACGCCAGGGACGGAACCGGATGGCCGGCTTCAGCTGCTAGACGGGCGCTGTGGGCCCGGTACCAGCCTATCTGGCTATGGCGGATGTAGTCGTAGCAATGGATCTCCTCCTCCCCCTTGAGAATCACGGCATCCATGGAATCGAAGAGATAAAACGCGCGGTCCACGCCCCGGGGACCGGAAAGGGTGATGACGTCGTTGGAGCATCCGTAGACATCCTCCTTGGGCGGCAGGTTGATGCAGCCGGGAAGGGAACGGATGGCGGAAAACATCTCTTCACGGGTGCTGCCGAACTGGGAATCGTGATTACCCAGGGCAACAGCCCAGGGGATACCGCTGTCGGCCAGCGGTTGCAGAATTTCCAGGGCGCTGGGAATATCGGGCTTGCCGAAGACGATGTCTCCGGTGTGGATGACAAGGTCCGGCTTTTCGGTTTCCAACATTTCCCTTACGCAACGCAGGGCGCGTTCGCTTCTGGGGTCTCCGATGATATAATGGGTGTCGGTGAGCTGCAGGACTTTAAAGCGGCCATCCGGTCCATAATGGAAATCCCGGGCCACCCTGAGGTGCGGCTGGGCATCACAGCGATTGCTGCAGGACAGCAGTTCCGGCGCCACGGCCGCTCCCACCGCTGCCCATGCTGCGCCTTTGAGGAAGGATCTGCGTTTCATAACTCAGCTAGCCCTTAAAAAATACTTCAATCTTGCCATATAGATATCCCTGTAACGTTCTTTCAGCGGTTCGGACAGGAAGGATCTGGAAATGAGACTGTCTATCAGCGGATAGTCGGCCCTGAAACGCTCCAGTTCCTGTTTTGCCACGCGGTCGGGAATCCCTAATCGGGAAGCAAGAACCAAAAAGTCGGAACCGGTGACGTAATGGTCATACCATCCGTTATATAAACCTTTGCGAAGGGCAAAAATGGTGTCGTCCGGAAGATGGATGAGCGTGTTGATGAGGTCATAGGCCGGTGCCAGGCGGTAGTCGCCGTCCGGAGTCATCAGAACGGAAAAGTTCTTGGCGTGAGCGTCTCCGTTGGCAAAGAGGAAGTTGAAGATGACCAAATCCAGGAATTTGACCATCTCTACCGGCCAGGCTGGAAGGTACTGCCTGATAAGGAGCCCCATATCTTCATAGCTGAACGCATCATACTTGTAGTTTCGGCCAAAAGTCTCGGCCGAAATGCCTCCCAGCGATGCGAAATCTTCCTGCTGGATTTTGCTTCCGTCCGGCAGGACGTCATACCGTTTCACCAGGTAGGCTGTTTCGCCCTGTTCGGAAAAACAAAGACCACATGGTGCTATGGAAATCCCGTACACCTGTGACGCAATCTGCATGGTCAGGTGTTCGTTGGCCGGACCGGCATCCCGGTTCTCGAAATCGGAAAGGCGGGGTTTAAGAATATAGGTTCCCTGTTCGCCTTCTTCGGTGAGCCGGAAGTGGTCCCCGTCAATCAATACGGAGTACTTGCTCTGGGCTCCGGAAAGCGAAAAACGGCGACGGTTGCTGTCAAATTCGGCCTGATTGCTCTCTGAAGGGAATGACGCATATGGGAGGATAGCAGACACCTTTTTCCCTCCCAGGAAGTGCTTGACGGCTATGGGGGAATAGGTACTGAATCCTTCCGAGAGCGTACTGGGGCAAACCTTTATTTCCATCATAGGTCTATGGGTTTAACAGTAACAGCTCCCGGCGTATCGTATAGGGCGGTTTGGGCCAGTATGCCAAATTCGTCATCTTCGTCCACGTGCAGAAGTCGCGCCTGCACACGACGGTTGTGGCCTTCGGATAGCATATTGGAGAAAAAAGGGAACAGGGATTTGCTTTTGTATTCTTGCCGGGTTTTGGGCAAAGTGAGACTGATGGATGGAAGTTGCGGATTCGACAGATAATCGTTGAAATACCGGAACACGTATCCTTCCCCGGGAATCTCCTCCAAAACTCCCGCCAGGATGCCATGACAATAAACATGGAGTGCTCTCATACTTCAGTCCCTTTAACCTTGACAGACAAAACCAGCCCCAAACTGTTCAGGACGCGCATCAGGACAGACAGGGAAGGGTTGCCTTCTCCACGTTCTATTTTGGTAAGGGTATTGATCCCCACTCCTGCAATGGTAGCCAGCTGGTTTTGGGATACGCCCAGCAGCTTCCTTCTGTTTCTGATGACTTGTCCTATTTCTTTCATAATTCACTATATGTTGTGATTTCTGTGCAAATATAATGATTTTTCCGGCCAAACAATACAGAAATCACAATTTGTTGTGAATTTAAAAAAAGACAAGATAATATCAATAAAGATAAAAAGCGCCGGCCTTTTTTGACCGGCGCTTAAAACCGTTTAGAATGCAATCAGGAACTTGGAGAGGCTGCCGTAGGTGCTGTTAACCACATAGCAGACAAGGCCCAGATCCTCTTCCACATGCAGTTTCACGTCTGCATAAGGGGCAGCAGCCATGCCATCTGTACCGGCAATTTCAGCCACAGCGGCAATCTGGTCGCCGGAAGCAATGGCAATAACCTGCGCGCTGGCAGGATTGGTCACATCCAGGAAGTAGATATCATGATTGCCACCCCAGGTGAACCAGGCACCCTGGGTATAAGCCATAATCTTACGACCCTGATAATCGATAATATCCATGTTGTTCTGGTTCTCATTGCCTGCACCTGCACCGGCATCGCTGATTTCAACCCACTGATAAGGAGTAAGCCAGTTGGGAGTATAGGCGTCGGCCAGGTAATTCAGGCACCAGTTGGTATCATAGGCACGATAGACAATACCTTCGTTCAGGCGAGGTCCGATAGACATGACGGCGCCGCTTTCCGGATTCCACATATCGGCATCATGTGCGATAGGACCGCGAGCCTGACCACCGGTACCCTGTGCATAGTAGTTATCCATGGAAATGGCCTTCTGGTCAATTTCCCAGCCCGCCCAATAACGGTTGCCGGAAATGATACCTGTAACAACGGCACGCTCTGCAATCTTACCACGGACACGGATGCTGCCCAGCGTTCCATCAAAATCGGCGGTATGATGAATGAGGGAGACCGGCTCCTCGTTCACATTGGCGGTATAATAAATATCATACTCGGAACCGCTGGTGAAAGGAATATCGTCGGCAACAACCAGGTAACCCGCGTCATCACTGCAAATGGAAACGGGTTTTACAGTAGTATACGTAATAGCTTTCCAGTAAGAACCATCGGCAGGATTCAGCACATGCACTTTTTCACCATCGGACATAAGAAGGGCGTCGCCACCATCTGTCTTATAAGCAAGGCGATTGTATCCTAATTTAATATCGGCGCTGATATCAGAGACCAGTTTGGTCCAGAGGAGATTGGCACCGGCCTCAGGGACAAGGCCATCCTGACGGATCAGGATGCAGCTTCCATAAGCGCCAAAGTCAGTGTCACCCACGAAGCAACCGGAATAGAAATACTCCTCACGAGGAACATATCCGGTGTTAGGCTCAATGGTAAAGACAATCTTTTCGTTATCATACTCAAATTTGATCCAACCCACATCATTGGTCTCGACGGCAGCGCCAACTTCAGAATCCCAAGGAGCAAAATAGCAGTAATGCTCCATATTTGTGCTTACCGGGATAGTAAAACTGGTAGCATCGGCAGCCAGGACAAGCGGATTGCCGTCACCGAAGCCGCTGAACATGCCTACACCTTCGGGGAGTTCCATGTCGTAGTAGGGCTCGAAAGCGGCCTGGATAATCTTCACGCTGCCGGACAGCGCACCGGCAGAAATGCTGATGACGGCCTCACGGGCTTCTACATCATAGGAAGGATCCACCTGCAGGTATACCTTACCGTCTTCCATGCCCTTGGTGTTGGGCTCAGTCTGCCTGATCCAGTCAACAGCGTCGGGAATAACTACCTCGACATTCACGTTGGCCGAGAAGGGAACCTCAACCACACCACCTTCGGCCTCGACGGCGAATTCTGTGGTAGGAACCACTACGGCATCTTTCTGACCTTGGTTAATGGTCACTTTGGCCGATGCAGTGCCACCGGTGATGGTCACTTCGGCCGAACGGCCGTCGGTGGTTTCATTCTTCAGCACAGATGCCTTGATGGTGAGTTTGTCACCGGCATCGCCCTTGACGGGAGAAATGGTAACCCACTGCTGGGAGCTCTTGGCTTCCCAAGCAACGTTGGAGGTGAAGTTGATGGTTACCACGCCACCTTCTACGGTTACTTCTTCCGTAGCCTGGGAAGTAATGGCAATGGCATCCGGAACAACTTCCTTCTGCTGACAGGAGATGGCCAGGGCGGCCACCGCCAGCGTTACAAACAAGAAGATTTTTTTCATAATGTTGATTAATTAGGGTTATAGAGTTTTCAAATAAGCATTGATTCCGTCTTCGAAAGCTTTCCAGTATTCGAACATACGGATGTGGCATAGGTCAAAGATAAACAATCCGTCGGAGTTTTTCAACATGGTATCGACAATATCTGGAATCAGGGCCTCCTGGTGACCGCCTTCGAACCCGGTGCCATTGCCGATATCGGGACCTGCGGCAAAAGGAACCGCTCCGGCCAGTCGCTTGGCACCCAGTTTGGCAAAACCCTCCATGGTCCATTCCGATGAACCGTGGACGCCGTTTGTCCCGGCATAGGCTCCCAGGAAAATAAAGTCCAGCAGGTCGGCAAAGCCGGTTTTCTGGTAATTGTTGGGGACCCACTTGTAGGTGGATTCTTCCTTCTTGACATTGTACTGGGAACTGGTCCAGTTGACACCGGAGCGGTAATATTCGCTGAACCAGGCTCCTACATATACTCCGAAGCGTACATCGGCATTCACCGAATGCACCTTGGCGGCGGCCTTTTCCACAAAGTCATGGATGACCTTGCAACGGAAGGTGAGCCAGCTGCGCTGGAGGGTAGAGGGATTGGAGCTGACGTAAGTCTGGCCCTGCGGCATCACCGGCCATGCCGACGGGGCACTTCCCAGATATGTGGTGAAGGCATCTTTCGCAGCATCGGTATATCCGGCATCCAGGTTGTTGTCGTCGTAGCGGCAGCGGTCCAGCACAATACCGTCCAGTCCTTCATAAGCAGCCAATTCTCCCAGTAGGGTGAGGAGGAATTCCTGTACATCGGGATTGGCTGGATCCAGGAAACGCGGCCCCGTCTCGGAATCGTCCATGGCGTTGGTGAGACCGCCCGGAAGATTGTCTACGGAGCACCAGCTCTTGCGGCCCGGCTGGTTATAGAGCATGCCCACGTCGCCGATGGAAGAATGATAGCCTCCCACCATGGTGTTGATGGCCGCGTTCACCCGAAGCCCTGCCGCATGGCCGGCTTCAATGAAGCGTGCCAGGTAGTCAAACGTCGCCGTACGCTCCACCCAGCGGTATTTGCCATTGACCCAAGCTGCCACTTTTTGGCAGGCGGGGGCTACGGATGAGGTGAACAGTACGTCTCCGCTGGTGGGACGGACGTCCACAATGAGATCGGTAAAGCCCATCTGGGCAATACGCTCACAATCTTCGGCAATATAGGCCAGGTCGTTGGCGTAATACGGGAAATTGGCCGCGGCGTCTACCCAGATATAACGGGACTTCCCCTTAATCTCGGGAAGGGAAGGCTCCTCGGGATCGGGGTCAACGGGGGTCTGGCTGTCCCAGGCCTCTTTCCATTTGAAACCTTCCTCCTGTTTTTTACAAGAGGGGACCAGCAACAAGGCTAAACTTATGATCAGGAATACTCTTTTCATCGTTTCTGCAGGATAACGACGGAACTGACAGCGCGCTGCTGTCCGTCGGACACTTTGATGGTTTCCTGTCCGCCAACAAGCATGCAGGAAGAGCCGCCGCCGTCCAGGTTCAGGGCCTGAGTGCATCCCAGAGCCTTCAGTACGAGGGCTTCCTCGGCAAAGGTCATGCCCGCCACGCCGTCGGTCATCTGCCGGCCCTCGCACACAAAGAGCAGCAGGAATCCGTCAGAAGTAAAGCCGATGGAAGAACGCGGATGGCGGGCCTCCGGCATTTTGTCATCGGCCCCGTCTCCATAGAGGAGCTCGGCCTTCCAGGAATTCACCGCCTCGCCGTCCTTCAGGAGTACCGGGCCGCCGCCGATGGCGGTCTGAGGTGCAAAACTCTCGGCTTTTGCCGGGAAAGAAGCATCGGGAACCGGCAAAGGTTTGGCTTCCCAGGAATTGTCGGCCGGCTGGCTGTAGAGGTAGTGCGCCGCACCGCCGGTCCAGTAGGTCCAACCCACAGCAGGGCTGCCGGAGGCGTTCTGGTAAAAGACGCCGCGGGTAGGATAATACATGGTCACCCAGTCCAGGGAGGCGTAATTGATGTTTACCCCGTAGGTACGGCCACTGCTCACCGCCACCGATGCATTGTAGCGCTTACCGCCCTCGGCAAAGAAATAACCGCCGTTGATGAGGACGGGTGCAGCAGTCTCGGTGTAGAACTGGGACGGTGTTTTCAAAGGATCGGTGGTGCCCTGGATGGTGGGGTCGTCAATGCTGCGTACATCCCAGCTGACCTTTGAAGGATCGGCCACGGCAATGTAGGCAATCACTTTCACCCCCTGAATCTCAGAAGGGCTTTTGTAGATGGCGATACCATCGGGTATGGCGGCATAATTGGCCGTCACATTGGTCCAGCCCAGGGCTGTGATGGCGGGATGCGGCTCGGTCACTTCCGGTGTTTCCGGGATTTCGGGATCCTGCCAGCGCCACTGCGGCATATCGGCCTTGCCGGCCCCCGAGCAGGAGGCCAGCAGCAGGGCCGTAAGAATGAAAACTTTCACTTTCATCGTTTAATGCAATCCAGACTGAAGCCACCCAGCATCTGGGAATAATGATCGTAATAGTAGATGTACAGCATATAGCCGTCGGCCGAAGGGGCCAGGATGACGTCACCGCAGGCGCCGTTTCCGTCATGCCCGCCCGTATTGTATTGCAGGTTGTACATGAACGGCTGGGAGAACACCAGTCCGGGGCTGTTCCAGATATTGTCTCCCTGGAGGGAACCGCTGGTGATGTCATAGACATACAGTTGCGGGCCCGGCCACCACTTGGGGAAGTGGTTGGAGACAAAGAGCGCCAGGTAACGGGCGTTGTTGAAGCCCTTGGTGTCCAGGTTGTTGGGCGATGTGTTGCTGTCTACATAGGTTCCGCCGCCCTGTACGTCGTCGGAGCCGTCACCGTAGCCATTGAGCTGTTTGCCGACGGTGAGATCCGGCTTGAACCAGGTGAGCAGGTTGTCGGAATACACGCAGCTGTACCAGCCGGCGTCGTTCTGGGCCGATGCCGCGGGCACGCAGGTGCTGCCGGATGCTCCGGAACCCCAGGAGAAACCGGTGGCCGTCAGGTCCTTGAGTTCGTTGGAAACCACTGCCCCGCCCACGATGTGGATGGAACGGAAGCGGCTGCTCTTGGTAACACCCACCAGGCCGGGATAAGTGACGGAAATGGAGGCTTCCGTCTCTATGTTGCCGATGACCTTCATTTCCAGACCCAGCTGGATGTCCTGGTCGTTCTGGAAAGAGAGCAACTCTACAGGAGCTTCCTTCACGGAAGAAGTTTTCCAGATGGTGAAGGTTTCCCCGGCCTCGGCCAGGTTGCAGATGAGCAAGTGGTCCTGTTCATCGGAAGCAATGGCTCCGGTAGGGACGGCATTTCCCAGCTTGATTTCTCCACCATAGGTGCCGACAATCTTGTTGTAGTAGCGTGGCGTGGAACCGTCTCCCATATTGACAATGAGGTCCGAATCCAACACACCCATGGAGACGTTCGCTACGGCCTGGTATCCCGGAAGTCCCATCCCGGAAGAAGGATCCAGGTTGAAGAGGGCTTCGGCACTGGTGGTGTTTACACCGTAATCGATCTTTTCGGGTATGTTTTTGATGACCAGATAATCGGCCTTAGTAACGCCGTCATCGGCAGTTACGGTGAAGGTGAACCCGTCATTGTAATTGTGCGGAAGAGCCGGATCGGGCGAAATGGTGGCGTGGGCCGACAGCGTGACGCTGGCTTCGGCCACAGAAAGGTCCTTGGCTGTAATCAGAGATACTTTGCGGGCTGTCTTGTCCACCATGCCGCTCATGACAGGCTGTTTGAGGGCAAAGGTGATAATCTCACATTTGTTGGATTTCACCCGTTCGCCGGTTATGACAATCTCCCGGCTGGTACCGGTGGCGTCCGTGTACGTAAAATGATTCTCCTCCGTGAGGTCCAGAACCGTAAGTGCCGGGGAAATCTTGCAGTTGGGCTGAAGGGCGGCGCGCACGCGCACTTTGGTCATATAAGGAGTGGTGATATCATCGGAGGATTCCGGGAAATACCACGGAATGGGAATGACATAGCGGTCCGTCATGGGGTCGTCAATTTCCAGACGGCCCATTTCCTGGCCTTCAAAAGGGCCGAAGGCAAAATAGGCAGCCAGCGAAGTGATTCCCTGACGCTCGGCCGTAGGTTCTACGTACTCGGGCTTATGGCAGGCGGCCAGCAAAGTGGCGGCCAGCAAAAGGATAACGGTTTTTTTCATCACTAGTTCCATTCAGGGTATTGGTCTACAAGCGAATTGGAGTTCAGTTCCCCGTCGGGAATGGGGAAACGGTACATTTTAGCCGGGAAATTGCGGTCTTTATCGTCGACGGACACATAAGTGTACTTATACTGTCCGGCGACAGCCGTACTTTCAATCTTAAGTCCGTGAACCTGGTAATTGTTCAGGCCCACAGGATAATCTTCGGCCGCTTCCTTCCAGCGGCGGAGACTCCAGTACCAGTCGTCTTCAAAAGCCAGTTCCACCTTTCTTTCCTGGCGGATGGCCTGCCAGAGGGCGTCTCCGCTCTTGCTTGTGTAGGGCAGGCCCACGCGAGTGCGGATGGCCTTGACGGCATCGTTGGCGCCTTGGTTATCACCATTCCGGTAGCAGGCCTCGGCTTTGTTCAGCAGAGCTTCGGCATAGCGGATGAGGACAAAGTGCTGGACGCTTTGGCCCCTGTCGGCCAGGTCATGGGTTTCATCCACAAACTTACGCAGGTAATACCCCGTGGTGGTACGCCCTTCGGGTTTGGGTTCCTTGTTCCACTGACACCAGCCGTCGGTACCGCCCACAAAGGGTTCTATGGTGCGGCCCTTCCAGGCAGCGCCATTATATAGGATGGAAGCCTGGAAACGGGGTTCCAATAGGGTATAAGGGGGTTCGGCCGTGGTTTCTCCATGCCAGGGGCTCCAGTTGGGGAAACCGCCGGTGGCCAGTTCGTAGCTTTCTACCATTTCCTGAGTAGGGGTACCATAGCCGCCGCCCTGCTGTCCTACCAGTTTGTAGTCACCGCCGGGGGTGTAATAGAAGTCAAAGTCGTGCGTTACGCCGTCGGCATAAGAGAAGGTATATTGGAGAATAGTCTCCGTGTTGCCCTCTGTGACGGACCGGGTGAAGGCCTGGCCATAATTGTCCATCAGGGCATATCCCAGCTGGGCCAATTCGTCGGCTGCGGCAATCACTTTGTCGTATTCGCCTGCATAAAGCATGGAACGGGTAATGAGGGCGAGTGCTACACCCTTGTCCAAACGTCCCTTGGCAGCCGCTTTCTCCGGCAAGTTCCTGGAAGCGAAGTCCAAATCTTTCCACACAAAATCCCAGCCTTCGGCCTCTGAGGAGAGGGCTTTATCTACGGCAATCTTTGAGAGATCTTCATCGTAGATGATAATTTCCCTATACCGTTTCATCAGTTCGAAATAGAGCCAGCCCCGCATCAGGCGAAGCTCTCCTTCCAGGCGGGTGCGGTCTGCTTCCGGAATACCGGTGCCCAGCGTGCTCAGGTTAGAGATAGCCTCGTTGGTGCGGCGGACGGCATTGTACAAAGAGCTCCAGCAGCCCAGGTAAACGCTTACGAAGCTGTTGGTCAGATTGGTTCCGCCATAGGCTACCTGACTGGGAATAAGACAGTAGGCGAAATTCACATAGGAACCGTACTTGAACTCGTCGGTAAAAGCCTCTGTCATTCCCACTGAAGACGGCCATACGGCAAAAATGTCATAGGCGTAGGAATAAATGGAGTTGACGGCATATTCGGCGCTCTGGGTATTGGCCCACATCACTTTGTCGGAGATGCTGTCGGTGGGCGTCATGTCCAGATATTTATTGCAGGCGCCAAGGACGCCGATGAGGGAAAGTGCTAAGAATAACTTTTTCATAAGGCATCCTAAATTAAAGGGTTAACGTAATACCGCCCATGATGTTGCGCTGCTGCGGATAGTAGCCGTTGTTGACGCCGGGGGATTCGGGGTCAATGCCATCCGGAAGGCCGTCTAGGGTAAAGAGGTTGTTGCCCTCAATGAAGATGCGCAGGCTTTCCACGCCGAAACGGCGGGTAAATTTTTGCGGCAGGGTATAGCCCAGCTGGGCGGTCTTGAGGCGGATATACTTTCCGTCACGCCACCAGAAACTGGAACTGAGACCGTTGTCTCCGCCATGACCGGTAGTGCCCAGGGTAAGACGCGGGAAAGTACCGTTAGGATTGTCCAGGCTATAGGCATTTTCTATCAGGAACAGCGGGGAGTTCTCTCCTTCCTTGAAGGTCTTGGTCCAGATGGTGTCGTCGTCATTCTCATTGAAATACGTACCGGTCATGGAGACCTGGAAGAGGGCTCCGCCGGTAAACTGGAGGTTCATGTCAAAGCCGTTCCATCCCAAATTGATGTTGAGGCCGAAGGTGAGCTCCGGACGGTTGCTCTTGCCAAAGATACCACGGTCCTGCCAGTTAATCTCGCCGTCTCCGTTCAGGTCCACGTACTTGATGTCTCCTACGTTGGGACGTGTTCCGTACCAGGCGCTGTTGTCAATTTCCTCCTCGCTGCGGTACAAGCCTTCGGCCAGCCAGCCCCAGTGGGAGCCGTAAGTAGTGCCGGTGACCTTTTGCCATTCGGGGACGTTGGGCTCGTCGTTGTACTTGAGCCAGCGGGTCTTGGAGTAGGTCATTGTTGCACCCAGCTCATAGAAGAAAGGTTTTCCGCCCAGGTCGAAACGGTTACGGTGCGTGAGCAGGATATCCACACCCTTGGCATCAATGGCGTTTCCATTGACATAGGTGGGATAGTAACCGCCCATGGAGTCCGGGTGGCCTCCGCCGTTCCAGGAAAGGATGTCGTAGGTGTAATTGTAGAAGGCGTCGATTTCGCCGCCCAGCAGGCCGTTCCACAGGGAGAAGTCCATGCCCACATTATAGGACAGGGTCTTTTCCCAGCTCAGGTCCTTGTTGGGGATGCCCGAAGTATAATAGGAAGGTACTGCGGTACTGCCAGGATATACGACCTTGGTACCCAAGGCATACTTGCTCAGGAACATGTAGGGACTCACGCCGTCGTTACCAAGAAGACCTACGCTGGCGCGGATTTTCAGGTTGTCCAGGAAAGATAAGGATTCCATGAACTGCTCCTTGGAAAGCACCCAGCCAACGGAAGCGGAAGGGAAGAATCCCCAGCGGGTGCTGGTCATTCCCGCAAACTTATAGGAACCGTCGTAGCGGCCGGTGAATTCGGCCAGGTATTTTTCGGCGTAATTATAGCGGATACGTCCCACATAACCAGCACTGCGGGAGGCGTTGCTGGAGCCCATCACCGGCGAAGCGGTGGGGGTTCCGTTCCCCAGCTCGGGCAGCAGGGCAAAGGGTACATTCTTTACATAGGCGCTCAGGTTATTGGTCTGGAAATCTCTCAGTTCGGCCAGCAGGAGCACGTCCACACTGTGCTTGTCGAACGTGTTGGCATAGGAGATGCTGGCCTGTCCGGTCATGGTCTGCTGGTAGTAGGAGCCTTCTCCCACCTTATTGCCGTCCGATGCGCCATTCACGTCAATCATGGGTGCGCTCCAACCCCAGGTTCCGTCTTCGGCCCGCTGACGGACCACCACGTAATACGGGGTGTCCAGGTTCTTGTTGTAGGAGTCCAGATAGTCATAGGAACCGCTCACTTTCAAAGCCAGGCCCTTCACCCACGGAATCTCCCAGGTAAGGGAACCGGTAAGCGTTCCGTTGAAACTGCGCGTCTGCTTGTTGCCGGAGAGGTATAAGGCGGCCAGCGGGCTGTTGGCAAATACCTGGTTGGAAGCAATGGCGCCGGTATAATAATCTCCATACTTCTCGGGCAGGAAGGGATACATGCCGATCACCTGATGGGCAATGGAGAACCAGCCCACTTCATAACCGGCATCGCTGTCAGATCCACCCGACAGGAAACGGGGAGTCTGTCTGCGGCCAACTACGCCGCTGAGTCCGGCATTGAAGACCAGATGCCTGGCAATGCGGGATTCGATGTTTGCACGCACATTGTACCGGCGGTAATTGTAACCGTCGATATTACCTTTCTGACCCAGAAAACCGCCGGAAACGAAATAGCGGGTCTTGTCATTACCGCCTTGCACCGTGATATTGTGCTTGTTGGTGAGGCCGGTGCCGAACACTTTCTTGATATAATCCACGTTGTCCCATCCGTCTGTAGGGTCTCCGTTGAGCATGGCCTCCACATTCTGGCGCGTGAAATACGGCACATACTCGTCTTCCGATGTGATGGCACCACTGGCTAACTGGTCCATTTCCTGAGCCAGGTTATAATAATACGCAAACTGCGGCCCGTTCATGAACTTGGGGAAGTTGGCGTTCATGGAGGCGCCCATAGAACCGTTGTAGGTGATGCGGGTGTCTCCTTTCTCGCCCTTGCGGGTGGTGATGATGATGACACCGCCGGCGGCCTTGAGGCCGTAGACAGCGGCCGAAGCACCATCCTTCAGGACAGAGATGCTCTCAATATCGGCGGGGTCGATGTCATTGATGTTGTCCACGGGGAAACCGTCCACCACATAGGCCACGCCATACACGCTGCCGCGGATGCGCAGCGAGGCCTGGTCCAGGCCGGGTTCTCCGGATTCCTGCACGGAGGAGATACCGGACAGCTTACCGGCCAGCACCTGACTTACGTTGGTGGACGGTGCCTTCAGGAGTTCGTCTCCCTTAATGGCCGATACGGCCGCCGTCAGCGTTTCCTTCTTGGCGGTACCGTAACCTACCACAACGACGTCTTCCAGGAAAAGGGAATCTTCCTTCATGGTGACATTAATGGAGGATCGGCCGTCAAAGGTGCGTTCCTCGGTAGCCAGTCCCAGGCAGGAGAACTCGATGACGTTCCCCCGGGAGGCCTGTAGCGAATACGTTCCGTCGGCTGCGGTCATGGTGCCGTTGGTGGTGCCTTTTACCAGCACCATCACTCCGGCCAGGGGCGCCCCGGCTTCGTCCACCACCTTGCCGCGCAGCGTGGTCTGTGCAAAAGCCGATTGCACCAGCACCAGGCCGACCGTCAGGGACAGTAATAATCTTTAGTTCACGGCAAAAGTAGCACTACAACGGTCAAGCCGCGAGGCTGCTTCTGCTAATTTGTTGATTTATAGTAAATTTTTTTGTAAATATTGTT